>NZ_JBITJM010000024.1:0-135414 GCF_044460025.1 Streptomyces sp. NPDC050161 | reverse complement strand
GGTACCCCCCGTGGGGGCATTTTTGTGTCACGGCCCCCACGTGTCCGTTTTTGTCCCTCCGGGGCCCGGGGGGGGGCCCCCCCGGGGGGCGCCCCCCCCCCCCCCACTGGTTTGGCGACGCTTCGAAGCCCTTGCATCTCTGTGGGCCAGGCCAGCAGAGGCCCTCGCAAATCGATGCCTTCATCATCTCCTGGTACTGGGCCAGGTAGGAGACCTGCGACGATGGTTGCTGTAGGTCGCTGACCTGGTCTTCCGGCGATGGGGTGCGGTGAATCTGACCGAGTGTCTTGCGGACTGCAGGGCTGACTAGATGGATGAGTCCAAGGGGTGTCGTTGCGGTCAGTGATCGTAAGCGGTCACTGACCGCTTAATCGGCTGTCCTGTCTTGAGCCCGGCCCTCACCACACAGACCGTGATCAACGCTCAAGGTTTCGACCCGCTACCGCCAACCATGCACCAGATCGTTAGCATCGGCGTCAGGACGCCCGGCTGGAACACCGCGCCAAATGTGCACCCACCGCTCCCTCAGCCCCGATGTGCTCCGGTGCCCTGGGGAAGGGCTAGGAAATCTGCCGCGATCTGGGGAATGATTTTCGCTGTTCCCGACTGATTTCCAGGGCCCTGCACACCAGGTGCACCGGTCATGCCGAGACCCCTACTCGGTGCCCGCTCAGCAGGCTTCTTCGTCCCAAGGCAAAAACTCTTCAGGCATGCGTTCAGAGCATCGCAGCACCCCGCCTCCACGAATCGGTCGTGATCGAACAGCCGGATGGCCAAATTTACGTGGCCCGACAGGGCTTGCAGACACCTGCCGTTCAGCTTCGCCGACAGCGGTACACTTCTGCTGGACCGGTCTTTGAACGATGCGGAACTTGGGCGGCCTGTACTGCTGGCGTTCGCTGCTGGGCTGGCGGCCTGCGACTGGTAGACGGTGCATTCCTCCAGGCTGAGTTTTTGCGTTGGCCGCCGCAGTCCGCTACGCCACCGAACAGTACGCGGACCGGGCACGCGAACTGGTGGCCTCCGGCACAGTCCGACTGCGGATGATGGACATGTTCCCCAACACAGGAGCCGGGCCAGCGTCTACTTGAAGCCGTTCTCGCCTTTCTTGCTAATTGCCCCATCCCATAGGCCCCGACGAGGCAGACTGGGCGGGTGACGCCGCCAAGTCCGCACCAGTCCGACACTCCCGACGCAGGTAACCGCGCCCTCTGCCCCGAAGCAGACCCGTGGGTCGCATACTTACTCGACGAGAACCTCCGCACGCCACCAGACCCTGGGCCACCCGGGAATACGCCGCCGGCCGAAGATCTCAATCTGCACATCGGATGGGAGCGATTCGAGAAACTGGTGTTGGCCGTCCTACAACGCAGCCTGGGTCTCCGCGGAATCAGGTTCCGTCGATACGGCCTACATGGTCAGCGTCAATATGGTATTGACCTTGCCGGGCGAGAGCCTGACGGCCGGTACACCGTGGTGCAGTGCAAGGACTATCGGGACTTCACCGCCCGAGATCTGCGTCTGGCTGTAGAGAAATTCACAGCGGGTCGTCAACCGTTCGGCGCCTACCGGCTGATCGTCATCACCTCGGACAATACACAGCACAAAGAGATCGCCCACGAATTGTCTCGGCTGCAGGACGAGCACCGAGATCTTGAGCTGGATGTCTGGGGTTCGGAGATCCTCAATGAGGAGCTGCGTTTCCACGCCGATGTGGTAGCACGGTTCTGGACGCGAGAGACAGCAGATGTGTTCTGCACGGGAGCACCGCTGCCAGGGGTGCCCGTGCCCCCACCCGACTTGCAGGAGCAGGCAGAACGGATCCTCATCGGCCCGCTCAAAACCACTGACATGACGCTGTCCCTGTGCGAGGCGGATACTCAGCGCACCGAGGACCCTGCCAGGGCCGCCAGGATCTACGGCGAGCTGGCGAGTGGACTCGACCAGGCTGGTTATCGCGGACATGCAACAGTGCTGCGCAGTAAGCAGATGGAGACGCTCCGAGAGGCCGGACGGCTCGATGATGCCGCCAGCATTGCAGCTCACCTCGCCGCTATGGCGCTGCACCGCGGAGACCGCTTCGAGCCCCGGAAGCTTGCGCGTTTGCTGGAAACTTTGGCACGGGAAACCGCAGGTTCGGGCACAGCGCGGGCAGCTGCCACAGCACGACATACCCGTCTCATCGTCGCCGCAGTGAACGACGTTCTCCACCCAGTGGGAACTCCCACCAAGCTTCGTGCTGCTCTTGATGATTCAGCGGCCGAAGAGCCTTCATACCGGCCTTTGCTGGTTTTGCTCCTCGCCGAACATCTGCTGGCAGTCGCCCGGGATGAGCTCGCCGCCATCGATGCCTTGCTGCGTTCCGCCGTGCGTCAGGCAGAAAAAACGAGCCCAGCACACGCCGAAGGCGAGGTAGCGCTACGTCTTCGGCTCGTCCGGGCCGAGTACGACACCGAAGAGCGGTGGGAGCTTGCGAAAGCGGCCAGGCGGCACCGGGTATCGGGGCGTCATGCAGCGCTGATCAGTGCGCGCGAGGCACGGAGGTGTTGCCTCGAAGGCCGGGCGGATGAAGCGCTGGAGGCGTGGCGGGACGCGGTTCACGACGGCATTCGTGCCGGGCTCGCCGGGGAGGCAGCCGATTGGCTCTACGCAATCCGTGGCGTGAATGTCCAATACGGCCCGTTGACCACGGAAATCGACGATGAGCATCGCCTCGCTCAAGCGCTCCGCACAACGGGGACCAGGTGCCTGCTGGACCGCGTGCGCGACCCCCAGGAGCAAGCTATGTCGGCCGCGGTGAACAATAAGCCCATTGAGGCCGTATTGTCAGCACGCCGTTGGCTCATCGACAGTGTCGTAACCGGCAGTTGGGCCGATGAGATGGAGGCTCTCGCCTTTCTCGGCGACCTGTACCGGGGCAACGAAGAACCTGCTGTGGCTGCAGTCTGCTATCAGCGTGCAGGAAAGCCGAACCGGATCAGAGAACTCGCGAAATCTGTGCAAGATTCCTTACCTGTGGGAGAACTCAAGGATGCACCATGGTGGGTACTCCACGCCAGGGCGGTCACTATTGCGGAGCAAGCAGACCTCATCGATGATGCCGCCTGTGGAGCGCTCCTCGGAGAACTCACCGGCCTCGCCATCCGTGGCAGGGCCGGGGAGCTCACCGACTCACCGGGGTACGCCCTTACCCTGCAATCAGCGAAGAGCGCTTGCCGGCTCGCTGCGCGCGGCACCCAGGAACAGGCCATTGCCGTACTGGACTTGCTGTCACCCGACGTTCCGCGTGAGCCTCACCACTATTCCGCCACGGATGATGAGCATGCGACTGCCTGCGTCGCCATCGCCTGCGCACATCCCCAGCTGGCCTTCATCGCTCTCTCCCGGTTGATTGACCTTGCCGCGTACGGTGCGGAGAAGGCAATCTCGCTCATGACAAGTGACCGGGCACTCTGGCTGCTCGGAGCCCCGTCCCGAGACGGATACGGCGTCGGCGAACCCACCGGGCACGATGGGTTCTCCACGGCGGACCAGGCAGCCCTTCGCGCACGGATTGGCGAACCGTCCACCATCGATCATCATCTGGCCGATCTCCTCCGCTATGAGGTCGCCCCGGAAAGCCCGTCCGCTCGGGAGCTGGCGAAAAGAGCTCGCGATCGTATCCTGAGCCGCCCCGAACCCACCCGCGGGCGGGCCTACATCGGAACCGGACTTGTGACTGCCTCCTATCTGGCCGGCAGTCTGGATGAGGCGGATCGCCGCGCGTGCCTGGAAGCGGTCCTGAACATCGCTCACGACATCCGTGAGGTGGTGATGAACCGCCAAGAAGCGCTGACCGCTGCCGCTAACCTCGTGATCGGGCTGTCCGGCGAAGCACGGCGGACAGCCTTCTCGCACGGCAAGGAATTCACGCTGAGAAAACAGGGCATGACTCCTCTCGACGTACTCACCCACAACAGCCACCCGCTCAGCGCTTTCCGGTCCCACATAGGCTCCGCATCACTTCGCGGCCACGGGCTGCGGCTCGCCGTCGCTGCGGCCTCCACAGCCGCGGAGCAGGAATGGGTGAGGGACCAAGCGGTCGGTCTGTTCCGAAGTGACGACACATCCGAAGTGAATGCCGCTGCGCACTCGATCAACAGTCTTCCCTCAGAGGTCGCCGCCGCGGTCGATGCCGGTCTGCTCGCCGCGCATGCCAGTGTCCACGTCCGTCAGCTCAGTGCAGTGCTGTGTATGAGGGATCCAAATCGCCACGGCGAGACCGCGCGACGCCTCGCCGGCGATGACGACTTCCAGGTGCGGCTCACCCTGGCGGAGGCGGCCGCCCGCATCGCAGCCGACAGCTCTGCCCTTGTCCGGGAGCTCTTGGCGCTCCTTGCGGACGACCCTCGCCACAGCGTCCGTCAGGCAGCCTTACGTTCGTGGACAGGTTGATCGAGCCGTTCGTAGGGTTGGGTCGCCCAGGGGTGCTGGGTGTGGCTTTCAGGCGGCTGCCATCCGTGGCTGAGCTCGCCTCGCCGCCCGGCATCCCACGGCGGCCAGGCCGCTGATTGGGAAATGCGAACAAGTCGCTGTGTAAGGCAATGCCGACGAGGTCGTCCGTGGCGTGTACTGCAACGACGAACGACTGGAGCGCGATGAGCCGGAACTCCTCCAGCTCCTCGCCGGTGTTCTCGCCCTTGCTGATGAGGCGACCTGGGCGGTCGATATGGCGGACGTCGGAGCCGCGCTGCTGATTGCCTCCTGGTCAACCACGGCCAGGAACTGCTCTACATCCCTGGCCGTGCAGTCAACCGGGCCTCCGACAGCTATCGAGGCGAAGGCAAGATCGACGCTCGCGACGCGCTGGTCATCGCAGACCAGGCCCGCGTCCGCCGCGATCTCAAGTCCATACGTCCCAGCGACGAAATCACCACCGAACTCAAGCTGTTCGCCGCCGGCCGCACCGACCTCGCATGCGACCGCAACCGGTCGATCAACCGACTCCACGCCACGCTGACCAGCATGTTCCCTGCATTGGAACGCGCACTGGATGTGACCACCAAGGGGCCACTCGTGCTACTGACTACCAGACCCCAGCGGCCATCCGCCGCAGCGGCCTGACACACCTCACGAAGTGGCTGCGAACCCGCAGCGTTCGCAACGCCGATTCCCTCGCCACCAGCGCAGTCGAAGCTGCCGAGCGACAGCAGACGGCCGTTCCCGGCGAAGCGGCCATCGCCTCGATGGTGCTTGCGCTGGTCGAGGCGATGATGACCCTCAACGAGAAGATCGCGGGAGTCGACAAGCTCATCGAGGGCCGGTTTCGCCGCCACGAACTCACCGAAGTGATCACCAGCATGCCCGGGATCGGCTCTCTTCTGGTGCCGAGTTCTTTGCCGTCGTCGGCAGTGACATGGCGTCGTTCGGCACTCCGGACCGGCTGGCAGCCTTCGCCGGCATGGCCCCCGCCCCGCACGATTCCGGCAAGTCCCGCGGCATCCGGCACAGGCCACAGCAGTACCACCGCGGCCTTCAACGCGTTTTCTACGCCTCCGCGCTGATCACCATCCGCAGCGACCCGAACTCGCGCCGCTTCTACGGCAGGAAGCGAGCCGAGGGCAAGCGCCACGTCCAGGCTGTGCTCGCGCTCGCGCGCCGACGAGTCAACGTCTTCTGGGCACTGATCCGTGACCGACGGTGCTACCAAGTCGCCCCCAGCAACTCATGCGGCTTGACTTCAAGATTGGGAAGCACGCACTCGTGCGTGAACCCGATCGGGTGGGGCAGATGATCGCCGTGCTGCGGTCCGCCGGACCTGCCCGGCCGCCAGCAGCGACCATGGCCACTACCCGCAACCGCCGGGAAACACAGCATCGTTCAAGCGATCAGCAGTGCCCGCGCCAGCAGCACGGCGGCCTGAAACTACGCAGCCTGCGCGGGGAAGATCCACAACGTCCCCACTGGGGCCTGCTCCTTTGCTCCAGCGGCCGTGATCCCCGCTCCAGGCCGGCCTCTGACACGACCGGTGCCGATGTTCGTCCTCCGTGCCCTCCGGAGCGACAACGCCTGGCTTGCGGGTCCGGCGCTGCGCTTGGCAGGGAACGCTTGCCGACTGCCCAACAGCTACCGCGACCGGCTGATTTCTACGCTGCCCGCGCTGTCGGCCATGATTCGGATACGAACCGCGATGCTGCTTACTCACCGCTGGCCTTCACCACTGCTACCCGACCACGCCCCCGCTACCCTCGCCGGGGCAGCCCGGGTATGGGCAAGCAGGTTCATCGGCACCGAGAGGCATCGCGGTGTCGTGGCTCTGCTCGCCGACCCTGATCTACTGGTCCGAACGAAGGCAGCTGCGTCCCTGGCGCCCCCGGTGCCACCCGACATCCGGCACACGTGGGGCGAAACACTGGCCGTCTCGGCACGGCAATGGACCTGCGTCCACTGCGACACGCTCATGCCGGATACCACCAGCTCCTGTCCGGATCACCATGCACGGCCCCGGCCGCTCCTCACGGCGGATTAGGCGGGTTGCGGAGGCGCGGTCGGGCCGGCTTCCTGAGGAGGGCGGGCGGTGGCGAGGGGCAGGACATACTGGCCTGCCAGCCGGGCGAGGTGCAGCGGAAGCGGGCGGGCCAGAGGCGGGTAGTCGTCATGGAAGCGAAGCTGGTGGGCGAGGGTAGCCCACTCGGCGGGCCGGTCAGGTTGGCCGTCCTCCCTTCCGGTGTCCGCCAATGCCTTTTTTGACAGGCAGCCGAGCACGGTCAGCTCCAGTAAGACAGGGTTCCAGGCGCTCTTGCCGGGGGCCTTCGGCCCGGCTGCGGTGGGCACGAGCTTCATGAGGCCCTTGGGCAGCCTCGCCGTGTGAGGCACATCCGCCGTGCTCGCGAAGACGCGGTTGTCCAGGTCGGGTGGGCCCCACACTCCCTTTGCGAAGCCCGCCTTGCCCTTGCCGTCATGTGCATACCATTCAGGCACCTCCGCGCGGGTGTTCCCGTCCCGGGTGAGCACGACGCGCAGGTCGGGTCCGTGGACCGCGAGCCGCTGGTCCGGGGCGGCGCTGAAGCCCAGCATGTCCTTGACAAGGGAGCTATTGCGCAGCCAGGGCCATGCCTGGCGCAGGTTTTCCGAATTGGCCAGGAGCAGGGTCGGCCGGTCCCGGAGCTGGTAGAGCAAGGTCTTGATCTGCCGCTCGATCTCCCGCTGCCACTGCTGCTCCGTTCTCCGCGCGAAGCAGCTGCCGTTTCCGGGCGCCGGGCCTTGGGTGGCATCGGCGTCCTCGGCCAGCGAAAGCAGCAGCTGCGGATAAGGTACCCAGTCGGCCCGCTCCGGATCCCAGCCGCGGATGGCGCCGGGGCCATCATCGGGACGGACGCGTACCGCGATGAGGCGCCGGGCCGGGCAGCGAGTAGGGCCCTTCCGCGTGTAACGCACCAGCCACAGGGCGGCGTACTGAAGATCACCCGGGATGCCGGCACCCACCCTGTGCGCGGGCGGGCAGACGGCCCCGAGCTGACGGAAGGCATCGAGCCACACCCAGCGTGCCCGATGGCGCAGCGTGCTCTCCGCGTCCGCGGGGAGGTTGATGAATTGGCTGAGGCGTCCCTGGCGTGCGCAGGCGATGCGCAGCGCGTGCTTGGGATCGGCGTCCGGTGTGGCCTTGAAGCGGGCCTTGTCACCGATCTCGATGATCGCAAAGCCCTTCGCATCCCGGGGCGGCACCAGATGATCGGCCACGAGTGCGCATCGGTCGACGACGGCCTCGGCGAGGCGGGCAGCACGGGGGCGGCAGCGGTCGTCCGAGATCTCCAGGCGGGAGGCCAGGGCCCCGGCAGGACGGACGCGGACACGGATGTCCAGACCATCGGCCTGCCAACGCCAAACGTCCTCCGTCCTGCTACCGACCTTCCGGCCAGGCGGCAGCCCGATGGCATCCGGCAGCGCGGCGAGCAATTCAGCCCGCGTCTCCGGTGACTGCCAGAAGATGTCGACCTCCAGCGGGCTGCTGTCCAAGGCACCGACAAGCGCTTCTCTGCGGGCGAGCACTTGGCAGGCCTCCCGCGCCACTCCCCCGTCGGCCGGGGCCGAACGGGGAAGCAGCGAGGGGGTGTTGTGTCGGGTGACCCGCGTGAGGTCTGGGACACGTCGCAGAACGGGCCGCAGTCCGTCCTCGACCCAGACGTCCAACGCGGCGCGTTCCTTGGGCATCAGGCCAGGGCCGACGGTGTGGGGGCCGAGCGACGGGCTGTAGACGATTCCGGCGGAGATGTGCTGCTGGCCGTTGATCCACTTTTCCGGTGCGGCGAGCAGCGCGTCCGGTTCCGGATAGCTACTGACGATATCAAGGTCGGGCAGGAGCAGGGCGGGGCTGTGGCGACGCCAGACCACCCGCCCCTGTTTCCTGTCGAAGCCAAGGGTATTGCCAGTGAGCCGGTATCCACGGTCCGGACCGACCGGCCAGGGCAGCGGCGCGTTCAGCAGCACGCTGGCCCCGTTCAGGTCCCAGCGGCGGACGTCCAACTGAGTGGCCCACCGGCGGATGCTGGTCGTCACGTGGACGCGGAAGCGATCGGCGAATGGCACCGTGTGCGCGGCGACGCGGACGAGGGCCGAGTAGTACCAGGTCTGATTCCGGTGTTCGAAGCGCTGGGGTGGCCAGGAGATCAACTCGGCGCCGTGCTCACAGTTCACGACGCGGAAGCGGAGCTCGGCGCCTTGGCTGCGGTAGGGGCGGGCGGCGAGGCGGAAGGCGATCCACTCCGGCAGCAGGTGGTACAGCCGGTGTGCGGGTTCGGCGGTGCCGCCCGGGGAGGTCCGTGTCTCGGTGAGGTCCACCATCTCGGTGCGCCACCCCGGCATGTCTGCCAGGGCCCGGTCGAAATCCTGCAGCTGTTTGTCCTCGAGCTCCATCCGGTCGCCTTCGCCCTCCCCGCCGTCGTGGTCAGACAGCAGCCCGGCCGTCCAAGTGCCGATGACCGGCGTCACGACCTCCTGGGGCACCGGCTCGCGTGCATAGAGCCGCCAAGCGCGAAAGTCGGTGGCGTCGCCGCGTGCCGTCGCGATGACTCCAGGAGCTGTGGCCCGCAGCAGGGCATTGAGCTGGCGCACCGGCCACCGGGCCGGCCTGCCGTCATCTCCGTGGAGGCGGGTGTGCAGGTCACTCAGTGCGTCGTGCAGCCCTTCGCCGAGGTCCAGGACATGCCCTGTTTCGGTCCACGGGCCGTGCTCGGGGTCGGGTTCGTAGGCCGTGGTCCGGATCGTTCGGTACACGGTGATGCCTCCTCGTGCGCAGTGCGCGTCGGCCGGTTGTCGCGGTTTCGGTGTACGGGGTCACGAGCGCAGGCAGCGGTCGAGCATCGCCCACAGTGGGGCATAGAGGGCGCGGGCGATGTAGCGGTCGTGCGGCGAGACGCCGGCAGCGTTGGTGAAGTACGGACGCAGGACGTGCTGCATGCTGTGCAAGAGACTGGACTTGTGGTCGTCGGGTCGAGGAGGCGTGGCGGCCCTGTTCGGTGCGAAGGCGGAGTCCACGAAGACCACACGGGCGGGTACGCCGCCGCGGACCAGGCGTCCGACGACCTGCCACACGAGGACCAGCATGTCCCAGGTGACCTGCTCTCGGTCATCGCCCAGGCGGCTCCACGCCATACTGCGCCGCAGCACCCTGTACCACTGTGAACGGGCCAAGCGGCGGACCTCCTGGGCACCTTCGGTCAGGGAGGGAGCTGCGCCGACCCAGGCGGCGAACTCTCCGCCGTCCACGGCCCGGACGATCCAGTCGTTGATCGCGTGGACTGCCAGGGCGAGGTCGTCGGGGTGTGGGTTCGGCCGGGCAAGGAAGTACACCGTGCTGATGGCCGCCTCGGCGGATTCGTTGAGGATGTTGTGGCCTCGTTCAACTGCTAGCAGCGGGGCCACCAGCACATCGGCTCTGCCGTCCTTGAGGTGTTCGACGTCCCCCCGGCGCAGCACTCGCGCGCAGTTTCCGCCGTCTCCCGGCCCTTCCTCGATGTCCTCGTCGTCCGAGACCAGCCGCAGCACCCGATCCTTCCAGCGCATGTTCAGGTTGTGCAGGGTGTCGGCCACGACCCGCGCCTCGTCGTAACTGCCCACCAGCAGGAGAATCTGATCCCTCTTATCACCGGCGGTCAGCAGCTCCCGTTCGAGCGGGCCACCGTGCAGCTCCTCGTCAAAACTGGCACCCAGCCATGTCGCGATACGGCGTAGTTTCTCCCGACGGCTTTCCCGCTCGCTGCCGGAGATCCTCAGTGTTTCCCCTTCGTCCTCGATGAATTCGAAGCGCATTCGGCTCTCCGCCTCGATGCGGCCGATCACCTCCGGTGGGGGCTCGATGATGACGCCGACCGCTACCGGGATGTGGTAACGGCTGGATTTGCCGGCCCAGCTGCTGCCGGACATGAGCAACACGTGCGTGCCGGGCAGCCCGTCCACCGTGGACAGGCGCGGCATCGCCCGCAGCAGTTCCCGGCCGACACCACTGCACCGGAAGAACCGCAGCTCCCCACTGCGAACGCCGCCTTCGTCCTCCCCCGGCACATGGAACTGGAAGCCCAGAACATTGCCCATCGGAGCTTCAGGAACGACCGGTCCGTAGTCGTCCGGGCGTCGGTACATGGAGTTGTGGCGGAGGTTGAGTGCCGCCTCAACTCGGGACCACATCGCATTGACCAGGGCGAGCTTCGGTTCGAGAGCGGACAACAACAGGGTGAACTCGAAGCGCTTGAGGAATCCGGACCGCCATTCCTCCGGGGTTTCCGGACGCGCAGCCTTCCGCTTGCGCCCAGCCGGCCGCGGGTGAACCTTCCGCCGCTCCCACTCGGCGAGTTTCCGCGCGTACTCCTTTCGCTTGACAGCCATGCACGGCTCCAGAGCGAACAGCTTGTCCGCGGCCGTCCGCATACGCTGCGCCGTCCGGTCCGGATTGCTGGTGTGCAGTAGTTCGGACAGCAGGCCGATGAGGTTGGCGACGTGCTCGGAGAGAGGCCGCGAACGATCACCAAAAGGATTGTCGCGGAAGGCGTCCAGCAGGTTCCGCAAATCCTGGCGCGCGACGGGGACCTCCGGGTTGCCCGCCCGCTCAAGCAGCGCGTCCCGTTCGTCGAGCAGCCCGGTTTGGAGCGTCCAGGCGCTGAAGTAGCCGGTTCGCACCCGGCGGCGCAGTGCGTGGTCGGATACCAGCATTGCGTAGAGCCGGTTGGTCGCCGTCTCCGCGGTGGACAGTGCGGCAGTGAAGGTCTCCACATCGCGGTCGGAGAGCTGGGTCCGGCCTCCGGCGGCCAGCTCGCGGATCCGATGCCCACTCAGTTCGTCGATGAATCCGTCCTCCCGGTCACTTCTGGCCAGGAGAACGGCAGGGGCGAAGGCTTGGTCCAGCTGCATCTGGACACGGTCGGCCTCATCCACGATCACCAAGTCGCTGCGGCGGCAGGCCAGTTCCAGGTATCGGATGCGCTCGCCGTTCTGCGGAAGCGGCGGACGGGCATCGAGCAGCCCCGCAGGAGTGGACACCCAGATGTCCGCCCGCACCAGCTCGCGCGCGGAGTGGTGGCGTGGGCAGGTCGGCCAGTACGGACAACTCACCGGAGTCTTCCGCCACTGCCGCGGCTCGTCTTCGCCAGCTGTCCGGCGCCGGGGCGGCCGCAGGTCGGCGCACGGCGCCTCGCCAAAAGTGAGGACCTGGCCGGCGCTGAGCAGAGTGTTCACCGTGCAGGCCGTACTGAGGTGGTCGAAGGCAGGATCGTCATGGGCGAGCAGCCGGTGCTCGCCCCGTCCGGCCAGCCGGCGGTGCAGTCTCTGGGCATGCCGTTCCTTGCCGGAGGCACCGAGCACGGGCGCCGCCGCGCCGTCTGTGTGGATGTTGTAGAGCTGGACCAGTTTGAGCACCTCCGGGACATCGGTGACCACGATGGTCACCTTCTTCGCGCACACGGTGGCGAGGTGTACGGCGATGATGTCGCGGAGGGTGCTCTTGCCAGCGCCGACAATGCCGAGCAGGTGCTGGATGCCCTCGACGGTGAAACGGTCGGATCGTCCGAAGCCTTCGGCGGTCCTGGTCGAAAGGTCGAAGGAGCGTAGCGTGCGGACCCAGTTCCGGCCGGGCTGTCGCACGTCCATCGCCGCCGCGGTCTCCTCCAGGTCCGCAAGGCGGAACGTCAGAGGTTCGCCCCCGCCGGGCGGCGGAGTGTCCACATCGTGTGCGATCAGGGGCGCGGAGGGCGCCGGCGGCAGGTTGACCACGGGCAGGCTACGGCCCATCGAGAAGGCGTGCGGCCCGGTGCCCGCCGGCTCCGGGCGGCGCCCGACCAGGGGCGGCGCTTTATACAACAGCGCGTCGTATACGCTCCAGCGGTCGAGGGCGACGGATAACGGGCGGCGCACAGCTGGCTGGTCCAGGTCGGTGACATCGAAGCCGCGCAACGGATCGATGTGCCTCTGGTACCGCTCCAGGGCCTCGTGCCAGGCGCGGGGGCGGCACAGGGCCCACAGCGCATGTCGGACAGTCCACCGTACGTGCTCGGCATCCGGCGGCAGTGGGACACCACTAGCAGCAGCGTAGGGGTAGCCGCTGAACAGCACCCAGGCCTGCGCGGCGGGACTGTGCGGCATCCAGGTTTGCTGGAGGTGCAGACCGAGTTCGACCAGGCACAGCTCCTCCAGTTCGGTCCGGCGCACATCCGGCGGTGCCTGCTCCGAGAGCATGTTCAGCTCATTGTGCAGAGCCCTTGCGAGGCTACGCATCGTCACGCTCCTCCTCTCGTGGCGTGGATCCAGCGCGCAGATGCGACACCAGGTTCTCGGGGGCGGTAAGGACGGTCCGCCGACGTCGGCCGGCACCCAGTGCCGTCTCGAAGGCAGCGCGGTAGCCGGGATCAGCAGCCAGTTCGCCCGGGGCGACGACCAGTACCTGATCCGGCAGATCAGGGTCAGTCTCCGCGGTCCGGGCGGCCAGCGCGGCGGGCTGCCGGCGGTCGTCCACCCGCATCAGCCAGCTGCGGCACGCGGCGTCCTCGACGCGGTAGGCGCCCAGGCCCGCGGGAACGAACTCATGGGTGATCTCCGCACGGACGAACTCGTTCAGAGCGGCCCGCTCCGTCCGCCCGGGCAGTACCAGGAAGGTTCGCAGGGAACACCGAAGGATGAGCGCGCGGCCTGGATTGCTGATCCGGCGGGTCGGCGTATCGGCTGGGCAGCGCTCCCTCTCACACCACCGTGCCGGAAGTCCGCTGCCGGCTTCGTACTTCACACGGGCGGGCAGTCCGCATGTGTCGCACAGGACGAGCGCGCGGTCGCTCAACAGGTGCTCAGGGATCCGCGTGTACAGGCTCTTGACCCTGCTCCACAGCTCCCTGTTCCAGCGCGAGCGAGGGAGGGCGGGCATGCGGTCCTGCTGAACGATGACGGGGTGCTCCATCAGGTAGCGACGGCAGCGTTCATATGCCGCCGGGGTCTCACACCGCGCCGCCAGATCCGCCAGCAGGCGGACCGCCTCCTGCTCCACGCGCCCCGAAGGGCCGACCGAGGCCAGCTCCCAGCAGCTCCTGGTGGGCAGCAGAGCAACCGGGGCGATCAGCAGAGCGCCGGAGGTCACCAGCGTGGGCGGCACCTGGAACAGCGCGCCGCCCGCAGTGTGCTCTCGGCACCAAGCCATCAGCTGTGGCACGCTCTTGGGCGGCGTGTGCCCCCGCGCCAGACAGTACGACACCGTGTGGTCCAGGGCGAGCTGGGCTGCGGGCGGATAGGGCAGGGTGAACGTCCGCAGGTGCTCTCGCTCCGCCAGATCGGCGGCGACTCGCGCCAGTTCGAGAAAGAGCGCCGCTCCCTCGTGTTCCTCCGGCGAAAAGGTCTGATGGGCTGTCGCCTGACTGGAGGTCATGCCGTGGCCTCCCCTGTGACGCCTTGCGAGCACCAGCGCGCCATCTCGCACCGGGCGCAGGCGGCGCCGGGGGCAGCGGCATAGCGGTCGTCTGTGTACCAATCGGCGGCAAGGGCGTGCGTGACCTCATCAGCTGCGCTGCGGACCACGGGGGTGAACGGGTCAAGGATCTCCAGATCGGCACCGCTGGGCCGAAGCACCTCCAATTCGACCCGGGCGCGCACGGGTGAGCCCCCGAGACTCCCACGGGCGAGCAGCAACACCCCCAGTGCCAGCTGCGGATACGCCTCCAGCAATGCGCCCGGCCGACGCTGATCGCTCATGGACGTCTTGGTCTCTCGCCAGACCCAGGAACCGCCGTCGCGGTAGAGGAGGTCCGGGGCGGCGATCACCATGACGTCGGCGGTGGTGTCATGACGCACCACACGCGGCTCGGCCCACACGTCACTCCGGTCCCGTACCCGGCTCACCGGGCACACCGCCGCGTGCCGCCGTAGCAGCACCGCGCCGAGCCTGCGTTCCTCGTCCGGCAGCACAAACCCGTCCGGCACCCACTGATCGGGCACGCCGATGGCACACGGGCGGAGGGGACCGTGGCTGTGGCGCTGCGCGAGGTAGGCGTGCACGGCCCGTCCACGTTCGGCCGCGGCGCTGCGCTCGACGGCATCCTCGGGCGGAAGGCCCAGCCGCCGCATGTGGTCTCGGGCCGGGCATCCACCACGGGCCGGCGCGTAACTACGGCCATTGGTCACGGACCAGGTGCGCCGCGGTCTGCCCGGGGCGGACACCCCAAGCAGGCCGGGCTCGCGGCGCAGTGCCGGGCAGACGCCCACGAACGCGCAGTCCGCGCAGGCGGTGCCGGGCCGGTAATCCCGACTGTCGAGCAGAGCCGTCACCGCCTCGGCGCCTTCGTCCCGGTACCGTGCGATGGCCTGCGCTCGCGTGCCATCGAACAAGATACGGACCCGGCCGTCGAACAACGCGAACTCCACCACCCGCACACGTTCGGGCGGAGGCCCGGGCGCGGCCTCTGCCAGCACCAGCGCTGCCGCGGCCGTCCGCCCACGGCTCGGTTCCGCACCACTCAGCCGGTGGACCGGAAGCCGGAGTTCGCGCAGCCGGCCGTCGGCGGAGTGCAGACAGCGCCCCCACGCGGTGATGCGGTATTCGCGAGCGCCCCGCATGTCCGGTTCCGGCAGCCGGTGGCGATACACCCAGGGCGTACGAATCTCAGCCAGCTGCTCCTCCGCCTCCGGGCCGAAAGCCTGGCGGTAGCGCCTCACAGCATGCGCCGTCCACTGCCGCAGACCGTCATGTACGGGTGCCGATCGTCGCCCCGCTCCGTCAAGGGCGGTCATGAAGGGGCCGAGTGCGAAATGCTCCAGGTCTTCCCGATTGCGGCTGACCGGCTGCTGTGGTGCGTAGCCCCGGGCCTTCAGGGCATCGGCGGCGGGGCAGCGGTACGCACCCCCCTTGAGCATGCCCAAAGAGAGGGTGACAACGTCCGTCTTCCGGTACACCCCATCGGGAGGGGACCAGCACTCTGTCATGCGTGTGCTCCTTGTCCATCGGTGGTGGCCGCAGGGAACCCCCGTACGGCCCGGATCGGAAAGCAGGTCGGAGACGTGATCGGAACAGTGGTGATGCAGCACTACGAAGTGGTGAAGTTTCTCGGGTACGGCGGACAGGGGGAGGTCTACGCCGGGTGCGACACCCGGGACGGCAAGACGGTCTGCATCAAGTTCCAGCTGCCCCGGATCGACGAATCCGCCAGTCACTACGGAGACTTGATTCGCGGATTCGTGCAGGAGGCGGCCAGGGCTCGCTTCCTCTCCGGCACCTCGTGGATTCCGCGGGTCGTCGACAGCGGCTGGTACCGCGACCGCTACTGCATCGTCATGGAGTACGTAGACGGCATCCTGCTCTTCGACGCCATGATCGGAGCGCGTCCGCTGAAGGACCGGGCCACGGTGGCCTCGATCATCGGCCAGCTGTGCGAGGCACTACGTGAGGTGCATGAACATGGCATGGTGCACCGGGATGTGAAACCGGAAAATGTGATGCTGCAACCCGACGGCCAGCTGCGGTTGCTCGACCTCGGCATGGCCGTTGCGGCAGGCGAGCCCACCATGGAACCTTGCGGAACACCGGGATTCCGGTCCCCGGAACAGGGCGAAGCACAGGCGACGGGGGTGACGCCCCTCTCCGATGTCTTCTCACTCGGGTGCATGCTCCTGGAGATGACCATCATGCACCTGCCTTACGAGGCCGGACGCGAACGGCCCGGCCCGGACTCCCCGGTGCTCCCGCCCAAGGAACTGCGCTTGATCCCGGGCGAGTTCCGGCCCCTGGCAATGGCCATGGTGCACCGCGACACGGCGTACCGGCCCAGCATCCGCGAGGTGTTCGACACCGTGCGCCCCTATCTGCCGTCCGTAGGGAGCAGGCCGCCGGTCAAGCCACTGACCCCTGACCCCACCGAGTACTACCGCCATCACGCCCCCGCACTGTGACCTGGATCCTGCACCGGTCACCGAAGGCCGGCCAGCCGGTCCGCCAGCTCCTGCGCTCCTTCACCGCCCATCCGGTCCCGTAGCACCAGGGCCCGTTCCAGGGCCGCTACGGCCCGCGGCCTGTCTTCCACTCTGGTCAGCAGCGCGTCGGCGTACCGTTCCTGGACCGTTGCCTCGTACCGCCAGTCGTCCAGCTGCTGGTACAGCCGGATGGCTTGGGCGTACGAGGCCAGAGCCGGTTCACGTTCCGCTCGGGAAAGGTGGATCTTGGCGAGCGTGGTCAGGACGTTGGCCATCCCGCTGGTATGGCCGATGCCCTCAAATATCCGGAGCGACCGGGTACATAAACGCAAGGCGCCGTCACCGTCACCGTCGTCGTGGTGAAGCGTGCCGAGCGCGTTGAGCGTGGCGGCCTCCCCCGCGGCGTCTCCCAGCCTCTGGAACAGCTTCTGCGCCTGCTCCCAGCACTCCCGTGCCTGGCCGGGCCGGTCCTGGCGACGGCGCACGATACCGAGGCTGTGCAGGGAGCAGGCCAGGCCCAACTGGGCGGCATCGTGGTGCTGTTCCTGTCGGCTCAGGGCGACGGCGCGTTCCAGGTGCCAGGCGGACTCCTCAAAGGCCCGCTGCTCGTACATACATCCTGCGATCATGCGGTGAACCATCGCCCGGTCGGCGGCCGACGCGATGGTTCTGGCGACGAACTCGGCTGCCTCCAGGTTGCGTTGTGCCTCACCGTAGAGGGCGCGCCGCCACTGGTAGGTGACCAGTGCCATGGACAGCAGCCATACGTACTCCTTCGCGCCACGGACGATCGCGAGCTGAACCACCGCCATCGCTGTCTCATACTCTCCGTCGAGCAGCTGCATCGCCTCGTCGGTCCCTGACGGGCAGTCCACACGGGTATCCGCCGAGACCTTGACGGGGAGCCGGCGGTCCGGGTCGAGCACCTGGTCGCAAGCCCAGACCTGGTGCAGTTCGTACTCCAGCACCTGCTCAACGGTCCGTCTCGCGACAGCGTCGTCCGCCCTATCGATATGCTCCCGCGCATGCTGACGGGCGTAGACACGTACCAAGTCGTGCATCCGAAAGCGATCGGACTCCTCGGACAGTGGTTCCAGGAGGTGGGCACTCACCAAGGCGTCAATCGCCCCCACTGCCCCATCGTCACCGCCGGCGCGTTCCAACCCTCGCAACGCCGACCAGCTGATGGTCGGTCCCGGGTGGATGGCCGCCTGCCAGAGCAACAGTGCCGCATCCGGGGCAAGGGCCTGCACTGCATACTCCAGGACGGGATGGACAGCGAGCTCGTCATCGGCCAGCCGCATCGCCTCCAGACGGGTTCGCTCCTGGCGCAGCTCGTCCGCCAGCTCGCGGATGCCCGCTGCCGGACGGTGCCTGAGCAACTCCGCGACGATGACCAGCGCGAGCGGCAGACAGCCGCACAGGTCCGCGAGCGTGCAGAGGTCTTTCCCAACCCGACGCAGTCGTTCCTGGCTCAACGCGTGCTCCAGGGCCGCCACGGCGTCGTCCCGCTGCAACGGCCCGACCTGGAACATATACGCACCGTGCTGCGTGCCCAGCCTCCGCAACCGCTGTCGGCTGGTGATGATCACGCCACTGGTGCCGTGGCCAGGCAGGAGTGGCAGGACCTGGTCGGCTGTGGCGGCATCGTCGAGAACCATGAGCACGGACTGCCGGGCAAGCGCCGTGCGCAAAGCACCGCTCTTCGCTTCGCAGCCGGCCGTCTCCACGCCGATTCCCAGGTCTGAGAGGATCCGGTCGAGGAGCGCTTCCGGCTCGATCGGATCCTCGTGCTCCGAGAAACCCCGCAACCCCAGGTAGAGCACGGCATCGGGAAAGTGCGGGGCCAGCCGGTCAGCCACGAGCAGCGCCAAGGCGCTTTTGCCGACTCCAGGCATACCGCTGAGCAGCGCCACGGGACTGCGCCCCTCCTTCTGCCCTTGGATCAGGTCAGCTGCTATCCGGGCGGCCAGGTCCGCGCGACCCGGCAACGGCCGAGGGATTGGGGGCAGCTGGTGCGGCGGGGGCATGCTGCGGCCGGGCCACCGCTGCGGGCGTCGACTACGAGGGGTCATAACGGTCTCGAAGACGCGCTTGAGTACTGGGCCCGGCCGACCTTTACGTCCCTTCCACAACGCGACCAATTCTCTGGCCTTCCGCTCGTCTCCAAGTTCCGTCAGCGCAATCAGGCGGCACTGGAAAAGCCCCTCATCGTCGTCTCCAAGGAGGGCCCGCAGTTGCTCTTCCTCCTTTCGGACCCACTCGAAGTCCCCCACCTGCAATGCGGCGTCAAGGCGGTCGATGACCGCTGCCCTCCACTCCGTCCGCAGTTCCGCCTGCCTCATACGGAAACCTCCGCCGCACAGACCCAGCAGCGATGAACCGTCCGGCCACTCCCGCAATGCAGTACTGAGCCGCTCAAGGCACCGCCGTGGGGACAAGCCGACCGCCCCGGCCACGAGATCGCAAAAGCGCCAGTAGTCCACGCTCTCCCGCGGAAGAGAAAGGGCACAGGTGCGCGAATTCACACGCGGAAGAGCCTCGTCGCCGAGCTTTCTGCGGAGCGCGCGGAGGCCCTGGGCCACCCTGCCGTCCGGCACATCGGCACCCCAGACACAGTGCTTGAGTTGCTCCATTGTGGCGCTTCCGTCCCGCGAAGCGGCCAGCACTCCGAGGATCGCCGCCGCTTGTTTCGAGCCCGCGACAACTCGCCGACCATTGACGATGGCACTGACCGGTCCGAGTACACGTACTTCCACGACCCCTCCTCATGCGCCGTGGCGGGATCCACCCCGCCGGCTTCGTCACCTCCAGATGAGTACGCCCCTTCCCCGGGCGCAGTACACAGTTCGTTTTCAGGCACCACCCGGGTCTCTCGAAGTCTTCTCAGATTTCGCTCAGATTCCGGTCCCGCGCCGCGTGGCCCGTTCACGGCACGATTCCAGCACGTCCACCACGGGCGGAAAGCCGGCAGGCAGGAGACAGGCCCCAGGGCACGGACATCGAAGCCCTGTCCAGATCACGCCGCCGGGAGCGCTCAATCCCACACCAAGGAGGAATCCATGAACAGCCGTATGAGGAACCGTCGGGGCATCCGTCGGCAGTCGCCCGCCTACCCGCCGAGGCCGCGGGCGGCCAGGAAGGGCGAGCAGCAGACGTCTGCGCCCGTGACCCCGCAGCCCACCGGCGCCGCCTGCCCGGACACCGAACAGGCGTAACGTCCTCACCCCCTCGCGGTCCGCGGGCCGTCCGCCGCATGACGGGCGGTTCGCGGGCCGCGGAAGGACCCCGGCACAACGCCTCCACTCCCTCTCACCGAACCCCCGCCAGGACGGGTATTCCCGCGAGCATGCAGGAAATTGAGGTCCGTGTGACTGGTGGGACGAGTGATTCCCGTTCCGGCCGACCTGGCCGGGTATCGCTCCACATCTCCGCAGGTATCTATCTCAGGCACATGTGTGCCGAAGGAGGGCACTTCAAGATGTCGTTCCACACAACGGGTGTTTTCGCCACTGTCAGAAGGCATTTCCTGGAATCACAGACCACCGACGACATGCGTCTGCTCGTGCCTGTAAAGGACGGGCACATCGCCCTCTCGCCCGACGAGGCGTGCCGGGCCCTCTACGGCCCCGAGGCCGAGCCGGAGCTGGGATCCGGCGTCTGGCAGGAGGCCATCCGCGCGGCGCAGGCGGAGCAGGAGCCGCCTGGGGAGTGGCGGATGCTGCTGGTCAGGCTGGCCGAGGTCCGGCTGCGCCGCGCGGTGTACAAGATCTCCGCCGGGCTGCGGGACAGCAGCGCTGACATCGAGTCGGAGATGGTGATCGGACTGCTGGAGGCACTGCCGTCGGTCGACCCGGACTCGCCGCTCGCCCCCGCCGAGCTGCTCGCAGCGGCACGCAGGCGGGCGGGGAACTTCCGGCGGGCAGTGCAGCCGATGACCCCGGTCGACCGCATCGAGGCCATCGCGCACGATGACGACCATCCAGGAGCCGCGTATACGGACGACGCGCAGGACTGGGAACTGGAGATCACCACTGCCGCCGGACCGGACGGGCTCCGGGCTCCTTTGCGCATCCCTGTCTCAGCGGCACAGGTGGAGGGCGAAAGGCTCGGGCAGCTGGCCGCCCGCTTCGGGCTCGACACAACCATCCGCCGCACCGGACGCCGCAGCCCGCGGCGACACCGCGTCGGCACCATCATGCTGAGGCCGCAGGAGAGGCAATCGTGAGCGAAGCACGCCGTAGCGCACTGACCTTCAGCGAAGCTTTCGACCTGCCCATGGCAGTGGACGTGCGCACCGCCGCCCGAGCCCTCAACATCTGCCTCGACACTGCGTACCGCCTCATCCGTCAAAGTAGCTTCCCGTGCTCGGTGGTACGCGTGGGCAAGGGCTACCGCATCCCCACCACGTCATTGATGACGCTGCTCGGCGTGGAAGAACTGCCGGTGTACGCCACCGATCTGGAGGCGGGAGTAAATTCCACGCGGTACGACGAATGACCGTGGGTAGTTGCATCCAGCGAGCCCTGGGCAATGCCCCCAGCGTGCTGATTGACACCCTGCGGAGCCGGGGCTGGTATGGGCTCGACTCCACTCACCGTCGCACCACCGGGGTTACCGCATGGCGACAACGAGCCACTGGGTGACACCGCAAGGTGTACCTGCGAAGTCACAGAAGTCGTAGCATCTCCGTCTGCCCCTCCCAGTACACCTACTGTGCACAGTACGGTCGGGTGGCGAGGCATCTGTGCAGTTCAGAGCGTTCCTCCAGGTGCACTACGCCTCCTGAAGAGCGCACACCCCGGCCGGCCCCGGTCCCTCCGTCGTGGAGGGGCCGGGGTCGGCCCGTTGTGTGCCGGGGGGCGGACGCTTCCGGTATCCACCCCCGCCCTCCCGAGGCAAACTACCCCCATGCCCGAATTGCCAGAAATTGAGGCTCTTGTTCGGTTTCTTGATGAGGAGGTGGGTGGGCGGATCGTGGAGCGGGTGTATCCGGTGGCGGTGAGTGCGCTCAAGACGTATGAGCCGGGGGTGGGGGCGTTGGAGGGGCGGGTGGTCGATGGGGTGGGGCGGCGGGGGAAGTTTTTGGTTTTTGGGGTGGGGGGATTGGCGTTGGTGGTGCATTTGGGGAGGGCGGGGTGGGTGCGGTGGAACGGGCGGATGCCGGAGGGGCCGCCGCGGCCGGGGAAGGGGCCGTTGGCGTTGCGGGTGCGGCTCGTGGAGCCTGCGGGGGCGGGGTTCGACGTGACCGAGGCGGGGAGCCGGAAGCACCTCGCCGTGTATGTGGTGGCCGATCCGGTGGAGGTGCCCGGGGTGGCGCGGCTGGGGCCCGATCCGTTGGGTGAGGGCTTCACCCTGGGGGCGTTCGCGGGGATGGTGCGGGGCGAGCGTCGGCGGATCAAGGGGGTGCTGCGCGATCAGAGCGTGCTGGCCGGGATCGGGAACGCGTACGCGGACGAGATTCTGCACGTGGCCCGGATGTCGCCGTTCAAGGTGGCGGGGGCGCTGTCCGACGAGGAGGTGGCGCGGGTGCACGCGGCGGTCGGGGCGACGCTGACGGACGCGGTGGAGCGGTCGCGCGGGGTGGGGCTGCGGGAGTTGAAGGCGGAGAAGAGGAGCGGTATGCGGGTGCACGGGCGGACGGGTGAGGCGTGTCCGGTGTGCGGGGACACGGTCCGTGAGGTGTCGTTCAGCGAGGAGTCGATGCAGTACTGCCCTACGTGCCAGACGGGCGGGAGGATTCTCGCGGACCGGCGGATGTCGCGGTTGTTGAAGTAGGGGGCCGCCGCCATGTGCGGCGGCCCACCCGTGCGTCAGTCGGTGGTCAGGAGGGTGCGGAGTTCGGTGACGGCTTCGCGGAGGTGGCCGGCGAAGGCGTGCATGGGGTCGGCGACGGCGAGCGGGGTGCTCAGGTAGAGGTTGAAGCGGTCGGGCAGCAGGACGTAGGCGACGCCGATGCAGCGGCTGCTGGTCGAGCCGAAGCCGAAGTACTGGATATGGGCGGACGGTGCCGAGCTGGTGCTGAGGTAGTCGTCGCGCAGGGTCAGCCAGCCCGGGGAGCGGTAGAGGGCGGGCGGCTCGGTCACGCCGAGTTCGGGGCCGCGGCGGCGCTGGATCAACTCCAGTTCCCACAGGTGCTGTTCGGGTGCCTGGCCCGCCTGGCACTCCTTGGCGCGGGTGACGTGCTGCTCGGCGGCGGCCCTGAACGCGGCGCGGCGGGTGTCCCGGTCCGCCGCCGGGTCCTCCATCGCCGTGACGAACGACTGGATCTCCGGGGTGATCACGCGCATCGCCTCGGTCCTGCCGCGCCGCCACTGGCGGGTGGCGATCGACTCGTAGGTGGCGCCGATGTGGCCCTTGGCCCGCTGGTGGGCGAGCTGGTAGGCGAGCTGGACGAAGGCGTCGGGGGAGACGCCGAGTGCCTTGGCCGCGTCGGCTCCGAAGTCGTCGAAGGAGAGGGTGCGGGTCGCGGTGTCCCGGCCGTACGCGGCGAACGCGTCGGCGGCGGCGCGCACTTGGGTGCGCAGCGCGTCGTCCAGGGTGAAGGTGACGGGCGCCGGTTCGGGGGCGCCCTGGGTGCGGGCGCCGGAGTGCCGGGACTGCTCGTCGGGCGGGGTGCCGAGGAGCGCGTCGACGAAGCTGAGGACGGTGGTGCCGTCCAGTTCGCAGTGTTCGATGTTGATGCCCGCGCGGCCGTCGGCGAAGACGATCAGGGAGACGGCCTTGTCGAACCAGCGGTTGCCGCGGTCGCCGTACAGCAGCTCGTCGCACGCCTCCTGGGTGCCGGCCGGCGCGAAGTCCTCCAGGCAGACGCAGAACAGTGCGGTCTCGACGGTGTCGAGGGCGGCGGCGTTGCCGGGGTGGCAGGCGAGGAGTGCGGTGCGGGCGGCGGCCCATTCGGCGCGGGCCATGGTGGTGAGGTGGCCCACCGATGTGCCGTCGGGTGCCGGTGCGGATCCGGCCCGCTGGACGGCGCGCAGCCCGGCGCGGAGGTCGTCCAGGCTGTGCGGCGTGCCGTCCGGGCCGATGACGTCCAGCCGGAAGAGGTGGCCGTGGTGGAGGACCACGATGTGCCGGGCGTCGGAAGGGCCGGGCCATGCCTCGGTGTAGGGGCTGCGGACGGTGTCCTGTTCGGTGCCGGGGATCCTGGTGGTGGAGAAGAGGAACTTGTTCTGCTCCATCGACTGCGGACGGCCGCGCTGCACCACCGGGGGGATGGTTTCCCGGTCGAGCCGGCACTTGTAGGCGACGGCGCCGGCGATGAGTCCCGCCGCCCGGTCCAGGGCCGCCGACGCGGGCGGGGGTGACTGCGGCTGCGGGGCGGTGTCGCGGAAGAGGAAGAAGAAGTTGGCGTTGAGGGCGATGCGGTCGCGGCGGCCCAGGTAGCGGTAGGGCCAGAAGGTGTCGAGCCAGCTGTGCACGCCGTCCGTGGTGTCGTACGCGGCCAGCGCCGCCTGGAGGGTCTCGCCGGGGCCGCCGGGGCGGCGAAAGGCCGCGACCTCGGCCTCGGTCGCGGCCAGCTCGTCGGCGGTCAGCAGCGGCCGGCACCAGGTGAGGAACCGCTCGCAGCTCTCCTCCAGCGTGGGCAGCGGCACCCGCGGCAGGCTGTCCTCGCGGGCGAAGGTCGAATCGGCTGCGACGTCCTGACGGGTCTTCAATTCGGCTCTCGATTCTGTGCGTTGGGTCCTGGCAGGTCCTCTTGGATTACCACGGCGGTCGCACCGCGCGCCGTCAGTCCAGCAGCCGGTCACCCCGTACGGCCGGGCCGTCGGCCGCCAGGTGGGCGGGCAGTACCCGGCCGAAGAGCTGGCGGGTGCGGGCCGCGCTGCCGATGACGCCGGGGCGCTCGCTGTAGGCGAAGATCGCGGAGTGCCGTGCGCGGTCGCCGCGTACCGGGCTGACGCGGTGCAGGGAGTAGCGGCCGGTGAAGAGCTGGAGGTCGCCGGGGCGCAGCGGGAGGCGGTGGACCAGGTGTCCGCCGCGTCCTTCGATGACGTCCCGTACGTCGTCGAAGCGTTCGTCCCGGGCCGACCTGATGTGCGGGCAGTACGCGAAGTCGCCGCCGTCGTCGGCCTCTTGGGTGAGCATGCTGACGGTGAACTCGTTGGTGTCGAAGTGCCAGGGGTGTTCCATGCCCGGCTCGACGACGTTGAGCACGAGGCCGGAGAGCGGGTCGGCCAGTTCGTGCAGCCGGGGCAGCTCGAAGCAGTGGGCGAGGAAGCGCTGGAAGGCGGGGTGGGAGTAGAGGCGGGAGATGAGGGTGGTGGTGGGGATGCGGTCGCGGGCGACGAAGGCGTTGCCCCGGCGGAAGGTCCGTCGTCCGGGGTGTCCTGGCGGCAGTTCGCGGTCCACCGCGATGTTGTAGACGTTGACGGTCTCGGCGTCGAAGTGGGCGCGGGGTGCGAGGGCCGCGCACTCCTCGCGCAGCAGGCCGGCGAGGGCGGGGCGGATGAAGTCGGTCAGCACGGTGCAGCCGAGGGTGCGCAGGTCGTGCCGGGCCCGGGAGACCACGGCCTGTCCTGCGGCGCCGAGCGGGTCCGCCAGGGGGTACCGGTCCGTGTCGACCATCCGGTCGAGCGTGAGGGCTTCCAGAGTGCTCATGCAGTCCTCTCCACGTCTTTTCACGCCGTGCCGCGCGCCCCGGGGGCGCCGGGATGCGCCGTCCCGCCGTGCTCGCGTCGCACGTGTCCTGACGTGGCTTCGCGCATCGCCACGCGTCCGGGCAGGCGGGCGGGCCGCGCCGAGTCGTCCTCGGATCTTCGGCAACTCTACTGAGAAGTAACCGAGTTGACGCCCCCGGGCGGCGAACCGTGGTTGTGACGCGGCACACGGTGGGCGGCGGGCGGGCCGGAGCCCGGGGAGGGGCTTCGGGGCGGTGGCCGCAGGGGCGTCCACGGGCCGCGTCGTGTGGGTCACTCTTTTATGCAACTTGTTGCACAAGCGGTGTTCCGTGCCCTACAACTGCCCTGACCACCGCCGCGCGAGGAGAGACGATGAGCCCGTATCCGCACCTGATGAGCCCGCTCGACCTGGGCTCCGTGACGCTGCCCAACCGTGTGCTGATGGGATCGATGCACGTCGGTCTGGAAGAGGCACCGGACGGCTTCGCGCGGATGGCCGCGTTCTACGCGGCGCGTGTGCGGGGCGGCGTCGGGCTGATCGTCACCGGCGGCATCGCGCCCAACGACGCGGGGCGGCCCGGTCCGGGCGGCGCGGCGCTGACGACGGATGAGGAGGCGGAGCGGCACCGGGTCGTCACGGAAGCCGTGCACCGCGAGGGCGGCCGGATCGCCTTGCAGATCCTGCACTTCGGCCGGTACGCGCACCACGCCGGGCTGGTCGCGCCGAGCGCGCTCCAGGCGCCGATCAGCCCGTTCACGCCGCACGCCCTGACGGACGAGGAGGTCGGGCGGACCGTCGACGACTTCGTGCGGACGGCGGAGCTGGCGCGGTCCGCCGGGTACGACGGCGTCGAGATCATGGGCTCCGAGGGCTATCTGATCAACGAGTTCACCGCCGCCGCCACCAACCGGCGCACCGACCGGTGGGGCGGCTCGTACGAGAACCGGATGCGCTTCCCCGTCGAGATCGTCCGCCGGGTGCGGGAGCGGCTCGGCCCGGATTTCCTCATCGTCTACCGGCTGTCCATGCTCGACCTGATGCCGGGCGGCTCGACGCTGCCCGAGGTGATCACCCTGGCGCAGCGGATCGAGGCGGCCGGCGCTTCGCTGATCAACACCGGCATCGGCTGGCACGAGGCGCGGATCCCGACCATCGCCGCCTCGGTGCCGCGCGGCGCGTACGCCTGGGTGACGCGGCGGGTGCGGGGCGCGGTGTCGGTGCCGCTGGTCGCCGTCAACCGCATCAACACCCCTGAGGTGGCCGAGCAGTTGCTCGCGGACGGCAGTGCCGACCTGGTCGCGCTGGCCAGGCCGCTGCTCGCCGACCCCGACTTCGTCGCCAAGGCCGGGCGGGGCGCGGCGGACACCATCAACACCTGCATCGGCTGCAACCAGGCGTGCCTCGACCACACCTTCAGCGGCCGGATCACCTCCTGCCTGGTCAACCCGCGGGCCTGCCACGAGACGGAGCTGGTGCTCGCGCCGACCCGGCTGCGCAAGCGCGTCGCGGTGGTGGGCGCCGGGCCCGCCGGTCTCGCCTGCGCGGTGTCGGCGGCCGAACGCGGCCACCACGTCACGCTGTTCGACGCGGCGGAGCAGATCGGCGGGCAGCTCGATGTCGCCCGCCGGGTGCCGGGCAAGGAGGAGTTCCACGAGACGCTGCGCTACTTCCGCCACCAACTCGACCGGTGGCGGGTCGACGTCCGGCTGGGCACCGCGGTCACCGCCGCCACCCTGACCTGCGGCGGCTTCGACGAGACCGTGCTGGCCACCGGCGTCACCCCGCGCCGCCCGCAGATCCCCGGCATCGACCACCCCAGCGTGCTGAGCTACCTCGACGTGCTGCGGGACGGCGCCCCGGTCGGCGCGCGGGTGGCCGTCATCGGGGCCGGCGGCATCGGCTTCGACGTCGCGGAGTTCCTCACCGACGACGGCGAGGCGGCGAGCCTGGATCCGGCGGCGTTCTTCCGCAAGTGGGGCGTCGACACCGGGTACGGCGCGCGCGGCGGGCTCACCGCGCCGCGGCGGACGGCGCCGCCGCGCACCGTCCACCTGCTCCAGCGCAGGACCACCAAGGTCGGCGCGGGCCTGGGCAGGACCACCGGCTGGATCCACCGCACCGAACTGCGGCACCGGGGGGTCACCCTGCACGCGGGCGCCGACTACCACCTCATCGACGACGCCGGGCTGCACGTCACGGTCGGCGGCGAGCGGCAGGTGCTCGCGGTGGACACGGTCGTCCTGTGCGCCGGGCAGGAACCGCGCCGCGAGCTGTACGACGCGCTCACCGCCGCCGGGCACCCGGCCCGTCTCATCGGCGGCGCGGACGTCGCGGCCGAGCTGGACGCGAAGCGCGCCATCGACCAGGGCACCCGGCTCGCCGCCGTGCTGTGAGCGGCGGTGCCGTGGCCGGGTGCGTGCCCGCGATGCCTCCGGCGGGCCGCCCTAGGATTTCCCCATGTCCCTGCCGCACGCGATCCTCACCGCCCTGCTGGAAAAGCCCTCGTCGGGGCTGGAGCTGACGCGCAGATTCGACCGGTCGATCGGCTACTTCTGGTCGGCGACGCATCAGCAGATCTACCGCGAGCTGGGGAAGCTGGAGCAGGCCGGGCTGATCCGGGCGCTGCCCGCCGCGCAGCCGTCCCGCGGGCAGAAGAAGGAGTTCGAGGTGCTGCCGGCGGGCCGCGCCGAGCTGACCGCCTGGGCATCGGGACGGCAGGATCCCAAGCCGGCCAGGGACGCGCTGCTGCTGCGGCTGCGGGCGGCGGCGGTGGTGGGACGGGACGGGCTCGACGAGGAACTGCGGCGCCATCTCGCCCTGCACCGGGAGCAGTTGGCGGAGTACACGGCGATCGAGCACCGCGACTTCGCCGCCGCCGATTCGCCGGACGACCGGCTGCGGCGGCTGGTGCTCCAGGCCGGGATCGGCCTGGAGACCTTCTGGATCACCTGGCTGGAGACGGCGCTGGCGGAGACGGCCGCGTTCCCTGAGGCCGGGGACGGGACGGACGGGGCGTAGCGGACCTGCGGCGGGGAGGCCGGGCGCCCCCGCGGGCGGCCCGGCCGTTGTCCCTTCAGCTGTTGTGCCCCGTCATCTGTTGTGCCCCGTCAGCCGCTTCCGCTTCAGCAGTTGTCGTAGAGCAGGGCGCGCACCAGACGGCAGGTCGTGTCGGACGGCGGGTGCACGCCGATGTCCAGGGCGATGGCGCGGATCTTGCGGTTGTGGGCGTGCTCGGGGCGGTAGACGCCGGTGTCGAGCAGGGCTATGGCCAGGCGCATGGCCTTCAGCCGGCGATTGTGGGATTCATAGCGTTCGCGCGGCCAGCCGGCCGGCAGCGGACGCTTGGGCAGCGGGTGGGTGGGGAGAGGTTTCGTCATGAGAGTGGCAGTGGCCATCGGCGACCTCCTGATGCTGTGGTGAACCCTCACTTACTGGTTCCCATTCTACGGCCGACCACTGACAAAAGCCCCTGGCCAGCAGGGATATGAGGGAACGTGGCCGATCGCCTCAGGCGGACCCGGCACGGGCCGCGGCGGCGTCCCGCAGCCGGACCTTGTCGGGTTTGCCGACGGGTGTCAGGGGCAGGGAGTCGCGGACGTGGACGGCGGCCGGTGCGTACATCGCGCCTTTGTGGTGAACCACCAACTCGCGCAGCTCTTCGGGGTCGACGGTGCGCCCCGGAGCGGCGACCACCGCGACGTGCACCTCCTCGCCCTCGTCCGCGGTGCGCGCTCCGTAGACGGCGCAGTGCGCGACGTCCGGGTGCGCGTGCAGCAGGTCCTCGATCTCGCCCGGGTGCACATGGCCGCCGACGACGATGATCACGTCCTTGGCGCGGTCGACGAGGAAGAGCCATCCCTCGTCGTCGAGTATCCCGACGTCCCCGGTGCGCAACCAGCCGTCGCCCACGAGCACTTCGGCGGTGCGGTCCGGCTGCTTCCAGTAGCCGCTCATCACCCCCACCGAGCGGACGTGCACCTCGCCGCGCTCCCCCGGCCCCAGGGTGCGGCCCGCCGCGTCGCGGACGGCCAGCTCGACGCCGGGCAGCGCGCGGCCGACGGTGACCCGGCCGCCCGGCCCGGTGACGGCGTGGTCGGCCGGGCCCGCTTCGGTGATCGCCATCGCCTCCGACTGCCCGTACCACCCGTACAGCACCGGGCCGAACGCCTCGGCGGCCTGCCGGAGCCGGGAGGGTGAGGCGGGGCAGCCGCCGTAGGTGAGGCGGGTGAGGGAGGTGAGGTCGGTGGTGGCGAGGTCGGGGTGGTCGAGGAGGCGGTGCAGGAGCGGTGGCAGCAGCCACAGGTGGGTGATGCGGTGGCGGGCGACGGCGGCCAGCACCTCGCCGGGGTCGAAGCCGCGCCGCAGGACGACGGTGCCGCCCGCCGTGAGCGTGGCGTCGGCCAGGATGCCGGCGAGGTGCGCGAGCGAGGTGCAGGCGAGGAAGCGGGGCGGGTCTCCTGCGGCCTCCATGGGACGGGCGAGCATCCGGGCGTACGGGGCGTGCGCCATCCGGACTCCCTTGGGAATGCCGGTCGTTCCCCCGGTGTGCCGGATGCACCAGTCGTCCCCGGGGCGGGCGGCGCCCGGCACCTCGGGGGTGTCGGCGCGGGCGGCGCAGGCGGCCAAGAGGTCGTCGCCCAGGGGCGGTTCGGGATCGCCGTGCCGTTCCGGGGCGCCGGGGGCGGTGCCGTCCACCGGGCCGAGGGTGAGGACGGCGGGGCGGTCACCGCCCAGCCGCGCGAGCACGGCGCGGGCGGTGTCGCGCAGGTCGGGGTCGGCGATCAGCAGCGCGGTGTCCACGCTCCGCGCGACGGCGGCCAGGGCGTCGGGTGCCATCCCGTCGTAGAGGAACACCACGCGGGCGCCCAGGTGGTTGGCCGCGTAGCGGGCGGCGAGCACCTCCGGGCGGTTGCCGCTCAGCAGGGAGACGGTGCTGCCGCGGCCGATGCCCCGGGCGGCGAGTTCGGCCGCCATGCGGTGCACGGTGGCGTGCAGCGCGCCCGCGGTGACCTCCGTGCCGTCGGCGGTGATCAGCGCCGTACGGGAGGGGTCGCGCCGGAGGGCGGCAAGGAGGACGTCCCCGTAGGGGGCGTCGGGGCCCGGAGGGGCGGCGGTGGCGTTCATCAGGGCGGGACTCCTTCGCGCGGCGCGGCCCCTGACGGGCGGCGGCTCGGGTGGTGCCCCTGCACGCTAAAACGGCCCGGTTGATGCCATCCACGACCAATTCCGCCATATGCTCATGCCTTTGACGCTATGAGTCCGTCGTCCCGCAGGGCCGCGGAGGCATCGCCCGCGGCCTCACCCCAGGGCCGCCTCCGCCCGCGCCAGAAGGTCCGTGACCCGTCGGCCGAAGTGGACGTCGCAGGCGTGCGGCCGGCCGGTACGGACGGCGGCGAGCAGCGCGTCGACGGCACGGTGGTAGGCGGGCAGCGGACCGTCCTGGCGGCGCGGCAGCACGCTGGTCCCGGCGGCGCCGCGCAGCGTGACGGCGACACCGGCCGCCGCCGCGGGCGCGGTCAGGCTCAGGGTCGCCGAACTCGCCGCGCCGCCCCGGTGCCGCAGGGTCAGCAGCACGGTGTCGGCGGGGCCGCGCACCGCGACGACCTCGTCCGCGTCGCCGAGCACCGGCAGCAGCACGGACAGCGCGTGCGGCCCGACGTCCCACAGGGCGCCCTTCTCGCGCCGCCAGGCGGAGGCCGCGTACGGGCTGTCGCTGCCCTCGGCGAAGACCGAGCCGAGCCAGTCGGCGTGCGCGGTGAACCATCCGCCTTCCGCCGCCCGGCTGTCGATCCACGTCGCCTCGGGCTCACCGAAGCGCGCGGTGAAGAAGACGACGGAGGCGACGGACGCCCCCTCGGCGGCCTCGGCCACCGCGCGGGCGTCGTCCGGCGCGAGGGCGACCGGCTTGTCCAGCAGCAGATGGCAGCCGGCCTGCGCCGCGCGCACCGCCAGCGGGGCCTGGACGGCGGGCGGCAGGGCGATCGCGACGGCGTCGCAGGCGGCGATCAGCTCGTCGGGGGTGGCGAACGGGCGGGTGCCGCACGCCTCGGCGAGTTCCGCCGCCGCCTGCGGCCTGCGGCCCCAGACACCGGCGAGTTCGACGCCGGGATGGGCGGCGAGTGCGGGGGCGTGGACGCGCTGCGCCCAGAAGCCGGTGCCGAGGAGTCCGATGCGCGGGGTCGTCATGGCACCAGTGTGCCGCGCCGCGGCGTACGGCACGGGTGACGGCGCCGACGGAGGCGGCGCGTGCCCCGGGGCGGCGATCCACCTCACACCGGCAACCATGTGAAGGACATATCAACGGCCGTCTGGTTGAATGGAGTCATGGCCAGCCTTACAGACACCGCGACGGGTCGCAGCGACCTGGAGCCCTTCTGGCCGTCCCGGCAGGCGCACGCATTCGACCGTCTGTGTTGCCGCGCGCACTGAGCGCGGGCCCGCACACTCCTCCGCGACGCCGCTGACCCGGCGTCCCAGCCCTGCCCGCGCGCACGACGTCCCCCGACGCCCCACTGCGCGAAAGAGCTGACCCTCATGACGAACGTCCGTACCCTGCCTGCCACTTCAGCGACGGCCGCCCTGCCCACCACCCACCCCGCACCGGCCCGCCAGAGACTGCGCGCCGTGGCACCCGACGAGGTCCCGCCCGTGGCCGAGCTGCTGAACGCGGGCGCCACCTGGCTTCCGGCGCCGCAGCACAGCCTGCCGGCGCTGCCGGGACACCCCCCGATGGTCGGCTACCTCGTGCTGGTACCCGCCGAACAGGCCGCCGCGGCCCAGCAGTCGGCGCAGCAGCAGGACCGGCCCGCGGCGGGCCCGGCCGCCACCGCGGCGCCCGCCGAGCGGTTCGGCGACGCGGTCGTCCGGATCGACGCCGAACAGCGGACGGCGCGGGTCCACGACCGGCCGCTGGACCTGACCTACCTCGAATTCGAGCTGCTGGCCCACCTGGTGGCCCATCCGCACCGGGTGCACACCCGCGATCAGCTGGTGACCACGGTGTGGGGGTACGGGCACGTCGGCGACGGACGTACGGTCGATGTCCACATCGCCCGGTTGCGCCGCAAGTTGGGGACGGATCACCGGGCGTCGATCGTGACGGTGCGGCGCGTCGGGTACAAGTACGTGCCGAGCAGCTGACGTTCCTGGCGGGCGGGCCGTCACGGCCCGCCGGTCACGGTGCGCGGCCCGGCGGGTCCGCTCTCCCGCCGGGCCGGAACACCCGGCCGTGCCGCGGTCGCCCTCGGCACGGCCGGGTGTTCCGGCTGCCGGGCGGCTGCCTCCCGCGGCCCCGGCAGTCCGCGTCCGGGCGGCGCTGTCCCCTGCACCAGGGCCTGGGCGCGGGCCGCCAGCGCCCTGCGGTCCCCGGTCCCCGGGTGCCCCGGCAGCAGCGGCGGGTGCGCGGTGACCCGCACGCCCAGGCCGCGGGCGGTGATCACCCGGCGCAGCGAGGCGGCGAAGGTGTCGTCACCGCAGAACGCGGCCACCGTGCTGGCGACGCCGTGCTGGGTGTAATCGACGGTGACCGGGCGCACCGGGGCGCCGGCGTCGGCCGCCGCCTGGAACGTGGCGCTCCGGAAGGCTCCACGGGACGCGGTGCACCAGGTGGTGGCCTGCGGGAAGACGGCGACCGAGCGGCCCGAGGCCAGCAGCTCGGCCAGTTCGTCCACGACGCGCGGGAGTTGGCGCGGGCTGCCGCGGTCGATGAAGTGGGTGCCGGCGGCGCGGGCCAGGCCGCCGACCACCGGCCAGCCGCCGACCTCACGCTTGGCGAGCAGGGTCACCGGTTCGACGGCGAGCAGGGCAGGGATGTCGAGCCAGGAGATGTGGTTGGCGACGATGAGCGAGCCGGGCCCGCCGGACGGCACCCGCAGCGGGCCGCCCGCGCCGTCCGCGCCGTCCTGGCGGGCCGGTGCCGCTTCGGCTGGGTGCGCGTCCGGGCGGAAGTCCAGGCGGATGTCCAGGGCCGCCAGCAGCGCACGGGCGTGGCCGCGCCGCCCGTCCTGCGCCTCCGGCCGTCCGCCGTCCGCCAGCGCGCGGCGCACCGTACGGGCGAACGCGGCGCAGCGACCGGCCACTTCGGCGGCGGACACACGCGGCAGGGCGTGCCGCGCGCAGGGTGCCGCGCAGTCGGACACCACGTCCCAGGGGCCCCTCACGCCTGCCCCAGGAAGTAGCGGCGGTAGCGGTCGCCGAGCTGTTCCATGTCCAGGACGACGAAGAAGTCGGCGACGCCGAACTCCGGGTCGTGGGCGGGCGCGCCGTGGATCCGGGCGCCGATCCGCAGATAGCCGCGCAGCAGCGGCGGCAGCTGCGCAAGGCTCGGCCGCCCGGGGAGCGCCACGGTGGGCTGCCACGGCCGGTGCGGGGTGACCCGCATGGCGGGCGGCGCCGCGTAGCGGGTGGCGGCCAGTGCCCAGGCGTGGGCGGCTGCGGTGCCGCCGTCGGCGAGCGGCACCGAGGCGCAGCCCGCGAGGTAGCGGTGGCCGGAGAGCAGCGTGTAGCGGGCCAGCGCGGCCCACATCTGCTGGATCACCGCGCCGTCCCGGTGTCCCGGGTGGACGCAGGAGCGGCCGGCTTCGATGAGGGCGGGGCGCAGCGGGTCCAGGGCGGTCAGGTCGAACTCGCCGTCGGAGTAGAGCTGCGGGCTGCGGCCGGGCGGCAGCAGCCGGTAGGTGCCGACGACCTCGCCGGTGGCGGTGTGGGTGACCACGAGGTGGTCGGACGATGCGTCGAGGGTGTCGACGTCGTGGCCGGCGAGCGGGGAGTGCAGGGTGGCGCCCAGTTCCTCGCCGAAGACCTGGTGGCGCAGCCGTTGCGCGGCACGGATCTGCTCGTCCGTGGCGGCGATGGCGGTGGTGTACGCGGGTGCCTGGCCGGGTTCGGGGGCGGCGGTGCGGGCCGCCTGCCCGGTGACGGCGGTCCTGGCGGCGGAAGCGGTCGATGCCGTGCTCATGAGAGCCCTCCATGGGGAGTCGGGAGGCTGCGGGGCCGACGGGCGGGAGCCTTCGGCGAAGCGAACGGAACGGGCGGAGCGGATGGGGCGGACGGATCGGACGGAGCGGACGCACGCGCGGCGGGGCGGCGCGGGACGGGTGGGACGGGACCGAGTGGGATGGGGACCGGTGAGGGAACGGGGAGGTGGAACGGTCCCGGGATGGGTGCGGGACGGGTGCGGGACGGGTGCGGGACAGGGAACGAACGGGCCCGGGACGCAGGGGACATGGCCCGGTAGCGGTGTCGGGAGGCTTGCGGAACGGTCGGGGAACGGCCGCGGAACACTCCTGGGACGCTCCCGGGACACCGCGGAACGCCCCTGGAACGCCCCTGGAACGGCCGGGGGACGCGCCCCGGGACGGCGTGACGCGACGACGAGCGACGGGTCGGGCCGTGTGCTCCCGGGGTGCGCACGCGGTCCGACGGCCTGTGGTGCCCTACGCGGCAGACTGTCCCCGCGCCCGCCGTCCGGGCGCGTGAAGCCCAGGGAGCGAACGGGTGAGGGTCGGCGGAACTCTGGTCTGCCGCACCCCGGATGGCCACGCTCCGGGCTCCCGGGACCGCTCCCCCGGTCCCCCGCCGGCCGCGTCCCGCCCCCTTGGAGCGGCGCCGGCCGGCCGCTACCGTGCCCCCGCACGGATCCGTTGTTCCTGCCGACACATCCGCCGGACTGTCACCGGCCGAGCAGTGGGGGGCCACATGAGCCATCCGTCCAGACGCGCACTGCTGGGTTCCGCCGGAGCGGCCGGTGTCCGGGCCGCGTTGGGCGGGGCCGCCGGCCACCCCGAACCGACCGCGCCCGGCACCGGGCGGCCCGCCCGCTCCGCCCCTGACGACACCGCCCCGTACGACACCGCCCCGGCGCAGGCGGCGCTGCACCGGCTGCTGCCCGGCCACGCCGACCAGTTCCGGCTGGTGCCGCTGCCGCCGGGTGACGGCACCGAACGCTTCCGGATCGGCGGCTCGGCCGGCCGGATAGAAATCGCCGCGACCGGCCCCGCGACGCTGCTGACCGGCGTCCACTGGTACCTGCGCCACACCTGCCTGGCGCACCTGTCCTGGGCGGGCGACCAGCCGCCGCCGCCAGGACCACTGCCCGCTCCCGCGCCGTCGGAGCACTCCACGTCACTGCCGCACCGCTTCGCGCTCAACGACACCCACGACGGCTACACCGCCCCGTACGCCGACTGGCCGCGCTGGGAGCGGATGATCGACGTCCTGGCGCTGCACGGCGTGAACGAGGTGCTGGTGACGCCGGGCTCCGAAGCCGTCTACCACCGGCTGCTGACCGGCTTCGGCTACCGCGACGACGAGGCACGCGGCTGGATCCCCGCGCCCACGCACCAGCCGTGGTGGCTGTTGCAGAACATGAGCGGCTACGGCGGGCCGATCAGCCCGGAACTCCTGGAAAAGCGGGCCGCGTTGGGGCGGCGGATCACCGACCGGCTGCGGGAGCTGGGGATGCGCCCGGTGCTGCCCGGCTTCTTCGGCACCGTCCCGACCACCTTCGCCGACCGCAATCCGGGGGCCAGGACCGTGGCGCAGGGCGACTGGTCGGGGCTGCGGCGGCCGGACTGGCTGGATCCGCGCACCGAGGTGTTCGCCGGGGCCGCCGCCGCTTTCTACCGGCACCAGCGGGAACTGCTGGGCCCGGCGGACCTGTTCAAGATGGACCTGCTGCACGAGGGCGGCGACCCCGGCGACGTGCCGGTGCCGGACGCGGCCCGCGCGGTGCAACGGGCGCTGCACACCGCGCACCCCGGGGCGACCTGGGTGATCCTGGGCTGGCAGGGCAACCCGCGCCGTGACCTGCTGGACGGCGTCGATCACGACCGGATGCTGATCGTGGACGGCCTCGGCGACCTGGAAACCGTCACCGACAGGGAACGGGACTGGGACGGCGTGCCGTACGCGTTCGGCACCATCCCCAACTTCGGCGGCCGGACCACGATCGGCGCGAAGACCGACGTGTGGGCGAAGCGGTTCACCGCCTGGCGCGACAAGCCGGGCAGCAGGCTCGTCGGCACCGCGTACATGCCGGAGGCCGCCGAGCGCGACCCGGCGGCCTTCGCGCTCTTCGGCGAACTGGCCTGGCGCGAGCGCCCGGTGGACCGCACCGCGTGGTTCGCGCACTACGCCGACGCCCGCTACGGCGGCCGTGACCGCCACGCCCGCGCCGCGTTCGCCGCGCTGCGCACCAGCGCGTACCGAATATCCAGCAAGGACGGCCGGCCGCACGACTCGGTCTTCGCCGCCCGCCCGAGCCTGGCCGCCCGCTCCGGCACCACCTACGCCACCCACACCCCGGCCTTCGACCCGGCCGCCCTCGACAAGGCCCTCGCCGCGCTGCTGGCCGTCCGTCCGCGGCTGCGCGAAGGCGACGCCTACCGCCACGACCTGACCGACCTCGCCCGGCAGGCCGTCGCCAACCGCTCCTGGCAGCTGATCCCGCAGCTCCAGGAGGCGTACACCCGCAAGGACCTGCCGACGTTCCGTGCGCTGTCGCGGCTGTGGCTGCGGCTGATGCGGCTGAGCGACGAGGTCACCGGCGCGCACCGGCGGTTCCTGCTCGGGCCGTGGCTGGCCGAGGCCCGCGCGATGGCGTCGGGGCCCGGGGAGGCGGCGCGGCTCGAACACAGCGCCCGCGCGCTGATCACCACCTGGGCGGACCGGGCCACCGCGGACGGCGGCGCTCTCGTGAACTACGCCAACCGCGACTGGCACGGCCTGATCCGCGAGGTCCATCTCCCGCAGTGGCGGGCGTACTTGGACGAACTGGAGGACGCGCTGGCGGCGGGCCGCGCGCCGCGGGCCTTCGACTGGTACGCCCGTGAGGAAGCCTGGACCCACGACCGCGGCGACCACCCGCTGCGCCCCACCACGGACGCGTACCGCACCGCGCGGCGGGTCCGCGACGTGCTCGCGGCGGCTCCCTACCAGGGCACGGTCACGGTGACCGCGCAGCCGTCCGCGCTGCCGCCCGGCGGCCTGGCCACGGTGACCGCCGCGCTGCACCACACCAGCGGCCTGCGCCCCACCGGCCGCGTCGACTTCGCGCTGACCGGCCCGGACACCACCGCCGACGGCCCGCTCTCGCTGCCGTCCGTCCCCGCGGGCGGCACCGGCGAGGCCCGCTGGCAGGTCACCGCGCCCGCCGCGCCGCTCGACAGCCCGCTGCGTCCGCTGCCGTACGAACTGACCGTGGACTACGGGCCGCGGGGCGAGGAGCGGGTGCGGGCGGCATGGCACGGCGCGCTGTACGTGGCCGGGCCGCTCGACGCGGGGCTGCGGACGGTGACCAACAGCGCGGCGGTTTTCGGCCAGTTGGCGGACCGTTTCGCCATCGACGGGGCCGGCGCCGACCTGTGGAAAGCCACCGCCGAGTTCGGCGCCGTCCACCGGCCGGGCGCGCTGGCGGCCGGCGGCACGGCCACCGTGGAGGTGACCGAACTGGCCGCGACCGCCCCCTGGGCCCGCGCCGGGCTGATCGTCCGCAACCGGCTGGCCCCCGCGGCACCCGGCTCCCCGGACGGCCTCGGCTTCCTCAACCTCTCCGTCACCCCGGGCAACGGCGTGGTGCTCTCCCACGACTCCACAGGCGACGGCACCCTCGACACCTACCGGCGGCTCACCGGCGTCACCGCCCCCGTCCGGCTCCGCCTCGCCCGCGCCGCCACCGGCCCCGGCACGTACACCGGTTCCTGCTCCACGGACGGCGGCGAAACCTGGCGCGAGGTCGGCACCGTCACCGTCCCCGGGGCAGCCGGGAAACAGGACACCGGGCTGCACCTGTCCGCCGCCAACTCCGGTACGGGGGAGCGCGCGTCGGCCGGGTTCCGCCGCTGGAGGGTGACCTGACCTCCGGCGTAGGCTGGCCCGGACGGAACACCAGTGAGGGGACGGACCGATGAGTACCGCAGCCGAGAAGGAGTGGCTCTACGCCCTCGACATCTCCGATGCCACCTGGCAGCGCGCGCCGGGTGACGCCGTGGAAGCGGTGGAGGTCGCGTTCCTGGAGCGCGGGGCGGTCGCCATGCGCAATTCCACGGAGCCCGATGTGGTGCTGCGGTACACGAAGGCGGAGTGGGACGCGTTCGTCCTGGGCGCCCGTGACGGCGAGTTCGACCTGGAGCTGTGAGCCGCGTCCCGCCCGCCGCGTCACCCGCAGGGCCCGGTGCGCCCCGCGGGTGACCCGCACAGGATTCACTCGTTTCACCGAACGTGGAACAGCAGGCGACATTCCCCCGTCAGGACCGCACCTTCCCCGATCGGGCCGGCGGCTCCCCCGGCGCCGACGGCACCGGCGAGGCCATGGACGTCGAACAGGCCGAGGCCGCGCTGGTCGAGCACTACCCGCGGCTGGTGCGGCTGGCCTATCTCGTGCTGCCGTCGGGGCCGGGCCGCGGCCGGCGGGTGCCGGCCGCCCACGCGGTCGTGCAGCGTGCCCTGCCGCGCCGCCGCACCGCCACCCTCGGTCGCACCCCCGGGCTGCGCGGCGGCGCGGACGCCGGGTCCGACCCCGGCTACGCCTTCCTCCGGCTGCGGGTGCTGCGCGGCGCCCTGGCCGCCGGGCGCATCCGCCGCCGGTTCCCCGCGCCGCCGCCGCTGCTGCCCCAGGTGTGGGGGCTGCGGCTGTTCCCGCGCTCCGGCGGCTGCGGTGAACTCGCCCTGGAACAGGCCCTGTCGGAGCTTTCCGGGCCGGGGCGCGCGGCGTTCGTGCTGCGCGGACTCGACCGGCTGACGGCGCCGGAGATCCGCGCGGTCCTGGAGGCCGCGGGGGTGTCCGACGCGGACGCGGCGCTGGACGAGGCGGAGCGGGTCGGCCTCCCGGCGGCCGGCCGGGACGGCGCGCTGCTGGAGTCGGCGGAGTTCGACGCGTGTGCGCTGCAGGCCAGGCCCACGGACCTGATCAGGCGGCGGCAGCACGTCCGCGCGCTGCTGGCGGCGGGCGCCGCCGTGGTGGTGTGCGGGGCGCTGCTGGGGCTGCCGGGCGAGGGCTGGGGTCCGGACGGCGCGGCGGCCCCGCCGTACGCGCAGAACGCCGCGGCGCAGGCGGCGCTGGATCCCGGCCGGTTGACGGCGGTGGACGCGACGGCCTGGAAGACCGCGGCGCGGCAGGACTTCGGCGCCTGGCCGGCCCGCGGTGACCGCACCGGGGACCGGGAGCTGCTGCGCCGGGCGCTGGCGGTGTGGGCCAGGCCGGGCGCCGGGGTGGCGGTGTCCGCGACACCGGGCACGCCGGCCGGGCCCGCGGCGGGGCCGCCGCAGCTGCTGTTCGCGGGGACCGTCGACCATGCCGCCGTGGTGCTCTTCCTCGAAGGGCAGCGGGTGGTGCGGTACGCCGAGTCGGCGGACGGCGACGGCCGTGCCGAGGGGTCGGGTGCCGCGCTGGACTTCGCCAGGACGGACGGCGCGCAGGCGGCGTCGGCGGGGGCTCTGGTGGTGGGCCGCACGGACCGCAACGTCCGCTATCTGACGGCCCCTTGGGCGGGTCCTGTGCGGCTGGTGGATCTGCTGAAGCCGGGCGCCGCCGGTGAGCGGCTGCCCGTCGACGCACAGGGCGTGACCGGTCCCGCGCCGGCGCCCGGCGGGGACGCCACGTGCGACCGGTGGCCCGCGCTGCGGACGGGCGGCCGGCTGCTGACCGATCTCGGTGAGCTGACCCCGGCCCGGCTGACGTACGGCGCTCCGCGCGCGCCGGGTGAGGTCGACGGCCCCCAGGGGCGCACGGCGTGGGCGCGGACCGCGTGCCGGCTGCCCGCGCTGCGCGGGCAGGGGGTGCAGAGCGTGAACGCCTGGCCGTTCGCCCGGCAGGTGCTGCCCGGCGGTGCGGGCAGCGCGGCGTGGCTGTGTGCCCGCGCCGAGACCTGGCGCGGTACCGGCAGCCGGGCCCTCGCGGTGTTCCAGCCGCCCGCGGCGGGCGGGCAGCCGTATGCGACGGGCGCGGTGACGGCGGCGGCCGACGGCGGTACGGCGTGCGGGCCGCGCGGTCCTCGGGTGCTGGCCGGGGTGTTGTGGAAGGGCGGCGGCGGCAGGTGGTGGCTGCTGGCGGCCGGCAGCGACCAGGTCGGCCGGATCGCTGCGAGCGGCGGGGTGCGGGGCCGGGTGGCGGGGCGGCTGATGGCGCTGCCCGCGCGGCCGGGCGTCCGCGCGGAGTTGTCGGGCCGGCTGGTGGGCGGCGGCAGCATCTCGGGGCTGGGCTGACGGCCGCGGCGGCGGCTTTCCGGTGCTTGCCGACGGCGCGGGGCGGCCCCGCGCCGTCGTCGTGTGTCCGGCGGAATTTTCCGTGTGCACAGGGCTGTTGCCCCTGACTTACCTCCCAGTACATTGACGCCATGTCTAATAAGACGTCGCCGCGGCCGGAGCCGGTCGCGTCCGAGCGCATCCCGTTGAAGGCCCGCAACGTCACGTTCGACTGGGCGGACACCCCCCTGCACTGGATCCCGGGCGACCCGGCCAGCGCCCACACCATCAACGTGCTGCATCTGCTGCTGCCCGCCGGGGAGCGCTGGTTCGTGCACGTCTACAAGCAGGCGCTGCCCCTCATCCGGGATCCGCGGCTGCGCGAGGACGTGATCGGCTTCATCGGGCAGGAGGCGATGCACTCCCAGGCGCACGACGACGTCCTGCCCCACCTGCGGGCCCAGGGCCTGGACCCGGAGCCGTACACCGCGCAGGTCGACTGGCTCTTCGAGAAGCTGCTCGGCGACCGGACGCTGCCGCCCGGCCGGGCGCGCGTGTGGTGGCTGAAGGAACGCATCGCGATGATCGCCGCGATCGAGCACTACACGGCGTTCCTGGGCGACTGGGTGCTCAACGCCGACGCGCTGGACGCCAGGGGCGCCGACCCGGTGATGCTTGACCTGCTGCGCTGGCACGGCGCCGAGGAGGTCGAGCACCGCTCGGTGGCCTTCGACCTCTTCCAGCACCTCGACGGCGACTACCGGCGGCGGGTGCGCACCTGGGCCACCGCCTTCGCCGCGCTGGTGTTCCTGTGGCAGCGCGGCACCCGCTTCTTCGTCGCCAACGACCCCTCGCTGCCCGGTCGCAGGGCCTCGGCAGGGGACTTCCTGCGCGGCGGCCGGCAGGGCGTACTGCCGACGCCCGGCGGCATGCTGCGGTCCATCCCGCAGTACCTGAGCCGGACGTACCACCCGTCGAAGTACGGCAGCACCGAGCAGGCCGCCGCCTACCTCGACCGGTCCCCCGCCGCGACCGCGGCCGACGCCACTGCCCCCGGAGGCTTCTGACATGCCCGCACTGCCGCGTATCCGCACCGTGCTGATGGTGGCCGGTGCCGCCCTGCTCGCCCGCCGGGCGCTGCGCAGCCGGATCGGCCGGTCGCCGCTGTGGCCGATGCCCGCGCTGGAGCAGCCGGTTTCGGGCCGGGGGCAGGTCCGCGGGCCCGCCGCGCCGCTGCGGCTGCGGGTCGCCGAGCGGAGCGAGGCGGCCGACGGGGTGGTGGCGCTGCGGCTGGCCGGGGAGCGGCTGCCGGGCTGGGAGCCGGGCGCGCACATCGATCTGGTGCTGCCGTCCGGCACCGTGCGGCAGTACTCGCTGTGCGGGGAGCCGTCCGAGGCGGGACGTCAGGACGGCGGTGCGTACACCATCGCGGCGCGGCTGATCGAGGACGGCAGGGGCGGCTCGCGCGAGGTGCACGAGCAGCTGCACGAGGGGGTGGAGGTGGAGGTGCGCGGCCCGCGCAACCGCTTCCCGCTGGAGGACTGCCACGCCTACCTCTTCCTCGCGGGCGGCATCGGCATCACCCCGGTGCTGCCGATGGTGCGGCAGGCGGAGGCGGAGGGGGTGCCGTGGCGGCTGGTGTACGCGGGGCGTTCGCGTGCCTCGATGCCGTTCATCGCCGAGCTGGAGAAGCTGGCGGCGGCGGGCGACGGGCGGCTGACGGTGGTGGCCGAGGACGAGGCGGGGCGGCCTGACCTGGCGGCGGCACTCGCGGACGCGCCGCCGCACGCGGCCGTGTACTGCTGCGGACCCGATCCGCTGATGGACGCGGTGGCCGCGCTGCTTCCCCAGGGGGCGCCGGGACTGACCCTGCACACCGAGCGGTTCGCGCCCGCCGCCCTCGCCCCGGCCGGGGTGAACGCGCCGTTCTCCGTGGAGCTGCGGCGCACCGGCCGTACCGTCGACGTGCCCGCGGACACCAGTGCGCTGCGGGCGATCCGCGAGCAGGCGCTGCCCGATCTGCCGTACTCCTGCGAGCAGGGTTTCTGCGGGACCTGCCAGCAGCGGGTGCTGGCGGGCGAGGTGGACCACCGCGACGAGCTGCTGACCGACGCCGAGCGCGACGATTCGCTGCTGATCTGCGTGTCCCGGGCGCGGGGTGCGTCTCTCGTGCTGGACCTGTGATCCCCCGGTGTGCCCGGGTCGTTAGGGTGTGCGGCATGACGACCGGGGCGCGCCGCAGGATGGGTGTCGAGGAACGGCGCGAGCAGCTGATCGCCGTCGCACTCGACCAGTTCGGCCACCGTTCGCCCGAGGACGTGTCGATCGACGAGATCGCCGAGGCGGCCGGGATATCGCGACCGCTGGTGTACCACTACTTCCCGGGCAAACAGCAGCTCTACGAGGCCGCGTTGCGGCGGGCGGCCGACGAGTTGACGGCGCGGTTCGTGGAGCCGCACGAAGGTCCGCTCGGCGCCCGGCTGCTGCGGGTGATGGAGCGGTTCTTCGACTTCGTCGACGAGCACGGACCCGGTTTCTCGGCGCTGATGCGGGGCGGCCCGGCGATCGGTTCGGGCCGCACCGGCGCGATGATCGAGGGCGTACGGCAGGCCGCCTACGAGCAGGTACTCGCCCACCTGCGCGTCTCCTCGCCCGCGCCGCGGCTGGCGTTGGTGGTGCGTTCCTGGATCTCGCTGGCCGAGACGACGGCGCTGTTGTGGCTGGACGGGCGGCGGATCCCGCGTCCCGAGCTGGAGCGCCAGCTGGTGCACGACTTCGCGGCGCTCGCGTCGGTGAGCGCCGCGTACGACCCGGAGACCGCGGCGGTGGTCCGCCGTTTCCTGGCGGACGAGCCGCCGGACGGGATGTTCGCGGACCTGGTCAGCCGTTTGATGGCGCTGCCCGGAGCGGTCTGAGGGCGGGAGACGGCCGCCCTTCCGCTCAGTCCCCCGCCGGTGCGGGCCCCGTCGAGCCCCGCACCACCAGCTCCGGCGGGAAGACGAACTCGGTGTGCGCGACGGGGTTACCGCGGATCGCCTCGACGAGGGCGCCGACCGCGGCCGTCGCCATCGCCTGGACGGGCTGGCGGACGGTGGTCAGCGGCGGATCGGTGAAGGCGATCAGCTGGGAGTCGTCGAAGCCGACCACGGACACGTCGCGCGGCACCGCCAGGCCGCGCCCGCGGGCCGCGCGGACCGCGCCGAGCGCCATCAGGTCGCTGCCGCAGACCAGGCCCGTGCACCCGTCGTCCAGCAGGGCGTCGGCCGCCGCGTGACCGCCCTCGACGCTGAACAGGGTGTGCCGCACCCGCCGTTGGGCCTCGGCGGCCGGCAGGCCGAACACCTGGGCCATCGCCGCCGCGAACCCCTCGGCCTTGCGGTACGAGGGGACGTAGCGGGCCGGGCCGACGGCGAGACCGATCCGTTCGTGGCCCAGTTCGGCCAGGTGCCGTACGGCGATGCGGGCGGCGGCGCGGTCGTCGGGCGAGACGAACGGCGCCTCGATGTCCGGGCGGTAGCCGTTGATCAGGACGAACGGCACGCCGCGGCGGGCCAGGCGGGTATAGCGGTCCGGGTCGGCGCCGGTGTCGGCGTGCAGCCCGGAGAGGAACACGATGCCGGTGACGCCGCGCTCCTCCAGTTGCTCGACGAGTTCGTCCTCGGTCGTCCCGCCCGGCAGCTGGGTGCAGAGCACCGGCGTGTAGCCGTGACCCGCCAGGGACTGCTCGATGAGCTGCGCGAAGGCGGGGAAGACCGGGTTGGTCAGCTCCGGGACGACCAGGCCGACGAGGCCCGCGCTGCGCCGCCGCAGCCGGGTGGGGCGTTCGTAGCCGAGGACGTCGAGGGCGGCGAGCACCCGCTGCCTGGTGCCCGCCGCGACCCCCGCCCTGCCGTTCAGCACCCGGCTCGCGGTGGCCTCGCTGACGCGGGCCTGATCTGCGATGTCGGACAGCCGCGGGGTGCCGCGGGCCGCGGGTACGCTCACGCCTCCCACCAGACGGTGGTGTCGGGCGGCAGGATGAACTCGCCGTCGTGGGTGGGGAGTTCACCCGATGACAGGAGGACGCGGCCGGGTGCCGGGAGGCGGGCCGGGGCGCTCGTGGTGTTGACGGTGCAGACCAGGCCGCCGGGGCGGCGGAACGCGAGGACGCCTTCGGGCGCGGCCAGCCAGTCGACGGCGTCGCCCGCGCCGAGCCCGGGGTGGCCGCGGCGCAGGGCGAGCGCCGCGCGGTACAGCTCCAGGGTGGAGTCCGGGTCGCCGGTCTGCGCCTCGACGCCGAGGGCGGCCCACTCGGGTGGCTGCGGGAGCCAGCTGCCGCCGGTGCCGAAGCCGTACGAGGGGCCTGCGGCGGTCCAGGGCAGCGGGACGCGGCAGCCGTCGCGCAGGCCGTCCTGCCCGGACTCCCGGAAGAACGACGGGTCCTGGCGCACCTCGTCGGGCAGGTCGGTGACCTCGGGCAGGCCCAGCTCCTCGCCCTGGTAGACGTAGGCGGAGCCGGGCAGCGCCAGCATCAGCAGGGTGGCCGCGCGGGCCCGCGCCAGGCCGCCGCCGAGGCGGGTGCGGTGGCGTACGACGTCGTGGTTGGACAGCACCCAGGTGGCGGGGGCGCCGACCGGGCGCATCGCGTCGAGGGAGGAGTCGATGACCTCGCGGAGCGCGGCGGCGTCCCAACCCGTGGTCAGGTAGAGGAAGTTGAACGCCTGGTGGAGTTCGTCGGGGCGGACGTAGCGGGCGGTGCGTCCGGGGGTGTGGGTCCAGGCTTCGGCGACCGCGATCCGGTCGTCCGCGTACTCGTCGAGCACGGTGCGCCAGGAGCGGTAGATCTCGTGGACGCCGTCCTGGTCGAAGAACGGCAGCAGGTGGTTGCCGAGGAGCCTGAGCTGGCCCGTGCTGCCCATGTCCGGCAGTCCTGGCGCCTTGACGAGGCCGTGCGCGACGTCCACCCGGAAGCCGTCGGCGCCGAGGTCGAGCCAGAAGCGCAGGATGGAGCGGAACTCGTCCTGGACGGCGGGGTGGTCCCAGTTGAAGTCGGGCTGTTCGGGCGCGAAGAGGTGCAGGTACCACTCCTCGCCTGGGCCGGGGAGCCGGGTCCAGGCGGGCCCTCCGAAGATCGACTCCCAGTCGTTGGGCGGCAGTTCACCCTGGGCACCGCGCCCGGCACGGAAGTGGAACCGCCGGCGCAGCGGCGATCCCGGGCCCTCCCGCAGCGCCTGCCGGAACCACGCGTGCTGGTCGGAGCAGTGGTTGGGGACGACGTCGACGATGACGCGCAGGCCCAGCTCGTGGGCGTCGCCGAGCAGGGCGGCGGCGTCGTGCAGGGTGCCGAACATCGGGTCGATGGCGCGGTAGTCGGCCACGTCGTACCCGGCGTCGGCCTGCGGCGACGCGTAGAAGGGGCTGAGCCAGACGGCGTCCACCCCCAGGTCCCTGAGGTACGGCAGCCGGCTTCTGGCGCCTTGCAGGTCGCCCATGCCGTCGCCGTCGCCGTCGGCGAAGCTGCGCGGGTAGACCTGGTAGATGACCGCGTCGCGCCACCAGTCGGTGCGGGTGGCGGCGCGCTGGGGGCCGTGGGTGTCCTGGGTCATGTCATCCCTTGGTCGTGCCGGCGGTCAGGCCGGATACGAGGTGGCGTTGGGCGAGGGCGAAGACGAGGGCGGCGGGCACCGCGATGATCACGGCGGCGGCGGTCATCGAGCCCCAGTCGTTGGTGTACTGGTTGACGAAGGTCTGGAGGCCGCCGGCGAGGGTGAGGTGCTGCTCACCGGTCATGAAGGCGGAGGCGTAGGCGACTTCGGCCCAGGCGGTGACGAAGGTGTAGAAGCCGGTGACGGCGAGGCCGGGGCGGGCGAGCGGGAGGACCAGACGCCAGAAGGTGCCGAAGGGGTTGAGCCCGTCGACCCGGCCCGATTCGTCGATCTCCACGGGGATGGTGTCGAAGTAGCCCTTCATCATCCAGGCGCAGAACGGGACGGCGATGGTGAGGTACGTGACGATCAGGCCGACGGGCTGGTTGAGCAGGCCGAGGGTGGCCATCAGGTTGTAGAGCGGCACGATCAGCACCGCGACCGGGAACATCTGGGTGATCAGCAGCAGCCACATCAGCGGGCGCATGCCGGGGAAGCGGAAGCGGCTGACGGCGTAGCCGGTGGTGGCGGAGAGCAGGACGCCGATGACGGTGGTCGCGCCGACGACGACCACCGAGTTCCCGAACCAGGTGAGGAACTCCGTGTCGGCCAGCACGTGGGTGTAGTTGCCGAAGGTGAAGTGGCTGATCAGGCCGGTGGAGAAGGCGTCGTTGCGGGGTTTGAAGGACGTCACCAGGAGCCAGAACGGCGGGAAGACCGCGATGGCCGCCGCGGCCAGCAGGGTGAGGTGGAGCGCCACGGAGGCCATCGGGCCGCGGTGGCCCCGGCGGCGGGCGGCGCGGCGCGGCCCGCGGGGGTCCGCGGTGTCCTGGGTGCCCGTCCGGGGTGTGCGGGTCGTGGTCGGCGTCATGGTCACCACTCCTCTCCCTGCTTGCGCAGCGCCCTGCGGTAGACGACGGCGACCAGCGAGAGCAGCAGCAGGATCAGGACGCCCCAGGTCGCGGAGGCGGAGAAGTCGCGGGGGCTGTCGACGAAGGAGAGCCGGTAGGCGTAGGTCACCAGGATCTCGGTGGCGTCCCCGGGGCCGCCCCGGGTGAGCAGGAAGATCACCGGGAACATGTTGAAGGTCCAGATGGTGGAGAGCAGGATCACGGTGCCGCTGACGGCGCGCAGCCCGGGGACGGTGATGTGCACGAAGCGCTGCCAGGGGCTCGCGCCGTCCGTCTCGGCGGCTTCGTGGAGTTCGCCGGGGATGGACTGGAGGCCGCCGAGCAGGGCGACGAGCATGAAGGGGACGCCGAGCCAGACGTTGACGGCGATGACCGAAAGCTTCGCCCAGGAAGGGTCGTTGAGCCACGGGACGGCGTCGATGCCGCCGCCGGTGAGGACCTTGTTGAGCAGGCCGTTCTTCTCGTTGTAGAGCATCCGCCAGGTGAAGACGGAGATGAAGGCGGGGATGGCCCAGGGCAGGATCAGGGCCAGGCGGTAGAAGGTGCGGCCCCGCAGGGTGCGGTTCAGCAGGCTCGCCAGGGCCAGGCCGATGGTGAAGGTCAGGGTGACGCAGGCGACGGTCCAGGCGGCGGTCCAGCCCAGGCGGCCCCAGAAGACGCCGTCGGTGAGCACCGCCCGGTAGTTGTCCAGGCCGGTGAAGTGGTACGTCGCGGGGATGTGGTTGACGCCGATGTCCCGTGCGACGTTGGCCTCGTCGGCGTCGGTGAGGGAGAGGAAGGCGCCGCGCACCAGCGGGTAGCCGATGATCACCCCGATGACGAGGACGACCGGGGCGGTCATCGTCCAGGCGTACCAGTGGGTGCCCAGGGCCCGGCGCAGCCGTGCGACGGGGGTCACTTGTAGTCCTTGAGCAGCTTCCGGTAGGCGTCGCCGGTCGCCCTGGCGGCCTGCTCGGGCGAGGCGGCGCCGCTGAGCACCTTGTTCATCTGCACCTTGACCGGTTCGAAGAGGGAGTTGCCCTCGGCGATCCAGGGCCGCTGGACGGCGCCGTCGACGGCGGGCTTGAAGAACCTGACCATCTCGTTCTTCCTGACGTCCGGCAGGGCGTAGACGGACTTGCGGGTCGGGAGCAGGCTGAGCTCGGCGGTGGTCCGCTGCTGGACGGACGCCGAGCTCATGTACTTCGCGAAGGCGTAGGAGGCGGCGAGGTTCTTCGATCCGGCGTAGACGGAGAGGTTCCAGCCGCCCTGCGGGGAGCCCCGGTCCGCGGAGCCGCCGGGTACCGGGGCGACGCCGAGGTTCCCCTTGTCCTGGAACTCCCCTCCCGCGCGGGCGCCTTCGATGTCCCAGGGTCCGTCGACGGCCATCGCGACGTCGCCGTCCTTGAGGGCCTTGAGCTGGTTCTCCTGGCCGTCGGTGGCGTCGGTGACGGCGGCCTTGGAGTCGACCAGCTTCTTGATGGTGCGAAAGGCCCGGATACCGGCGGCGTCGTCGATCCGCACGGCCTTGTCCTTGGCGCTGACCATGTCGCCGCCCTCGCCGTAGAGGTAGGGCAGGAACCAGTAGGGGTCGTCGCCGCGGAGGTAGAGGGCGGTGGCGCCGGTCCTCTTCTTGATCTTCCCGGCGGTGCCGGCGAGTTCCGCGAAGGTCTTGGGGACCTCGACACCGGCCTTCTTGAGGAGCTTCTTGTTGTAGAAGAGGCCGAGGGTGTCGATGACTTGGGGCACGGCGTAGGTCTTGCCCCGGTACTTGGCGGAGCCGAGTGCCTGCGGGAGGTAGTCGGATGTCCTGTCGAGGGCGGGGGTGCCGTCGAGCGGGGCGAGGTAGCCGAGGTGGGCGAAGTCGGCGACCCAGGCGACTTCGGTGCGCATCACGTCGGGGGCTCCCGCGTTGCCGCCCGCGGCGTTCTTGAACTTGGCGTTGGCGTCCCCGAAGGGCACGTGGACGTAGGCGACGTGGACCTTGGGGTGCTGCTTCTCGAAGTCCTCGGCGAGCTTCTTGTACGTCGCCTTCTCCGCGTCGTTGGAAGTGTCCCAGAAGGTGACGGTGCCCGCGATCTCACCGCCCGCGCCGTTCGTGCCACCGTCCCCGCCGCCGCATGCCGTCGCCGTCAGGGCCAGGCCCGCTATCAGCGCGGCGGCGGTGCCGCCACGTATGCCACGCCGCATGTGAACTCCTTTGGGAATCGCCTGAGATGGCGGTCAGGAACGTAACAGCGCCGCAAGGAAACGGAAAGAGTTTGCGGTAAATTTCTGCAAGCTCACCGGAAGGCAGTGCGGGGAGATGACCGGAAGGCCACCCGGCACCCGGCCGCCCGCCCCGTCACCGCACGGCCGCCCGAGCGTTGATTCCGGTGGAGACCGACCGACTCCTCACACGACAGGGACGGCAGATGACCCAGGAGCTCACTTCCCCCAGCCCCGCCCGCCAGGCACCAGGACCGGGCCGCGGTCCCGGGTGGTGGCGCGACGCCGTCATCTACCAGGTCTACGTACGCTCGTTCGCGGACAGCGACGGCGACGGCATCGGCGACCTGCAAGGCGTGCGCAGCCGCCTGCCGTACCTCAAGGAGCTGGGCGTGGACGCCGTCTGGCTCACGCCGTTCTACGCGTCCCCGCAGGCCGACGGGGGGTACGACGTCGCCGACTACCGCGCCGTCGACCCGCTCTTCGGCCGCCTCCAGGACGCCGACGAACTGATCCGCGCCGCCCACGAGACGGGCCTGCGGGTCATCGTCGACATCGTGCCCAACCACACATCCGACCAGCACCCGTGGTTCCAGGACCCGGAGCTGGCCCGGCAGCGTTACATCTTCCGCCCCGGCAAGGGCGACAGCGGCCAACTGCCGCCGAACGACTGGGAGTCGATCTTCGGAGGCCCCGCCTGGACCCGCACCGGGCGCGGCGACTGGTACCTCCACCTCTTCGCCCCCGAGCAGCCCGACCTCGACTGGGAAAACCCGGACGTGCACGCCGAGTTCACGGCCATCCTGCGGTTCTGGCTCGACCTCGGCGTGGACGGCTTCCGGATCGACGTCGCGCACGGCATGGTCAAGGCGGCGGGCCTGCCGGACATCGGCCACGGCCGGCAGGCCACCCTGATCGGCAGCCAGCACCTGCCGTTCTTCGACCAGGACGGGGTGCACGCCATCCACCGCGCCTGGCGCACCCTGCTGGACGGCTACGACGGCGCCCGCATCGGCGTCGCGGAGGCATGGGCACCCACCCCGGAGCGACTGGCGCTCTACGTACGGCCCGACGAGCTGCACCAGGCGTTCAACTTCCAGTTCCTGGGCACCGGTTGGCGGGCCGACGGGCTCCGCGAGGTCATCGACGCCTCCCTCGCCGCCACCGCGTCCGTCGGCGCCCCCACCACCTGGGTGCTCTCCAACCACGACGTCGTCCGCCACACCACCCGCCTCGGCGGCGGCCTCGCGCGGGCCCGCGCCGCGACCCTCCTGATGCTCGCCCTGCCCGGCTCCGCCTACCTCTACCAGGGCGAGGAGCTGGGCCTGCCCGAGGTCACCGACCTGCCCGACGAGGTGCGCCAGGACCCGGCGTTCTTCCGCGGCGCCGCGTCCGCCGGGCCCGCACCGGACGGCACGGCCGACGCCGGGGGCCAGGACGGCATGCGGGACGGCTGCCGGGTGCCGCTCCCCTGGGCGGGCGACCGGCCGCCGTACGGCTTCGGCCCCGGCGGCAGCTGGCTGCCGCAACCGGCCGACTGGGGCGCCCTCTCCGTGGCGGCGCAGACCGGCGACCCGGACTCCACCCTGGAGCTGTACCGCACGGCGCTCGCCCTGCGCCGCACGCTGCCCGGCCTGGGCGACGGCCCGATGAACTGGCGCCCGGCCCCCGACGGGGTGCTCACCTTCGCCCGCCCCGGCGTGCTGTGCACCGTGAACACCCTGCCGGATCCGGTCGAAATCCCGCTGCCGGGACGGCCGTTGCTGTCCAGCGCGCCGGTCGCCACCGAGGACGGCAGCGCACTGCTGCCGGGCGACAGCTGCACGTGGTGGGCAATCTGAGGAGCGAAAGGTAAAGTCCGGTCCTTGACGCCTCCCCCAGCTAAGTCAGGGGGATTCCTGGCTCACGTCGCCTGCGGACCGGCGGCCCGTCAGGTCTTGCACGATCAGCACCAGCCGGGTTGAGACCAGCCCGGACCAGCATCACGCGAGCGGAGTTCTTGTCCCTGGGGGACACGGCTCCGCACGCGGTGCAGGCATACGTTCGTTCCGAGAGAGGTAGTGCGTGCTTGGTTCTCGCTCCGCACTGCGCACAGTCCATCGTGGTGTGCGCCGGGTGCACCAGATGCACAGCCCGGCCGTGCTTCCTGGCCATCTCGACCAACGCGCCCTTGGTGGCACCGATCGCGGCATCGGCCGCCTTGCGCGCCATGGTCGACTTGGCGAGGAACCTCGGCCGGAAGTCCTCGACAGCCAACGCGTCATGGTCGCGAACAACCTTCTTGGCCCACTTGCGGCCGGTGTCCTGACGCTGCCTGGCCACCTTCTTGTGCAGCTTCGCGGTCTGCCGCCTGGCTTCGCGGTAGCCCTTGGACGCGGCCTGCCCCCGCTTGGGCTTCCTGCGGGCCATCATCCGCTGGTACCTGGCCAGGCGCTGCGCTGCGGTCCTCCCGTGCTGCGGGTGGGGAAGGTCGTGGGCGTCGCTCGTGGTGGTCGCGGTCTCGCGTACGCCCCAGTCGACGCCGATCACACGGCCCGTGGCAGGCAGCTCCTCGGCCACGGTAGGGATGACGAAGGACGCGTACCACGCTCCGGTGCTGTCCTGGTAGACCCGCACGGACGACGGGGGCTCGGGCAGCGCCCGCGACCACACCACCGTCACCACGATGCCGCCCGCCAGGTGCAGACGACCGTCCTTGAGGCGGAAACCACGCCTGGTGTATTCGAGAGTCGGCAGCGCCTCGCGCTTCTTCTTCCACCTCGGCATCCCCGCCCGCTGCCGCAGGGGAAGCCGGGCCTTGATGTCCTTGAGCGCCTTGGCGCGGGACCTGCCGAAGTCGCGTATCAGCTGCTGCTGCGGAACGCACGCCCCCTCACGCAGCCACGGCATACGGGCACGCGCCTCCGTCAGCATCGCGGCGAGTTGCACCGGCCCACACGTCGCTCTATCGCCGGTCGCCTTGTTGCGCAGGTGCACGGCCTTCGACTTGGCGACGCACTCATTCCACACCCACCGGCACCGGTCCCACTCCGCCTCCAGTGCGGCACGAGCCGTGCGGGAGAGACGAAGACGGTAGGTGTACCGGGCATGCCCGGCCCCCTCGCCCGCCTTCGCTTCCGTCGCCATGAACAGCAACCTATCGGCGAGGTATGACAGTTGAAGGACCCGCCCCTGTGTGGGTTCCTCGCCGATCCGGTGGGTACTGCGATCCGCCCTGGCAGCGCATCACAGCCCTTTGCCCTGCTCCGCAGGAGCTTCGTTTCCTCACCCGGCCGAAGCCGGGCGCATCCACGAAGGAGATCCGATGACCGCCCGGCTCGCCGATATCGCAGCTCAGGCAGGTGTCAGCGAAGCCACCGTCAGCAGGGTGCTCAATGGGAAGCCCGGTGTCTCCGCGACCACCCGCCAGTCCGTTCTGGCCGCCCTCGACGTGCTGGGCTACGAACGTCCGGTGCGGCTGCGGCAGCGCAGCGCGGGTCTGGTCGGGCTGATCACCCCGGAGCTGGACAACCCGATCTTCCCGGCGTTCGCGCAGGTCATCGGGCAGGCGCTGACCCGCCAGGGATATACGCCGGTGCTCGCGACGCAGACACCCGGCGGCTCCACCGAGGACGAGCTGACGGAGATGCTGGTCGACCGCGGGGTGGTCGGCATCATCTTCGTCTCCGGGCTGCACGCCGACACCTCCGCCGACATGCAGCGCTACGCCAGGCTGCGCGGCCAGGGCGTGCCGTTCGTCCTGATCAACGGTTTCTCCGAGCGGGTGCAGGCGCCGTTCGTCTCGCCCGACGACCGCGCCGCCGTGCGGCTCGCGGTCACCCATCTCGTGGCGCTCGGGCACCGGCGGATCGGTCTCGCGGTGGGGCCACGGCGGTTCGTGCCGGTCCAGCGCAAGATCGAGGGCTTTGTGCACAGCATGCGGGAGCAGTTGGGCCTGACCCCCGACGAGGCCGACCGCTTCGTGCAGCATTCGCTGTACACGCTGGAGGGGGGCCAGGCCGCAGCCGCCGCGTTGATCGAGCGGGGTGCGACGGCGGTGGTCTGCGCCAGCGACATGATGGCGCTCGGCGCGGTACGGGCGGCCAGGCAGCGGGGGCTCGACGTACCGCGCGAGATGTCCGTGGTCGGCTTCGACGACTCCCCGCTGATCGCCTTCACCGATCCGCCGCTGACCACGATCCGGCAGCCGGTGCCCGCGATGGGGCAGGCGGCGGTGCGCGCGCTCCTTGAGGAGATGGGCGGCACCCCCGCGCCGCACAGTGAGTTCGTCTTCCACCCCGAACTGGTGGTCCGCGGGTCCACCGCCTCGGCACCAAAAGGGGCAAAGCTCCCCAAACCGGCCTGCACCCCTGAGAAGTAGGGGGTCCGCCGTCCCTCTTGAGTCCTACGCGGGGGCGTCGGATACCCGACTGGGGAATGATCGCCGGGTTACCGCTTTCTGGCAGACTGTCTGCCTATGGGTGAAGCGCATGTGAGGACTTTGGACGACCGGACGGCTCCCCCGCCGCCCCACGGCGCGACCGCGGAACGTCCTTCGGCAAAGGGCCGGATCGCCCGTCTGCGCTCCCCTCGCGCACCCCGCCTGTGGTTCGAGATCCTGCTGATCGCGATCAGCTACTGGGTCTACTCCCTCATCCGCAACGCGGTCCCCGAGCAGGAGGCCAAGGCGCTGCGGAACGCCGACTGGGTCTGGCAGGCCGAGCACTCCCTGGGCATCGCGGTCGAGCAGGCCGTCAACCACGCGGTGAACGCCGTGACGTGGCTGATCGTCCCGATGAACTACTACTACGCCACCCTGCACTTCATCGTGACCATCGGCGTCCTGGTCTGGCTCTACCGCTGGCACCCCGGCCGCTACACCGCGGCCAGGCTCGCCCTGTTCGCGACCACCGGCGTGGCACTGGTCGGCTACTACTTCTATCCGCTGGCGCCGCCGCGGCTGATGGCGGGCGGCGGCTTCGTCGACACCCTGCCCGCGCACCACACCTGGGGCTCGATGGCGTCCGGCGATCTCGCCTCGATGTCGAACCAGTACGCGGCGATGCCGTCGATGCACATCGGCTGGTCGCTGTGGTGCGGCCTGACCATAGCGCTGCTGGCCCGCCCGGTGTGGGCGAAGGTCATCGGGCTGCTCTACCCGTTCTTCACCCTGCTCGTCATCGTCTCCACCGCCAACCACTTCTGGCTGGACGCGCTCGGCGGCGTCCTCTGCCTGCTCTTCGGCTTCGCCCTCGCCTGCCTCTGGTACGGCACGCTGCCGCACCATCTGGCGCGGCACGTCGGCGGCCCGGCCCGGAGCGCGGCCGTCGCGGGCTGAGGACCGCTGCGGGCGGACGGCCGTACCGCCCGCCCGCGCGGCCCGTTACGCCACGCCCCGGTGGGTGACCCGGCCGCCGCTCATCGTCAGCCGTACGGGGGCGGCGGCGACGTCGTCGGCCGGCGCGGTCACCGGATCGACGGCCAGGGCGGTGAGGTCGGCGCGGAAGCCGGGCGCGATCCGTCCTGCCTGTGCCTCTTCGCCCGCGGCCAGCGCGGCGTGCGAGGTGAGGCCCTCCAGCGCCATCAGCCCGGTCAGTGCCTGTTCCGGGGTGACCGGTGCGGTGCCCAGCTCGCCCGCGGGGCGCCGCAGCCGGGCGGCGGCCAGGGTGGCACGCGGGTCGTGGTGGGCGATGGGCCAGTCGGAGCCGAGCACCAGCACGGCGCCGGCGTCGCGCAGGTCACGGCAGCGCCAGGCCCGCCCGGCGCGCTCCGTACCGACCCGCTGCGACCAGGCGTCGGTGTGGTCGGCGCGGGTGTATCCGGTGTGCAGGGGCTGCATGGAGGCGACGACGCCGAGCGCGGCGAAGCGGGCGAGCTGGTCGGTGGGCACCGTCTCGATGTGCTCGATGCGGTGCCGGTGGCGGCCCTGGGCGCCGGTGTCGCCGAGGAGTTCGACGGTGTCCAGGACGTGCCGGACGGCGGCGTCGCCGATGGCGTGGGTGGCGGTGCGCACCCCGGCGCGGGCGAGGTGGTGCACGGCGTGGGTGTAGGCGGCCGGGTCGGGCCAGAACGCCTCGGTGCCCTCGCCGTGGCAGTCCGGGCGCTCCAGCCAGGCGGTGCCGCCCTCGATGGTGCCGTCCATGAAGAACTTCACGCCGTCCACCCGCCATTGACGGCCGCCCTGTTGCTGGAGCGCGACGAGGTGGTCGAGCCCTTCGGTGCCGATGCCCGGCATGCACCAGGGCGCGAGGCGCAGCCGCAGCGGGAGGTGTCCTTCGGCCTCGATGCCGTCCAGGAGCTGCACGGCGTCCGGGCTCTGGAGGTCCATGACGTGGGCGCCGGTGAGCCCGGCGGCTGCCATCTCGTCGAGGGCGGCCAGCAGCCGGGTGCGGCGTTCGGCGGCGGAGGGGCGGGGGACGACGGGCAGCAGCAGGTCCATCGCCGCGTGTTCGACGAGGTGTCCGGTGGGCCGGCCGTGATCGTCGCAGACGACGCTGGCGCGCTGGGTGAAGGTGCGCGGCCCTTCGATGCCGGCGGCGGCCAGGGCGGCGCCGCTGGCCAGGGCGGAGTGCCCGTCGTAGAGGCGCAGGAAGGCGGGGGCGCCGCCGAGCGCGTCCTCGATGAGATCGCGGTGGACGGGGCGGTCGCCGAAGACGTTGTGGTCGAGGCCCCAGCCGGTGACCCACTGGCCGGGGCGCAGCTCGCGGGCGGCGGCGGCGAGCGCGGCGCGCAGGTCGTCGAGGCCGCGGCAGCCGGAGAGGTCGGTGCCGGTCGCCATGTCGACACCCCAGACGGGGTGGCTGTGCCCGTCGACGAAGCCCGGGGTGAGGGTGGCGCCGCCCAGGTCGATGACCTTGGTGGCGGGGCCACGCAGGTCGCGTACGTCCCCTTCGTCGCCGACCGCGGTGATCCGGCCGTCCTGGACGGCGACGGCGGTGGCCCAGGGGCGGGCCGGGTCGAGGGTGCGGACGCGGGCGCCGGTCAGGACGGTGTCGGCTGCGGCCGGGGCGGGGGTGGCGGGTGCGGACGGCACGGGGGCTCCTTCGGGATGCGGGTGGTGCGGGTGCGGTGGGGTGGGCGGGGGGTTCGGTCGGCGGGGGTTCAGTCGGCGTTCTCGTTCTCCGGTTCCGCGGCGAATCCCGCGTAGACGGCGGGGGCGGACCTGCGGGTCCTGCGGGCGAGGAGCAGGCCGAGGGCGAAGACGGCGGGGACGGAGAGGACCAGGACGGTGTTGGCGGGCATCCGCGCGCCGGTCATCAGGCCGATCTTGGCGACGACCAGCCAGATCGCGCCGGCCATCAGCAGGACGGCGGCCACCGGGGCGACGCGGGTGCGCAGGATGCCTTCCCGGTGGCTGATGCGGCGGAAGTAGCAGGGCACGGCGGCGGCGGTGAGCGCCTGGAGCACCAGCAGGCCCAGCATTCCCGGGGTGTTCATCCACAGCAGCAGCTGCCGGTAGGGGTCGGCTCCGGCGAGCGCGAAGCCGAGGACGACGAGCACCGCGATGGCGCTCTGCACGGCGCCCGCGACGTGCGGGGAGCGGTTGCGCGGGTGGATGCGGCCGAGCGCGGCGGGCAGCACGCCTTCCTGGGCGAGGGAGAGTCCGTAGCGGGTGATGGCGTTGTGGAAGGCGAGTTGGGAGGCGAGGACGCTGGTGATGATGAAGAGGTGCATCAGGTCGGCGGCCCAGGTGCCGACGTAGCGCTCGGTGGCGGTGAAGAACAGCCCGGCCGGGTCGTGGAGCGCGGCCTTGACGATCGCGTCGCCGCCGTACGCCTGGATGATGATCCAGATGATGAAGGCGTAGAAGAGGCCGAGGAAGGCGACCGCGGCGTAGGTGGCGCGCGGGATGGTGCGGGCCGCGTCGCGGGCCTCGCGGCGGTAGATGGCGGTGGACTCGAACCCGGTGAAGGCGGCGAACGCGAAGGCGAGTACCGCGCCGGTGCCGGGGACCAGGACGTGCTGCGGGGCGAAGGACTCCGCCGTCAGGCCGTGCGCGCCGCCGTGCAGCAGCACCCCGCCGGCCAGCAGGACGAGGATGCCGGTCTCGGCGACCAGCAGGACGCCCAGCACCTTCGCGCCGAAGTCGATGCTGCGGTGGCCGAGGTACCAGATGACGGCGACGCCGGCGAGGGCGATCGGCGGCCAGGGGACGTGGATGCCCCAGAAGGCTTCCAGGGCGTCCTGGGTGGCGGTGGCGAGCAGTCCGTAGACGCCGATCTGCATGCCGTTGTAGGCGAGCAGGGCGAGGGTGGCGGCGCCGAAGCCGGCCGGGCGGCCCAGGCCGCGGGTGATGAACGCGTAGAAGCCGCCGCCGTGCCGTACGTGCCGGGCCATCGTGGTGAAGCCGACGGCGAACAGGGCGAGGGTGGCGCCGGCCACGAGGTAGCCGACGGGTGCGCCGACGCCGCCCGCCCCGATGGCGACGGGCGAGGTGCCGGCCATGACGGTGAGCGGCGCGGCGGCGGAGATGACGAAGAAGGCGATGTCCGCGACGCCGAGGGTGCCGCGGCGCAGGCCGGCGGCGGGCTGCGGCGGGGTGTCGGACGGTGCGGCGGTGCGGGTCGGCGACCCGTCTCGGGTCTCGGGGGCTGCGGCCATGGAGGTGCTGTCCTTCTGCGGCGGGGAGCGGACGCGGCACCGGCTCCGTTCCGGCGCTGTGGAGGGGTGGCACGGCGCCGGGCGGTCGGTGGTCCACGGGGTGAGAACCAGGAAACCTGTGCAGAAACCTAAAGCCTTTCGGTTTTTGCAATGTAACCCCCGCCCGTACCATTCGGGAAGACTCACGAGCGGGAGAGATGACATGGCGAGGCCGCGCACACCGCTGCTGGACCGGGCGCGGATCGGCGAGACCGCGCTGCGCCTCGTCGACGAGCAGGGCGACTTCAGCGTCCCGCAGATCGCCCGCGCGCTCGGCGTGCAGACCGCGTCCGTGTACCACCATGTGGACGGCAGGACCGGGATCATCGAACTGCTGCGGGAGCGCATCAACGACTCCATCGACGCCTCGGCCCTCGACACCGCCCCCTGGGACGCGGCCCTGGAAGCCTGGGCCCGCTCCTACCTCGCCGCGTTCGCCGCCCACCCGCGCGCCATCCCGCTGCTGACCGTCTCACCGGTACGCGCCCCGAAGGTGCTGGCCCTCTACGAGCGGGTGTCCGCGCTGCTGCTGGACGCCGGGTTCGCGCCGTCCGACGTCATCCCGGTGATCGTGGCGCTGGAGAACGTCGTGCTGGGCTCGGCCCTCGACCTGGCCGCGCCGGAGGCCATGTGGGACGTCGCCGACGCGGACCGGACGCCGCACCTCGCGCGGGCACTCGCCGCCACCGGTCCTGGACGGGCGGGAACCGCCTTCGAACTGGCGCTGGCCGGCGTGCTGGCCCGGGTCCGCGAGATACCGGCGGGCGGCCCGGCCGGTACCTGAGCGGGCGGCCTGGCTCACCCGCCGTAGAACAGCTCCTCCACCACCGCGCGGGCCCGCCGGGTGATCCGCCGGTAGTCGTCCAGCATCTCGCCGACGTGCCCCTCCTCGTAGCCCAAGTAGCGGCCCACGGCGGCCAGTTCGCGGCCGTCGGCGGGGAAGGTGTCGCCGGGCCTGCCGCGCACCAGCATCACGGCGTTGCGCACCCGCGCCGCCAGCACCCACGCCTCGTCGAGGATCTGCGCGTCCTCCGTGCCGATCAGGCCTGCGGCGTGCGCGGCGGCCAGCGCCTGCCGGGTCCGCGTCGTCCGCAGCCCCGGGATCTCCCAGCCGTGCTGCATCTGGAGCAGCTGCACCGTCCACTCGACGTCGCTCAGACCGCCGCGCCCCAGCTTGGCGTGGGTGGTCGGATCGGCGCCGCGCGGCAGCCGCTCGGTCTCCATCCGCGCCTTGAGCCGGCGGATCTCGCGCACCGCGTCCTCACCGAGGCCCTCGACGGGATAGCGCAGCGGGTCGATCAGCTCGATGAACCGCTGCCCCAGACCGGCGTCCCCGGCGACCGGTTCGGCGCGCAGCAGGGCCTGCGCCTCCCACACCAGCGACCAGCGCCGGTAGTAGGCCGCGTACGAGGCGAGGGTGCGCACCAGCGGACCCGACCTGCCCTCCGGCCGCAGGTCCGCGTCGATCGGCAACGGCGGGTCGGCGGACGGGAGTTGGAGCAGTCTGCGCATTTCGTCGGCGACCGCCTTGGCGGCCCTGGCGGCCTCCTGCTCGTCGGCGCCAGGCCACGGCTCGTGCACGAACAGCACGTCGGCGTCCGAGCCGTAGCTCAGCTCGTGGCCGCCGAACCTGCCCATGCCGATGACGGCGAAGCGGGTGGGCAGGGTGTCGCCCCAGCTCTCGCGGACCGCGGCCCGCAGCGCCCCGGCGAGGGTCGCCGCGTTCAGGTCGGAGACCGCAGCGCCGACCCCGTCCACCGCCCGGCCCCGGTCCTCCTCCGCCGGGCTGCCCTCCGTGCCGTACGCGCCGATCACATCGGCCGCCGCGGTACGGAACAGCTCCCTGCGGCGCACCCCGCGGGCCGCCGCGACCGCCGCCTCCGCGCCGCTCGCCCGCCCGACCGCGGCCAGCACCTCCTGCTCAAGGGCCGCCCGGCCGCGTGGCCGCAGCCCGTCGGCCGCGCCCAGCAGCGCCACCGCTTCGGGGGCGCGCAGCAGCAGGTCGGGGGCGAGCCGCCCGGCGGACAGCACCCGGGCGAGGTTCTCCGCCGCCGCGCCCTCGTCCCGCAGCAGCCGCAGGTACCAGGGCGTCTTGCCGAGCGCGTCGGAGACCTTGCGGAAGTTGAGCAGCCCGGCGTCCGGGTCGGCGGAGTCCGCGAACCAGCCCAGCAGCACCGGCAGCAGCGTCCGCTGGATCGCCGCCTTACGGGTCACCCCGGACGCCAGCGCCTCCAGGTGACGCAGCGCCGCCACCGGGTCGGCGTACCCGAGCGCTTCGAGACGGTGCCCCGCCGCCTTCGCGGAGAGCCGCGTCTCGACGGGCTCCAGGTGCGCGACGGCGTCGAGCAGCGGCCGGTAGAACAGCTTCTCGTGCAGCCTGCGCACCTCGCGGGCGTGCCACCGCCACTGCTTGCGCAAGGCACAGGCCGGTTCGGTGCGCAGCCCCATCGAGCGGGCCAGCCGGCGCAGGTCGGCGTCGTCCTCGGGCATCAGGTGCGTCCGGCGCATCCGGTAGAGCTGGATGCGGTGCTCCATCGTGCGCAGGAAGCGGTAGGCGGCGTCCAGCGCCGCGGCGTCCTGGCGTCCGACGTAGCCGCCGGCGGCGAGCGCGGCCAGCGCGTCCAGGGTGGTGGCGCTGCGCAGCGTCGCGTCGCTGCGGCCGTGCACCAACTGGAGGAGCTGGACGGCGAATTCGACGTCGCGCAGCCCGCCGGGGCCCAGCTTCAGCTCCCGGTCGACCTGAGCTGCGGGGATGTTCTCGACGACCCGGCGCCGCATCTGCCGCACGTCGGCGACGAAGTTGTCGCGCTCGGCGACCTGCCACACCAGCGGCGCGAGCGCGTCCACGTACGCCCTGCCGAGGTCGGGGTCGCCGGCCATCGGGCGGGCCTTGAGCAGCGCCTGGAACTCCCAGGTCTTGGCCCAGCGCTGGTAGTAGGCGAGGTGGCTGCTGAGGGTGCGGACGAGCGGGCCGTTGCGGCCCTCGGGGCGGAGGTTGGCGTCGACCGGCCAGATGGTGCCCTCGACGGTGATGTCCGAGCAGACCCGCATCAGCCGGGCGGCGAGCCGGGTGGCGGCCTGAAGTGCCTTGTCCTCGTCGGTGCCTTCCTTGGCCTCGGCGACGAAGATGACGTCGACGTCCGAGACGTAATTCAGCTCGCGGCCACCGCACTTGCCCATGCCGATGACGGCCAGCTTGCAGACGGCCGCGTCGCCCGGTGCCTCCTCCGAGGCGATCTGGAGGGCGGCGCGGACCGTGGCGGTGGCCAGGTCGGCCAGTTCCGCCGCGGCCTGGCTGACGTCCGTCGTCCCGCACACGTCGCGGGCCGCGATGCCGAGCAGCGACCTGCGGTAGGCGATCCGCAGCGCGTCGGCGCGCGACAGGTCACGGCCCCGCTCGCCCCAGACACCCTCCGCGAGCGCCTCTTCGAACTCGGGGGTGGCGGGGTGCAGATCGGCCGCCTCGTAGGTGGCCAGCGACCGCCAGTCGTGCGGGTGCCTGGCGAGGTGGTCGGCGAGCGCCTCGGACGCGCCCATCACCCCCAGCAGCCGGTCGCGCAGCGGTTTCGCGGTGACCAGCGTGCTCAGCAGCAGCTGCTGCTCGTCCGGGTCCTGCGCCTCGACCAGCCGGACCAGGCCGAGCAGCGCCAGGTCGGGGTCGGCGGTGCCGGCGAGCGCTTCCAGGAGCTGCGAGTCGTCGCGTACGGAAGCGAGTTCGGGCGCGTCGAGCAGCCGCCCGGCCGCCGATGCATCGGTGAAACCGTGCCTCAGCAGCCGGGTGAAGGTGCTGCTCCGCCGGCCCTGCGGAGCGGGTTGTGCCATGGCGTGCGCCTCTCGGAACTCACCCGGCCGGCGGCCCGCACGCCATAGCGCGGGCCGCCCCGGGCAGGACGGAACGGAGACGGTGCGGACACCGCGAAGAGCCCTAGAGCACGGGCAGCATCTTGCGCAGCTCGAACGCGGTGACCTCGGAGCGGTACTCCTCCCACTCCTGCTTCTTGTTGCGCAGGAAGAAGTCGAAGACGTGCTCGCCGAGGGTCTCGGCGACCAGTTCGCTGCGTTCCATCAGCTCGATGGCCTCGCCGAGGTTCTGCGGCAGCGGCTCGATGCCCATCGCGCGGCGCTCGGAGTCGGACAGCGCCCAGACATCGTCGTCGGCGCCGGCCGGCAGGTCGTAGCCCTCTTCGATGCCCTTGAGTCCGGCCGCGAGCAGCACCGCGTACGTCAGGTACGGGTTCGCGCCGGAGTCGATGGAGCGGACCTCGACCCGCGTCGACCCCATCTTGCCCGGCTTGTACATCGGCACCCGGATCAGCGCGGAGCGGTTGTTGTGGCCCCAGCAGATGTAGGAGGGCGCCTCGCCGCCCGCGCCCGCGGTGCGGTTGGTGCCGCCCCAGATGCGCTTGTAGGAGTTCACCCACTGGTTGGTGACGGCGGAGATCTCGCCCGCGTGCCGCAGCAGTCCGGCGATGAACGACCGTCCCACCTTGGAGAGTTGGTACTCGGCGCCGGACTCGTGGAAGGCGTTGCGGTCGCCCTCGAACAGCGAGAGGTGGGTGTGCATGCCGGAGCCCGGGTACTCGGAGAACGGCTTGGGCATGAACGTCGCCTGCACGCCCTGCTCCAGCGCCACCTGCTTCATGACCAGCCGGAACGTCATGATGTTGTCAGCGGTCGACAGCGCGTCGGCGTACCGCAGGTCGATCTCCTGCTGGCCGGGGGCGCCCTCGTGGTGGCTGAACTCCACCGAGATGCCCATCGATTCCAGCATCGTGATGGCCTGCCGGCGGAAGTCCATCCCGACGTTCTGCGGGGTGTGGTCGAAGTAGCCCGACGAGTCGCCGGGCGTGGGCCGGGTGCCGTCGACGGGCTTGTCCTTGAGCAGGAAGAACTCGATCTCGGGGTGCGTGTAGAAGGTGAACCCGAGGTCGGATGTCTTGGCCAGGATCCGCTTGAGCACGTAGCGCGGGTCGGCGTACGACGGGGAGCCGTCGGGCATCAGGATGTCGCAGAACATCCGGGCGGTGCCGGGTGCCTCCGCGCGCCAGGGCAGGATCTGGAACGTGCCGGGATCCGGCTTGGCGATCATGTCCGACTCGTAGACCCGGGCGAAGCCCTCGATGGCCGAGCCGTCGAAGCCGATGCCCTCGTCGAACGCCTGCTCCAGCTCGGCGGGGGCGACGGCCACGGACTTGAGGAACCCGAGCACATCGGTGAACCACAGCCGTACGAAGCGGATGTCGCGCTCCTCCAGCGTGCGGAGCACAAACTCCTGCTGCTTGTCCATGGCTCACCAATCCTTGCAGGTCAATCGGCCTGTCCACGCACGCGGGAAAAACGGCGTGGCACACCAGTATCACGCGCGGGGGTTACCGTCACATTACGCACCCTTGGCCTGAATCAGAACCGTCGGGCCGTAACCTCCCGCGGGTCGCCCGCGCACCCCTTTCCGCCGCGCATTCCTGCCCCCACCTCCCACGATCCCGGCCGCCCCGCTGCCACGGAACGGCGGAACGGGCGGCTTGGCCCACTCTTGGAACGCAACTGAGTAACCGTTGACCGCGTGTTGACGAGCCGCAGCCGCGAGCCACGGCCGCTCTACAGGCCGAGTACCGCCTGCGCGACCGACTCCGGTGCGTCGGCCATCACCAGGTGGCCGGAGGGCGCGGCCACCACGAACCGGCCGCGCAGCTCGGCCGCGAGGGCCCGCTGGCGGCCCAGCCACCGCAGCCCGCGGGCCGTCTCGCCGCCGTCGTAGGCCGCCAGGACCGTCACCGGGACGTCGGGCATCGGACGTTGTGGACGCAGCTGTGCGAGGTCGGCGGCCTGGTAGGGGTAGCTCGCGTTCTCCAGCACGCAGGCGCGCAGCACCCGGCTGGTGCGGTAGGCGGCGCGCTCCCAGTGGTGCGGCGCGTGGTGGCCGATGGCCTGGGCCCGGCCCGCCAGCCTGCGGCCCGCGGGGCCCAGGGCGCGCGGCAGCCCGGCGGCGGCCAGCGCGCCGGCCAGGCCGCTCGCCCAGGCGCTGCGCACCGCGCGCGGCAGCCGCGGATCGGCCTTCTCCTCGACGCTGCCGTCGACCAGCACCAGTCCCGCGCAGCGGTGCGGGTGCAGCCGGGCGAACGCCTCGGCGTGGAAGGCGGCCAGGGAGTGGCCGACGACGGTGCAGCGGCCCCGGTGGCCGAGCGCGTCCAGCACCTCGGCGATCCGGTCCGCCTCGGCGGCCAGGGCGGGCGGCCCGGGTGCCGGGGCGCTGAGGCCGAGTCCCGGGCGGTCGAAGCGGACGACGGTGCGGTACGGGGCGAGCAGCGCGGCGACCTTCTCCCAGTCGAACCAGGCCATGCCGAGCCCGCCGCTGAGCACGCAGACCGGGCCGCTGCCCTCGCTCAGCACGTGCAGCGGTACGCCGCCGACCCGCAGCATGCGGCCCGGCGCGGGCCGCCCGCGACGGCCCGTACCGCCCTGGCCCTCGTCACCGCGGCTGCTCCCCGCGCTCCGGATCATCCGTGGCCTCCCGTCATCCGTGACCTCGCGTTTCCCGCTCCGATTCTCCCGCCGGGCGGCGATCGGGGCGCCCGCCGGTGCCCGGTGACCGTCCGGCGCGTGCCAGGCAGCGGGCGACGAGCGCGACGTAGAGGGCGACGAGCAGGACCTGGAGGCGCTGCCCCAGGCCCAGCGCCCAGGTGCCGGCGCCGGTGGTGAAGGCGGCGACGGCGGCCAGCGTCCAGAAGGTGGCGGCGAGTTCGGCCAGCAGCAGGGGCGGGCCCCAGCGGCCGAGCGGCGGCCACCAGGCGTAGCGGCGGGCGGTGAAGGTCAGCAGGGCCAGGGCGGCCAGCGCGCCGAGCATCGCCAGCGAGCTGCTGACCGCGTGCGCGGTGTGCGTGGCGGGCACCAGTCCCGCGGTCTCGCGGGCCGCGCACTCCGGGTCGTCGGTCGGCGCGCAGCTCAGCGGGAGCCGGGAGTCCAGGGCGGTGGCGGCGCCGAAGAGGGCCAGCGCGCCCCAGCCGGCCGTGGCCCACGGCCGCCGTCCCGGCAGGCTCAGCGCCAGGACCGCGCCGGCCAGCACCAGCAGCCCGGCCGCCAGGTCGGTGGCGCGGAAGAGACCGCCGAGCGGCTGGTCGGCGGCGGCCAGTTCGCTGACGTACGCGTCGACGGGGTCGAGGCCGGTGGCGACGACCAGCTCCAGGACCCACGCGGTGTACGCGACGGCGCCGAGCAGCAGCAGCGCGGCGGCCGTCCGCCGGCGGGCACGCACCGCCGGGCTGCGGTCCGCAGCGGGGAGGGACGGGGGCGCGGTCGCGGTCACGGACATCCTGGTGGTCGGGGCTCCCGCACGGCCCGGCCGCGACGGGCGGCCCCGGCGCGGCCGGACACGGCCGTCCGCGTACCGGCGCCGGGCGGGAACGGGCACGGTCGGGTCAGGTCAGGATAGGCGGCGGCCCCGCGGTGCGACGGGCCGAGGACGCGGGGCGCGACGGGTGCGCGGCGGGCGGGGGCGGCGCCGGTGTCACGGGAGGTGGGCGGTGCCCGGAAGCGGGCGGTTCCCGGGCCGCGCCGGGGCTCCCGTCGGCCCCGGGTGCCCCGCATGGCGTCTTGGCTCCGGTGTCCTGCGGGCCATTACAAGGGCGTCATACCCCACAGGGGTAGGGTGCGGGATCCAGGTGCCCGGCCGTACCGCCGTGCCGCTCCGTCAGCACCCGCCCGCCGTCCCCGACGAGAGGCCAGCGATGCGTGCACAGCCCCCGGCCGCCGCCCGGTGCGGCCGGCTGCCGCTGTGCGACGGGCCGACCGGTACCGGCGTCGCCGCCGGGCACACGTCCCGGCACCCGGCCCCCGGTCACGAACCTCTCGCCACGGCCCGGCCGGCCGCTCCGTCGCCCGGCCACCGCGCCCCGGGCACCCCGGCGGTCCGCGCCGCGCGGCTGCCCGGCGTGCGACGGGAGATATCCCCGCCGCTCCGCGCCCCTCTCCTCACCCGCCTGTCGCTCCTGCCCGGGTAGGGGGCGCCCGGCCCCGGCGCCTGCGCGCGTCCGCGGCCCCGCGCCCGCCGCCCGGCACACGCCGACACCCTCACGAGGTGCTCCCCATGCGTCGTATCCGCACGTCTTCCCACCCCTCCGCATCCGCGCCGTCCGAAGCGCCGGCGCCCGCGCGGCGCGCCGTGCTCGGCGCCGGTGTCGCCGCCGCGGGCAGCGGCCTGCTCGCCGCCTGTTCCACCGGCCCGGCCGTCGACCGCAAGAGCGCGTCAGCCCCCGGCGACGACGCGCCCGACCGCTACGTCACCCCGGACGGCCCGGAGGTCGCCGGCGCCGAGAAGGGGCGCGGTTCGGGCCCCGTACGGAACATCCGGCTCATCGCCGCCCGCACCCAGCTCGACCTCGGCGGACGCACCGTCGACTCCTGGGCGTACGGCGACGAGCTGCCGGGCCGGGAGGTCCGGGTCACCTCGGGCGACATCCTCGCGGTGGACTTCGCCAACCATCTGCCGGAGCCCACGACCGTGCACTGGCACGGCCTGACGCTGCGCAACGACATGGACGGCGCCCCCGGGCTCACCCAGCGCCCCGTCCAGCCGGGCGCGTCCTTCCCGTACCGGTTCATGGTCACCCGCCCCGGCACGTGCTGGCTGCACTCCCACTACGGCATGCAGCTGGACCGCGGCCTGTACGCACCGCTGATCATCGAGGACCCCAAGGAGCCGCTCTCCTACGACAAGGAGTGGGTGGTGCTCCTGGACGACTGGGTCGACGGGGTGGAAGGCAGCACTCCGGACGGGGTCCTGGCCGAGCTGACCAAGGGCGGTGGCGGCTACGGCAACCACAACCCCGGCGGGATGAGCCACGGGATGGGCCACGGCGGTACGGGCACGCAGGACGACGGGAAGCACCGGGAGCCCGAGGGTCCTTCGCGGATGCTGTGGGGCGCCAGAAGCAAACTCCTCGGCGGCGAGGCGGGCGACGTCGACTACCCGTACCACCTGGTCAACGGCCGTACCGAGGACGATCCGCAGACCTTCACCGCGCGTCCGGGCGACCGGATCAGGATCCGGTTCATCTGCGCGAGCGGCGACACCGCCTACCGCGTGGCGCTCGGCGGCCACTCCATGACCATCACGCACACCGACGGCAACCCCGTCAACCACGCCACGACCGACGCCCTGCTGATCGGCATGGGTGAGCGCTACGACGTCCTGGTCACGGCGGAGGACGGCGTCTTCCCGCTCACCGCGCTCGCCGAGGGCAAGGACCGCACCGGCATGGCGATCCTGCGCACCGGCGGCGGCGCGGCGCCCGAGGCCGGCACCCGGCCCGACGAGCTGTACGGGAAGGTGCTCATCGCGCCGGACCTGGAGGCCGCGGATTCGGTGCGGGTGCCGTCCGGGGAGGTCGACCGCACCCTGCACTTCAAGCTGACGGGGTCGATGGAGAAGTTCAACTGGTCGATCAACGGGGAGACGTACGCACAGTCGCGGCGCTACCCGATCAGGGAGGGCGAGCGGGTCCGGATGGTGTTCCGCAACCACAGCCCCATGTGGCACCCGATGCACCTGCACGGGCACCTGTTCGCGATGCTGGACGGCGGGGCGGTCAAGGACACCGTGATCGTGCGGCCGGGACACCGGGTCTCGGTCGAGTTCGAGGCGCGCAACCCGGGCCTGTGGATGATGCACTGCCACAACCTGTACCACTCGGAGTCCGGGATGATGACGGTCCTGGGATACCTGAAGTAGCCGGCCGCCTCCGGGCCTGCGGAGGCGGCGGGCGGACGCCGGGGGGGGGGGGGGGGGGGCGGGGGGCGGCCCCCCGCCCCCCCCCCCCCCCCCCCCCGGCCGTGTGCGTTCCGGCTCGCCCGTCGCCTTCCGCACACCCCATTGCGTCAGAAAGACGAATACACTGGCCGGGTGCCCCAACTACGCCTCGCCCTCCAACAGATCGACTCCTGCGTCGGTGACCTCGCGGGGAACGCCGAGACGATCGTGCGCCGGACCAGGTACGCCGCCGGGCAGGGCGCGCACCTGGTCGCCTTCCCCGAGATGACGCTGACCGGCTACCCCGTCGAGGATCTCGCGCTGCGCCCCTCGTTCGTCGAGGCGAGCCGCGCCGCGCTGACCGCCCTGGCGGCGCGGCTCGCCGCCGAGGGATGCGGTGAACTGCCCGTCGTCGTCGGCTACTTGGACCGCTGCGCCGAGGACCTGCCGCGCTACGGGCGGCCGGCCGGATCCCCGCAGAACGCGGCGGCGGTGCTGTACGGCGGCGCGGTCGCCCTCAGCTTCGCCAAGCACCATCTGCCCAATTACGGCGTCTTCGACGAGTTCCGGTACTTCGTGCCGGGCGACACGCTGCCCGTCGTGCGGGTGCACGGCGTCGATGTCGCGCTCGCCATCTGCGAGGACCTGTGGCAGGAGGGCGGCCGGGTGCCGGCCGCCCGCAGCGCGGGGGCCGGGCTGCTGGTGTCGGTCAACGCCTCGCCGTACGAGCGGGACAAGGACGACACGCGTCTGGCGCTGGTCCGCAGGCGGGCCAGGGAAGCCGACTGCACCACCGCGTATCTGGCGATGACCGGCGGGCAGGACGACCTGGTCTTCGACGGCGACTCGATCGTCGTCGACCGGGAGGGCGAGGTGCTCACCCGCGCCCCGCAGTTCGCCGAGGAATGCGTGCTGATCGACCTCGACCTGCCCGCCGCCGCCCCCGAGCCCCCGTCCGGCACCGTCGACGACGGGCTGCGCATCGACCACGTCACCCTCTCCCCCGAGCCGCTGCCCGCCTACCCGCCCCGGGAGCCGGGCGGCGAGGCCGAGCGGCTGTCCGACCTGGAGGAGATCTACACGGCGCTGGTCGTCGGGCTGCGCGCGTACGTCACCAAGAACGGCTTCCGCAGCGTGGTCATCGGCCTGTCGGGCGGCATCGACTCCGCGCTGGTCGCCGCGCTGGCCTGCGACGCGCTGGGCGCGGAGAACGTGCACGGCGTCGCCATGCCGTCGGCCTACTCGTCGGAGCACTCCCTCGGCGACGCCGCCGACCTCGCGCTCCGTACCGGCCTGGCGTTCCGTACGGTGCCGATCGGCCCGATGTTCGACGCGTACATGGGGGCGCTCGGCCTGACCGGGCTCGCCGAGGAGAACCTCCAGTCGCGGCTGCGCGGCACGACGCTGATGGCGATCTCCAACCAGGAGGGCCATCTCGTCCTCGCGCCGGGCAACAAGTCCGAGCTGGCCTGCGGCTATTCGACGCTCTACGGCGACTCGGTGGGCGCGTACGGGCCCATCAAGGACGTCTACAAGACCGTCGTCTTCCAGCTGGCCCGCTGGCGGAACCGGGCGGCGGCGGACCGCGGCGGCACCCCGCCGATCCCGGAGAACACACTGACCAAGCCGCCCAGCGCGGAACTGCGCCCCGGGCAGGTCGACACCGATTCGCTGCCCGACTACGCCGTGCTCGACCGCGTCCTGGAGCTGTACGTCGACCGTGACCGCGGGCGCTCGGAGATCATCGCCGACGGCTTCGACGAGGAGCTGGTGACCCGGGTGCTGCGGATGGTCGACACCGCCGAGTACAAGCGCCGCCAGTACCCGCCGGGCACCAAGATCTCCGCCAAGGGCTTCGGCAAGGACCGGCGGCTGCCGGTCACCAACCGCTGGCGGGAGGGCGCCTGACCGGCGTCCGGTGACCCGGGTCCGGTCGTCGCGGTCCCGGCCCGGCCCCCGGTTCAGCCGGTGTGGCCGCCCGCCGGGGCGTTGTCCGCGGTCTCTGGGGCGCTCTCCCCGCCGCGCGCCACGATCCGGGAGGTCTCGTGGGCGGCGGCGCTCTCACCGCGGTCCAGCAGTCCCGCGGTGACGGCGACGGCCAGTCCCGCGGCGGCCAGGACCGCGCCGACCAGGGTCGGTGAGGTCCAGCCCCAGCCGGCGGTCAGGGCCAGGCCGCCGACCCAGGCGCCGCCCGCGTTGGCGAGGTTGAAGGCGGACTGGTTGGAGGCGGCGGCCAGGGTGGGCGCCTGCCGGGCCTTGTTCATGACCAGCATCTGGAGGGGCGTGGTGGTCATGAAGCCGACGGCGCCGATGAGGGCGACGCAGGCCAGGGCCGCCCATTTCACCTCGGCGACGAAGTGGAAGGCGGCGAGGACGATGGTGAGCGCCGCCAGCGAGCCGTACAGCGCCGGGCGCAGCGCCCGGTCGGTCAGCGGCCCCGCGACCAGCGCGCCGAGCGTCATGCCGATGCCGAAGAGGGCCAGCACGAGGGGGACGGTGCCCTGGGAGAAGCCGGTCACCCGGGTCACCGTCGAGGCGAGGTAGCTGTAGACGGCGAAGACGCCGGCGAAGCCGAAGACCGTGGTGAGCAGGCCGAGCAGGACCTGGCGGTCGCCGAGTGCGCGCAGTTCGCGGCCGAGCCCGGTGCGTTCCTGCGCGGGCAGCTGCGGGACGAGGCGGGCGAGCGCGGCCATGGCGGCCAGGCCGATGGCGGCGACGACGAGGAAGGTCGCGCGCCAGCCGAGGTGCTGGCCGAGCAGGGTCGCCGCGGGCACGCCGACGATGTTGGCGACGGTCAGGCCGAGGAACATGGTGGCGACCGCGCGGGCCTGCCGTCCCTCGCGCACCAGCCGGGCGGCCACCACGGCGCCGACGCCGAAGAACGCGCCGTGCGGCAGCCCGGCGAGGAACCGCCCGGCGATCAGCAGGCCGAAGGTGGGCGCCAGCGCGGAGGCGAGGTTGCCGACCGTGAAGACCGCCATGAGCAGCACGAGCATCCGCTTGCGGGGTATGCGGGAGCCGAGTGCGGTCAGGAGCGGGGCGCCGATGACGACGCCGAGCGCGTAGGCGGAGACGAGGTAGCCGGCGGCGGGCACGGTGGTGCCCAGGTCGTCCGCGACGTTGGGCAGCAGGCCCATCATCACGAATTCCGTGGTGCCGATACCGAAGGCCGAGATCGCGAGCGCGAGCAGAGCCAAGGGCATGAGAAACCTTTCGGGAACGGGTGCGTGGGGTCGTCACACGCGGCAGGAAGGAGGTCCGTAAGTTCTGATACGGAACAAAGTCTTTCCTGCCCAGTATTCCGGCAGGTCAACGAGGTGTGAAATCCCGAGGTCGGACGGGCTCCGGGAGGCGGCCCGCGCCCGCCCCGGAGCCCGTCCGGCGGCTCAGAGCTTGACCGACGCCGCGACCGGCAGGTGATCGCTGCCGGTGGCCGGCAGCGACCAGGCCGACACCGGCTCCAGGCCCCTGACCATGATCTGGTCGATGCGGGCCATCGGGAACCCGGCCGGCCAGGTGAAGCCGAAGCCGTCGCCCGCCGCGCCCTGCGCCGAGCGCATCTGCGAGGTGACCGGCGCCAGCGACCTGTCGTTCATGGTGCCGTTGAGGTCGCCGAGCAGCACCACCTTGCCCGCCGGGTCGTGGGAGATCGCCCGGCCCAGCGCGGCGGCGCTCTCGTCCCGCTGGTTGGCGGTGAAGCCCGCCGCGACCTTGACCCGTACCGACGGCAGGTGCGCGACGTACACGGCGACCTTCTGGCCGTCCGCCGCGGTCACCGTCGCCCGCAGCGCCCGGGTCCAGCCCATCTTGATGTTCACCGGGGCGGCGTCGGACAGCGGTCGCTTGCTCCAGATCCCGACGGTCCCCTTGACCGCGCTGTAGGGATACGCCGCGGCCAGCCCCTTCTTGTACGTGGGCAGCGCCTCGGCGGTCAGCTCCTCCAGGGCGACGACGTCGGCGCCCGCCGCCGCGATGTCCTTCGCGGTGCCCGCCGGGTCGGGGTTGTCGGCGTCGACGTTGTGGGTGGCGACGGTGAGATCGCCGCCGCTGCCCGACTTGCCGGTGAGCTGCCCGCCGAACAGGCTGACCCAGGCGACGACCGGCAGCAGCAGCGCGATCAGCGCGGTCGCCGAGCGGCGCAGCAGCGCCAGGATCAGCAGCAGCGGGACGGTGATGCCGGCCCACGGGAGGAACGTCTCCAGCAGACTGCCCAGGTTTCCCACGGTGTTGGGAACCCGGCCGTGCAGAAGCATCAACAGCCCGACGAGCACCGCGAGCACGGCCAGGATGATGCCGCGCCGCCACATCCCTTCAGGGCGCCACCAGTTCTTCAGGCGGGCGGCTCCGGAACCGGTCCGTTCAGGGTCCTGGCCCTGTCCCGGCTCCGTCATGTATGCCTGCGCCATTCCGCTGTCCTCACTGCCTTGCTCCGCTGCCTCGCCTGTGGTTCACGACCCTAGGCGATGCCTTGTGATGCGCTTTCTTAGAAGTGGAGACGGACGGGCGACGGGCCCGGGTTCCGCTGAGCGGCGCCTCGGCGCCAGGTGTCACAGAACGGGCATATTCCGCTCCCTGCCGTGGGCCCTCCGCACGGATCCGCCACCCGCCCTCCTTCCCCGTCACGGGCCCTGGCGCACCCCCTCCAGCACGGTGTCGACGATCTGCTCGGCGAGACCGTCGGGCAGCGCCTTCGACGCGTCGAGCAGCGCCCGGGACAGCATCGGGCCGATGAAGAGGTCCGCGAGGACGTCGAGATCGCGGTCGGCCCGGATGTCGCCGCCCGCCATGCCGCGGCGCAGCACCGCGAGCAGGGCCTCACGGCGGGCGCGCATCACCGTCTCCTGGTACTCGCGCCACACCGCGGGCTGCGCCTGGACGTGCGTCAGCACCGTGCGCAGGACGGCGGAGTGGCGCTTGGCCAGCCCGTGTCTGCGGAGGAACTCCAGCAGCCGGACCAGTTCGTCGCGCACCGATCCGCCGCCCGGCGGCGGGACTTCCTCCTCCAGGGAGCGGATCACGTCGAGGAACAGCGCGTCCCTGCCGGGCCAGCGGCGGTAGACGGTGGCCTTGCCCACCCCGGCCTCCCGGGCGATGCGTTCCATGGCCAGCTCGCCGATGCCGGCGCCCTCCTCGATCAGCCGCAGGACGGCCTCGATGATGGCGCGGTCGGCGGCTGCGCTGCGCGGACGCCCGCGGCGCTCGGGGGCCGGCGCCCGCCCGCTCGTCACCCGGCCTCCGCCGCCGGTTCCTCCTGCGGCTGCGTCGCGGGCGCCTCGTCACGGGACCTGCTGGGCAGGAAGACGGCGACCACCACCGCGCCGGCCAGCGCGATGCACGCCGAGCCGACCGCGGTGACGTGCATGGCGTGCACGAAGGCGTCCTTCGCCGTGGACACCAGCGGCGCTCCGGCCGGGCCCATCCGGTCGGCCAGGGCGAGCGTCGCCTCGACGGACTCACCGGCCGCGTGCCGGGCGCCGGGTGACAGCCGGGGGATGCCGTCGAGCGTGTCCTGGACGCCGTCGCGGTACGTCGTGGACAGCAGCGAGCCGAGGACCGCGACGCCGAGGGTGCCGCCGACCTGCCGGAAGGTGTTGTTGATCGCGGAGCCCGAGCCGGCCTTCTCGCGCGGCAGGGACTGCATGATCGAGACGGTGACCGGCGGCGTGATGTGCGCCATGCCGATGCCCTGGAGGAAGAACAGTGCCTCCAGCACCCAGATCGGGGTGGTGGTGTCCAGGAGCAGCAGCCCGGCCATGGTGGCGACGATGGCCAGCATGCCGACGGTGCACACCGCGCGGGAGCCGAACCTGTCGACGACGTGCCGGGCCCGCGGCGCGAAGATCAACTGGGCGGCGGCCAGCGGCAGGATCAGCAGCCCCGACTGGAGCGGCGTGTAGCCGCGCACGCTCTGCACGTAGAAGACGATCAGGAACGTGACCCCCACCAGCGCGAAGAAGACCAGCGCGATGGCGGTGACGGCGGCCGAGAAGGCGGGCTTGCGGAAGTAGCCCATGTCGATCGACGGGTGGTCGCTGCGCCTTTGGTGCGCCACGAAGACGGCGAGCACGACGAGACCGCCCAGGGTCGTGCCGACGACCTCGGGGGCGGCGAAGTCGGCGAGCCGGCCGCCCCTGATGATCCCGTAGACCAGCAGGACCAGGCCGACCACGGAGAGCAGCACGCCGACCGGGTCCAGCCTGCCCGGTGCGGGGTCCTTGGAGTCGGGGACGAGGAGCACCACCGCGGTCAGCGCGACCAGCACGATGGGGACGTTGATGAGGAAGACCGAGCCCCACCAGAAGTGGGTGAGCAGCAGCCCGCCGGCGATCGGCCCGACCGCGATGGCCAGGCCCACGCCGCCGGCCCAGAACCCGATGGCCCTGGGCTGCTCGGCGGGCTCGAAGATGTTCATCAGGATGGCGAGGGTGGCGGGCATCACGAAGGCGCTGCCGAGGCCCATCACGGCGCGGAAGGCGACCAGTTGGGCGGGCGAGGCGGCGAACGCGGCGAGCAGCGAGCCGAAGCCGAAGACCGCCAGGCCGAACAGCAGCATCTTCTGGCGGCCGATGCGGTCGCCGAGCAGCCCCGCGGTGAACAGCAGCCCGGCGAAGAGCAGCGTGTAGGCGTTGATCGCCCACTCCAGCTCGCTCTGGCTGGCGCCGAGACCGACGGGCGCGGGGGTGGCGATGGTCTTCATGGCGACGTTGAGGATGGTGTTGTCCAGGACCACGATCAGCAGGCTGAGCATGAGCACGGACAGGGCCACCCAGCGGCGGCGGTGGATGTGCGCGGGGATACCGCCGGCTTCGGGGGCACCCGGGCGGGGTGGTGAGGTGGCCATGCGGCACAGCGTAGAGCGTAACGATACGACTCCGTTCCGTAATCGCCGGATTCCGGGGGACGCCCTTCCGCGCCGCACCACCGCATGCCAGCATGGAGGGGATTCCGGGGACGCCGTCAGGGCGCCTCGAGATGAGAACAGGAGCCGTCACCATGACGCAGCTTTCCCCTGCCCTGAAGCCGGCCGCACGGCCCGCCGGCCGGGACACCGCCCTCTACGGGGGCACCCGCTCCCGCCGCATCACCGTCCGCGACATCGCCGCCGCCAAGGAGCGCGGCGAGAAGTGGCCGATGCTCACCGCCTACGACGCGATGACCGCGTCGGTCTTCGACGACGCCGGCATCCCCGTCCTCCTCGTCGGCGACTCGATGGGCAACTGCCACCTCGGCTACGAGTCCACCGTGCCGGTCACCATGGACGAGATCACCCTGCTGTCCGCCGCCGTCGTACGCGGCAGCCGGCACGCCCTGATCGTCGCCGACCTGCCCTTCGGCGCCTACCAGGAAGGGCCCGTGCAGGCCCTGCGCAGCGCCACCCGGCTGGTCAAGGAAGCCGGTGTGGGCGCCGTCAAACTGGAGGGCGGCGAACGCTCCGCCCACCAGGTGGAGTTGCTGGTCTCGGCCGGCATCCCGGTGATGGCGCACATCGGCCTCACCCCCCAGTCCGTGCACGCCTTCGGCGGCTACCCCGTCCAGGGCCGCGGTGAGGAAGCCGCGCAGCAACTGCTGCGGGACGCGAAGGCCGTCCAGGACGCGGGCGCCTTCTCCGTCGTCCTGGAAGCCGTACCGGCCGAGCTGGCGGCGGAGGTCACCCGCTCGCTGCACATCCCGACCGTCGGCATCGGCGCGGGAGCCGGCTGCGACGCCCAGGTCCTGGTGTGGACCGACATGGCCGGCCTGACCGCGGGCCGGGCGCCGCGCTTCGCCAAGCAGTACCTCGCCCTGCGCGACCTGCTGGGCGGCGCGGCCAAGGAGTTCGCCGACGAGGTCGTCGGCGGGTCCTTCCCGGCCGAGCAGCACACCTTCCACTAGCAGGGACGGGCTGCGGGGGCGGTGCGCCCGCCCCCGCAGCCGCCCTGTCGGCAGTCTGTCGGTGCGCTGTCGGTGGCCGCTGGCACCTTGGTGCGCATGACGCGAAAGACACAACCCACCAAGGGCGGGAACGCCGTGGAGGTGCGCGGTCTGGTCAAGCACTTCGGCGATGTGAAAGCCGTCGACGGGGTGGACCTGGACGTGCGGGAAGGCACCGTGCTCGGGGTGCTCGGCCCCAACGGCGCCGGCAAGACGACACTCGTCCGCTGCCTGTCCACCCTCATCGCACCCGACGCCGGCACCGCCTTCGTGGCCGGCTACGACGTGGTGCGCCAGCCCCGCGCGCTGCGCCGCACCATCGGCCTGACCGGGCAGTACGCCTCGGTCGACGAAAAGCTCTCCGGCCGGGAGAACCTCTACATGATCGGGCGGCTGCTCGACCTGTCCCGCAAGGACGCCCGGCGGCGCGCGGACGACATGCTGGAACGCTTCTCCCTCACCGAGGCCGCCAAGCGGCCCGCCGCCAAGTACTCCGGCGGCATGCGCCGCCGCCTGGACCTGGCCGCCTCCATGATCGGGCAGCCCGCCGTCCTCTACCTGGACGAGCCGACGACGGGACTCGACCCGCGCACCCGCAACGAGGTGTGGGCCGAGGTGCAGCGGATGGTCCGCGAGGGCGCGACGGTGCTGCTCACCACCCAGTACATGGAAGAGGCCGAGCAGCTGGCGAGCGAGCTGACCGTCATCGACCGCGGCCGGGTGATCGCCGAGGGCCAGGTCGACGAACTCAAGGCGAAGGTCGGCGGGCGCACCCTCCAGATCCGCCCCGCCGAACCCGGCGAGCTGGACCGGATGGTCGACGCCGTCGCCCAGGCCGGACTCGACGGCATCTCGGGCGCCACCGCCGACCACACCGAAGGTGTCGTCAACGTCCCGATCATCAGCGACGAACAGCTCACCGCGGTCATCGCCCTCCTGGGAGCGCGCGGCTTCGCCCTCGCCGGCATCAGCACCCATCTGCCCAGCCTGGACGAGGTGTTCCTGGCCATCACCGGCCAGAAGACCTCCGACGCGGGCTCCCCCGATGACGATTCGGACCAGCAGCACGCGGAGGTATCGGCATGAGTGCCGCGACAATGACGGCGCCCACGGCGAAGCCGCGCGCCGACGAGGGCCGGATCGGCCTGCGGGCCAACGTCCGGCACATCGGCGCACTGGCCCGGCGCAACGCCCTGCAGATCAAGCAGGACCCGGAGTCGATGTTCGACGCCCTGCTGATGCCGATCATCTTCATCCTGCTGTTCGTGTACGTCTTCGGCGGCGCCATCGCCGGCAAGGGCAATCAGCAGGAGTACGTCCAGTACCTGGTGCCCGGCATGATGGCGATGATGGGCATGAACATCGCCATGGCGGTGGGCACGGGCGTCAACGAGGACTTCCGCAAGGGAGTCATGGACCGCTTCCGTACGATGCCGATCGCCCGGTCGTCGGTGCTGATAGCCAAGATCGTCGTCGAGGTCGGCCGGATGCTGATCGCCACCGCGATCCTGCTGGGCATGGGCTTCCTGCTCGGCCTGGAGGTCAAGGGCGGCTTCTTCCCGTTCCTCGGCGCGATCGCCCTGTCCACGGCCTTCGGCGCCGCCCTCATGTGGATCTTCATCCTGCTGGGCCTGGCCATGAAGACCCCGCAGGCGGTGCAGGGCGTGGCGATGCTCGTCCTGATGCCGCTCCAGTTCGGCTCGTCGATCTTCGCCCCGACGCGGTCGATGCCCGGCTGGCTGGAGGGCTTCACCAAGGTCAACCCGCTCTCCAACCTGGCGGACTCGGCCCGCGCACTGATCAACGGGCAGGGCGCCGTCCTGCACCCCACCCTGATCACGCTCGGCTGGGCCGTCGCCATCACCGCGGTGACCATGCCGCTCGCCGTCGCCAAGTTCCGCAAGAAGACCTGACCGGCCGGACGGCGGGTCCGAGGGCTCCCCGGATCCGCCCACAGAACCTGACGCGCCCGGGGGCCGGGGAGCCCCCGGGAGTCACAGCCTTCGCCCGGCTCGCGTCAGATGAGAGCGGTGGCCTCTTCGAGCGAGAGGCCGCCGCCCTCGGCATACGCCCCCGCGTACGCGGCATCGCCCAGCACTCCGCGCGCCGCCGCCTCGGCAGCCGCCCGGCTGTCCCGCATGACGCGCGGCGGCACATGACTGGCCGACCGCAGCGCGTCGTACGCACCCACCAGCCGCGCCGCGTCCGGGCCCGCTGCCGCACCCCGCACCGCCACCATCAGCCGGGCACCGGTGAGCAGTTGGCTCACCGGCAGGTCCGGCGCGACCATCCGGGTCAGGTCGCCCTGCATCTTCGCCAGCGCCGCACGGAGCCGTTCCGGCAGCCCGTCGAGCCGCCCCTGATCGAGGTCCGTCCCGACGAGCGCCGACTCCACCAGCCCCAGGAACAGCTCAGGAGCCCGCTGCGCGAACGCGTCCCGCACCGCGAGCAACTGCTCCCGCGCCTCGTCGACACGGCCCGCGACCGACAGCCGCATCGCCAGCGTCAGCTGCGCGAACGGCACCGCGTCCCGGCCGCTGTTGTGCTCCTTGGCCTGCGCCAGCACCTCCCGCAGCAGCCGCTCACCGGTGTCCTCCTGACCGTCCTCGATCAGCACCCCGGCCAGCCGGGTCCGCAGCAGCAGCGTCTGATCGTGCGCACCCAGATCCTCGGCGTACGCCATCGCGGCACGGTAGTCCTGGGCGGCGCGCGCGTACTCACCGCGCGCCTCACGGGCCTCGGCGCGGCCCGCGAGCGCCTCGGCCGCGCCCCAGTCGTCCCCGATCCCGACGAAGATCCGCAGCGATTCGTCGGCGTCCCGGCTCGCCTTCTCCAGCCCGCCGGGACGGTCGTTGAGGATCTTCGAACGCAGCTGGAGGGTGAAGGCCAGCTCCCACTCGTAGCCGAACTCCCGGCAGGCGCGCACCGCGTCGTCGGCCATCTCCGCCAGCCGGTCGATCCGTCCTGACAGCAGCACCGCGTAGTACCACATCACCCCGGGCACCCGGCAGGTCTGCGGCATCCCGCTGCGGTAGGCGGCCAGGACACCCGCCAGTTCCGCCTGTATCTGCGGACTGCGCAGCGCCTCCATGTCGCTCTCGACGCTCGCCATCGCCACCAGACGGACCTCACGGCGGGCCTCCTGGAGCAGCTCCGCGCTCATCGGCGGCGGCGCGTCGATGGGACGCTCGTGCAGCTCGGGGGCGAGCTCGACGGGCGGCAGGAACGGGTCGGGGCCCAGCGCCCCGGCCGCCCGCGACCAGGTACGGGCGTCGGCACGGTGGTCACGCAGGGACCAGAACCACTGCAACGACAGCACCAGGCACAGCGCCTCGTGCTCATCGCCGGCCGCCACCGCACGGCGCAGCGCGGTGCGCAGATTGTCGTGTTCGAGCTCCAGCCGCTCCAGCCACTCCCGTTGCCCCGGGCCGCGCAGCAACGGGTCGGCGGCGCGGGCGAGTTCGCGGTACGCGACGAGATGCCGGCGCTCGGCCCCGGCCCGCTCACCGGCCTCGTCGAGCCGCTCGCCCGCGTACTCCCCCACGGTCTCCAGCAGCCGGTAGCGCATCCGGCCGTCCGGCGCGGGCGCCGCCACCACCAGCGACTTGTCGATGAGCGAGCCGAGCAGCGCGGCGACCTCACGGCCGTCGACGTCCACGTCGGCGCACACCTCATCGGCGAGGGCCAGATCGCAGCCGCCGGCGAAGACCGACAGGCGGCGCAGCACGGCCCGTTCGGGCGTGTCCAGCAGATCCCAGGACCAGTCCACGACGGCGCGCAGCGTCTGCTGCCGGGGCAGCGCGGTGCGGCTGCCGCTGGTCAGCAGCCGGAAACGGTCGTCGAGCCGGTCGGCGAGCTGCCGCGGCGAGAGCATCCGCAGGCGGGCGGCGGCGAGTTCGATGGCCAGCGGCAGGCCGTCCAGGCGCCGGCAGATCTCGGCACAGGCCGCCGGGTCGTCGTCGGTCCTGAACCCGGGGCGTGCGACGGCACCGCGGTCCGCGAGCAGCCGCAGGGCGACGGGGTCGGGCAGCGGCTCCACCGGCCGCAGCACCTCGCCCGGTACGGCGAGCGGCTCGCGGCTGGTCGCCAGCACCGTGACGCCGGGGCAGGCGGCCAGCAGCCGCTCGGCGAGTTCGGCTGCCGCGCCGATCACGTGCTCGCAGTTGTCGAGCACCAGCAGCATCCGACGGTCGGCGCAGTGCTCGGCGAGCCGGCCGAGCGGGTCGAGCGCGGTGGGGTCGGCCGCGGCGCGCAGCCCCTCGGCGGTGGTGCCGCGCACCACGGTCTCCCGGGCGCCGAGCACGGTGAGCACGCTCTCGGCGACTGTCTGCGGATCGTCGACGGGCGCAAGCTCCGCCAGCCACACCCCGTGCGGCCAGGCATCGGGCAGCGCGGCGGCGGCCCGCTCCGCGCCCTCCTGCGACAGCCGCGTCTTGCCCGCGCCACCGGGCCCGAGCAGCGTCACCAGCCGGTGCGCCGCCAGGTCACCCCGCAACGCCTCCAGATCGCTGTCCCGCCCGACGAACGACGTCAGCCGCGCCCGCAGATTCCCGGGCGGCCCGCCACCGGATCCGAGGGTGCCGAAGGTGGTGGGGGCGGTGGGGGCGGTGGGCTCTCTGTGGCCGCCGGTGTCGGTTCCCTTGTGGTGGGTGACGCCGTGAGCGGTGGTGGCAGTGCTCTCTCCCGGGTGGCCCGGGGTGGGGTCGTGGCGGGTGGCGTCCTCGTCGCGGGTGGGATGGCGACGGGCGCCGTCGCCGTCCGCGGCGGCGCCGTGGCGGAGGGTGTCGTCCGGGGCGCCGCCAGGGCGGGAGGTGCGGGAGGTGTCGTACGGGTACGGGGAGCCGTTGCGACCGGCCTCGTCGTGCGGGATGCCGCGGGGGCGGGCGTCCGGGGTGGGGCGGCCGGGAGCGGCGTCCGGGCCCGAGCCGTCACCCGCGTCGGAGGCGGGGCCGGGGCGGGAGCTGGAGCCGGGGCCGGGGCCTGGGCCGACGGGTCTGTGACGGTCGCCGCGGGCCGCTCCTCCCAGAGGGTGGCCGGGCGTGTCGTGGCCCGGGGCCGGCGGCGTCACCGGGGCCTGGGCCGGACCGGGCCGCAGCAGCTCGGCGTGCAGGGCACGCAGTTCCGGGCCGGGGTCGGCGCCCAGGCGGTCGGCGATGCCGGCGCGTATCTCCTCGTACGCGGCCAGCGCCTCGGCGGTACGGCCCGCGTCCCGCAGCGCACGCAGCCGCAGCGCCTGGAGCGGCTCGTCGAGCGGATGGTCCTGGCAGAGCGCGCCGAGCGCCGGCAGCGCGTGATCGGCGCGGCCGAGGGCGAGATCGGCGGCGAGCCGGCTGCGCTGGGCGTCCAGCCTGCGGCGTTCGGCACGGGCCGCGTCGGCACGGGCCTCGGGCAGATCGGCGAGCGCCGGGCCGCGCCAGAGGGCGAGCGCGTCGTCGAGGAGGGCGGCGGCGCGGGCCGGTTCCCCGTCGGCCAGCGCCCGGGTGCCGTCCGCCGCGAGCCGCTCGAAACGGGTCAGATCGACGGCATCGGGCCCGGCGCACAGGCGGTAGCCGCCGTCGGCCGATGCGACCGCCTCGTGCCCCAGCGCCCTGCGCAACCGGCCGACCAGCGCCTGGAGTGCGCCCGGCGCGTCGGCGGGCGGGTCCATCCGCCAGATGTCGGCGATCAGCAGGTCCGGGGGGAGCGCCCGGCCCGGCCGCAGCGCGAGCGCGGCGAGCAGGGCGCGCAGGCGTGCGCCGCCGAGGGCGACGGGGGTGCCGTCGGCCCTCAGAGCCTGGGTGGTGCCAAGAATTCCATAGCGCACCTGGCCATTGTCGGTCACGCCCGAGCCGCCCACTTTCCGCTCCCCCGCCTCATGCACCTCACACACCTGCCACACACCTGCCACCTGCCACTTACCGCCACCGCCGACCGTCGGGGCCCACGGCCCTACGTCCGACCGCTGGCCGCCCGGCTCCGACGGGCCTTACCGCCGACCGGACCGACGACCGCCTACGGGCCACCGGCCACCGGCCACCGGCCACCGGCCACCGGCCACCGGCCACCGGCTGGAGTATCTGCGGTGGGGCGGGGTGGGGCGGGGCCGGCCGCCGCGACCGCCGGTCCGTCCCTGGGGATCCCATGGCGATCTCTCACCGGTCTCCGGACGGTTCCGTTCCGTGGTTCCCCGGGCAATCCCCGATGTGGCCCCCGACACATCCCCGAGCCGTCCGCGCCCGCGCCCCCGATCCGCCTCCGGCCGATCCCGGATTCGGCCCGGAGGTCCACCTTGCCCGGAACCGGCCCGACAGCGCGCGTCGTTTTCCGCAAAAGGAGACGCGCGGGGGAAAGGAACGGGACGGAGCCAGGCCCGGAACGGAGCCAGACAGAAGCACACCCCATCCCGCGACGCCCCCACCGGACTCTACGGCGCCCGGACCCCACGACGCCCAAGAGCCGGGGCACCCACGAGCCGACGGCATCCACAGGCCGACGGCACCCCACGCACGGGCCGACGGCATCCACAGGCCGACGGCACCCCGGAACCCGCGCTCCCCGAAGCCGGGCCGCCCCGGACGCCGGACCACCCCGGACGCCGGACCACCCCGGAGCCGGCCTGACCACCCCAGCCGCCTGGCCATCCAAGGAGGTGTGCACAGAGCGCCGTGGCGCCGATACCGTCGGGGCTGGCCGGCACACCGCCAACGGCCGGTCCGCCGACGGCCGAACCCACCACACCCGGGAGTCCCGCACGATGACCACAGCAATACGGCGCGCCGACCGCCACATCAGCCCGGTGTTCCTCGCGCTCGTCGCCGTGATGGCGGTGTCGGGCTGGGCGGTCTGGAGCGGGCAGCTCGCGGCCAGTACCGGGTTCGCGGTGTTCTTGTTCGTGGTGTCCGGCTGGGTGGTCTCGCTCTGCCTGCACGAGTACGCGCACGCCAGGACCGCCCTGCACAGCGGCGACATCTCGGTGGGCGCCAAGGGTTACCTGACGCTGAACCCGCTCAAGTACACCCATGCGCTGCTGAGCATCGTGCTGCCGGTGATCTTCGTGATCATGGGCGGGATCGGGCTGCCGGGCGGTGCGGTGTTCATCGAGCGCGGCCGGATCCGCGGACGCTGGCGGCACAGCCTGATCTCGGCAGCGGGCCCGTTGACGAACATCCTGTTCGCCGCGATCGTCACGGCGCCCTTCTGGTTGGGCGCGATGGACGGCGTGCCGGACCCGTTCCGCTACGCGCTGGCGTTCCTGGCGCTGCTCCAGGTGACGGCGGCGATCCTCAACTTCGTGCCGGTACCGGGCCTCGACGGCTACGGCGTGATCGAGCCCTGGCTCTCGCACTCCTTCCGGCGCCAGGTGGAGCCGTTCGCGCCGTTCGGGCTGCTGGCGGTCTTCGGGCTGCTGTGGGTGCCGGAGATCAACCACGTGTTCTTCAACCTGGTCGACATGATCCTGCGGGCCCTGGGCGTCTCCAACTGGGACTCCTACTGGGGCCAGGAATTCTTCCGCTTCTGGCAGGGCGAGCCGCAGATCCCGCAGGTCGGGGGCGGCGCGTAGGCCCGCGGCCCCGCAGGCCCGGCGGAATCGGGGGCGGAATCGAGAGCGGAATTCGAGGGCGGAATCGGGGGCGAGGCGGCGGCCCCCATCCCGTTCAGGCCATCGCCTCAGGGGCCGTCAGGCATTCGCCTTCAGGCAGCCATTCGCCTTCAGGCCGTCTCCATAACCTCGGGCCTCAGGCCGTCTCCGTGCCCTCCGGCCCCAAGCCGTCGCCTCCGGCCTCAAGCCGTCGTCGCGGCCTCGGTCCGGGCGGCGGCCTCTCGTTCCAGCTTCGTGCGGCGTACGTAGAACCACGCCATGTTGCTGGAGATGCCCGCCATCAGGATCCAGACGACGCCGAGCCAGCTGCCCTGTACGAACGAGACGACGGCGGCCACGACGGCGAGGACGCATACCGCGACGGCGAACAGCGCCAGTCGCGGGGCCGGGCGGGACGAGGGAACGGAGGGCATGGGGGTCGGCTCCTGTCGGGGGTGCGGTGGTCCCTTCCAGTGTCCCCCATGCCCTCCGCCGATCATGAAGCGGTCGCGTGAAGCGGTCGCCGTGCCCCCGTCGCCATAACGCCCGGCCGCCGTGCCGCCCGGCCGCGTGACGCCCGACGGACGGCCGCCCACCACCGGACCGCCACACGCCGAGCCCACGCCGAGCCCGTACCGACCACCCGCCGGACCCGCACCGGTCAGGCGTAAGACCCGCACCGCTCACGCGTCACCACCTACGGACGCGTACGAACGAGCCCCTCACACATCCGTCAACCGCAGCCCCGCATGGGCCTTGTAACGGCGGTTGACGGAGATGAGGTTGGCGACCAGGGACTCGACCTGGTGGGCGTTGCGCAGGCGGCCGGCGAAGACGCCGCGCATGCCGGGGATGCGGGCGGCCAGGGCCTGGACGATGTCGGTGTCGGCGCGGGCCTCGCCGAGCACCATCACGTCGGTGTCGATCTCCTCGGTCTCCGGGTCCTGGAGGAGGACGGCGGAGAGGTGGTGGAAGGCGGCGGTGACGCGGGATTCGGGGAGCAGGGCCGCGGCCTGTTCGGCGGCGCTGCCCTCTTCGGGCTTGAGGGCGAAGGCGCCCTTCTTGTCGAAGCCGAGGGGGTTGACGCAGTCGATGACGAGTTTGCCGGTGAGTTCCTCGCGGAGGGATTCCAGGGTCTTGGCGTGGCCGTCCCAGGGCACGGCGACGATCACGATGTCGCTGCGCAGGGCGCAGGCGGCGTTGTCGGTGCCTTCGGTGCCGAAGCCGATCTCGTCGGCTGCGGTCTGTGCGCGTTCGGCGGCGCGGGAGCCGATGATCACCTTCTGGCCGGACTTGGCGAGGCGGTAGGCGAGTCCGCGGCCCTGGTCGCCGGTGCCGCCGAGGACGCCGACCACCAGGCCGGAGACGTCCGGCAGTTCCCAGGGGTCGCGCTTGAGTGCGGCCTTCACGCGGGTCGCGACGTTTTCGGACTGGGCGGCGGGCCGGTCGTCGGGCTGGTCGGCGGGGCGGGCGGCGGATCCGGCGTCGTCAGGAGTAGTCATGACAGCGATACTGTCACGCCGTCACGCTGCCGGGCCGCCCCGCCCGCCGGTCCGTCCGCACGGATGCCGTCCCCTTACGCCGTCACCACTTCCGTCGCCACTTCCGTCACCGCTGCCGTGTCCCACGCATCGGCCACCAGGGCCCGCCCGCCCCGCCGTTGGGGCCCTCGCAGCAGGCCGCCACCCATCGCCTCGCCGGACCCGCCGGCACGAGCCCCGCCCCGGGCCCACCGGCACGAGCCCCGCCCCGGACCCGCCGGCACGAACCCTGCCCCGGGCCCACCGGCACAAGCCCCACCCCGGCCCACCGGTACGAACCCTGCCCCAGGCCCTCTGCTACGGCCCCCGCCCCTCACGCCTTGACGCTCCCGTCCGTCAGCCCCGTGCGCCAGTACTTCTGGAGGACGGTCATCAGGATCATCAGCGGTACGACGGACAGGAACGCGCCGCCGACCGTGTACTGGTAGAGCACCGGCTGGCGGTCGGCGTAGCCGGTCCAGGAGGTCAGGCCCAGTTGGATGGGGTAGAGGTCGGAGTCCGAGAGCATGACCAGCGGGAGGAAGTAGTTGTTCCAGATGTGGACGAACTGGAACAGGAAGACGGTGACCAGGGCGGGGGTCATCAGTCGCAGTCCGAGTCCGGCGAAGATCCGGGCTTCGCCCGCGCCGTCGATGCGGGCGGCTTCCAGGAGTGAGTCGGGGACCGCGGCGGCGGCGTAGATGCGGCAGAGGTAGACGCCGAAGGGGCTGACGGTGCTGGGGATGAGCACGGCCCAGAGGGTGTTGGACAGGCCGATCTCGCTGAAGAGGAAGTACAGCGGGAGGGCGAGTGCGGTGCCGGGGATCAGGACGCCGGCGAGGACGATGTTGAAGACGGTTTCCTGGCCGGGGAAGGCGTATTTGGCGAGGGCGTATCCGGCGGCGGCGGAGAGCAGGGTGGCGGTGGTCGCGCCGATCCCGGCGTAGAGCAGGGAGTTGGCGAACCAGCGGAGGTAGACGCCGTGGTCGTAGGTGAGGACGTCGGCGAGGTGGTCGATGAGGTGCGGGTGGCCGGAGAACCAGAAGCCGAAGGTGCCGAAGAGGTCGGCGCTGTTCTTGGTGGCGGAGACGATCAGCCAGTAGACGGGGATGAGGAAGTAGATCGCGGCGATGGTGAGCAGGGTCGCGGTGATGATCCGGTAGCGGGCCGGGGGGCGGGTCACCGGCGGTCCGTTCCGTGGCCGCCGGTGAGTCGCAGGAAGCCGAACGACAGGACGCAGGCGGCGAGGGCGAGGAGGACGGCTTCGGCGGCGGCGAGGTGCTGGTTGTTGCCGACGAATGCCTCGCTGTAGGCGTGCAGGTTGGGGGTGTAGCCGGAGTCGATGGCGGAGGCGAGGGGGCGCAGGACCATGGGTTCGGCGAAGAGTTGGAGGGTGCCGATGATGCTGAAGACGCAGGTGAGGGTGAGGGCGGGGCGGATCAGGGGGATTTTGATGTACCGGGCGGTGTGCCAGGCGTTGGCGCCGTCGATGCGGGCGGCTTCGCACAACTCGCTTGGTACGGCTTTGAGTTGGGCGATGAGGACGAGCATGTTGTAGCCGGTGAACTGCCAGGTGACGATGTTGGCGATGGACCACAGGACGGTGCCGCGGGCGAGGAAGTCGACGTGCCAGCCGAGGGTTTGGGCGAGGGTGACGAGGGGGCTGATGCCGGGGACGTAGAGGAATCCCCAGAGGATGGAGGCGATCACGCCGGGGACGCCGTAGGGGAGGAAGAAGGCGGTGCGGAAGAAGGGGACGCCGCGGGCAGCGGCGCTTTCCAGGAGGAGGGCGAGGGCGGTGGCGAGGGCGATCATGAGGGGGATCTGGACGGCGCCGAAGAGGAGTACGCGGGCGAAGCCGGTCAGGAAGCGGTCGTCGGCGAGGGCGTGGGTGTAGTTGGCGAGGCCGGCGAAGACGTCGTGTTCGCCGCCGAGGCCGAGGGGTCCGGTGCGTTCGGTGCGGTGGAGGCTTTCGTGGACGGCGTAGCCGAGGGGGGCGAGGAAGCAGAGGGCGAAGAGGGTGAGGAAGGGCAGGAGGAGGCCGACGGCGGCGCGGGTGTGGCGGGTGGGGCGGCGGGTGGCGCGGCGTGACCGTCCTGGGGTGGCGTGGCGGGGGTGTGCCACCGGGGGGTCGAGGGTGTCGCGGCTCATCGGCCGCTCTCCACTTTCAGTCCTTTGGCTTTGAGGTCGGCGAGGGTCTGGCTCTGGACTTTTTTCAGGGCGGAGCGGAAGGAGCTGCCGTCGCCGAGTGCGTCGGTGAAGGCGTCGCCGAGTCGTTGGTAGAGGGTGTCGACGCCTGGGCCCCATTGCCAGCGGGTGTCGACGTGTGCTCCGGCGTCGGCGAAGACGGTGCTGTAGTGCTGGCCGCCGAAGAATTCCTTGTCGACGTCGAGGTCGGTGGTGGTATAGCCGTTTTTGGCGCTGGGGAATCCGTAGCCGCCGTCGATGAGGAGGGCGATGGAGGCGGGGTCAGTGTTGAGCCAGAGGGCGAATTCGAGGGCGTCTTCGGGGTAGGTGGCGGCGGCGAATACGGCGGTGGTGGAGCCGCCCCAGTTGGCTTGTGCGTCGGCGCCGGGTGTCCATTGGGGCAGGGGGGCGGCGCGCCATTTTCCGCGGGTGGCGGGGGCGTTTCCTGCGAGGAGTGTGTCGCCCCAGCTGGCGCCGAGCCAGGCGGGTACGGCGCCGGTCTGGATGTCCTTGTACCAGGCGTTCTGGCGGTCGGGGATGGTTTTGACGAGTTTCTGTTTGACGAGGGATTCCCAGTAGTCGGCGACTTTGCGGGTGGGTTCGTCGTCGATGTGGAGGGTCCAGGTGTCGCCGTGGGCGGTGTACCAGGCGGCGCCTGCCTGCCAGGCGTATCCGGCGAAGCGGTTGCCGTTGGTGGGGGCGAAGGTTTCGATCCAGGCGCCTTTTCTGCGGATGGTTTTGGCGGCGGTTTCGTAGTCGTCCCAGGTGCGTGGCGGGGCGATGTCCCACGCGTCGAAGAGGTCCTGGCGGAGGAAGAGGCCCATGGGGCCTGATGCCTGGGGGATGGCGTAGATGCCGTTGCCGAAGACGGATTGCTGCCATTGCCAGCCGACGAAACGATTCTTGTGGCGGGCGGCGCCGAGGGGGGCGAGGTCGCGGAGGCCGTTGTCGAGGAGGAAGCTGGGGATGACGGGGAATTCGATCTGGCCGAGGTCGGGTGGGTTGCCGGCTTTGATGGCGGCGTGCATTTTGGCGTATTGCTGGCCGTTGACCGCGGAGACCTTTTCGACCTTTACCTGGACTTCGGGGTGGTGGCGGTTCCAGAGGTCGACGGGTTTGTCGATGCCGGGTACCCAGGACCAGAAGGTCAGGGTGATCTTCTGGCCTTTTTTGCGTTCCCGGGGCGGGCCGCCGCTGCCCGCGCTGTTGCCGCAGCCGGCGAGGGCGAGGCCGGCTGCGGTGGCGGCGGCTGTGCCCAGGACGGTTCTGCGGGGCAGGGGGTGGGTGCTCACAGGAGGTCCTCCACGGGGATGCGGCGGAAGGTGATCGTCGCGTAGGCGCTGAAGTCGCCGGTTTCGTAGAGCAGTCCGACGGTTGCGGGGTCGACGCGGACGAGGTCGCTGTAGCCGGCGGGGAGGCCGGATGCGGTGTGGGCGGGGCGCCAGGTGTGGCCGTGGTCGTGGCTGGCGCGGAGGGTCATCAGGGCGCGGGCGGTGGGGTGGGCTGGGCCTGCGTACAGGAGGGTGTGGTGGTCGTCGAGGTGGAGGGTGCTGCCCTGGACGGGGGGTCCGGTGAGTCCTGCCTGGGGGCGGAAGGGGGTGGTGAGGTGGGTGCCGCCGTCGGTGGAGCGGGTGTCGGCGCGGTGCCAGGGGGCGGGGGCTTCGTTGCGGGTGGTGAAGTAGAGGGTGCCGTCGGGGAGTTCGGCCGCGGTGGTTTCGTTGGGGGCGACGGAGGGGTGGGTGTCGCTGTCGGTCCAGCCGATGCGCCAGGTGGTGCCGTGGTCGTCGCTGAGGAGGGTGTGGGCGCCGTTGTAGCGGGGTTCGGTGCCGTTGTGGGTGGGGTCGGTGGGTGGGGTGGAGTGGTTGGCGGGGACGACGAGGCGTCCGGTGTGGGGGCCGTGGCGGAGGCGGAGTGCGTGGCCGGGGCCGGTGGCGTACCAGCGCCAGGTGGGGTTTTTGGCCTGGTCGGTGAGGTCGCGGGGCGGGCTCCAGGTGGTCCCGTCGTCGTCGCTGTGCTGGAGGTGGACGCGGCGTCCGTCGGCGGCGTCGACCTGGCCGCGGCGGATGCGTTCCTCGGTGGCGTGGGCGGCGTTGCGGACCTGGAGGAGGAGGATGCGGCCGGTGGGCAGGAGCAGGGGTGCGGGGTTGCCTGCGGTGCCGGTGCCGTTGCGGGCGACGACGTGGAGGGGGCTCCAGGTCCGGCCGCCGTCGGTGGAGCGTTTGACGACGATGTCGATGTCGCCGGAGTCGGCGGCGGAGGTGACGCGGCCTTCGGCGAAGGCGAGCAGGGTGCCGGAGCGGGTGCGGACGGCGGCGGGGATGCGGAAGGAGGTGTATCCGTCGTCCCCTGCGCGGTACGGCACTGACGTCTCGTATGCCACGGGGCTCCCCCATCGGCCGGACGTAGGTCCTGTCGTGGAACTCCCGTCGACTGCCCGGAGGGCGGGCGGGCGTCTGGACCGGACGTAGGACGTCCTTCGTCCTGTGCGGTGACCATAGGGAGGGCTCAACTGGGCGTCAAGGCAGCGGACATGTCCCGGTTTCGTGTCGCTCGCGTCGGCAACGGCCGGGCCGCCGGTGGGTGAAATCCCGGTGAACGGGGGCCGGTCGGCCCGCCGGGCGGGGTGGCGGGCCGTCGGCGGGCGGGGGTGTCAGTCGGCGAGCCGGCGGCGGATGCCGTCGAAGTGGCGGTGCATGGCCTCGGTGGCGCGTTCGCCGTCGCCCGCTTCGAGTGCCGCGACGATCTCGGCGTGCTGACGGTAGGTCACCTGGGGGTCCTGGCGGTCGTCGGAGAGGTCTTCGCGAACCCGGCGCAGGGCGGCCCAGAAGGCGTCGAGGACCTCGCTGAGCAGGTGGTTGCCCAGTGAGCGGTAGAGGGCGAGGTGGAAGGCGCGGTCGGTGGAGCTGTCGACCCGGCCGTTGCCCGCCTCCTGTTCCATGCGGGCCACCAGATCTTTGAGCGTGCCGAGGTCCTCGGGCGGCAGGTCGTGGGCGACGGTGGCGATCAGGCCGGATTCGAGGGCTTCGCGGACCTCCATGAGTTCGTAGAGGCTGGATTCGCCTTGGTGGTGGCGGACCGCGGCGCGGAAGGCGACGCCTTCGACGAACGGTTCGAGGGTGAGGGGGCCGACGTAGGTGCCGAAGCCGTGGCGGATTTCGACGATGCGCATGGCCTGGAGCGCTTTGAGTGCTTCGCGGACGGAGTTGCGGCTGACGTCGAGCAGGCCGACGAGTTCCGCTTCGGTGGGCAGCGGGTCGCCGGGGGTCAGCCCGCGGTGCAGGATGAGCTGCTTGATCTGCCCCTGGACGTCTTCGGACATCGTGCCTCGCGCCATGGTTCTCCCTCTCCCGCGTCTGCTGTGCGGCCGGTTCGCCCGGCCCCCCTCCGGGACCTGAACCCTTGACCGGCCGCGTGTGCACGGGTCTATTGTGACCCAGACATAGGACATCCCATGTCCGACGTCCAACAAGCTGGCGGGCGCCCCGCTCGCACCGCACCACCGCTGGAGCCCCCATGGCACTGCCCGCACCGCTGCACGGCGTCGTCCCGCCGGTCTGCACCCCGCTCGACCCGCGGGGCGAGGTCGACACCGCGTCCCTCACCCGCCTGGTCAACCACCTCGTCGACGGCGGCGTGCACGGGCTGTTCGCGCTCGGCTCGACCGGCGAGGTCGCGTATCTCACCGACACCCAGCGCGCCACCGTCCTGGAGACCGTCGTGAAGGCCGCCGACGGCCGGGTGTCGGTGCTGGCCGGCGTCATCGACACCACCACCCACCGGGTGACCGGGCACGCCAGGGCCGCGGCCGGTCTCGGCGCCGATGCCCTCGTCGCCACCGCGCCCTTCTACACCCGCACCCACCCGCGGGAGGCCGCCGCGCACTTCCGCCGGATCCGCGCCGCCGTGGACCTGCCGCTGTTCGCCTACGACATCCCCGTCGCCGTGCACAGCAAGCTGTCCGCCGCGCTGGTGCGGGAGCTGGCGGGGGACGGCACGCTGGCGGGCCTGAAGGACAGCAGCGGCGACGAGGCCGGGCTGCGTCGGCTGATCGTCGCGCTGGGCGGGCGCACCGGGCGGCGCGCGGGCCCCGCCCCCGGCTTCTCGGTCCTGACCGGCTCCGAACTGACCGTGGACGCCGCCCTGCTGGCCGGTGCCGACGGCGTCGTCCCCGGCATCGGCAACGTCGACCCGGCGGCCTACGTGCGGCTCTACGACGCCGCGCGGGCCGGTGACTGGGAGGCCGCAGCCGCCGAACAGGAGCGGCTCGCCGCCCTGTTCGCCATGGTCGACGTCGGCCCGGAGGCCGAGATGGGCCGCAGCTCGTCGGCGCTCGGCGCGTTCAAGGCCGCGCTCCGGCTGCGCGGCGTCATCGCGCACGGCGCCACCGCCGCACCGCAGCTCCCGCTGAGCGAGGAGTCCGTCGCCGAGGTCGGCCGGCTGCTCGGCGCGGCCGGACTGCCGCCCGTACGGTTCGCCGCCACCCTGCGGCACTGACCGCGGGCCGCGGCCCGCACCCCGTAGACCGCGCTCGACGGCGAGCGTCCGGCACTCTGGAGTCACCGTGCACCCTTCGCGCAAGGCGTCCCTCCCGTGGTACCGGGAGGTGGGCCGCACCCGGTGGAAGGCGTTCTTCGCCGCCTGGATCGGCTACGTACTCGACGGTTTCGACTTCGTCCTGATCACCCTCGTACTGACCGAGATCGGCGAGGAGTTCGACCTGAGCACGGCGGCGGCGGCCAGTCTGATCTCCGGCGCCTTCATCACCCGCTGGCTCGGCGGCGCGGTGCTCGGCGCGCTCGGTGACCGCTTCGGGCGCAAGCTGTCGATGGTGGCGAGCATCCTGCTCTACTCCGTGGGCACCTTCGCCTGCGGGTTCGCCTGGGACTACACCAGCCTGTTCGTGGCGAGGCTGCTGATCGGCATGGGGATGGCCGGTGAGTACAGCGCCAGCGCGACCTACGTCCTGGAGAGCTGGCCCGCCCGCGTCCGCAACCGCGCCAGTGGCTTCTTGATCTCCGGGTTCTCGATGGGCTCGGTGCTCGCCGCCGAGTGCTACAAGTGGGTCGAACCGGCGCTGGGCTGGCGCTGGATGTTCTACATCGGCCTCGCGCCGATCCTCGTCGCCCTGTGGGTGCGGCGGTCGCTGCCGGAGGCCGAGGAGTGGAGTGCGGCGGTCGCCGGGCGCGCGGCCAGGCCCAATCCGTTCCGTCCGCTGTTCGCCACGCCGCGGCGGGCCACCGCCAACGTGCTGGTCACGGCGGTGGCGACGGCGGCGCTCTTCGGGGTGTTCACGCCGGTGGGCGCGGGCGGGGTGCCGCTGCTCGCGGTGGTCGGCGGCCTGGCCATCGCGGCGCTCGCCGTGCAGCTCGGCGGGCGTCGCGGCTGGGTCCTGTACCTGTCGCTGATCGTCACGGTCTTCGTGGCGTTCCTCTACTCCTGGCCGATCCAGGGGCTGCTGCCGACGTATCTCAAGACGGAGCTGCACTACAGCCCGTCGGAGGTGACCCATGTGCTGTTCTTCGCGGGCTTCGGCACCATGGCCGGCTGCTGCCTGGCCGGTTTCGTGGGGGACCTGATCGGCACGAAGAAGGCGTACGTCCTCACTCTGATCGCCTCGCTCGTGTTCGTCTTCCCGGTGTTCGCCGTCTCCGGCAACCTGCTGCTGCTCGGCGCGCTGCTGTTCGTCCTCCAGGCGCTGAGCGTCGGCATCTCCGGGCTGCTGCCGCGCTACATCGGCGGGCACTTCCCGACGTCGAGCCGCGGCGCCGGGCTGGGCTTCACGTACAACGTCGGTGCGCTGGGCGGCGCGGTGGCGCCGGTGCTGGGCGCGCACCTCGCGGAGGGCAGGTCGCTGGGCGGCGCGCTGGCCACGCTGGCCTTCGCCGGCACGATCCTGGTGGTGCTGCTGGTCGGCTTCGACGTGCCCGCCCGCCTCAACCGGCTGATGATTCCCGGCAGTCCACGCGACCACCTGGCGGACGGGCCGCCCGCGGAGGGGACCGGCGGGGCGGACGCCACGGACACTGCGGACCTCGGCAACTCCCGGGAGAGCGCGGGCAGTTCCTGACCGCCCCGGGCCGGCGTCCCCTTTCGGGTGATGCCGGCGGGATACGCCGTGCCGGCCCCGGCCCTGCGCCAGGATGCCGGGCCATGGATGCCGTACGGGTCGCGCTGCTGCGCGAGGTCCTCGCCACCACCGAGTGGGTGCAGTCCACCCGCCGCTTCGCCGGAGCGCTGCGCGCCTCGGTCGCCCCGCACGGCGGCGGGCTGCTGCTGGTCGGCAGCGCCACGTACGAGCCCTGGCACCTGGCCGCGCACCTCGACGACGAGGCCGCCTGGTCGGGGCTGCCCGAGCTGTCGCCGACGCTGGTGCGCCACCGCGTGCCGAGCGGCGGCCCGGCCCATCTGTCGGTGGGCATCGGCCGGCTGGCGTCCGCCGGGCGCGGCGCGACGCTGCTGGTCGTCTCGCCGGGGCAGCCGGGCGCCGGACTCCTGGAGCGGGTGCACGACGCCCGGCGCAACGGCGCGACGGTACTGGCCCTGGACGGCGGCGACCGCGAACTGCACGCCCTGGCCCACGACGCGCTGGCCGCCCCCGCCCCCACCGGCGACCGGGCCGGTGACGACGGCGAGCAGCCCCACCCCCTCGACCTCGACGCCGTGCAGCACCTGGTCAGCGCCGCGGCCGGCGAGAACAGCCTGCCGGCACCGCGCAGGCACCGCCGCTTCCGCGACCGGCTGGCCCGGCTCGCGGACGAGCTGACCGCGCCGCCGCCACCGCGCTGGTGAGGGCGGGGGCACCTGCCGCAGGCGGGCCCGCCGCCCCGAACCCTAGGAAATTCCCAGGGACTTGCACGCCGCCTTGAGGTCATCGGTGCAGATCAGGTCGGCGCGGACGGCGCCGTCGCGGATCACGGTGTCCTGCATGGTGTTCCGGGTGACGATCTTCGCGCTGAACAGTTTGGCGGGAATACCGGATGCCCTCTTGCCGGTGACGGTCGTCGGGGCCAGGGACGTGATGCTCTTTCCCTGGAGGAGATTGACGGCGATGTCGCCCGCGGTCTGGGCTTCCGGCCTGACTTCTTTGTAAATGGTGAAGGACTGAGTGCCCTTCAGAATCCTTTGCAGGGCGGTGAGTTCGGCGTCCTGGCCGCTGAGCGGAACGTTGCTCACGCCGGCCGACTTCAGTGCGTCGGCGATACCGCCGGCCATTCCGTCGTTCGCCGAGTAGACCGCGTCGAAACCGGCCGGGCCGAGGCTCTTGACGGCCTCGGTCATTTTCTCGCCGGCCTTGCTCGCCGACCAGCCGGTGATGTCCCGCTCGTAGACGATCTTGTGGACCTTGTGGTCGAGGACGGCGTGCGCGCCCTTCTTGAAACCGGGGGAGTTCGGGTCGGTGGGCGAGCCGTTCAGCATCACGACGTCGGCGGTGGCGGCGCGGGATCCGAGTGCCGCCACGAGGCCCTCGCCCTGGAGGCGGCCGATCTTCTCGTTGTCGTAGGAGACGTACGCGGCGACCTTGCCCTCGGCGAGCCGGTCGTAGGAGACGACCTTGACGCCCTTTCTCGCCGCCGCGTCCACCCAGGTCCCGGCGGCCTGCGCGTCGACCGGGTCCAGGATGATGACCTTGACGCCCTTTTTCACCAGGGCGTCGAACTGCTGCCGCTGGGCATCCACGCTCGACTTGGCGTTGTGGTAGTCCAATCGGCATTCGAGGCAGCGGGACGCGACCTTCGACGAAATGATGCGGCGGTCGAAATCCTCGTAGCGGGACGCCTTGTTCTCCGGCAGGAGCAGACCTATGGACTTCTCGGACGCCCCCGCTTCCTTGTGATCACTTCCGCAGGCGGCCAGGGGCACCGCGAGGGAAAGTGCCATCGCGCCGGTGAGTATGCGACGTAGTGGTGCGTTCATTTCAGTTTTCTCCCCCTGGGGCCGCCGGAACGGCTGAAGTGAACGTCACCGCCACCCGCATCGTCAAGAATCGAAGCAATAACGATACAAACCAGCGATTTACGTTGACGCTACAAATAGGGGGACCGAGCGGCCCTTATGGGATCCGCCCGCGGTCGCTACGGAGCGTCCCGCTTGCCGTCGCCTTCGTCGCCGCTGCCGCCGCGCTTGTCCTGCTCGTGCCAGCGCGGGTCGGTCTCCCACTCCAGGTTCCGCTCGCGGGCCGTCTCCATCGCGTGCGCGGCCTCCTCGCGGCTGGCGTAGGGGCCGAAGCGGTCGGCGGCCCGGCATTCGGGGCCCTCCTCGACCTTCTGGTGCCGCAGGCAGTAGAACCATTCGCCGGGCCTGCTTTCCGTACGCCTCTTGAACAGCGCCATTGCCGCCTCCTGTGGTCCGTCCTGTGCCGCCATCCTGCCCGATGGCCCGCGGATACACTCGCTGGCATGTCTGGCCAGTCGCTTCTCGTCCCGGGGAACATCTCCCCCACCCGCCCCGTCCCCGCCTCGATCCCGCGCCCCGAATACGTCGGCAAGGCCGCGCCCACGCCCTATACGGGGCCCGAGGTGCAGGACGCCGACACCATCGAGCGGATGCGGATCGCCGGCCGGATCGCCGCGCAGGCGATGGAGGAGGCCGCCAAGCTCATCGCGCCTGGTGTGACCACGGATGAACTGGACCGGGTCGCCCACGAGTTCATGTGCGATCACGGCGCCTATCCCTCCACGCTCGGCTACCGCGGTTTCCCCAAGTCGCTGTGTTCCTCGCTCAACGAGGTCATCTGCCACGGCATCCCCGATTCGACCGTCATCAAGGACGGCGACATCGTGAACCTCGACGTGACCGCGTACATCCACGGTGTGCACGGCGACAACAACGCCACGTACCTGTGCGGCGACGTGGACGAGGAGTCCACGCTGCTCGTCGAGCGCACCCGTGAGGCGCTCAACCGCGCGATCAAGGCCGTCAAGCCGGGCCGTCAGATCAACATCATCGGCCGGGTCATCGAGTCGTACGCCAAGCGGTTCGGTTACGGCGTGGTCCGGGACTTCACCGGCCACGGCGTCAATTCCTCCTTCCACTCCGGTCTGATCGTCCCGCACTACGACAGCCCGCACCACACGACCGACATCAAGCCCGGCATGACGTTCACGATCGAGCCGATGCTGACGCTGGGCTCCTACGACTACGACATGTGGGACGACGGCTGGACGGTCGTGACCAAGGACCGCAAGCGGACGGCGCAGTTCGAGCACACCCTGGTCGTCACGGAGACGGGGGCGGAGATCCTCACGCTTCCCTGACGGAGGCCCGGGGTAAAGTTTTACCGACAGCGCGTCGGGAACAGGTTGACTTAGGTAAACCTAAGTAGTTAGGTGAGCCTACCTTGACCTGTTCCTCTCCGCTCCCCTCGGTCCCCGGAGGCCAGCCGTGGAAGCATCAAGCCCGAGCACGCCCACCCCGTTCTCGACGCTCATCCGCACCGCCTCGCACGAGCAGCACACCGAGGCCGAGAACTCCTCGTTCATGAGCGACCTGCTGAGCGGCCGGCTCGGCGTCCCCGCCTACCGGCGCTACACCGAGCAGCTGTGGTTCGTCTACCGGGCGCTGGAGGGCGCCTCAGGGACGCTCGCCCAGGACCCGGTCGCCGGGCCCTTCATCCGCCCCGAGCTGGCCCGCACCGCCGAGCTGGAGCGCGACCTCGCCCACCTGGGCGGCCCGTCCTGGTCCGCGGGCCTTGAGCCGCTGCCGGCCACCGCCGCGTACGCCGACCGCATACGGCAGTGCGCACGCGACTGGCCCGCCGGCTACGTCGCCCACCACTACACCCGCTACCTCGGCGACCTCTCCGGCGGCCAGATCATCCGCGGCACCGCGGAGAAGACCTGGGGCTTCGACCGCAAGGGCGACGGCGTGCGGTTCTACGTCTTCGAGGACATCGGCAACCCCGCCGCCTTCAAGCGCGAGTACCGCGAGCTGCTGGACGCCCTGCCGGTCGACGACCTGGAGAAGCAGCGGGTGATCGACGAGTGCAAGCGCGCCTTCGCCCTCAACAGCGCGGTCTTCCAGGAGCTGGGCGCGCAGTTCCCGCTGAGCGCGTAGCGGCGGCCGGGCCCGCGGGCGCCGGACCGGCGCCCGCGGCTCCGCCCTACGGCGCCTCGGCGCGCACCCGCCCGCCGACCGCGACGCTGCCGTCCGGGTACAGCCGGGTGAGGATCTGCGACGCGGCCCCCTGGCGGACGTCCAGCGAGCGGCCGAGCCGGTGGGTCAGCAGTATCGCGGCGGCGCCCGTCGCCTCGTCCTCGGTCGTGTCGCCCGCGCGGCGCGGGAAGCCCCTGGCCCGCACGGTGCCCGCGGCCTCGTCCTGCCAGGCCCAGGCGTACAGCCAGCCCTCGCCCGGCGGCGGCGCGGGCAGTGCGTCGACCTCGGCGGCCGACGCGTACCGCTCGGTGCTGCGCCCCGTCACCCACTCCGGGCGCCCGCGCACCCAGACCGTTCCCTCATCGGCCGCCCCGCCTTCCGCCGCTCCCTCGTAGAAGACGGTCACCTCGCCGGCCGGCGGGCGCAGGGTCAGGGGCGGGCTGCCGAGGCTGCGCAGCAGCCAGGCGAGTCCGACGAGCGGGTGTCCGGCGAAGGTGAGGCGGACGCTCGGGGTGTGGATGTCGACGGTGCCGCGCTCGGCGTCGTCGAGGAACACCGTTTCGCTGAAGCCGAGTTCGGCGGCGAAAGCGGACCGCGCCGCCGGGTCGGGGAGGGCGGCGCCGTCCCGTACGACACCCAGCGCGTTGCCTCCCGACCCGTCGGGGCCGCAGAACACTCGGAGCACTTCGTAGGCGATCATCCGGTCATTGTGCGCACCACGGGGGCCGCGCGCCCCGGCCACCCTCACCACCCCGCACGGCAATGTGACACAGGCCACATGATGCGGTGTCATACGGCGCGAGGGCCTCGGCCGTGTGCAGGGGGAAGGGCTCGCAACGGAGCCCTGAACCACGGGGAAAGGAACCACCCAATGCGTAACAGGCGAATCATCACCGGCGCCTTCGCCGCCGTCGCCCTGGCGGTCGCCGGGCTGGGCACGACCCAGGCCAGCGCCGCACCGGCCACTCCGGTCGCCGCAGCCTCCGCGACCGCTCCGGCCGCCGTCCACGTGCAGCAGCAGAAGCCGATGGACGGCCCTCCCGGAACCGTGTGGACCGGGAAGAAGTTCTGGACGCTCAGCGGCTGCCAGGAGGCCGGCACCGATCTGGTGAGCTCCGGCAAGTGGGCCGACCCCTTCTGCGACGGCGGGGGCCTGCAGTACGACCTGTGGGCGCGCCCCCTGTAAACAACGGGTGAGCTGCCGGGGATGACGATCCTCGCGCAGCGGCGCCGACGGAGGCGGCCCCTCCCCCGCGCGTGATCCGCGGCCGTGCGGGACGGGGCGCCGCCACCGAAGCTCACGACCGGTGGAGCCGGACGGTTGCCCGAGGGCGGCCCGGCTCCACCGGTTTCTTCGTGCGTCAGGACCTAACGGGCGGCGCGGCGCCGGGTGGCGTAGGTGGCGGCGGCGCCCGCGACGACCAGGGCAGCGGCCGTGCCGATCAGGGCGCCGACGGGGGCAGGTGAGCCGGTGGCCGCGAGGGAGCCGCTGCGGAAGCCGGGGGCGCCCGATGTGCCGTCCGACGCGGCGCCGGTGCCGGCCGTTCCGGTGTCCGAAGTGCCGTCGCCCGCGCCGCTGTTGCCGCTCGGGAGGGCGGCGTCGCCGTCCAGGGACACCGCCAGGGTGACCGGGTCGAGGGTCTCGCCCTTGCGGTACATGTTGTCGAACGCCTTGGCGCCGGCGGCGATGACGACGGCGCCGCCCGCCAGGGACAGCGGCAGGGCCGCGGACGAGGTGCCGTCATCGGCCGCCTTCGCCGTCCGCTTGCCCGCATCCGCCGTCGGCGTCAGGGGCTTCACCGGGTCGCTGCCGAGGTCGGGCAGTGCGGGCAGCCGGGCGCCCGCATCGACGGGGACGGCGAGCGAGACCGGGTCCATGGCGGTGCCCGCCGGGTACAGGCCGGCGAACGCCTTCGCGCCGTCGGCCGTCAGCTTCGCCGGGGCCTCCTTGACGGCGATCAGGCCGTCGTGGGGCCGCAGTTGACCGGCGTCGAAGGTGACCAGCGGCGTCTTGCGGTCGGTGTGCCCGCCGGTGGTGACGTCGGCCGCGAGGGTGCCCCGGCCGTCCTTCACGGTGACCGTGACGGCGCTCAGGGCGAGGTCGAGGTGGCTGCCGGTGAAGCGGAGTGCGCCGCTGAAGCGCGCGTCGACGGTGTGCCGTGCCGCGTCGTAGGTGCCCTTACCGTGGGGGAAGCGGAAGCGGGCGCCGCCGTCCTCGGCGTCGTCGCTCACCCGCCAGCGGCCCTGCGCGACGGGCCCGGTGACGTACTCGCGGAAGGTGCGGCGCACGCCCCAGTCGACGGCCGCGCCGCTGAACTTCCCGTCGGCGGCGCCCTGATGTGCGGCCCCGCCCTCGCCCTCGGTGGCGTCGTCCGTGCCGTCGCCCGGCTTGCCGCCGGTGCGGACGTCGGCGGAGAGGCTGACCGGGTCGAGCGGGGTGCCGGCGGTGTAGTAGCCGGCGAAGGCGCGGGCGCCCTGGGCGGTGAGGGTGGCGGGGAGGCGGTCGAGTGCGATGGGGGTGGCGCCGCCGCGGGTGTCGAGGCCGCCGACGCCGAGGGTGGCCAGCGGCACCCCGGTGGCCGTGGTGACCTCGCCTGAGCCCTTCGCCTTGCTGGTCATGTCGGCGTAGAGGGTGCCCTTGCCGCCGGAGATGACGACGCGGGGGCGGCTGATGGTGAGGTCCAACTGGTAGGAGCCGTCGGGTGTGCGGTGCCCCGTGAAGCGCACGCCGCCGGAGTAGCCGGCGGTGACGGCGCCGCTGTCCGGGTCGTAGCTGCCGCTCGCCGAGTGGAAGCGGAAGCGGCTGCCGACGGTGGCCGCGCCGTCGGTGAGGCGGCAACTCCCGTGCGCGACGGGCCCGGTGACGTAGGACTGGAAGGAGGTCTTGATCCCCCAGTCGAGGCGCCCGCCGGCCAGCGTGCGGCCCGCCGCGTGCGCCGCGCCTGCCGGGAGGAACGCGCTCGCCGCGCCGGCCAGCAGGACGGCGCCGAGCGCGACGGTGACCATCCGCAGCAGCGCGCGCCGCAGGCCGTGGCAGGCCAGGCGGGTGCGGTGGCGGAGCGGGCCGCGGGCGGGGCGGCGCGGGCGGTGGGCGACGGGGTCGGCGGCCGGTCGGAACGGCAGCATGAGGCACCCCTCCAAGGGGTAGTTATTTAGGTAAGGCTAACCTAAGCTAACTCCGCTCGTGGGGGAACCCGGACTCCTCACGAATTCGCCGGCATCCGGTCAACCGGCCTCCAGAGAAAGGCGGGAAAGTGACAGCACCCCACCAACGGCCGCCATGGCGCCCCGGCATCCGGCTGCGTGCCGCGTCCGGCGCGGTGGCCATCGCGCTCACCCTCGTCGGCTGTTCGGCAGGCGCCACCGGAGCGGGCGGCCCGTCACCGGCCGCCACCTCTGCGGGGCAACCGGCCGCCGACCGGGTCGAGCCGCTGCCGGGCCCCGCCCCGAAGGCCGTCCTGCCGGCGACCGTACGCTCCGCCGACGGCCACCGGGTGACGGTCCGCAAGACCGGCCGGATCGTGCCGCTGACCGGGGCGCTCTCCGAGATCGTCTTCAGCCTCGGGCTCGGCGACCACGTCGTGGCCCGCGACATCACCGCCACCTTCGCCCAGGCGAAGAAGCTTCCCGTGGTGACCCGCGCCCACGACGTATCGGCCGAAAACGTGCTCTCGCTCAAGCCCGACGTGGTGCTCGCCGACACCTCCACAGGGCCCGCCGAAGCCGTCGGGCAGCTCCGCGACGCGGGCATCCCGGTGGTCGTACTGCGCCCGGCCACCGCACTGTCCGACGTCGACCGGCGCATCACGGAGGTCGCCGCGGCGCTCGGCGTGCCGAAGGCGGGGGACGCGCTGGCCTCCCGTACCGACGCGCGGATGAAGGCGGTTGAGCGCGGCATCCCGCACCGGGACGGCGCTCCGGCCGGTCGGCCCCGGGTCGCGTTCCTGTACCTGCGTGGATCCGCGTCCGTCTACCTCATCGGCGGCGCCGGATCCGGCGCCGACTCGCTGATCGAGGCGGCCGGCGGCATCGACGCGGGCAAGGCGTCCGGGCTGACGAAGGACTTCACGCCGATCACCAGCGAGGCGCTGGCGAAGGCACGCCCCGACGTCATCCTCGTCATGGCCAAGGGCCTGGAGTCGGTCGGCGGGGTGGACGGTCTGGTGAAGATTCCCGGTGTGGCCGAGACACCGGCCGGGATGGACCGCAGGGTGGCGTCCGTCGACGACGGCGTACTGCTCAACTTCGGCCCGCGCACGGACCAGGTGCTGCGCTCGCTTGCCGACCAGATCCACGCGGGGCCCGCCGGATCCGGGCAGCCGCACGGCAGGGGCGAGTGACGTGCCGGCACCGCCACGGGACGACGCCGGCCTGAAGCCCACGGCGGGCGGCCCTGCGCCGGAACAGGACCCGGCGCCGGCGGATACGGCGGGGCCGCCGCCCGCCGCCCGCCCCCGCACCCTCCTGCTCACCATCGGGCTCAGCGCCGCCCTGCTGCTCGCCGCGCTGCTGTCCGCCGGATCCGGCGCGTACGACATTCCGCCCGGTGACGTCATCGGCTCGCTGCTGCACCAACTGCACCTGGGCGGCGGCGCGTTGGACCGGGTCGGGGAGAGCGTGCTGTGGCAGGTCAGGCTGCCGCGGGTGGTCCTGGCGGTGGCCGTCGGCGGCTCGCTCGGCTGCGCGGGCGCCCTGATGCAGGGGGTGTTCGGCAATCCGCTGGCCGAACCGGGGATCATCGGGATCTCATCCGGCGCGGCGGTCGGCGCGGTCGGCGCCCTGTCCCTGGGGCTGACGTTCCTCGGCAACTGGACCGTGACGGTCTGCGCGTTCGCCGCCGGGCTGCTGACCGTGCTGGCCGTCTACCTGCTCTCCCGCTCCGGCGGGCGCACCGAAGTGGTCACGCTGATCCTCACCGGTATCGCGGTGAACGCCTTCGCCGGCGCCCTGATCGGCCTGTTCCTGTTCACCGCCGACACCGCGCAGCTCACCCAGATCACGTTCTGGCAGCTCGGTTCGCTGGCCCAGGCGACCTGGCCGAAGGTGCTCGCCGTGCTGCCGTGCGCGGTGGTGGGTCTGGCGGTGGCGCCGCGGTACGCGCGGCGGCTCGATCTGCTGGCGCTGGGCGAGCGGCCCGCCCGGCATCTGGGGGTGGACGTCGAACGGCTGCGTCTGGCGCTGGTGCTGGTGGTCGCCCTGCTGACGGCGGCTGCGGTGGCGGTGGCCGGTGTCATCACGTTCGTGGGGCTGCTGGTGCCGCATCTGCTGCGGATGGCGGCGGGGCCAGGGCACCGGTTCCTGATCCCGGGCAGCGCGCTCGGCGGGGCGCTGGTGCTGGTCGTCGCCGACCTCGCGGCGCGTACCCTCGCGCAGCCCGCCGAGCTGCCCCTCGGGGTGCTGACCGCGCTGTTCGGCAGCCCGTTCTTCTTCTGGCTGCTGCGCAGGACCCGTCGCAGGCAAGGAGGTTGGGCATGAGCGGCATCAGGGGTGTGGCCGGGAAGCTGTTCCCGCGGCGGAGCAGGCGGCTGCCCGGCGCGGCGGCGGCCGGCGCGGTCTGCGCGCAGGCCGTGGGGCTCACGGTGCGGCTCGGCGGCCGTACGGTGCTGCGCGAGGTGGATCTGACCGCGCGGGCCGGTGAGGTGCTGGCCCTCGTCGGGCCGAACGGCGCGGGCAAGTCGACGCTGCTGGCCGCGCTCGCCGCTGATCTGCCCGCCGCCGCGGGCGCGGTGCGGGTGGACGGGCGGCCTGCCGGTGACTGGTCGGCGGCCGAACTGGCGCTGCGCCGGGCGGTGCTGCCGCAGTCGGCGGCGCTGTCGTTCCCGTTCGCGGTGGCGGATGTGGTGCGGATGGGCCGGGCGCCGTGGGCCGGTACGCCGGCCGCGGACGGGGACGACGCCGCGGTGGCAGCCGCGATGGCGGCGACCGAGGTGGACGGCTTCGCCCGGCGGCCGTTCGCCGCGCTGTCCGGGGGTGAGCGGGCCCGGGTCGCGCTGGCCAGGGTGCTGGCACAGCGCGCACCGCTGCTGCTGCTCGACGAGCCGACCGCCGCGCTCGACCTGCGCCATCAGGAGCTGGTGCTGGGGATCTGCCGGCGCCGGGCAGCGGCAGGTGACGCGGTGGTGGTGGTCCTGCACGACCTGGGTCTCGCCGCGGCGTACGCGGACCGGGCGGCGGTGCTGCACGAGGGGCGGCTCGCCGCGCAGGGGCCGCCTGGCGAGGTGTTCACGGCGGAGTTGCTGTCGCGGGTGTACCGGCAGCCGGTCGAGGTGCTCGGGCATCCGCGGACCGGGGTGCCGCTGGTCCTGCCCCGCCGCCCGGCATGACCGTGCCACCCGGCATGACCGTGCCGTCCGCCCGGGTCCGACGGTGCTTCAGGTCACGGTGTGGGCGCGGTATCAGGTCCCCGCCCCCACCGGCTTCCCCGCCCCCGGTAGGGTTGCGCCGAATCGTGCCACCCCGGCGGCCTCCGTGTCCGCCCCGGTCGCCCCGAAGGAGCCCGAGCCCCATGACACGCAGGTCGCCGTTCCGGGTGCCCGCCACACTGACGTCGGCAGCGGCGGCACTGGTGATATTGAGCGGGTGCATGACGGTGCACGGCGAGCGGGAGATCGTCCCGGCGGTGTCGAAGGCCGAGGCCGCCAAGGCGCTCCAGCACTTCACCGACGGCTTCAACAAGGCCAACCGCACCCTCGATCCAAAGGTCAACGCCTCCTACGAGGCGGGGGCGTTGCTCAGCATCGACGAGGCGGGCATCAAGGCAGCCCACGCCACCCGGCCGCAGGGCAACCCCAACTTCCCCGGACTGACGCTGAAGGACGCGCACTTCACGGTGCCCAAGCAGGCGGGCTGGCCGAAGTCGTTCCTGGCCGACGCGGTCAGCAACCGCAAGGACCGCGGCGGCAACTACACCCGCTGGTTCCTGGTGTTCAGCCGGGACGCCGTCGACGCGCCCTGGCGTGCGGTGTACCTGTCGACGCTCCCCGACAACAAGGTGCCGGAGCTGGCGCGGGACGCCGACGGCTACGCCGAGGCGGTGCCCGCGGGGGACGGCCCGTCCGGTCTGACGGTGGATCCGGACAAGCTCAGCCGGAGTTACACGGACTACCTCAAGACCGGCGAGGGCGAGTTGTTCGCCTCCGGGCCCGACACCGACCTGCGGCGCCGCGACCGGGCCGCCAAGTCGCACACGGTCGGCGCCCGGATCCAGTGGGTGGACCAGCCGGCCGATTTCCCGCCGGTGGCGCTGCGGACGAAGGACGGCGGGGCGCTGGTGTTCTTCGCGAGCTATTACCACCAGCAGAAGACGGTGTTCAAGGGCTCGACGATGAACGTGTCGGCCGCGGTGCAGGGCGTCATGGCCAAGCCCGTGAAGCAGGCCAGCAAGATCACCCTGACGTATCTGACGGGGCAGGCGGTCAAGGTCCCGGCGAAGGACGCGTCCGGCAAGATCGAGGTGCTGAACCTCATCGAGGCGCGGACGTCGGCGCGGGTGCCGTAGGCGGCAGCCGGACGGGCCTGCGGCGGGCGCCGTGGGCCCACCGGTGTCCGGCGGTTCCGGGTGTCAGCGGCCGATCGGCCAGGCCGCCGTCTCGTGGTCGGGGGTGCGGTCGATGAACTCCGCGCAGGCGTCGGTCAGGGTTTCCAGCAGCGTCAGCGGGTCGGGCAGCGGCAGCTCGGGCCCGCGCAGCCAGCTCACGTCGGGCTGGTCGCCGGGCAGCCGCGAGGGCGGCAGCAGGACGTAGCTGCCGCGGCAGTGCCAGCGCAGTCCGGGGTGCTCGTCCAGGGTCTCCGGGTGGCAGTCCAGCTCGCAGGGCCACCACTCGTCCTCGTCGTCCGGGGTGCCGCGGGTGGCGGTGAAGAAGAGCATCCGGCCGTCCCCGAAGCCGGCACCGCTGAGGGTGACGGGGCCGACCTCCACGCCGGCCGCTTCCAGCCTGCCGAGTGCGCTGCGGCCCGCTTCGACGGGGACGTCCAGCACGTCGTGGGCGATGCCGGTGGCGGTGACGAAGTTGGCGTCGGGGAGGGTGCGGATCCAGGCGGCGACCTTGTCGCGGTCGGTGCTGGCGACGGTCTGCCAGCCGAAGGAGACGGGATGGCGTCCGGGGGTGGGACAGCCGATGCGTTCGCAGGAACAGCCGTAGCCGGACGGGTGCGCGGCGGGGGCCACCGGGAATCCCGCGTCGGCCGCGGCGAGCAGCAGGTCCTCCCGGCCGCGGGCGGCCGTCGATCCCGTGTCCGTATCGCCGCCGTCCGATCCGCTCTTCGGCCGGCGCAGCCACTGGGAGAACCTGCTCTTGCGTTCCATCTATCCCCTCACTTCGAGCGGTGGTCTGGGATCAATGCTGCCACCATCCTGCGCTCCGGGTGACCGGTGTCCCGATCCGGGGCGGGGGCGCACCCGGCGATTACGGTGGATTCCCGCTCATCACCGGCAGGCGGGACGGGCCGCCCGGCCCTCGGGCGGCCGGGTCACCGCGGTGGCCGCAGGGCACGCAGTACCAGGTCGACGAGGGTGTCGGTGTAGGCGTGGGTCAGTTCGCCGGTGCGCATCAGCCAGCGCTGTGAGAAGGGACTCAGCAGCAGCTCGGCGGCGATCCGCGGGTCGGTGTCCGGGTCGATGTGGCCGGCGTCCCTGGCCGCGCGGAACCGGTCGGCGTAGACGGCGATGCCGGGTTCGAGGAGGCGGGCGACGTAGGTGCGGGACAGTTCCTCGTCGTTGGCGCCGGCCGCCGCGAGGGCGCGGTAGGGGGCTTCGAAGGCGGGGTCGTTGAATTCGTCGGCGGTCGCCCGCAGGACGTGCTTGAGGTCCGCTTCCAGGTCGCCGGTGTCCGGGAGGGCGGCGCCGTAGTCGTCGACGCCGTCGGTGAACGCGTCCAGCAGGACGGCGGCCTTCGACGGCCACCAGCGGTAGATGGTCTGTTTGCCGACGCCGGCCCGCGCGGCGATGCCCTCGATGGTGAGCCGGGGGTAGCCGACCTCGCCGACCAGGGAGAGGGCCGCGTCGAAGATCGCCCGGCGGGAACGTTCACTGCGGCGGGAGGCGTCGGGTGCCGTCTTGGGGGCCATGGAGCGATCCTAGCGACGCATGAGGCGAGACGTATCGTCTTCACGGGGCGGGCCCGGACGGGGCGACCGCCGCCCGCTCAGGACCAGTCGTCGCCCCAGGACGCGTCCCTGGCCGCCCGGTAGCCGTCGCCCTGCCGCTTGGTGACGGTGGTGCGGCGCAGCCCCTCGTCCGCCGTGCACAGGTCCAACAGCACCTGCCCCTTGCGGAGTTGGGGCTTGCGGACGATGCGGGCGGGGGCCGCGGACGCGGGCAGCCGGGTCGCCGCGACATAGCTGAACTTCTCGTCCTCGTACGGCAGGGTGCCGCCCTTCACCTGGCGGTGCAGGGACGAGCGGTTCACCCGGGCCGCGAAGTGGCACCAGTCGTCGCCCGGGACGATCGGGCAGCGCTCGCCGTGCGGGCAGGGCGCGACGATCCGCAGCCCGGCCGCGGCCAGCTGCTCGCGGGCCTCGCGGATGCGGAGGTACCCGGCGGGTGTGCCGGGTTCGATCAGGACGACGGCCGGGGCGGCGGACGCGGCGGCGACCACCGAGCGGCGGGCCTCCGGGCGCAGCTCGCCCAGCACGTAGGAGACGGTCACCAGGTCCGTGCCGGCCGGGACGGTCAGCCCGTCGCCGATCACCTGCCGGTGCCATACCGTGTCGGGCAGCGTGCCGGCCGCCAGCTCGCGGCCCAGGTCGAGGGCGGGCTGTGCCCAGTCCAGGACGGTGCTGCGGTGGCCCTGCCAGGTGGCGGCTGCGGCCCAGGTCGCGGCGCCAGTGCCGCCGCCGATGTCCACGTGGGTGGCGGGTGAGAAGTCCGGCAGCCGGCCGGCGAAGGCGGTCAGCGCGGCGCGTACCGCCTCGTACGTCGCGGGCATCCGGTAGGCGGCGTACGCGGCGACGTCCGCGCGGTCCCTGAGCACCGGGGCGTCGGTGGGGGTGGTGCCGCGGTAGTGGGTGATCAGCCGTGCGGTGGCCTGCTTGGGCGGCAGGCCGTCGAGCAGGCCGGCCAGGGCGGCGCGCAGTTCCTCGTGCATTCGGCCAAGTTTACGGCCCCGGCGCGGCGGGGCCGTCCGAGTGCCCGGCCGCTCAGTGCCGCCGTGCCGCGCGGGCCAGGCAGGTCGCCGCCGCGGCACGGGGCCCGCTGCCGCCGTCGCGGCGCCGTGGGTGGACGGTGTTGGCGAGCAGCACCAGGAAGGTGTCGGTGGCGCGGTCCAGGACCAGGCTGGTGCCGGTGAAGCCGGTGTGGCCCGCGGCGCCGCGGCCGGCCAGCTCGCCCATGAAGTACGGCTGGTCGACGGCGAAGCCGAGGCCGGGCGGCTCCAGCAGGGCCGCGACCGTGGCGGGCCGCAGGATCCGCGCGGCGCCGTACGCGCCGCCGTTGAGCAGCGTCCGGCACAGCACCGCCAGGTCCTGGGCGGTGGAGAAGAGCCCCGCGTGGCCCGCCACCCCGCCCAGCGCCCAGGCGTTCTCGTCGTGCACCTCGCCGCGCACCATGCCGCGGTCCGCCTTCGCCCACGGCCGCCGCTGGTCCTCGGTGGCCGCCACCCCCTGTGGCGCCAGCGGCCCGAAGGACGTGCTGCGCATGCCCAGCGGCCCGGTGATGCCCTCGCGCACCAGGACGTCGAGGCGCTGCCCGGTGCACTGTTCGATGAGCAGCTGGAGGGCGATGAGGTTGAGGTCGGAGTAGCGGTGGCCGCTGCCGGGGCGGCCGTCGGGCGCGGCGGCCTGGGCCCACAGCAGCTCCAGCTGGGCGGCCCGCCCGCGCCGTTCGTACAGCGGCAGTCCGGGGCGGAGCCCGGAGGTGTGGGTGAGCAGCTGCCGGACGGTGATGCCGGGCGCGAAGGCGGGCAGCCTGGCGCGTACCTCTTCGTCGAGTGGCAGCCGGCCGTGCTCGGCCTGCTGGAGTGCGGCGAGTGCGGTGAAGAGCTTGGTGAGCGAGGCGAGGTCGAAGACGGTGCCGACCCGTGTGCGCTCCCACAGGTCGCGGGGCAGGTCCACGCCGCGGTCCTTCTCCGGGTCGTAGGCGCGGTAGCGGACCGCCCAGCCCGTCGCGGCCTCCGCGGCGACGACCGGGCCGCGCCCGGCGAGTACGACGGCGCCCGCGCACCATGCGGGGCGGCCGTCCGGCAGCGCGCGCACGCCGCTGACCAGCCGTTGCATCCACACGGTCGCGAGCCGCGCCTCGCCCGGCGTGCCGGGTCTGAGTGTCGGTGCGTTCAGAGCACGGTCCTCTCGCCTTCGGTGCCCCCGTCGGTCACCTCCCTACGCTGCCACGGACGGCACATCCCCAGGAAGCTCACGAGCGCCAATACCGCGCATCCGAGCTGGACGACGGCCATCGGCACGGCGGTGTGCTCGCCCGCGATGCCCACCAGCGGGGAGGCGACCGAGCCGAGCAGGAAGGTCGAGGTGCCCAGGAGCGCGGAGGCGGATCCGGCCGCGTGCGGGGTGCGCAGCAGGGCCAGGGTGTTGGTGCTGGGCATGACCAGGCCCATGGACGACATCAGCACGAAGAGTCCGGCGGCCATCGGCCACAGCCCGACGGTGCCGAAGACGCCGGACGACATCAGCAGCAGCGCGGCGGCGGCGAGGGCCACCAGCGTCAGGCCCACGCCCAGCACCCGGTTCAGGCTGACCCGGCCGACGAGCACCTTGCCGTTGAGCTGGCCGACCAGGACCAGGCCGACGGAGTTGACGCCGAACAGCAGGCTGAAGGTCTGCGGGGACGCGCCGTAGATCTCCTGGATGACGAACGGCGAGGCGGAGATGTACGCGAAGAGGGCGGCGAAGGCGAAGGCGCCGACCAGGAGGTAGCCGGAGAACGCCCGGTCGGCGAGGAGGTCGCGCATGGTGCGCAGGGTCTGGCCCAGGCCGCCGGAATGGCGTCGCTCGGGCGGCAGCGTCTCGTGGAGCGTGCGCCAGACGACGGTGGTCAGCAGCACGCCGACGACGGTCAGCACGGCGAAGACCCCGCGCCAGTCGGTGACTTGGAGGATCTGCCCGCCGATCAGCGGGGCGACGACCGGCGCCACCCCGGAGATCAGCATCAGGGTGGAGAAGAACCTGGCCATCGCCACGCCGTCGTACAGGTCGCGGACCACCGCCCGCGCGATGACGATGCCGGCCGCGCCCGCCAGGCCCTGGAGCAGGCGGAAGGCGATGAGGATCTCGACGTTCGTGGCGATGGCGCACAGCGCGGTGGCCAGCACGTAGATCACCATGCCGGCCAGCAGCGGGCGGCGGCGGCCCCACTTGTCGCTCATCGGGCCGACGATCATCTGGCCGAGCGCCATGCCCGCGAGGCAGGTGGTGAGGGTGAGCTGGACGGTGGCGGCCGGGCTGTGCAGTGAGGTGGTGACCTCCGGCAGGGCCGGCAGGTACATGTCCATGGAGAGCGGCGGGACCGCCGTGAGGCCGCCGAGTACGAGGGTGACGAGGAGTCCGGTGCGGCGGGACGCGGTCGGTGCTGCCACCGCGCCCCGCTCGGCTATGGGGGGAAGATCCTGGTTCGCGGCCGTGCCGGTGCCGGCGTCCGTCATGTGCGTCTCCGTCTTTTGTTGATGGCCGCACCATGGTGTCACGCACCGCCCTGATCACCGGCCGCTCGGCCCTCGGCCCTTGGACCTACGCCGCCCCGGAATGCGCCGCGTCCGTCGCCGACGGCCCGGCCCCACCGGACCGCCCCTTAGGATCCGGTACATGGCTGAACTGATGGTGCGCGACGGCACGTGGACCTTCGACGGCGACGCCGTGCGGATGGTGCCGGGGCGCGAACGCGGGGTGCACCAACTGCGGCAGGACCTCGGCGAGTACGCCGTTCCGCTGGCGGCGCTGGCGGGCATCGCCTACGAACCGGCCCGCAAGGGCGGCCGGCTGCGGCTGCGGATCCGGGACGGCGCCGATCCGCTGCTCCAGGTGACCGGCGGCGGGCTGCCGGCCGACGCGAACCCGTACCAGCTTTCGGTGGACGCGGGCAGGACCGACGTCGCGGAGTACTTCGTCCACGAGGTGCGGCAGGCGCTGACCCTCGAACAGGTCCCGGAGGGGCCCGCCGACCGCTATCTGCTGCCGGGGCCGGCCGTGCCCCTGTCGGCGGCCGGTGTGGACGGCCTCGCCACCTTCGACGGCGAGCGGGTACGCATCGAATGGCGCTGGAACACCAGCGAGAACAAGAAGCACGCGGGCCCCAGGGACTTCCCCCTGGCCGACCTGGAAGCGGTGGAGTGGCGCGCCGCCGTCGGCCTGGAGTCGGGCTTCCTGCGCTTCCGCCCGCGCGGCACGACCCCGCACATGAAGCCCGAGCACGACCCCAACGCCATCGAGCTGTGGGGCTTCAAGAAGGAGAGCGGGCGAACGGCCCTGCTGGCCGCGGCGGTTGCCGCCCGGCTCCCCCACCCGTCGGCGGGCCCCGCCCTCCTGTCCAAGGCCGCCGCCGTGCCCCCGCCCGCACCGGAGCCGGCCGGCGAAGGCGCCGCGTCCGGCAACGACCACGACGTACTCCTGCGCCGCCTGCGCGAACTGGGCGAGCTGCACCGCGACGGCGTCCTCACCGAAGAGGAATTCACCACCGCGAAGGCCGCCGTGCTCCGCAGCTTCCACTCCGCGGGCTGAGACGGGGCGGCGCCGGACCGCCCCGCCGCCTACCCTGCCGCCATGACACAGCACACCCAGGCATCCGGAGGGCCCGCCCGGCGCGGGGACGGCACGGCGGACGGCGCACGGGTCGCGGTGGTCACCGGCGCCGGATCGGGCATCGGACGGGCGGTCGCGCACGCCCTGACCGCGGCCGGCTGGCACGTCGCACTGGCCGGCCGGCGCGCCGACGCGCTCGCCGGAACCGCCGCGGGCGCGGACCGCCCCGGCTCCCCCGCCGCCCTCGCCGTCCCCACCGACGTCACCCGCCCCGGCGACGTCGACGCACTCTTCGCCGCCGTCCACGACCGCTTCGGCCGCCTCGACCTGCTGTTCAACAACGCCGGCACCTTCGGCCCCCCGGTCGCCCTGGACGCGCTGTCCTACGACGACTGGCGGACGGTCGTCGACACCAACCTCACCGGCGCCTTCCTGTGCGCGCAGGCCGCCTTCCGCGCGATGAGGGCCCAGGACCCGCAGGGCGGCCGGATCATCAACAACGGCTCGCTCTCCGCGCACGTACCGCGCCCGCAGTCGCTCGCCTACACCGCGACCAAGCACGCCATGACCGGACTGACCAAGTCCCTTTCCCTGGAGGGCCGTCCGTACCGGATCGCCTGCGGGCAGCTCGACATCGGCAACGCCGCGACCGAAATGACCGGCCGGATGCGCACCGGCATCCTCCAGGCCGACGGGCGCACCGCACCCGAGCCGGTGATGGACGCGGCCGATGTCGCCCGCACCGTCGTCCACATGGCGTCCCTGCCGCTGGAGGCCAACGTCCAGTTCGCGACGGTGATGGCGACGAACATGCCCTACATCGGGCGGGGTTGACGGCGCCGGCCCGGCACGGGAATAGCCCGCGGGGCAGCCGGGTTCTCCCCGCCATGACACGCGAAGCCGCCGCAGGGGACACCGCCCGCGCCCCCGAGATCCTGCGCTACACCGCCTTTTCCGACGACCCCGAGGGCGGCAATCCGGCCGGCGTCGTACTGGACGCCAGGGGCCTGGACGACGCCGCGCAGCTCGCCGTCGCCGCCGGTCTCGGCTACTCCGAGACCGCTTTCCTCACCGCCGCGCCCGAGGGCCTGGGCGAGGCGGGCCGCGCCTTCACCGTCCGCTACTTCAGCCCGCTCGCCGAGGTGCCGTTCTGCGGGCACGCGACGGTCGCCGCCGCTGTCGCGCTCGCCGAACGCATCGGCGCGGGCGACCTGCTCTTCGCCACCCAGGCAGGGCCCGTACCGGTCACGGTCGGCGAGCGGGACGGCGCCCTGCGGGCCACCCTCACCAGCGTCGAACCGCGGGTCACGGCCGTCGCCGATGCCGACGTCGCGGAGGCGATCGCGGCCCTGGACTGGGCCGCGTCCGACCTGGACCCCGGCCTGCCGCCCCGCATCGCCTACGCGGGCGCCCGCCATCTCGTGCTCGCCGCCGCCACCCGCGACCGCCTGGCGCGGCTGGCGTACGACTTCGACCGGCTGGCCGCCCTCATGCGGCGCCTGGACCTGACCACTCTGCAACTGGTCTGGCGGGAGAGCGATTCCGTCTTCCACGTCCGCGACCCGTTCCCCGTCGGCGGCGTCGTCGAAGACCCGGCGACGGGCGCCGCAGCCGCCGCCTTCGGCGCCTACGCCCGCACCCTCGGCGTGGTGTCGGCCCCGGTCACCCTCACCCTCCACCAGGGCCATGACCTGGGCCGCCCCGGCGTGCTGACCGTCGAACTGCGGGACGGCGACCCCCGCTCGCACGTCAGCGGCACGGCGACGGCCATCGCCGCCTGACCCGGCCTTTACACACCCATGGGCCCCCTTCCGATGACCGGAAGGGGGCCCATGGGCGGTAAGTCCGCGACGCGTGAAGGAATCCGGTCCGGCCGGGTTCGGTATCCGCAATACCACTCGCCGGGCCTTCCCGAAGCAGCCTTCCCGATTTTCGCAGCCGCTCCGCTTTACGTTGCCATTAACCGTTCTGCCCTGAATTACTGAGCACCGGAACGGGTGGAACGCCGGCCGCGGACGGTCGCACTCGCCGTGGGATCGGCGGTTGTGCACGCCGCTACTTCGCCTTTGCGTATGCCTCACGAATGTCGGCGGGAACGCGCCCGCGGTCGTTGACGTTGTAGCCGTTCTCCTTGGCCCACGCCCTGATGGCCGCGGTGTCCTCGCTGCTCGCCGCCGCATTGCGCGGCTTACGCGCCTTCCCGGTCCGCCGGCCGACCTTCGTGAAAGGCGCCATGGCCTCCAGCAGCCGGTCGTAGCTGTCCGGGCCCAAATCCAGTTCGTACGTCACACCGTCGAGGGAGAGGGTGTGGGTCGCGGCCTCCGAAGACTCTTCGCCCGTGAGGTCGTCCGTGTAGATGGTGATTACTTTCTGTGCCATGAGCGTGATTGTACGGCCGAATGGGCCCCCTACAACACCAGGGGAAAAGCACCGCCGATGCCCTTCGCCCGGTCTCCGTTCACGGACTTCACGGACGACTTCGTTCACGGACTTCCCGACGGCTTCGGAGTTGTCCGAGTCCGCCTTCTTCTGCCATCCGGCAGATCACCTCGGTCTGCCGGATATCCGGTTCCGGGTTATCCGCGGACCGGCATTCCGCCCACCCGGATCCACGCGCCCCCCGGCGCGGCAACCGGCCCGGCAGCCGGGCACCCACGCAAAAAAGCCCCCTGACCTGGCGAAGCGCCGGGCCGGGGGGCCTTCTGCCGACTGGGCGGCGGACGAGTCCGGCCTATACGCCGGGTTTTGTCTCCCCCGGTCCTTGCGGGCCGAGGGGAGGCGGCCATCCATCTAGGACTGTCGTTGCCGGCAGTCTCGTGCGGTCTACCCGCGGACTCGGGCGGGCAGCCCTCGATCGTCCGCGCAGGACCGGCGCCCTCTTCAGGACGTCGGCCCCTCTTGACCTTGCTCCGGGTGGGGTTTACCGAGCCCTCCGAGTCACCTCGGAGGCTGGTGGTCTCTTACACCACCGTTTCACCCTTACCTGGACCTTGCGGCCCCGGCGGTCTGTTTTCTGTGGCACTGTCCCGCGGGTCACCCCGGGTGGGCGTTACCCACCACCCTGCCCTGTGGAGCCCGGACGTTCCTCGGGAGGATGCGTATGTCCGAAGACATCCGATCCCCACGCGACCGCCCGGCCGGCTCGTCCGCCGTGCCGACCATGCTACCCGGCCCCGGGACGCGTACCGGACGGCCGGTCCGTGGTCGTCACACCGGCGTGAAGCGGACCGGGTCGCGGCCCGGGTCGGCGTCCGCGAGGCGGACCCGGATGCGGTCGCCCAGCGGGAGGGCGGGGCCGTCGGGCCGGGCGGCGACCCGGCCGATCACGGCCGGGTCGTAGAGGTGCACGGTGCCCTGCGTCGGGTCGTTCTCCTGGACGTCGACGACGAGGGCGTCGAAGGTCTCGCCGATCCGCCCCCGCATCAGCGCGGCCTCGACGAGGTCGACGCACTCCCGCTCGACCTGGTTGGCGCGCCGGGTGCCGGTGTCCATGGTGGCCGGGAGTCCTGGCAGCGCGCCGCGGGCCCAGCCGGGCGCGCCGGCCCCGGCCGATGCGGCCAGGCACAGTTCGGAGGCGTAGCGGTCGACGAGCCTGCGCAGCGGGGCGGTGACGTGCGCGTAGGGCGCGGCGACGGCGGAGTGCACGGCGTCGGCCGGGTCGGGTGCGGTGCCGTCGAAGGCGGTGTATCCGGCGCCGCGGAGCAGGGTGGTGCACTCCTGGAGGAAGGCGGCGTGCGTGGTGCGGCGCGGGTCGAGGGTGCGGATGAGGGCGGCGTACGAGGTGTGGTGCGGCCAGTCGACGCCGAGGGCGCGGGCGGTCAGCCGCAGCCGGGCGACCGAGCCGTCCGGTGCGGTGGGCAGCGTGCGCAGGATGCCGGTGCCGGACGCGAGCATCAGGTCGGCCGCCGCCATGCCGGTGAGCAGGGAGATCTGGGCGTTCCAGGCTTCGGCGGGGAGCGGGGCGCGGTAGGCGAGGGTGTAGCCGCCGTCCCGCTCGACGATCTCCTGTTCGGGGGCGTGCAGCGAGATCGCGCCCCGGGCGACCTCCTGTTCCTCCCGCAGGATGCCGATGTCGCGGAGCAGCGCGAGCGGTTCCTCGGCCGTGCCGTCGTCGAGGGTGCGCTGGACTGCGGCGTAGTCGAGCCGGGCGCGGGAGCGGACCAGGGCGCGGCGGACGGACGCCGTGGTGACGGTGCCGTCGGCGTCCAGGTCCAGTTCCCACAGGACGGCGGGGCGGTCCTGGTCGGGCAGCAGGCTGGCGGCGCGCTCGCTGATCGCGTACGGGTGCAGCGGGATGCGTTCGTCGGGGAAGTAGAGGGTGGTGACGCGGTGGTGCGCCTCGGCGTCCAGGGCGCCGCCCGGGGTGACGAAGGCGGCGGCGTCGGCGATGGCGTAGTGGACGCGGTAGCCGCTGCGGGCGGTGGGGCGGGCGGCGCCGGGCGGGGTGCGCCGGCTCAGGAACATCGCCTGGTCGAGGTCCTGGGATCCGGGCGGGTCGATGGTGAAGAGCGGCAGGTCCGTGACGTCGGTGAGGGTGTCGGCTGTGGTCACGTCGCCGGTGGCCGTCGGGATGCGCGGGGACAGGGCCGCGCTGTCCGCCTCGGCCTGTGCCGTGGGCGGGAAGTGCTCCGGGATCTCCAGCTTCCAGCGCAGCTCACGCAGCGCGGCACGCAGGGGGGCCTGTGCTGCGTCGGTCACGTGCATGTGGCGACGGGGCATGGCACCGAGCGTATGGCGGCGGGGCCCGCGGGGCGCGGCGTGGCGGCGGGCCGGGCGAACGGAGGCTCCGGCGGCGGTTTCCCGGCGGGTGCCGCGCCGCCCTACCCTTTTCCGGGGCCGTGCCGAACGGGCGGGCCCGGCCGTACCGCCGTGAAGGAGAACGCCGTGCTCGTGCTGTTGCCGCCGTCCGAAGGGAAGGCCGCGGGGAAGGCCGGGGCGCCGCTGGATCCGGCCTCGCTTTCGCTGCCCGGTCTGGCCGCGCCGCGCGAGGCGGTGCTGGCGGAGCTGGTCGAGCTGTGTGCCGCGGACGAGGCCAAGGCCCAGGAGGTGCTGGGGCTCAGCGACGGGCTGCGGGGCGAGATCGCGAAGAACGCGGGGCTGCGCACCGCCGGGGCGCGGCCGGCCGGGGAGATCTACACCGGGGTGCTGTACGACGCGTTGGGCCTGGCCACTTTGGACGCGGCGGCGCGGGAGCGCGCCGAGCGGTCGCTGCTGGTGTTCTCGGGGCTGTGGGGCGCGGTGCGGATCGGGGACCGGATTCCGTCGTACCGCTGCTCGATGGGGGTGAAGCTGCCGGGGCTCGGCGCGCTGGGTGCGTACTGGCGGGCGCCGATGGCCGAGGTGCTGCCGGCGGTGGCCGGTGACAGCCTCGTCCTCGATCTGCGGTCGGCGGCGTATGCGACGGCGTGGAAGCCGAAGGGCGAGGTGGCCGGGCGTACGGCGACGGTGCGGGTGCTCCAGTCGAAGATCGTGGACGGGGTCGAGAAGCGGTCGGTGGTCAGCCATTTCAACAAGGCGACGAAGGGCCGGCTGGTGCGTGATCTGCTGACGTCCGGGGCGGATCCCGAGGGGCCCGCCGAGTTGGTGGAGGCGCTGCGCGCGCTGGGTTACGCGGTGGAGGCCGAGGCTCCGGTGAAGGGCGGCAAGGCGTGGGCGGTGGATGTGATCGTCACGGAGCTGTGAGGCACACGGAGGGGGTTGCAACATACGCAACGGCCATTGCGGAGAATGAGACAAGGGCGCACTATGGGCGGCGTGACTAGCGCCGCCTCCTCCCCCGTGCCCGCCGAGACCCCCTCGGTCCTCGGGCTCGCCCCCGTCATCCCGGTCGTCGTCGTGCGGGACGCCGCCGACGCCGTTCCGCTCGCCCGCGCCCTCGTGGCCGGCGGCCTGCCCGCGATCGAGGTGACGCTGCGGACCCCCGCCGCGCTGGACGCCATCCGGGCGATCGCCGACGAGGTCCAAGGCGCCGTGGTCGGCGCCGGCACCCTGCTGACCCCCGAGCACGTCAGCGCGGCCCGCGCGGCGGGTTCGCGTTTCCTGGTGAGCCCCGGCTGGTCGCCGCGGCTGCTGGGCGCCATGCGGGACTCCGGGGCGCCGTTCCTGCCCGGCGTCTCGACGGCGTCGGAGGTGGTGACGCTGCTGGACGAGGGCGTCACCGAGATGAAGTTCTTCCCGGCCGAGGCGGCGGGCGGCACGGCCTATCTGAAGTCGCTGTCCTCGCCGCTGCCGCAGGCCAGGTTCTGCCCGACCGGTGGCATCGGCCTGGCGAGCGCGCCCGCGTACCTGGCGCTGCCCAACGTCGGCTGCGTGGGCGGTACGTGGATGCTCCCGGCCGACGCGCTGGCCGCGAAGGACTGGGGCCGGGTCACCGAACTCGCCAGGGAGGCCGCGGCGTTGGCGGTCTGACCGCGGCGCGGCAGGGATGCCGAAGGGCCCGGCGCTCCGTCCCGTACGGGTCGGAGCGCCGGGCCCTTCGTTCCAAGAGGCGGCCCGCGGTACCGCCCTCAGCGCAGGTGCGAGGTGTCGTTCAGCAGCCGCAGCGAGGCGTTGCCGTCGGTGTAATAGGCGACGGCCGACAGTGAGGCGGCGGACAGCTCCATCTTGAACAGCGACTCGGGCGGGGCACCGAGCGCCAGCCTGACCAGGGTCTTGATGGGCGTGACGTGGGTGACCACCAGCACGGTGCGGCCCGCGTACCGGGCGATCAGCTTGTCCCGGGCCACCGCCACCCGGCGGGCGACCGCCGCGAACGACTCGCCGCCGCCGGTGGGCGCCGCCTTGGCCGAGCCCAGCCACGCGTCGAGGTCGTCGGGGTGGCGCTCGCGCACCTCGGCGAAGGTCAGCCCCTCCCAGGCGCCGAAGTCCGTCTCGCGCAGCCCGTCATCGACGCGGACGTCCAGGCCGAGCCGGGCGGCGACCGTGCCGGCGGTCTGCCGGCAGCGGCGCAGCGGGGAGCTGACGACGGCCTGGATGGTGCCGCGGGCGGCCAGGGCCGTGGCGGCTGCCTCGGCCTGCCGCAGTCCTGCGGGTGACAGCTCCGGGTCGGTGCCGCCGCTGCCCGAGAACCGCTTCTGTGGGGTCAGCGCGGTCTCGCCGTGCCGCAGCAGCACGAACGTGGCGGGCGTACCGAGGTCGGGGGCGCCCCAGCCGGCCGCCGGGGCGCTCGGCCGGGTTCCGGCCGCCGCGCCGTCCGCCGCTTCGGCCGCCGCGTCCGCGGCGCGGGCGGCGCCGCTGCGGGTGGTGGCGAGGGCGGCACGGGAGTCGCCCGGCTGCCACTGCTTGCCGATCTTCCCGGCGTCCATCGCCTCGTTGGCGAGCCGGTCGGCGTGCTTGTTCTTCTCGCGCGGGATCCACTCGTACGAGACCTGGTCGGCCGGGTGGGCCGACGCGGCCTCGGCGGCGAGCGGGCGCATGTCCGGGTGCTTGATCTTCCAGCGCCCCGACATCTGCTCCACGACGAGCTTGGAGTCCATCCGCACCTGGATCAGCGCCTGCGGGTCGAGCGCGTGCGCCGCCCGCAACCCGGCGACCAGGCCCTTGTACTCGGCGACGTTGTTGGTCGCGGTGCCGATGAACTCGGCGGCCTCGGCCAGCGTCTCGCCGGTCGCCGGGTCGATGACGACGGCGCCGTACCCGGCGGGGCCCGGGTTGCCCCGTGAGCCGCCGTCCGCCTCGACGATGAACCTGTGCGGCACGGCCTACAGGCCCGATTCGGGGGTGCGCACCAGGATGCGGCTGCAGTTCTCGCAGCGTACGACCGTGTCGGCGGCTGCGGCCCGGACGTCGTTCAGCTCGGTGATGTCCAGCTCCAGGCGGCAGCCCTCGCAGCGCCGCTGGAAGAGCCGGGCGGCACCGACGCCGCCCTGCTTCGTGCGCAGCCGGTCGTAGAGCTTGAGGAGGTCGTCCGGGATGTCGGCGACGGTCAGCTCGCGCTCCTTGAGCACGGTCTCGGCCTCGGCGTCGATCTCGCCGCAGGCGGCGTCCCTGCGGGCGGTGGCGTCGTCGGCCTTGGCCTGGACGGACCCGACCCGGCCGGTCAGCTCGGTGACCCGCTCCTGGGCGGCCTCGCGGCGCTCCATGACCTCCAGGACGACGTCCTCCAGGTCGGCCTGGCGCTTGGCGAGGGAGGCGAGTTCGCGCTGGAGGTTCTCCAGGTCCTTGGGGGAGGTGACGGAGCCGGAGTCCAGGCGCTGCTGGTCGCGGGAGGCGCGCTGGCGCACCTGGTCCACGTCCTGCTCCGCCTTGGTCTGCTCGCGAGCGGTGTCGCTCTCCTCGGTCTGGGCGGCGACGAGCAGGTCGCGCTGCTGGATGAGGTCGGCCTCCAGCGCCTGGAGCTCGGCCAGCTCGGGAAGGTTCTTGCGCTTGTGCGCGAGCTGGGTGAGCCGGACGTCCAGGGCCTGGACGTCGAGAAGGCGGATCTGGTCGGCGGGCGCGGCGTTCAGCGTGGGGCTCCTGTGGTGTGCGTCGGGGTGAAGAGGGGGGCGGACGCCGCGTGGGCGGTCCAGGGGTCGGTGACCGTGCGGGAGACGTGCGTGCGCAGCCCCCAGCCGTGCCGGTCGGAGACCGCGTCGAGCTGGGCCGCTGCCTGCTCGCACCACGGCCATTCGGTGGCCCAGTGGGCGGCGTCGAGCAGCGCCAGCGGGCTCTTCTGGGTGGCTTCGGATGCCGGGTGGTGGCGCAGGTCGGCGGTGAGGAACGCGTCCACACCGGCGGCCCGTACGTCGTCGAAGAGGCTGTCGCCCGAGCCGCCGGAGACCGCGAGGGTGCGGATCGTGCGGTCCGGGTCGCCGGCCGCGCGGATGCCCTGCGCGGTGGCGGGCAGGCGTGCGGCGGCGTACGCGGTGAGTTCGGCCAGCGTCATGGGGTGTGCCAATTCGCAGATCCGGCCCAGGCCGCGGCGGCCGTGCGGGTCGGCCGGGTCCGGCACCAGCGGGCCGGTGATCCGCAGGTCCAGGGCGCCGGCCAGGGCGTCCGAGACTCCGGGATCGGCGGTGTCGGCGTTGGTGTGCGCGACGTGCAGGGCGATGTCGTGCTTGATGAGCGTGTGCACGACCTTGCCCTTGAAGGACGAGGCGGCGACCGTCGTCGTCCCGCGCAGGTAGAGCGGGTGGTGGGTGACGAGCAGGTCGGCGCCGAGCGTGACGGCCTCGTCGACGATCTCCTGGACCGGGTCGACGGCGAACAGGACGCGGCCGACCTCGGCTTCGGGGTCGCCGCAGACCGTGCCGACGGCGTCCCACTGTTCGGCCCGCTCGGGGGGCCACAGGGCGTCGAGCGCGGTGAGGACTTCAGACAGTGCGGGCACGGGGGGAAGGTTACCTCCCGCCCGTGCCCCGACGCCCCGTCGTACCCGGCCGGCGGCCCCGGCGGCCGGATCCGTGCGCCGGGCCGCCGGAGCCGACCGGCTACTTGGTGACGAGGAAGCCGCGCAGGTCGTCCAGGACGCTGTCGGCCGCGGTGACGCCGAGGCCGAGGTACCAGGTCTCGTCCTTGACGTTCTTGGCGTGACCGTCCTTGACCGCCTTGAGCTTCTTCCACAGCGGGTTGTTCTCGGCGGTGGCGCGCTTGGTGGACTTGGGGTCGCCGTAGACGCCGGTGAAGATCCAGTCCGCGTCGGCCTGGTTGATGTTCTCCGGGCTGACCTCGGTGGCGAGGTCCTGCACCTGCTGGTTCTTCGGCCGCGGCAGGCCGACGTCCTTGAGGACGGTGCCGATGAAGGACTGCTGGGCGTAGAGGCGGGTGAACTGCGGCATGTAGCGCAGCATCGTGACGGTCGGCTTCTTCGGGCCGATGTCCTCGCCGAGCTTCTTCGCCTTGGCCTCGTACGCGGCGAGCTTGCTCTTGGCCTCGGCGGTCCTGTCCAGGGCCGCGGCGTTGAGGAGGTAGTTCTCCTTCCACGTGAAGCCGGGGCGGATGGAGAAGACGGTCGGGGCGATCTTGGCGAGCTGCTGGTACTGCTTCTCGGCGCGGAGCTTGCTGCCGAGGATCAGGTCGGGCTTGAGCTTGTTGATGGCCTCCAGGTTGAGGCCGTTGATGGTGCCGACGCTCTTGGGGTGGCCCGCGTCCTTCTTGAGGTAGTCCGGGATCGCCTCGTCGCCCTCGGTGGGGGCGTAGCCGACGGGCTTGAGGCCGAGCGAGACGACGTTGTCGAGTTCGCCGACGTCGAGGACGACCACGCGCTTGGGTGCGGACTTCAGCGGGGTGCTGCCCATCGCGTGCTTGATGGTGCGCGGGAACTCGCCCGGCTTGGCGTCGGTGCCCATCTTCGCGGTTTCCTCGGCGGCCTTGCCGAAGTCCTTGCCGCCCTGCGCGACGGACTTGGAGCCCGCGCCGTTGCCGCTCTTGTCGGCGTCCCCTCCGGACGAGCCACAGGCCGTCAGCGCGAGGGCGCCGGCGGCGGCTAGTGCGGTGGCGGCGGCGCCGCGGCGGCGAAGGAACATCGCGTACTCCAGGGGAGATCGGGCTGCCGGGCGGCGTCGCGCGGGGGCGGAACCGCACCTACAGCACACACTGTGCACAACTTAGGCAGACCTAACTTTACGCACGCGTGAAACACCCAGCACAGCCGCCCCCACCAGTACCGGCGAATCGGACTATTGCCATCCTTATGCGTGAAGTGCCGCACCACACGTTGATCGACTGGAAGTGCGAAAACTACCTTCATCCCCTGACTGGAGGTGACCATCCGATGACGGTCTGTGTCATGGAGGACGTGACGGCGCTCGGAAGCCCGCACCGCGCGGCGCTGACGATCGCCGCCGACGGCTCGTACGCCGCACGGCTCGCACGTCACGACGACGCGGCAGGCAACTGGTATCCGGAGCGCTGGACGATGAGCGGCCCGGAGCCCTACGCCGTGCCGCTGCCCGGCAATCAGCCGGAGGAACCGGACAGCGAGCTGCTGCCGCTGGCCGACGGCCGGGTGCTGATCCGGCGGCGGATCGCCGAGCGGTTCGCCCTCTCCCTGCTGTACCCGACAGGACCGGGGACCGGTGAACTCCCGCTCGGCAGCATCGAGGCGCCCGAGCTGGCCCTGCTGCCGCCGGCACCCGGCGGCCGGCACGGCTACGCGCTGACCCCCGGCGATGAATCGACGTCGCTGTGGCTGGTGCACGGTGGCCGCCGCGGCCCCGAGCACCTGGCCGAGGTGCCGGGACGCTGCACGGGCGGCGTCTGGCTCGACCACCACGGCGGGCTGCTCGCCGTCGACCAGGAGCTGGACGGCCGGACGAAAACGGTCGCCATCAACCTGGAGCGCGGTGCCGAAACGACTCTGCTGCTGGCGATCACCGAGGACAGCAACGACCGGCTGCTGCTTGCCGATCCGGACAGCGGGCTGCTGATCGTGCGGTCCGACGCACCGGGCCAGGACCGGCTGGGCTGGGGGGTGCTGGGCAGCTCGCGTCCGGTGCGCTTCCCCGATTCCCTGCACGCCGCGGACCCCGCGCCGCTGCCGTTCGCCGTGCAGCCGGGGCAGATGCTCACCCCCGAGCGCTGCGCGGTGGCCTTCCGGCTCGACGCGGCGCAGGGCGGCACGCTCGGCGTCTGGCGGCCCGCGGGGAAGCGGCTGCGGCGGCTGCCCGCGCCCGAGGGGTGGCTGTCCGGCGCAGGCCGCTGGACACCCGGCGGCCAACTGCTGCTGCCGTACGTCACGGACGCGGTGCCCTGCGGAGTGGCCAGGATGGCCGTGCCGCTGGAGCCGGCCCGCGGGCGCTGGGTCCGCAGCTCAGGGCCGCTGCCGGTGGCCGCCAGGACGCGGCCCGCGGCGCCCGGCGCGCCCCTGCCCGCGGCGCCCCCGCCCGCACCCCCGCGGCCCGGTACGCCGCCCGAGCCACCGGCCGACGTGCCGCCCGGAGCCCGCGCCGCCCGCGACACCGGGAGGCTGCGGAACCTGCAGCACGTGCAACACCTGCGGAACGTGCGGAACATGCAGGGTCTGCACAGCCTGCGGGCGCCGGATGACGCATCCGGCATACACGACATGCACCCCCTGCGGACCTTCGGCGGGGTCGCCCGGTTCGACACGGAGATCACCCCTGCTCCCCCGGATCCTGACAACGACTCCACAGCATCCTCACAACCGGACAGCCCGGCGCGGGAACCGTTCGCGGCGCCCGCGCATCCCTCTTCGTGCAGGCCGGTTCCGTTGCAACAGGCGCCACTGGCGGCCGGGGAGGCCCGGTGGAGCGTGATCACCCGCCCCGTTAGAATTTGACGGGGGCCAGGGCGTGTCCGTTGGGGTGCCGCGACGCCACGGCACCCCAACGGACACGCCCTACGCAGCCGGTTGACCCGGCCACCGACGGTGACGCCGCGGCGGTCCCGACGCGTACAGCCGTAAGCGAACTGACGGAGTGACTCTTTTCATGTCCGAAGCCCGAACCGACACGACCGAGGCGCGAACCCCTGAGGGTTCCGCCCAGGCCGCCGAGGCCACCGGCTCCGGGAGGCACCGCGGCCCGGCAGCGACGGAGGAGGCCAAAGAGGCCGCCAACGGCCGCCACCGCCGCGACAAGCAGCCCCAGAACGCCTAGGGGTCACCGCAGCCCCTTCACGGCCCCCGCCGCCTTCGTCTGAAGGCCGCGGGGGCCGTCGGCTTTCCCGTGCCGTCAACCGCGTTTGAGGCCCAGCACCTCGGCGGCGCCGAAGGTCTCGTTCGGCGGGCGGTCGGCGTAGTACGGCGTCAGCAGCCCGTCCAGCTCCGCGTAGCTGAAGGCGTCCTTCGCGCTGTCGAACTTGGCGGCGATCCGGGGGCGTTCGGCGATCGCGACCATGCCGCCGTGCACCACCAGGAGCTGGCCGTTGACGCCGGCGGCGGCGGGTGAGGCCAGGTAGCCGACGAGCGGTGCGACGTGCTCGGGTGCCAGCGGGTCGAGCTGTCCTTCGCCCGGCTCGGCGAAGCCGGCGAAGACGTCCTCGGTCATCCGGGTGCGGGCGCGCGGGCAGATGGCGTTGGCGGTGACGCCGTACTTGGCGAGCGCGAGAGCCGTGGAGGTGGTCAGGCCGACGATGCCGCCCTTGGCCGCCGCGTAGTTGGGCTGGCCCGCCGCGCCTGCCAGGAACGCCTCGGACGAGGTGTTGACGATCCGGCCGTGGACCGGCCCGCCGGCCGCCTTGGAGCGGGCGCGCCAGTGGGCGGCGGCGAAGTGGGTGGTGTTGAAGTGGCCCTTGAGGTGGACGCGGATGACCGAGTCCCACTCGTCCTCGGTCATCGAGAAGATCATCCGGTCGCGCAGGATGCCCGCGTTGTTGACCAGGATGTCGAGTTTTCCGTAGCTGCTGACGGCCAACTCGACCAGTTCGCGGGCCTGTTCGTGGTCGGCCACGTCGCCGGTGTGGGCGACGGCCCGGCCGCCGGCCGCGGTGATCTCGGCCGCGACCCGCTGGGCGGGGGCGGCGGACGCGTCGCCCGAGCCGTCGCGGCCCGGCGCGCCGAAGTCGTTGACGACGACGGCCGCGCCGAGGCGGGCCAGCTCCAGGGCCTCGGCGCGGCCCAGGCCGCGGCCGGCGCCGGTGACGACGGCGGTCAGGCCGTCCAGGGGCAGTGCCATGCCAGTCAATGCCGTTCCTTTCGGAGTGCGGTACGGGCTGCCGGCCGGCGGTGCGGAGGCCGGGCCCCGGTGCCGGGTGTCAGATCTCGATGCAGGTGCGCAGGGAAGTACCGGTGCGCATCTGGTCGAGGGCGTCGTTGATGTCGGCGAGCGGGACGCGGTGGGTGATGAGCCCTTCGAGGTCGATCCGGCCGGCCCGCCACAGGGCGATGGCCCGCTCGTAGGACCGCAGGACGTCGCCGCCGCCGTAGAGCGACGGCAGGATCCGCTTCTCGTCGAAGAACAGCTCGAACATGTTGACCTGGAAGGTGTCGTCCATCGCGCCCGCGCCGACCACGCACAGGGTGCCGCCGCGCCGGGTCGTCTCGTACGCGGTGCGGGCGGTGGCGGACTTGCCGACCACCTCGAAGACGTAGTCGAAGCCCTCACCCGAGGTGATCTTGGCTTTGGCGTCGGCGAGTCCGTCGGGTTCGACGGCGTCGGTGGCGCCGAACCGCAGGGCGGCCTCGCGGCGGGCGGCCACCGGGTCGACGGCGACGATCCGGGCGGCGCCGCAGGCCCGCGCGCCCTGGATGACGGAGATGCCGACGCCGCCGCAGCCGATGACGGCGACCGACGAACCCGCCTCCACCTTCGCGGTGTTGACCGCGGCGCCGATGCCGGTGGTGACGCCGCAGCCGATGAGGGCGGCGATCTCGTACGGCACGTCGTCCGGGATGGGCACCGCGCAGTCGGCGGCGACCACGACCTCTTCGGCGAAGGTGCCGGTCCCGGCGAAACCGAAGACGTCCCCTTCGGCGCGCCGGAAGTTGGGTGTCCCGGCGTTCATGAAGCCGGCCAGGCACAGGTGGGTCTGGCCGCGCTTGCAGGAGGGACAGCTGCCGCAGGCGGGCAGCCAGCACATCAGGACGCGGTCGCCCTGCGCCAGTCCTGTGACGCCGTCGCCGACGTCGATGATCTCGCCCGCGCCCTCGTGCCCGGGGACGAACGGCGCCGGCTGCGGCAGCACCCCGTTCATCGCGGACAGGTCGGAGTGGCAAAGACCGGTCGCCCGGACCCGCATCCTGACCTTGCCGGGGCCGAACCCCACCGCTTCGACGTCGTCGAGGACTTCGAGCGTGTCCTGTCCTGTCTCGTGCTGTACGGCTGCGCGCACGGTGCGGCTCCTTACGTAGGTAGGACGTGCGGGGGCGGGCCCCGGGAGGAGCCCGGTGGGTCAGCTGTGCTCGATGACGGTGTCGGCGAGCACCGGGGCGTCGTCGCGGTCAGCTGCGGTGACCGCGACCTGGATGCGGCCGGGTTCCGGTGCCTCGCGCCAGATGCGCAGGCGCAGCGTCTCGCCGGGGAAGACGACCCCTGCGAACCGGGTGGTGTAGGCGCGTACCCGGGAGACGTCGCCGCCGAGCACGGTGTCGACGACGGCCTTGAGGGTGACTCCGTAGCTGCACAGGCCGTGCAGGATCGGCCGGTCGAAGCCGGCGAGCTTGGCGAACCCGGGGTCGGCGTGCAGCGGGTTCCAGTCGCCGGAGAGGCGGTAGAGCAGTGCCTGGTCCTCGCGGATGTGCCGTTCGGTGGTCAGGTCGGGGGCGCGGTCGGGCAGGTCGATGCGGGTGGAGGGGCCGCGGTCGCCGCCGAAGCCGCCCTCGCCGCGGACGAAGATCTGGGTGTCGCAGGTCCACAACGGCCCGTCGTCGTCGGCGACTTCGGAGCGCAGCACGATGACGGCGGCCTTGGTCTTGTCGTGGACGGCGGGGACGGTGGAGGTCTGGGTGGCGCGACCGCGTACCGGGAGGGGCCGGTGCACGGTGACGGTCTGGCCGCCGTGCAGGACGGCCGCGAGGTCGACGTCGATGCCGGGGGCGGACAGACCGCCGGCCACCGCCATGCCTCCGCCGGCGACGGTGGCGAAGCTGGGCAGGACGTGCAGCGCGCTCTCCAGGGTGTAGCGCAGCTCGTCGGGGTCGGTGGCGGGGTGCGCCTTCTCCGGGGTGGCGGCGCCGGCGCCGATGCCGAGGTGGTAGAGCTGGACGTCCTTGTGGTCCCAGGCGAGTTCGCAGGTCCGCGGCTCGGCGGAGGTGGCCTTGGCGGCGTCGATGGGCATGGGGCTGTTGCTCCTTCACCACGCTGTGAAGACCCCGGCCCGCCGTCCGCACCGTCGGCGGGGCCGGGGTCGTACCGGTTTCGGCCGGGCCGCTTCCGGGGTGCGCCGGACGCACTTCTAGAACGCGTTCTAGCCGATGGCACTCATGTATAGCCGATCGGCCCGACACCCGGAAGACCCCTGACGTGTCGTCAGATGCGGCGCCGGGGGGCCGCCCTGTGACATTTGTCAGGGGACATCACCCACATCCGGCACTGTCCCTTTCCCGGACACGCTCCGTAATCTCCCTGACATGACGAGCACAGGCAGGACGGTCACGCGGCAGCTGCCCGGACCACAGGGGGCGGCGGACGGCGCCGATGCCGCGGTGGAGTTCTCCGGTGTCACCCGGAACCACGGCGCGGTACGGGCGGTGGCCGGCATCGACCTGCGCATCGCGGCAGGTGAGACGGTGGCGCTGCTCGGCCGCAACGGCGCGGGCAAGTCCACCACGATCAACCTGCTGCTCGGCCTGCTGCCGCCGGACACCGGCACCGTCCGGCTGTTCGGCGCCGCCCCGGAGGCCGCGGTACGCGCGGGCAGGGTCGGGGCGATGCTCCAGGACGGCAAGCCGATACCCCGGGTCACCGTCCGCGAGCTGCTCACCTTCGTCGCGTCGGCGTACCCCGCGCCGATGGACGTCGACGAGGCCCTGGAACTGGCCGGACTCGGCGGGTTCGGCGGCCGTCGCATCGACCGGCTCTCCGGCGGCCAGGCCCAGCGGGTCCGCTTCGCGGTGGCGCTGGCGGGCAACCCCGCGCTGCTGGTGCTCGACGAGCCGACCGCCGCGCTGGACGTCGAGGCCCGCCGGGCGTTCTGGCGCTCCATGCGGGCGTACGCGCGGCGCGGCCACACCCTGCTGTTCTCCACCCACTACCTGGAGGAGGCGGACGCGCACGCCGACCGGATCGTGGTGCTCGACCGCGGCCGGGTGGTCGCCGACGGCAGCGGCGACGCCATCAAGCGGCGGGGCGGCGGCGCCCTGGTCGCCTTCGACCTCGCGGGCGCGCCGACCGGCCCGCTGTCCCGCCTGCCAGGCGTCGGCTCCGTCGAGATCCGCGGCGACCGTGCGCGGCTGCGCAGCACCGACCCCGACGCGACGGTCGTCGCACTCGCCGGGCTCGGCCTCGTACGCCGCCTGGAGGTCGCGCCCGCGTCCCTGGAGGACGCCTTCCTCACGCTCACCTCCGCCACCTCAGCCCCTGAGCCCGGCACGAAGGAGGCCGTGTGATGTTCGGCTACGTCCGCCTGGAAGTCCGCCGCACGCTGCGCGACAAGGGCTTCCTCGTCTTCGGCATCGGCATGCCGGTCCTGATGTACCTGCTGTTCACCCGCCTCGGTACCGGTACGGGCGGCGCCTCGATGGAGTGGAAGGTCTCCGCGATGGTCGGGATGGCCGCGTACGGCGGCCTCGGCGCGGCCATCGGCACCGGCACCGGCGTCGCGGAGGACAAGAGCCTGGGCTGGCTGCGGCAGCTGCGGGTCACTCCGCTCGGCCCGGTGCGGGTGGTGGTGGGCCGCGGGCTGACCGGCTCGGTGACCGTGCTGCCCGCCGTCGGCGCGGTCCTGCTGGCGGGCGCGCTGGTCAACGGCGTACGGCTGCCGCTGTGGCAGTGGGCCGCGCTGCTCGCGCTGCTGTGGGCCGGCACCGCGCCCTTCACCCTGCTCGGGCTCGGCAACGGCTACCGGCTGTCCTCCCAGGCCACCGGTCTGGTCAACACCGGGTGCCTGATGCTGCTCGCCATCGTCGGCGGCCTGTGGTTCCCGGCCGACGCGTTCCCCGGCCCGCTGCGCTCGCTGTCCGTCTGGACACCCGCCAACCGCTTCGCGGACCTCGGCCGGAGCGTCACGGCGGGCACCGCGCCGAGCCTGACGACGGTGGCGGTCATGCTGGCGTGGCTCGCGCTCTTCGGCGGCTACGCGGTCCACGCCTACCGCAGATCGGCGCGGGTGATATGACCGTTCCGGAGCCGCCACCCGCGGCACGGACCCGACCTGGGGAATGACAGTGCGGAACACGAAACGACGGCGCACGGCCGGCGGCCGGTCCGGCGGCGGCGAATGGTCCTGCCGCTCCTGGTCGCCGGACCCGGTCGGCGCCACGGCGGCAGAGGGCGCCGTCCGGTCCAAGGGGCCCGGCAGATACACCTTCCTGCCCTGGCTGCTGATGGGTCTTGGCGCCTTCTCCAACATCATCCAGGGCAGGTCGGGCAACCCCTGGCTGGCCGGCGCCGGGCTGCTCGCCTTCAACTCCCTCTACATCAGCGTCGTCTTCTTCTCCTTCAACCCGCGGCTGCGCGACTCCCGTTACCCGCTCTACGCGCTCGGCGCGCTGACCGCGGTCACCTACGCCATCGCCCTCGGCTTCGGCGGCAACTGGTTCCTGTTCTTCCCGCTGCTGTCCCTGGCGTCCGGCACCGTACGGAAGCTGCGCGGCAGGAAACTGGCCCTGTGGTTGATCGCGCTCAGCGGCTCGGCCGGATACCTGGCCGGCCGGCACGGCGGCGATCCCGGCGACTCCTTCGGCATCGGCTACGGCACCTTCCTGTCCGGCCTGGTGACGGCGACGGTACTCAGCCTCTTCGACACCATCCGCGAACTGGACGCCACCCGCCAGGAACTGGCCCACAGCGCCGTGGAGAAGGAGCGGCTGCGGTTCTCCCGCGACCTGCACGACCTGCTGGGCCACACCCTGTCCGTGGTGGTGGTCAAGGCGGAGGCGGTCCGCAGGCTGGCGCCGCGCGACCTGGACGCCGCGCTCGCCCAGGTCACCGACATCGAGGCGGTGGGCCGGCAGGCACTGACCGAGATCCGCGAGGCGGTCAGCGGCTACCGCGAGGGCAGCCTGACCACCGAACTCGACCGCGCCCGCTCGATGCTGGAGGCCGCCGGCATCGACCCCGTCGTACGGCAGTCGGGCCCGCCGCTGCCCCCGCAGACCGGTGCGCTCCTCGGCTGGGTGGTACGCGAAGGCGTCACCAACACCGTGCGGCACAGCGGCGCCACCCGCTGCGATATCGAGGTGCGGGGCGACGCGGACCGGGCGCGCCTGACCGTCACCGACGACGGGCGCGGCCCGGCAAAGGCGCCAGGCCCGTCCGGCGGCAGCGGCCTGAAGGGCCTCGCCGAGCGCCTGGCCGCGGCCGGCGGCACCCTGGAAGCCGGCCCTGACGGCCGCCGCGGCTTCCGCCTGACCGCCGAACTGCCGGTGGAGGAGGGCGGGATGGGCGAGACGGCGGAGGCGTGAGCGGGCGTGGTCGACGCTCCGGGCGACGGCGGGGGCGTGCGGGGGCGTCCGGGGGCGCGCCCAGCACCCACGGGGTTCAGCCCACCATGGCCACCCGGTGCCCCCTACGGGGTTCAGCCCACCACGGCCACCCGGTGCCCCCCTACGGGGTTCAGCCCACCATGGCCACCCGGCGCCGTACGCCGCCCGCCACCGCCGCGGCGAGCAGCGCGAGCGCCACCAGTGCGGCGCTCGCCCACAGCGGGGAGCGGTAGCCGAGGCCCGCGCCGATGGCCAGGCCGCCGCACCAAGGGCCCAGCGCGCCACCGACGTTGAAGGCGGCGGTGGCGAAGCCGCCGGCCAGGGTCGGCGCCCCGGCCGCCGCGTAGAGGGCCTGCGAGATCAGGGTGGAGCCGACGCCGAACGAGAGGGCACCCTGGACGAAGACCAGGACCGGCGCGACCACCGGGCTGCCGGCCGTCAGCGCGAGGAGCAGCCAGCCGACGAGCAGCGCCGCGCCGCCCGCCACCAGGAAGGGCACCGGACGCACATCGGCGAACCGCCCGCTCACCCGGACCCCGACGAAGGACCCCGCGCCGAACAGCGCCAGCATCACCGGCACCCCGCCCGCGCCGTATCCGGTGACGGTGGTGACCAGCGGCGCGAGGTAGGTGAAGGAGCAGAACGTCGCGCCGTTCACCAGGGCGCCGAGCAGCAGGGTCACCCGCAGCCGCGGGGCACCGAGCGCCCGCAGTTCACCGCGCAGCGCCGGAGCGGCGGCGTCCGGGTCACCGGCAGGCACCGACCGCAGGGCGATCAGGGCCGGCACGGAGAGGGCGGCCACCGCCCAGAACGCCGCCCGCCAGCCCCAGTGCTGGCCGAGCAGGGCACCGGCCGGCACCCCGGCGACGCAGGCCAGGGTGACACCGCCGAGCAGGGCGGAGGTGGCCCGGCCCTTGGCGTCGGCCGCCACCATCGCGGTCGCCGCCACCAGCGCCACGGCCAGGAACCCGGCGTTGGCCAGCGCGGCGACGATCCGGGTGGCGAGCAGCACCGGGTAGCTGGTGGTGACGGCGGCGACGACGTGCGCGAGCAGGAACGTGACGAGGAAGGCGAACAGCGCGCGACGCCGGGGCCAGCGGCGGCCGACGGCCGCCATCAACGGCGCGCCGATGATCATTCCCACCGCGAACGCGGCGGTCAGCGAGCCCGCCGCCGGCACGGAAACCCGGAGGTCATGGGCGATGTCCGGCACCAGCCCGGACAGCATGAACTCCGACGTCCCCATGGCGAAGACGGCAAGGGACAACACATGGATGACAAAGGGCATGACAGAGAACTCCGCAACCACAGCGTGGACCGACCGGAAGGGATCGACTGGCAGCGGTGGTCACGGCGCCAGGCAGCGCCCCGCCGGAACCCGGCACCCGGACCGCAACCGGCCGGGCACATCGGGCAGTTCCTCACCGTGAGCGGCAAGACACGCAACCACCGCGGGAGGGACCGGCGGTGCCGGAAAGGCACATCGACACCGGCACGGACCACAACTCCCGTACTACGGCGCTCCGGTGGCGGAGGCGGGGAACACAGCCCGGCACCCGCGCAGGGCAGAACGCTGCGGCTGAGGCGGGCAGGGGCCACCGGATGCGGTGGCTAGCGTCTTGACGCCTCGGGACTGGACATGGCCGCAGCGTACGAGGGCCCGGAGGGCGGCGTCCAACCCTTTTCTCGGTCGAGGTGCGGGACGAGACCGCCACCGCACCATGCCGCGACGCTCCGTACGGGCCTGCTCCGGCCCCGCACGGAGCGACCGGCGCGCACGCCTCGCACTCATGAAATGGCGGTGCGTACCAGGCTGTGAGTCCGACGGCCGTATCGGATGCGTCACGCGCGCAGCGCCTGCGACAGCGCGTCCACGGTCACACTCACGACAGCCAGGAGCTGCGCCGGGCTCGCCCCGGCTCTGCTCATGACGGCGAGCGACTGGTTCACAGCCGCCACGTGTACGGCGAAGGTCTCGGCGTCCTGGTCGGTCAGCCGGCCGGCCTTCAGCGCGGTGCGCAGACGCAGGCACTGGAAGCCGAGCGCCTGCTTGGCGTGCGCTGCGACGCTCGGACTCAGCACCGGAATTGCCATGGCTGACTGGGCAATCAGGCATCCATCAGGCAGTTCGGGATCGGCGATGCGCTCAAGGGTGACGTCGAAGAACGCACGAACAGCGGCAACGGGGTCCGAGGCTGCACACGACAGGGCGGCGTCGTACTTCTCGCCATAGCGCGCGGCGTAGAGATCCAGGCAGCGCAGGAAGAGCGTGTCCTTGCCGCCGAGGGAGGAGTAGATGGAACTGCGGTTCAGGCCGGTTGCCCGAGACAAATCGTCCAATGAGGTGTCGGCGTAGCCGTCGCGCCAGAACTGGATCATCGCGGCGTCGAGCGCCGTGTCCACGTCGAACTGCTTCTTGCCTGCCACGCGGCACTTCCTTACCGAGGCGTCGATGGTTCGGACTGTGTTGCGCACCATTCTATCTTGAACTGATCAGTTCAAGATGTGTAGCCTTCAAGCGCGGTCATGGCCAGGCGTACCGCGCACTTCGCGACCGCGCGAGAAACACACCACGTGGCCCCAGCCCCCGCCGTCAGCCACACCGCCCCAACCGCACACCGCACACCTGCCACCTGCCACCTGCCACCTGCCACCTGCCACCGATGGAGGATCCCCGTGACCGGCCCAGCAACCAGCACTCCGCATGTCTCCGAAAGCAACCCCATCCGTGACCTGCCCCTGCAGCATCTGGCCGGATTCACTCACCGCTGGGTCGACGCGGACGGCGTCCGCCTTCATGCCGTCGAAGGCGGACGGCCGAACGGCCCGGCCATCGTCCTGCTCGCCGGATTCCCGCAAACCTGGTGGGCCTGGCGAAAGGTGATGCCCGGCCTCACCCACCGGTTCCACGTCATCGCGATCGACCTGCCGGGGCAGGGCCACTCCGAGCGTCCGGAGCGCAGCTACGACACGCACGCGGTCGCCGCGCACGTCCACGCCGCCGTGAAGGCTCTCGGAGTGTCGACGTACTCCCTGGTCGCCCACGACATCGGCGCCTGGGTCGCTTTCTCCCTCGCCCTCAACTTCGAGAGCCACCTGCGCGGGGTCGCTCTGCTCGACGCCGGAATTCCCGGTATCACTCTCCCGGAGGCGATTCCCACCGACCCGGATCGCGCGTGGAAAACCTGGCATTTCGCGTTCCACATGGTGCCCGACCTGCCCGAGACGCTGCTCGCCGGCCGCGAACGCGAGTACGTCGGCTGGTTCCTGAAGGTGAAGGCCCTGTCTCCCGACACGTTCGACGACGCCGAGCTCGACCACTACGCAGCCGCCGTCGCCGTCGACGGCGGCCTGCGCGCTTCCCTCGCGTATTACCGAGACGCCGCGGAGTCAGCGCGCAAGAACCGCGAGGCGCTCAAGCGGCGGCACCTGACCGTGCCCATCCTCGGAATCTCCAGCAGCCACGGCTCCGTTCCGGACATGGCCGCCTCCATCAGCCCGTGGGCCGACAACACCACCCGAATCGTCGTGCCCGACGCTGGACACTTCATCCCCGACGAGCAGCCCGAAGCTATCGCTGCCGCGATAACAGACTTCATCACCGACGGCGACTGACACCCGTCGTTACCCACCCGACGCGCCACCCAAGGCCGCGCGAAACTCGGACCACGAAGTCTGACTGCCGTACTAGGCGGCAACGCCCGCGGTACAGACCGCGAAAGCCCTCAGGTCTTCAGCGGCATTTCCGAAATTCTTGCCGCGGATGATCCATGACCTGCCGGAAGCATAGGAGAAGTCGAAGTTGAGATTTCCCGTGGTGCCGGTACCACCGCCGCCCCCGGTGGGAACCTGTCCCGCGGGGCACTCGACCGTCACTCCCCCTTCCTGTCCGGGCTGGAGTGTCACGTTGGGGCCGAATACCTGGCGGTAGACGGTCTGCTGGATCTTCTTCCCCGGCGCATTGGGCTCGTCGGGCCCGTTCTGAGCAAAGGCGTAACCCGTACCGGCGGTGAGCGCCACGATGACCGGCACCCACAAGAACCTGGCTCGCTTCATTTCCACCTCACGCTTGCCGCGACAGTGACGAGAGACAAGCTTCCCCGCCCGCCGTCAGCAATCCTCCCGGTCACCCGATCGGGAAGGGAGAATCGATCCTCCGGTCATCTCCAGGCAGCACCAGGTATTAGACAAAGGGCTGTTACGCCCCGACCGGGATTGACGGGACCACGCCGCCCCCACGGCCCCGCCATCCCGCCGCGCCCGACGGACGCGGCGGGCCCACTGCGTACCGCGTATCAGCGAACGGTGACCGTCTTGACGGGCGAGGTCCGCTCCACGACCGGGTGCTTGGCCTGCAGGGTGTCGGACCCGTACAGCACGGCACGGAACTGAAGGGCGCCGCGGTGGGCCGCCTTCACCGACGCGTTGGCCTTCGCGTCGCCCCAGGAGCCGCTCACCTTGCCGCAGGTGACGGTGTGCCACGCGCCGTGGCTGCCGGTGCGCTGCTGGATGCAGGTACGCAGGTACTGCGCCGCGTCATCGTCGCCGCCGGCCGTCACCTTGACGGTGTGGCCGACGGCCACGGTGCGCGGCGTGACGGTGAGGTCGATGTCCCCCTTGGCGAACGCGGGAGCCGCGGCCAGAGCGACCACGGTCGCTCCCATCGCGCCGATGGTGGCCATGCGCAGGGAACGCCTCTTCGTGTCGAGCATCATGTTCCATCCCTCTCAGGGATCTCCAACTGCCGCGCCGACTACCGGAATTGCCCGGTGATCAGCGCTCTGTCGACCGATGAGACGGTACGTCCCGGGAGGGCGTTGCCTTCCGTTTCGTCAGGGGATCGCAAAGGCGGCGAGGGGACGGGGGTCGGGGCGGGCCGGTCGTCGGCAACATGCTTTGCGACCAGCAGGCCCGCCGCTGGCGCAGTGACAGCAACAGGGGCAGGCCCGCTGGCTTTATCCCGGCATGCCAGCCGCGAGGAACAAAGTCGAGCGGCTGGCCGATCGGCGGAATCTATCGCACCGGGATACGCATTTAGCGTGTCAGACCGTGTAAGCGGTCCACCCGACAGTCTCCAGGCCGTGCAGGCCATTTGACTTGGTGCCTGCTCCGAAGAGTTCGTTAAAGCGAATAAGGAATCCGGTCTCGCTCACCTCGTGCAGCCGGATACCCGGGGTGTCAGGTGCATCGAAGGTCTGCGTGGTGGCGTGCACGATGACATCCGAGCCGGCCGGGAACGGAGTGGGAAATTCGACCCGTGTGAAGGTGCTGGCGTCGCCACCCGTGGTCGCTACGGGGTGCTGCGAGCGCAGTTGCAGATTGCCGGTTTGAATCATGCTCACTTTGCAACTCCCTTATCTCACTGTGTCGCATTCGAGTGCCCGCAGTGCGTCAATTCACGACCTCCGGGCGTCCGCAGGAATCCTGTCCAGCAGCTTGCCCGTTGCTACATGCTCAGGAGCAGATGGCTTGGAAGGTGTAACTGCATCGAATGCTTTTCACAGCGTGATGATCAGGCATACGCTTGTTCTAACTGCTGGCTCCACCCACCGAATGCGGCGCTGCGAGCAGCACAGCGGGGCAACCGCCTGAGCAACGCGACTACAGCAGTCAACTGCTGCTTGGCGTGTTTGGCGCCAAGCAGCCGCAACGCGTCAGCCAACGGCTACCACTTTCAGGCTCGCGCCACGCGCCACCGCATCCGATCAGGGTCGCTCAGTCGTACCAATCATCATTGCGTGTTCGAGGCCGCCCAATTTCCAAATTCCGAGATCAATCAGGTTCCAATAGGCAGGTCAGTAAAGCGCGTTGATCATGCGCTGCATCGACTGCACCGAGCCTGCGACGCACCGCGGACGCTGCACTTCCCCTCACACGACGTACGAGGGACGGGAGCGCGTCCGCACCCGACGTGCGCGGGGCAGGCAACGAGCCAGCCTGCACGCTGCTGCTCGACTCCGGCGACGCGTGGACGAGCGGGGGCGCGGATGGTGTGACTGGCGCCTGAACGCGTTCGCCACGTGAGCTGTTGGACGTAGCGGCCGTTGTCGCTCGGCGGCGAGGGCGTGGACGGGAACGTTCAGGTGCTGTGCCGGGGGTGCCACGGGATTAAGAAGTCATCTCATTTGGCGAGTCTGCGGTAGCAGATGAGGGTGCAGGCGATGCTGGTGAAGGCGAGGAAGTGGTCAGCCTTGCGCTCGTAGC
>NZ_JBITJM010000023.1:0-136013 GCF_044460025.1 Streptomyces sp. NPDC050161 | reverse complement strand
CGGTTACATTTCGAACCCGGAAGCTAAGCCTTTCAGCGCCGATGGTACTGCAGAGGGGACTCTGTGGGAGAGTAGGACGCCGCCGAACAATTTTTGGGGAGAGCCCCGCCAGGAACTTTGGTTCCTGGCGGGGCTCTTTCGCGTTTCCGGAACTCTTTACGCCCAGATTGTTGGTCGCCGCAAGAGGTCAGTGAATGAGTCCCGCTCTTGACGAATGCGGCCGGATCCGTCACCCAGCGGCACTTGGACCTCAAGAATGAGTTCCACGAGCAGGTCAGTGCCCGGGGTCAGACGCCGGATAGTGAGAAGCGGCTGCGCAAGCAGATCGTCAAGCTCAAGGAGTTGCGGGCCAAGGATGCCGAGGAACCCGCCCAGTTGAAGGTGGATGCCGAGGGCTTGGTCCGGGCTGTCAACCAGCTCTCGCCGGAGAACCAGCATCTGCGGGCTGAGCTGGCCGAGCCGCGCGGCTGGCTGCGGGTGCCCGTGCAAGTGCCGACCCGGCTGCGATCAGACCGCGTGCTGCGCGGGGCTGTCCCGCCCCGGCTGCCGCGCACCCAGGGCCGGCTGCCCCGACACGGCAGCGAGTTCGATTTTGGGCGGTCCGAAACCTGGGGCACCCCCGGACACCGAAACCGTCACCGGCGCCCGCCTCTACGGCACCGCCACCGCGCGCTCCTGGAACCGGCTCCACCCAAAACTGACCCACCGCTCGTCCTGGGCCGCGGCCGACGGCGCCCTCCCGATCGTCGAGGGCACAGTGATCCGCCTGGACATCGACCACCTGCCCAGCGGAGCAACCCCCGAGCCCGTCTGGCTGTGGTGGTCCGGCATCGACGCCCCCCGGCAGATGCAGACCGCCTCTGGCAGACATACCTGCGACGCTTCGACATCGAGCACACCTTCCGCCTCTTCAGGCAAACCCTCGGCTGGGCCTCTCCGAAGATCCGCCCCCCGAGGCAGCCGACCGATGGACCTGGCTGATCCTCGCCGCCTACGCCCAACTCCGTCTGGCCCGCCCACTCGCAGCCGACCTATGGCGCCCCTGGGAGAAACCCAGCTCCCCGGACAGACACCCGACCCACACCCCGCCACGACGTGCACACACCCCGCAAAACACCGTCGACGAAACAGCGAACGCAGAAGACAACCGCCCCACGACCCACCGCACAGATTAAAGATCAAGCCAGGGGATCAATCCAGTTGCCGACCCGGGGCGCTGATGTGCGAATATCCGTATGTACTACGCGTGTTGACGGCGCGCGAGGTTTCCGTTTCCACAGTCCGCCCCGCCACGCAGGGATCGGTACGCGTGCGGGGCCAGAGAGTAAGGAATCACTTGCTCCAAAGATCCAGAAAGAGACGTCTCTTATACCGAATAGCCGCAGGCGCCGCTGCAGTTCTTCTCGTGGGAGCTGCCGCACCGGCTACGGCTGACACCGGGAGTGCGGTCCAGAATCCCGACTATGCGCCCGCGTCCCGTCCGGCGGCGGGTCCGGAGGCCAAGTCCCGCGCCGCGGGGAGCCGACCGGTGTCGGGCAAGAGCCCTTCGGCCGGTCCGACCTTCAAGCAGACCGGCGGCATCTGGCGGACCATCACGCCGAACACCGTGCTGCGCAACACGGTCACGGACGCCGACGGCGACAAGTCCAACCTCACGTTCGAGGTGTGGAAGACCGACGCGGCGGGCAAGCCGACGAGTCAGGTAAAGATCTCCGACGACCCGTACGGGGTCCGGGTCTCCGGCTATGTCGCATCCGGCAGCAGGGCGGAGGTCACCGTGGACTATGGGTGGCTCAAGCCCGGTGTGAACTACGCCTTCCGGACCTCCGCCTTCGACGGATCTTTGTATGAGACGTCGTGGTCGCCGTGGGCGCGGTTCCGGATCAACCCGTATGTGACGTTCCCGGCGCCGCAGTCGTCTTCGTCCATCGATCCGGTCAAGCAGGAGAACCGGACGTTCGTGCGCTCCGACCCGGGTGCCGCGCTGCCTGCGGCGAAGTCGGCCGGGAAGTACGACCAGTGCGGCAAACCCGATGCGGACGGCAACCATCTGTGCATCGAGCGCACCGGAGCAAGCGCGGAGGGCAAGAAGGCCGCGGACCAGGTGAAGAAGGCCCGTGCTGAGGGAGATGATCTCATCCCCTGGTGCCAGGACGCCGAGGACGCCAAGAACCACATGAACCGCACCGAGGCGTGTCTGCGGGATCTGGGCGAGGCCAAGCTGATCTTCCTGTCCAGCGACCCGGACGCTCCGCCGTTCGGCTACGCACGGTTCCACTTCGAGCAGCGGCTGAAGACGTACGCGAACAAGGGGAGCGGCGGCAGTGACTTTGCCGAATTCGACCAGCAACTTCTGGTGACACCGCTCCAGATCGACCAGGCGCTGATGGGCGTCAACATGCACTGGGATCTGGGGGTCTCCTGCACGACTACGTGTGACAAGAGCGCGGTGCGGTGGGAGAGTCCGTACGCCGGCGGTATCGATGACGGTCACTGGGACTCGGGTGAGTATGGTCCCAACGCTGCGCAGACAGCGAACTCCACGGTGAAGTGGACCGGTACGGGCAAGGAGCGCATCGACCTGAGCTGGAAGGTCAGGGCGGAGGTCGGTGTCAGTGACATCGGTCCGGTGAGTGCGGACTTCGGGACCAGCGGGGCCGCGGACAGCCGGGAGCTGGCACCGCGTTGCGATGACATCGTGGGCGGGTCGTCTCCGGGCTGTGTGCTGCCGTACTTCAACCCGCAATACACGGTGGACACCAACCTGTATCCGGCGGCCGGTGCCTACTACTGGTGGATGCAGCAGGCCATGGTCCACAACAACGGGGCCGGGGATGAGCCGCTGCACTACCTGGGTGCGGACACCAAGGTGGTCAACCCCAATACGGGCAAGCCGTGGACGTCGGACAACAGCCGCAACAGGATGTGCGGCAACTGGTCGAAGCCGCCGCTGGACGCTTCGGTGGGGGCGGTGGACTGCGATGAGTTCGCGATGGCCTCCACTCACGAGAGCGGCGGATTCCCCGGCGGCGTAAACGAGGTCGCCAGCGGAAACGCATGCGCGCAGCTCTTCACCGACAAGGCGAGCAGCGGGAATGCGGCATTCGGACTTCTGGCCGACACGCGGGTGGATGTGGACGGTCCGGTGGCTCAGCCGAAGTGCGGCCGGGCTGCTGTTCCGAGCACGCAGAATCAGCAGGCGTTCAAGAAGTTCCCGGCTCCTGCGTGGCGGCTTTTGGACGGGGACGGATTCTTCCTGTCCAATCCGGGATTCGATCACTGCTCGGGCACCGATGCGACGTGTACGTGGAAGAAGGTCTGATGTAGCGGCCTGAGGCACAGGTGAGGGGGCAGCCCAGGCTGCCCCCTCACCTGTGTCTGCGTGCACAGTCAGGCCGTCAGGGAGGTCCAGAGGTGTTCGTCGTCAGGGTGGAGTCTGCTGACCCACACCAGGGCGCCTTCGACGAGTCCGGGCCTGTCGGAGGTCGCCAGGCCGGGGGTTTCGAGAGAATCGGCCATCTCTTCAAGGAAGTCGGTCAGCGACTCGTATTCGACTTCGGGGTGGTGCTGTGCGTAGCGGGTCCAGCGGCAGAGTCTTCCCGTTTCGGCGTCCAGGTAGAGGCCGGAGGCCTGGTCGTCGGCGGAGAAGGAGAAGACGGGGATCCAGGCCGCGCGCCAGGTGACGGTGTCGTCGGTGTGGCGGTGCTGGTAGCTCATCTCCTGGCTGTATTTCGTGGCAACCGTCTCCAGGCGCATGAGGGCGTGGCCTCCCATGAGGAAGGTGGAGTGCTCGTCTGTTCGGGTTCCTGCGCAGCAGGCCCATAGGGCTTTGAGGGAGACGGGTATGCGGACGCCGGTCTGTCTTTGGAGAGCGGTGACGGCGTCCGGGGAGGCACCGGTGAGGAGGAGGGTGCGGGTGTGGGGGGCGTGGTGAGTGATCCAGGTTTCGATGCGGGTCCAGGCGTCTGTTACCTGCCGGGTTTCGATGTCCTGGGTGCTGGGCGGGTGGCCGGTCACCGGTGCTCCTCTGCTCTGCCGTGGTGGTGGTAGTTGTCTGGGGACAGTACCGGTGTGAGGTGGTGGGGTGTGGGGGTTCTGGGGGCCAGCCGGAGTGCGGAAGGATCATTCCATTTCAGGCAAGTCCCTACAGATCAGCGGACCGTGACGCTTCATCGGACTGGCGGTAAACCGCATATCTACCGCGACAACGGCCGTTGCAGAGAGGGGTGCCGGCGTGCGGGAGGCTCTCGAAGAGGCGGGCCAATCCGGATTGTTCTGATCTAATCGCCGAAATCGGGCCGTTGTGGTACGGGCAGCACCAGTCCGCACGCGCCGCGCGGCCTCGTCGCCGGGCTGTTGGTGCCGGGGCAAACACAAACTGGTCTTCGTCGACCGGCTGCTGGCGAGCCTCGTTCTCATCGGCGGCACCGAAATCCGGGTGCGGCGCCCGGCTGCTGGGCGCAAGGGCCGGGAGAAGTTCATTTCCGGCAAGAACAAGCACAACGTCGTCAAGTCCATGGTTGTCACGGACGCTGACGGACGCCTGCTGCTCCGCAGTCCGGCGGCGCCGGCAAGCTGCGCAGACATCACCCATGCCCGCCAGTTGGGCCTGGTCAAGCTCCTACGCGACGGCCCCGCAGCCGCGATCTCGCCGACGCCGGCTACCAGGGGCTGGGCGCCCAGACCGGCGGGCGAGTCGTGACACCACCGCACCGCCACCCGGTCCGGCCATCCGCGAATGTGCCCCCTGAGCCCGACCCTGGCCCGCCACGCGCCACTGCCAACCTCGCACGAGCTCGTTAGCGTCGTTGCCCGCCAACACCAAGTAGCGGCACCGATCGACACCGCCGCTCCCCAGGCGTCGAGTCCCTAGCAGCACAGCCCCTCACCACAACTCGTAGTGGTGAGCTTGCCCCTTAACCTCCTTCGTCACGTTTCGGTGGTGCTCGGAGAGCGTTTGAGGGTCTTGCCGGATGTCGGCTCCTGACGGTTGTTGTTCAGGTGGTGATGTCGGCGAGTCTGGTGACCTCGTCGAGGTCGTCTGTGGCGGGAACGAAGATGATTTCGTCTATGCCGAGGTCGGTGTACTGCGTGATGGACTGCTCGATTGCCTCCGGAGTGGTGTGGAGCACCGCGTTGGCGGCGATGTCCTTGGGGGCCAGCCGGTAGAAGTCCTGGATGTTCGCCCGTCCGGCCTCGGTGTCGCCCAGTGCGAAGTAGGCGAGCACGACGAGTTTCGGAGCGCCCTGGCGGCCGGCCTCCCGCCAGGTCCGTTTCGCTGCCTCGAAGGTGGGTGCCGTCATGTGCGGCGGCAGTGAACCGCCGATGTAGCCCTCGCCCCAGCGCACCATGCGGTCCAGCGCACGGGTGGAGTACCCGCCGAACAGCATGGGGACTTGTCGGGTTCCCGATGGCACAGCCGGGTTCGGTCCGTTGCCGACCGGCTGCCCGGCCCAGACCTTGCGGTACGTCGCCAGGTCGGATTCCAACCGTGCGCCGCGACCGTGCAGTTCGTGCCCTGGCACGGTGAACTCGTCCTCGCGCGATCCGACGCCGACGCCGAGCGTGAGACGGCCGCCGGAGACTCCGTCGATGCCTGCGATTTCCTTGGCCAGCAGGGCGCCGGGCCATGTCGGGGCCAGCAGGACCGCGGTGAGCAGTCCGATCGTGGTGGTGGCCCCCGCCGCGGCTGCGAGCGCGACGGTGTCGCTCACACCCGGGTATGCGTAGCGCCCGGTCGTGGCGAGGGTGGAGAACCCTGCTTTCTCAGCACGGGCCGCCCAGCGTGGAAGGGTCGACGCGGTGACGTTGCGTACCTGATTCGGAAGTCCGATGCCGATCTGCACAGTGATTCCTCTTTGCGGTGGGTTCGGTCCTGCGTCAGGGCTTGCCGGGCAGGGAGCGGAAGAACTCCTGGATGTCGGAGATGAGTACCTCCGGTGCTTGCAGGGCGGGGAAGTGCCCGCCTCGGTCGTACTCCCGCCAGCGCGTGACCACATGGGACAGTTCCGCCAGGTCCTGGATGGCGTTGTCCCCGGGGAAGTTCGCCACCGCCGTCGGGATCCCCGACGGCGACGGCCTTTCCGCCGCCAGTTCGGCTCCGGCCTCGAAGTAGAGGCGTGCGGCCGAGCCCGCGGTCCTGGTCAGCCAGAAGATGGTGACGTTGGTCAGGATCGCGTCGCGGTCGATAGCGGCCTGCTTCGTCTGTGTGGGGTCGTAGTCGACGAACCACTCCAGGTTCCAGGCCAGTTGCCCGGCCGGCGAGTCGTTGAGCGCGTAGGCGATCGTCTGCGGGCGGGTGCTCATCTCGTGCAGGTAGCCGGAGCGCCCGTACCACCAGCGCTCGTGGTCGATCGCTCGTTCGCGACCCGCTGCGCTGAGCAGTTCGAGCTCGTCGGGGGACATGGGCCAGGCGGCGAAGGCCAACGCGTTGACGTGGACGCCGATCACCCGTTCTCCGGCTACCCGGCCGAGCTCGGGTGCGATGAGACTGCCGAAATCCCCGCCCTGGACCGCGTAACGCTCGTACCCCAGGTCGCTCATGAGCTGAGCCCAGGCGCGGGCGGTGCGGTTGACGCCCCAGCCGCGCTCGCGGGTCGGACCGGAGAAGGCGTACCCGGGCAGTGAGGGAGCGACGACGTGAAAGGCGTCGGCCGGGTCGCCGCCGTGTGTGCGGGGATCGGTCAGCGGTTTGATGATCGCCTGGAAGTCGGCGATCGTGCTGGGCCACCCGTGCGTGATGATCAGGGGTGTCGCGTCCGGCTCGGGGGAACGGACGTGCAGGAAGTGGATGTTCTGTCCGTCGATTTCGGTGGTGAACTGCGGGTGCGCGTTCAGAGCCGCCTCGTGCGCTCGCCAGTCGTAGTCCTTGCGCCAGTGATCGGCCAGGTTCCGCAGCCATGCCCTGTTGACGCCGTAGGACCAACCGGCCCCGGGCAGCTCATCGGGCCAGCGGGTGCGGTCCAGGCGCTCGGCGAGGTCCACGAGATCTGCTTCGGGGATGTCGATCCGGAAGGGGCGGGGTTCGGATGCCATGCGGCTCTCCTGGGGTGTGAGGTGCGCGCTGCGGCGGTACGCCGCTGAAGGTGGTTTTGGGCGCGCGGCAGCGTTCGGCCCGGCGCGTCATGGTCCGGCGATACATGCGAACATGCCGTGGAAGCATGCCGAAGTGGTGAGATGGCCCCGGCAATTCGAGTAGCGGAGTGGCCGTGCGGTGATGTGGCCGGCTGCGTCCGCTACTGGTGGGGCGAGCCGGTCCGGGCTGACCCGGCTGGTCGGTTCAGGCGCCGTTCTCGACCAGGGCCTTGAGCCGCGGCAGGGTCTTCTCGATGCCCTCGGCGTTCCAGCGGGGCCACGGTGTGCGCACGAGGAGTCCGCGCACCGGCGAGGTGGAGAAGTCGCAGGTCTCGACGACCCGCGTGGCGCCGTCGACGTCTTCGAGTTCGTAGCGCCAGCGGTGCTTGCCCGGGTGGCACCACGCGATGCGCCGGTCCGCCTCGAACTCGACGACGGTGTTGACGATTTGGTAGCGCACACCGAACAGTTTCATGGCTGTCTTGAACGTGTCGTCCAAGCCCAGCCGGACCGGTCCCGAGACCGCGTTCTTCACGGTGCCTGAACCGTCGAAATCGGCGTGGCGGTGCGGATTGGCGAGCACCGAGAACACCGCCGAGGGTGGTGCGGCGATGACGATGTGGCGTGAGATCAAGAGTGGGCGGGGTGCGGAGGACATGCGGTTCCCCTCGTTCGCTCATTGCGGCCCGAAGCGGAACATGACAACATGTTGCCATGTCCGAGAAGCTAGCGAAACGACAACATGTTGTCAAGGGTGGCGACCGGGCCTGCGATGCCTACAGCGCACTGATCGACCAGGTCGGCAGACTCGCCGACGTCGTCGAGGCGATCGGCAACGGCATCGCCCGGCCGACCGGCCAGAGCCTGGCGCGCTGGCAAGTCCTCGCCGAGGTCGAACACGAAGCCGCCCCGGTCGGGGCCATCGCCTGCCGACTCGGCCACACCCGCCAGGCCGTCCAGCGCGTCGCTGACCTGCTCGTCGACGACGAACTCGCCTGCTACCGGCCCAACCCCGCGCACCAGCGGGCCAAGCTGCTCGAAGTCACCCCGACCGGTCGCGCCGCACTGCACAGGATGCAGGCGGCCTACACCCAGCTGGCCCTCCGCACCACCGAAGGTCTCGACTCGGAAAGACTCAACCTCGCCCGCGAGACCCTCAGCGAACTACAGCGCCGCCTCGAATCCGAACTGCCCTGACCGGCTGGATGGCGCGGCAGTACCTGGTGGGCGTCGGCGGTCGGCGCCACGGCGTCGCCGCCGAACTCGCCCACGCGGGCGACGGGTCGGTCAGGACCTGGGGGCGGGCCGTCGAAGAAGCCTGTGAGGCGTCACCACGCCATGTGCCCGGCGATGCGCGCCACGGCGGCGGCACCCTCATCGCTCCTGCGAGAGGTCACAACTTGCACGGCCGGTATGCCAGGGCCGGCGCGGCCGGGCCCTGATCACAGGCATCGGGCTGGCGGTGTACCAGGCTGCCTACTTCGCCTCCGTGCAGCAGGACGGGCTGACCGTGGCCACGGTGATTACCCTTGGCTCGGGGTTTGTGCTGGTCACTGTCGGAGCCCGGATCATGCTGGGCGAACGCACCGGCGCCGCCGGAACTGCCGCCGCGGGACGTGACGTTGCCGGCCTGGTGCTGCTCATGGGCGGCGCCGACGGGAGCATTGGCCCGGCTCTTCTCCTGGGCATCGGCTACGCGCTGCTCTCCGCCGCTGACTACGCAGGCGTGCCCCTGCTGGGGCGGGTTGCCGGCCACCAGAGCAGCGGTGGCGCGTTCGAGGCGACGCTGATCGGCTTCGCGGTGGGCACGGTCTGCCTCTTGCCAAAGGCAGCGCCAGTGCACGCCGCCGTCGCAGAGCCGCTACTCGGGAAGTCGCGACGACACCCCAAGTACCTCTGCGTAGTGCCTTCGTGGCATCCGGCCACGGAGACCCCGCAAAAACCCGCTTGGCGGACGAGGGCGACCCCCGCTACATTTCTGGAGGCCGTGCGAGAGATCGAGGAGGTGGTACCCGTGAACGCAGTATCGACATGGGTGCTCCCCTCCGGGGTCACGGTCGGGCGATAGGCAGGTCGTCCGGGAGCGCCGTTCCAGTGCACTCCCGAAAGGCATGACCATGCATTTCACTTCCGAGCAGCGCCTCGACGACGGCGTCCTCGAACGCGAATTCACCCTCGGTCTCGGTGAGATCCCCGGCATCCTGTGGACACCTGCATCGGTATCCGCATCCGCACCTGCGCCCGCGCCCGCACCCGCGCCGCTGATCCTGCTCGGCCACCCTCCCCTCGGGCTGCGCAAGATGTACCCCCGACTGGTGGCCCGAGCCCGGCGCTCCGCGGCGGAGGGCTTCGCCACGGCCACCATCGAGCTTCCCGGAAGCGGCGACCGGCCCCGTTGGCCCGCCGCCGAGCAGGCCCGCGCCGACCTGCGACGGGCGATGGAGGCCGGCGAGGCGGTCAGCGACGAGATCATCGACGCCCTCGTCCTCCCGCTGGTCGACAAGGCGGTCCCGGAATGGCAGGCCGCCCTGGACGCTCTCCTTTCGCTGCCCGAGATCGGTGGCCCGGTCGGGTACTCGGGGGGAGTGATCTCCATCGGCGTCCGGCTGGCGGTGGTCGAGCCGCGCATCTCGGCCGCCGTTCTGTTCGCCGGGAGTTTCGTGCCTCGCGCCGTGTTCGAGGAGGCCCGGCAGATCACCATCCCGCTCCATGTCCTGCTGCAATGGGACGACGAAGGGAACGACCGGCAGGCGGCCCTGGACCTTTTCGACGCCTTCGGCTCCAAGGAGAAGTCCCTGCACGCCAATATGGGCGGGCACACCGGCGTCCCGCAGTTCGCGGGGGACGTCGCGGCCCAGTTCTTCACCCGACATCTGAAGTGAGGCCGGGCCGTCAGGCCGGCGGCAGACGGTAGCTGATGTCGGCCGGCATACCTCTCGTCGAGGACAGGTCCCGGCCCTCCGCAGTTCTCTACACCGTGGGCCCCTGCTGAACTCTCGGCAGGGGCCCACGCTGCGCCGCCGCGCTACGCCGGCCCCGGCCTCCTGACCGGCACCGCAGGCATCGCCCTCGCCCTCCACACCTACGTGACCGGCACCCCGTCCGTCAGCGGCTGGGACGGGGCACTCCTCCTGAGCTGACGATCGATGCGTTCCCCTGAACGGCTCGCGCCTGCCCGCGCCCCGCCTTGGCGCGCACTCCCTGAACCTCTACTTTTTATATAAGCCTTGACTTATAGGCGCTGTCAGCTCGCTGATACGGGCCGAGGGCACCCGGCGGCTGTAAGCCGTCGACTCGGCGCCCCTGCGTGAGGTCGACGTCTGGCTCGACCGGTTCCGCGGCTTCTGGGAGCTGCGGCTGGACGCGCTCGGCACCGAGCTGGCGCGCGGTGAGCGCGAGCGCCGGAGACAGAGCGACGCGAACGACAAGGAAGAACGGCAATGAGCGACATCGTCGACGAGATCAACGCAATCCATCGGGAGGTGGGCCGCCGCACCGTGGCGGACGGCGAAGCCCGTACGGTGCTGCTGCGGCGCACCTACGATGCCGCGGTCGGGGACGTGTGGGACGCCTGCACCGACGCCGCGCGGGTCAGCCGCTGGTTCCTTCCGGTGACCGGGGATCTCACGCTCGGCGGCCACTACCAGCTGGAGGGCAACGCCGGCGGGGAGATCCTGCGCTGCGAGCCGCCGAAGCTGCTCAGGGTGAGCTGGGTGATGGGCGAGAGCCCCGCCTTCAGCGAGGTGGAGGTGCGGCTGACCGCCGAGAGCGCCGAGCGGACCGTATGCGAACTGGAGCATGCCGCGGTCGTTCCGCCGGAGATGTGGGACCGGTTCGGACCCGGCGCGGTCGGCGTCGGCTGGGACCTGATGCTGCTCGGGCTCGGACGCCACCTCCAGGGCGACTCGATCGATCCGGCACAGGCCCTCGCCTGGCAGGAGTCCGACGAGGCCCGCACCTTCATGACCCGCAGCAGCGACGCCTGGGGCGAGGCGTACGCCACGTCGGGCGCGCCCAAGGACGTGGCAGCCGCCGCGGCCCGCGCCACAACGGCGTTCTACGCACCGCCCAAGCCGCAGTAGGGGGCGTACTCACGCGCTGCGGGGTGAGACCTCGCCCATCAGCCCCCAGCCCTCGCTGCCGGGGATCTCGGTGCTGACGATCTGCGGGGTGGTGGCGATCGCGTACGACATCGTGTCCATGGCCGCTTTGAAGTGCGTGGACTCGACGTGCAGCCTGCCTGCCTCGCCGTCCCGGAACGCCTCGACGAGGAAGAACCGGTGCGGGTCGTCCGCGCTGCGGGACCACTCGAAGAAGAGGTTGCCCGGCTCCTGGCGCGTCTCCCGGGTGAAGTCGTCGACGAGGGTGAGCCAGTCGTCGCTGCGCTCGGGGCGGACGGTGAACTTGACGGTAATGAAGATCATGGAAGGTCCTGTGTGTGAGGGGGAGTTGGGGTCAGGCGGCCCGGTGGGCCCGCAGGCAGGTCCGGCAGATCATGCGGCGGGCGGGGAGGGGCGAGACGGCCCGGCCCATGCCCGCCGCGCGGTGTACCGGCTGCTGAGTGGCGGTCGTGTGCGCGTGGCACAGCGCCGCGCCGCACTGTTGGCACAGCGCCGCCGCGGTGGCCTGACGGCCGTCTTCGGCGCAGTCGAAGCAACGCATCAGCCGACCGGTGCGCTCTGCCGCAGGAGGCGGATGAACTCGCGGAACAGCTGCGGGTTCTCCGACCAGTCGCGCACGCCGACGAGGTTGCCGTCGACGACCGGGGCGTCGTCGATGAAGGTGCCGCCGCCGAGCTCGACGTCCAGGGACACACCGGGGAAGGTGGTCGTGGTGCGGCCCTTGAGCACGCCGAGGGGCGCCAGGGCGACCGAGGCGTGGCAGGTGTGGGCGACGGGCTTGTCGGCGGCGAAGAACGCCTTGACGATGCGCTGGAAGTCGCTGTCGTGGCGCAGGTATTCGGGAGCGCGACCGCCGGGCAGGAACAGGCCGACGTAGTCGGCGGGGTCGATGTCGGCGAAGGCGGCGTCGGCGGGCCAGGACTTTCCGGGGAACTCGGTGTAGGTGCCCTGGTAGGTGCCGTCGAAGTCGTGGGAGACGAGCTTGAGCTTCTTCACCGCCGGGGCGGCGATGGTGACGCGGTAGCCCTCTTCGGTCAGACGCTGGAGGCCGTAGAACAGCTCCAGGTCCTCCGTGGCGTCACCGGCGAGGATGAGGATCTTCGGGGTGGGCATGTGGGCCTTCCTTTCGTTGGCCGGGGAGGTGCCGGGCCTGGGGTCAGGCGCCCGGGGCACCGCAGGGGGCGGTGGCCTGGCGCTGGGCGTGCCGACCGGCCTTCTTGGCGTACTCGGCCTCGTAGTCGGCCATCGCGTCCATCAGCGGCGCCCACTCGGAGGCCGGGTCGTAGCGCAGGTCGAGCCACTGGTCCACCAGCGACCGGGCGTGGTGCAGGCTGACGCTCATCTGCCCCATGGTCATGACCTGGGCGTTGTTGAGCAGGACGGAGCCCTCGACCTGATGGGCGTCGTTGACGGTGACGGCACGGATGCCGGGGACCAGGCCCGCGCTGATCGACATGCCGAGGCCGGTGCCGCAGATGAGCAGGGCGCGATCGGCCTCGCCGTCGGCGACGATCTCCGCGGCGTCGACCGCGATGTGCGGGTAGCCGGTGCGGGTGTCATCGGTGACACCGACGTCCTGCACGGAAGCCACCCGCGGGTCGGACTCCAGGAACGCCTTGATGGCCTCCTTGTACTCGAATCCGCGGAAGTCGCTTCCGATGACGATACGCAGCTTGTTGCTCATGACTCTTCTCCGCCCTGGAAATGAGAATTCGGTAATGGCGATACCGGGAATCGCTTAATGGAGTCACGTAATGGAATCACGTAATGGCGACTCCGGTTCCTTTCCGGAATACCCGGTGCTGAATCCACAGTGCGGTCGGTGCGGCTCGGTGGGCAAGCCCTGAGGTGTGCCCGCTTTTCCCCTCGGTCTGCGGGAACTGGTTCCCTCAATTCCTGGGTACGTCGTTCCTGGGTATCGCAGTACCACCCTTGCGATCGGGCATGATGGAGAGCATGGATCGTCGATCAGAATTGCGTGAGTTCCTGCGCTCCAGGCGGGCGCGGGTACGGCCTCAGGACGTAGGTCTGAAGGGATTCGGTGCCCGCCGACGGGTTCCGGGGTTGCGGCGTGAGGAACTTGCCCAGCTGGCCGGCGTCAGTGTGGACTATTACGTACGTCTGGAGCAGGGGCGCGGTGGCAAGGTCTCCGCCGAAGTCCTCGACGCGATCGCGCAGGCGCTGCAGCTGGACGAGACCGAGCGGCAGCATCTGCATGCGCTGGTGCATTCGGGGAACGCCGGGCAGGAGTCGTACGCGCACACGACTCAGCAGGTCAGACCCGGTTTGCAGCGCATACTCGACACCCTGGAGAACGCCCCCGCCTATGTGGTGGGGCGACGTCTGCAGATCCTCGCCTGGAACGATCTGGCCCGTATTCTCATCGCGGATTTCCCGGCCCTGCCGGACGAGCGGCGCAATCTGGCACGACTGACCTTCCTCGACACGACGGCACGGCAGCGCTACGTCAACTGGCAGAAGAAGGCCGATGACACAGTGGCATTTCTGCGGGTGGACGCGGGCCGGCACCCCAACGACCAGGAGCTGGTGCGGCTCATCGCCGAACTCTCCGCGGAGAGCGAGGACTTCCGCAGGCTGTGGGCCGATCACACGGTGCGGGACGAAACCCACGGCCATAAACCGCTGTACCACCCGCTGGTCGGCGCACTCGACCTGACCTTCGAGACCTTCCACATTCCCGACGACCCCGATCAGGCACTGACCGTTTATGCCGCCGAACCCGGCTCGCCCGCGGCACACGGCTTGCGCGCACTGGCCGACGAGGCAAAAGCCGGGAAATGGGAATGAGGGCCGTCTGCCGCACTCAGTCACCGGTGGCACAGGTGCCACGGAACCAGGGGCCGCAATCCTTGCTCCCGCGCCCGCCGCAGGCACCCGGTGCCTTGGCGTGCCGGCTTACCGCGAATCCGGGTGCCCCGGGAGCAGTTGCCCCAGCATGGCCTCGAACTCGTCGGTCGTGGGCGGCTCGTCGGCGAGCAGCGCCTGCAGGAGCAGTCCGTCGTAGGCGCGGGCGAAGACCTTCACGCGCAGCGGGTCGTCGGTGAAGAGCCGGGCGATGTCGCACAGCGCGTCCCGCCAGCGCCGATTCGGGCCGCGCAGGTCCGGTCGGCGCGAGGCGAGCAGACACAGTTCGAACTCGGCGAGGAGACGCCCCTTGGCCGCGACCGTCCTGGACATCAGGGCGGCGAGCGCGACCCGCTTGTCGGTGCCGTCGTCGGGGGCGTCGATCAGCTCGCACAGCCGGTCGGCGTCCTCGTTCATGCAGGAGGTGAGCGCGGCGGTGAGCAGGGCGTCGATGCTCTCGAAGTAGTACGTGCTCGCCGTGGCAGGCAGGTCCGCCTCGCGGGCGACGGTGCGATGCGTGACGCCCGACGCTCCGTCCCGTTCGATCACCCGCAGCGTGGCGTCGATCAGTGCCTGCCTGCGACGGGCGCCCTTGGCCCGGCGCCCGTCGACGACCGGCTCACTCGACGACGTACCGGCCTTACCGGCCCGGGGGGACCGAGCAGCCGGTGAGGACTGGGCAGCTCCGGGGGATTCAGAGGAATTCAGTGTGGCTCTCCCGGTCCGTGGCCTTGCTCCGTCTCATCGCGACGATACCCGGCGGGTGGCGCCCCCTCGTCCGGCGGGAGGGAGCACCGCCGCGAGGTGTCAGCCGCGCACGGCCAGGGGCGCCGCCCGCTCCGCCTCCTCGCGTACCGCTTCGGCCCGCGCGGTCTCGGTGCGCAGATGGCGATAGGCGAGCAGGGACATGAGCAGGGCGAGCGCGCCCACGAGCAGGGCGACGGTGAAGCCGGCGCGGGTGCCGAAGGCGTCCACGACCTGACCGGAGGCGGCGGCGCCGAGCGCCACGCCGACCTGAAGGCCCGCGATCATCCAGGTCATCCCCTCGGTGAGCTGGGCGGCTGGGGTGACCTTCTCGACGATCCCCATGATCGTGATCATCGTCGGGGCGAAGAACACACCGGCGAAGAACACCGCGACGGACAGGGTCGCGATGCTGTTCACGACGAGGAACGGCAGGGTCGTCAGGGCGGTGCCGGCCACTCCGATCACCAGGAGCTTGTGTGCCGGCATATTCACCTTCAGGGCCCCGAAGGTGAGCCCGGAGATCGCGGACCCGGCGGCGTACACGGCGAAGACGATGCCGGCCGCGCCCTTCTGCCCCTCGTCCTGGGCGAGGGCGAGGCCCATGGTGTCGACGGTGCCGGCGATGGCGCCACCGAACATCAGGGTGAGCGCGAGCAGGAAGACCGAGAGCGTGCGGATCGCCGAGCGCCCGGTGGACCGGGTCTGCGGCTGCACGGGCGGTTCGCTGCTCTTCTGCGGTACGAAGAGCAGCACGCCCACCGCGAGCAGCGCCATCGCCACCAGGGGACCGGCCTCGGGGAAGAGTGTGGTGCCGAGCAGCACGGCGATGGCCGGCGCGATGATGTACGTCAGCTCGTCGACGACCGATTCCAGGGAGTACGCCGTGTTCAGGCGCGGCGAGTTCCGGTACAGGTGCGTCCAGCGGGCCCTGACCATCGAGCCCATGCTCGGCAGGAAACCGGCGAGCAGCGCGAAGAGGAACAGAGTCCAGTCGGGCGCCTTGTAGGAGGCGCACAGGAGGAGCGCGCCGAGCGAGGCCACGCTGACGCCGGCGGCGGGCAACAGCACCCGCCCTTGGCCCAACCGGTCGACCACACGCGAGATCTGAGGGGCTATCAGCGCCATGGACAGCGTGAACGTACCGGCGACGGCGCCCGCGAGTGCGTACTCGCCGCGCAACTCGGACAGCATCGTGAGGATGCCCATGTGGGTCATCGGCAGGGGCAGGCGCGCGAGCAGCCCAGCCGCCGAGAAGCCTTTGGCGCCGGGGGCGGAGAACAGCTCACGGTAAGGGTTGGCCATCGCATGCTCCTTGGGGGTTTTCGGGCAGCGGGAAGTTGCGCATGACGGCCTCCGCGGCGCATCACGAAAAAGCTGAACGATCGCTCCATTTTCTATCATGCGGACCGTGCTCCCGCGAGGAAGATCCGGACCGGCCGAGGCGGCAGGGGCCCTCGGGCAGTGGCGTGCTGCGTTGACTTGCGGAGCGGGCAGCGAGTGGGCGGTCGAGCGGCGGTTGGAGCGAGGTGGCGGAGCCGCTGCCCGCCCCAATGCCCCCCTGTGGTGCCCGGCGCGTTCTGGCGCGCGAACGGCGCGGCGGGTGCGAGCGTCGGCGAACGGGCGCGCGACGAGAGCCCGGTGGGTGAGTACCTCGGCGTCGCGCCTATGGGGCTGGCGAGCTGGTTCAAGCTGTTCAACGGGGACCGGTACGCCCATCCCTACGCAGTGGATGAACTCGCTGCCGAGGAACGCGGATGAAGCGGACGAAGCGGATGAAGGGGGCCGGTGCTGGTTGGCGGGCAGGGACAGGGCAGCCGATGGCGACGGGCCGCCAACTCGATCGCGTACGACGGACGTACTCCCGCATGGTCAACCTGCCAGCCCTGCTGGAGCGACGGCGGGGCGAGCAGTCTCCGACTCGTGGCCTTGCGGCCTCCGACTCGTGGACTTGCAATCTTCGGCAAGGCCGATCGAGTCACCCGCACCGTCTCCACTTGCTCTCTCCGGGCTCTTTCGGCCGCCGGACATCGCACGGCATCCAGGCGACAGCATCGGCCTCCAAGCCGAACCGAGTTTGGGAGGCCGACGTCATGCCCGGTCCACATCGGTCAACGGCAACGTCGGGAGAGCCGCCTGAGCTGATGTGCCGTTGTACCCGCCGCTTAGAGCAGCGAGAAGATCGCACACGCCGCGGCTACGCAGGCGCCGAGAGCGCACAGCACATTGCGCGTGAGACGTGCGCGCGGGCCGGGTGCGCGAAGCACGGCCCCGGGTGGCGGGGTGTTCCTCCACGGGAAGGTGCCAGTGGTGAGGCAGGGCACCCAAAAGCCGGCCACCAGCAGCCCCATACCGGCGACCAGCCCTGGCATACCGATGTGCTTTCGCCCCTCGACCACCGACATCGCGGCGACACGACGAACCGCTACACGGTCACCGACCCGGTACTCCTCATCGACGGAACTCTCCTCGTCCAGAAGCGTCCCATCCGTGGCGTACACCGGCCCGAGACACTTCTTCTGATCGTTGTCCCGCCCCACATCTCGGCACTCCTTCACTGCCAACGTGCCCGGCGTCCCCGAGTATCCGAGCGACGCGGCAATGCTCATCAGCCCGAAGGCCGTTACGCCGAAGCTGATGAAGATCACCACACACGCGAACACCCGGCTGAGGGAGGTGAACCCTCGGCGGGAACCGCTGGGTGAGACCGGTGGGTGTGATGCCGGTGGGGGGACCTGCACGGCGAGTCCTTGGAGTGAGAAGCGGGCGACGGAGCTGCGGTCAGCCGAAGGCAGGGGCGGCAGCGGGGGAGTCAGGCGGGGGAACCATGGCAGCAGGGCGGGCGGGCCGCTGTGAAGGCTCCCGGACGTCCCATGTGGTCCGGCTGATCACTGCGTTGTCCTGCCCGGAGAGCTCCTTGACCGGAACGCTCTCGGTCCGCGGCAGCAGCCGCTCCGCACCAGGCGTGTCCAGCCCAGAAGCGCTGGCGAGGGACATCGACTGCACCGGTTCCGGCGCGCCCGGTGCCACGGTCTGCTTTTTGTCCTCATCGACCGTCCACAGATCCGAGACGACGTCGATGATCTTTTCTTTGGTGGCGTTGCCGAGCCCGTAGATGTCGTTCGCGATCTGCCCGAGCCGACCGGCACCGTCGACGGCGCGCACAAGGTCCGCACCCCCCTCGGCGATCCCAACCCCGCCCTTGGCCAGCCCTCCGAATGGCACCAGCGCGAATCCGTCGAGGGCGAGATCACTCCACGCGAAATTCTTCGAGCCGGCCAACCCGCCAAGGGCGTGGAATCCCAGCGCTCCGATTCCGAAAGCCCGCGCACCGGCCTCGAAGATGGCGGCGCCGACAACCGTCTCCGAGAAGACCACCGCGAGCAGGTCACACGCGGCGCTGGCATAGCCCATCATGGTGCCGATGTCGTAGATGACATCCGCGTGTTCCTTGATCCATGCCCAGACGTCGTTCGCCAGTTCCCCCAGCTTCGAGCCCAGCTCTTTGATGCCCTTGAGGAGCATCTCGAAGCGCCCGGGTTTGTCCGGGGCGGATTCGGCAGCGGTGTTGAGTGCCTGCGCAGTGGCGATCGCCGTGTCGTTGTGGTTCCCCAGGAGTTCCTGCGCCCGGCGACGGAGGCCATTCAGCTCCTCCTGGGCGTTGTTCACACGGTTCTGCGCCGAATCCAGTCTCTGCTGTGCCGACGCAAGCGATTCCTCGGTGTCGAAGGTCTGGCCGGCAAGTTTCAGATCCGGGTGTGACTGTGCGCTCTTCAGGTTCTGCTGGGCGGCCTCTGCCTGCGTTTCGAGAGAGCGGGCCAGGGATCGGTACTCCCCGAGCCGACTCTCCCAGCGCTGCATCACACCGGCGGCCTGGAGGAGGGAGTCCCGTGCCGTACTCAGTTGAGAGGGAAGCTTGCCGACGGTTCCAGCGAATTGTGTAGCTGCTTCCCCTTCCCAAACCCCGCCGCTCTTTCCGAGCCTGGAGAGCGCGGAGTGGGTCTCTCCCAACTGCTGGCCCGCCCGGTTGAGTTTGGACGCCAGTTGCTGCACGGACTCGGGAATGCCCGGAGCAGGATCAAATCCGAGCGCCTCGAACTGTTCGGTGGCCATATGTCTGCTCCCCCTGTGATTTCAGCCGAACGGATTGACCTGAGCGCGCGGGTCGGCAGGCTCGTCGGGCGGGAATTCGCCTTCGACGGGGAACTCGACCGTGCCCGCGACCTCCGCCAGCAGCGCCTGATGGGTGTCGAGGTCTTCGGTATCGGGCGTCGTGAGGGTGAGCAGCAGGATCCGGTCGCCGGAGGGGAAGGGGATCCACAGCTCCAGGCGTGCCGTCGTGCGTACGGTGTCGGCAAGCTGCTCAGGTGCGTCCGGGCCATCCCACAGCAGCCGCGATGCGGCGGCGTGAAGGACGGCGGGGCCGGCGGGCAGGTCGACCCGTACGACTTCGTCATCGGGATGCTGTCGAAAGAGGGTTTCCGCGATGCCGGCAGCCGCGAGGTCCGGATCACGTGATTCCAGGTCGTGGACCGCCGCAAGGAGTGAGTTGCGGACGTAGGACAGGGACTTGTCCTGTTCATCAGACGACTCCTCATGCTCCCCGTCCCGCTGCGTATCCGCAGCTCGCGGGAAGATGCCCACGGCCTGATACCGGACGCCTTGGGCTGCCAACGCGTGCCGAGCCGCTCCGTACAAGGCGCCGGTCATGGCACGCAGCGGTGCCAGCCCGTCGTCGTCTCCCCAGTAGTCCCGAGCGAACTCCTGGAGCAACTGCGCGTGCACCTCCGGTGTGACGCCCAAGGGCACTTCGTGGAAGCCGTGCGGCACCCGGAACCGGAACATGGGTACGTCCGGTGCATCAGATGAAGTGGTCGCGTCCGCGGCGGTCGTCATTTCACTGCCTTCCCGCCGGTGAAGAGCTGCGCGACCGACTCCTCCAGTTCCCGATAAATACGGGTGGTGGTGCGCAGCCCTTCGGTAATGCCGTCGGTTGCCTCGGCTATCTGATCGATGCCATAGTCCCAAGCCGACTGGAAGCGCTCACAAGCCTCTTGGAGATCCTGGTGGCCGACGGATTCACCGGCCGACTCCTTCAACGGCCTCATGGCCCCACGCATGTTGCCCGCATTCGACGCCAAGTCCGTGGCAAGCCTTCCCATACCGTCCAGTTCGGCACGGTAGTACCCCGACATGTCCCCCCAAGGATGTTTTTTCGCGCTGGCATATGCGGGCGATTCACTCTATCAAGGCCGGTTCGCCTGCCAGCGGCGCAGTGAACGGGCGGTGTTTGGGCCAACGAGCCCCCGCCCACGACAATGCGACGCCGCCCGTGGGCTGACCCGAGAAGACCGAGGCAGTGACTGAGGCCAGTGGGGCAGAGGCCAGTGCGGCTGGACTCCACACCTGGCGGGTGCTCGCCACAAGGCCCGAGCGTCATGGTGGGTGTTCGGTGGCTGAGCTCCAGACACATTGCCGCTATGACGCCATGTTCAGGCGGGATGGGCCCGGACGCAGGAGCGGCCCGCACCGGATGGGTACGGGCCGCAGGCACAGGGTTTGGGGGTGAACCCAGGTTTGCTCCCAAAAGGGCCTCAGAAACGAGTCAAGCGCCCGCCTCGCTTCCGCGGATCAGGTCTCTGAACTGGCCCGCAGCGCCAGCTGTGCCCCCGCTACGGTGCGTGACCGGCAGCGGGGGCAGCTCTTCTATTCGTGCCCAGGTAGCCCGCGTTCTACGAGGGCGTCTCAGCGTCGACGGCAGTGGATACGGTCGAGGGCTCGGGGAAGTCCTCGCGCAGAGCATCCATGATCAGCTCGTCGGCATGCTCGCCGAGCCAGTAGCCCGACTGCCGGAGCCGTCCGGCCGGGCGGAACCCGGCCTTCTCATAGGCCGTGATGCCGGCCCGGTTCGGTTCCAGGACCTTGAGCCACACCATGCGCAGCGAGCCGAGGTGGAATGCCCAGTCGAGGGTCAGTCGGGTGGCCTCGGCTGCGTAGCCGTTTCCGCGGGCCTCGGGGGCGATCAGCATGATGTATTCCGCGGTGCGGACGGCCTGGTCGACGTAGAGCACGGTCATGCCGATGGGCTGTTCGTCTTCGAGGCGGATGACCTCGAATGCAGGACGCTGGCCGTTGCGGGCCTGTCCGTCCCAACCCGCAGCGCGGGCCTCCCAGCTCTGGGGCATCTGGGTGCCGTAGCCGAGGATCGTCCGACGGTCGTTCTCCCACTGGTGGTACGTCGGCAGCATGTCCTGGCGTGGCAGGCCGAGGGCGAGCCGGTCGCCGGGGAGAACGATGTGGGGGTCACTCACGAGGCCGCATCAACTGGCCGATCTTGCTGGTCAGTTATCCATGCGTGAAGCCGTACTGGGTCGGTGGCGACTCCGTGCCGCCACTCCGCACGCCGCCCGGCGCTCGCGAGCAGCAGCGCGGCGGCGGCCGACTGCTTCAGGTACGCCCAACGCGCCGGAACCATACGCGCTGCCCAACGGACGGCACGGACCGCGTACACGGCCTGTACGTGCGTAGCAGGCGAGAGATGCCGACCGCAGCATCCAAGCCGAACCAGGCAGGAAAGCCGTCCGCGCTCGGAGCCGTCACCTGAACGATTGCGGTCGTGAAGGCTACCGGAATCGCAGCGAGCCTCCATCGCGCGGGTGCCGTTTCGGGCGCGGCGAGGATCGCCGACACCTCCAACCTCCCTCACGACGGGCCGACTGTAGGGGTTGTGCAGCTCGACCCCGAATGCGTCGGCAAGCTGATGTGCTGCATCGTGAAGTTGCCGGTCACGGGTCTGATGTGCGCGGGCTTCGGGACGCTCGGGCCAGTCGCGGGCCTGTGGCCTCCGTCGAGATCGTCGGTCGGCGGGCGACTTCGCGGTCCGTGAGGACCAGCAGGCCCCTGACCCGCGCGGTCGGCCACATCAGGTCGGTGCGTACCTTGTCGAGGCCCCGTCAGTTGTTCAGGCGGGCGAAGACATGCTCGACGTGCTCGACGAGTCAAAGCGCTACTCCATCCCAATCCCGTAACGGATATTGAGCCCTATAACGCCCTCTCATAAGCCCTCTTAGAATGCACTACATGCGAATATCCAGACTTATAGGCAGAGTTGTGGCGGCGGCGTTGCTTGCCGGATGCAGTGCTGCAGAGAACCCGGACAAGAGCACAGTCGTCTGGCCTGACGCCGAACACAGCATGCTCGTGGATGTTTTCAAGAAAGTTTCGGACTCTGCGGCGCAGGAGCGGATCGACTACCTGGACCTTCGGACGGCCCGCGGGCTCGTCGCGAAGGACAAGTCCGGGATGTACAAGAACCTTTGGTTCTACTACGTCCACGACTTCTACGCCCACGTGATCCCGGAGGACGACGGCGGGTACGATCTGAGGCCCACGCTGAAGGGCACCTACGGATACGACGAGAAGGATGTCGACACCGCCGTCTCCGTCGGCGTCGGCGGCAATTACCTCACGGGCCGCTTCGACAAGAAGGCCATCGCCGAGTCGTCCGCGGCCGGGGACTGGCACGATCTGGTCGGCGACAACGCCCTCTACCGTTCACTGGGTCAGCCGACGGGCAAGACCCTTGCGGACGACCCCGCGCATGTGGCGGTCGCCAACTGCCTCGGAGACGTCTACGAGGCGAGTTTCGGCCCCAAGTACCCGGAGAAATCCAACGCGCTTCTGACCGCCGTCGGCGGTCGCATCACTTCCAGCGGAACCCCCATCTCGAAAATATGCGCCCTGGCCCACTCACGCCGGACGGCCAACACGATGGCGAAGGAAATGCGCAGGGACATCGCGAACTATCCGGGCGCCGAAGTCACCATCGGCAAGGGCGACACCCCCATGGTCACCATGGCCTGGCGGAACAAACCCAAGCCGGGGCTGCGCCCGGGGGACCAAACCGAATACGCCATCCACAGGGGCGGCGTATCGAGCAGAGCGCTGGACTACGGCCGCTGACCTCGGAGTGGCGCCCCGCCCAGGGCATCCGTCGTCCGGCTGTCCGGGAGCCGTCGCCGACATGGGCGCACGCGCCCGCCGTCGTAGCCTGCCGGGACTGCATCACTTCAGCCGTCGACTGTCGACTGGGAGTCCCGCGTGAGCGATCGACTGGAGCAGCAGGCCAAGAAGCCTTCCCTGTACGTCGTTGTGTGCGCGTCCGGCATCGCCGGCGATGTCGGCAAGCTGATCACGGCCACCCAAGAGGCGAATTGGGACGTCGGCGTCATCGCCACCCCGCAGGGCCTCGGCTTCATAGACGCGACTGCCGTCGAGGCGCAGACCGGCTGCACCATCCGCTCGGCCTGGCGCTCGCCCGGCGAACCTCGTCCGCTGCCGCCTGCCGATGCCATCGTGCAGGTCCAGGGCCCCTCGGCGACCGACGCCCCCCTCGCCCCCGGCCAACTCCTCACCTTCGCCGAAAAGACCGTGACCAGCGACCACAACAGGCCCTAGCGATTCCTTTCTTCGGTTCCGCCGCCGCTGAACGGACACCCCGCAGGGCGCCTTCGTTCACTGCGGGAGCAAGTCGGCGGTGCGGTGGGCGACCTCGTGGCGTAGGGCGTCGCGTACGGCGCGTACGGCGGCGTGGGTGACCGCTTCCCGTCGTACGGCCAGGGTGATCGGCAGCCGGATGTCGACCTCTTCGGGCAGGAGTCGTCGTAGCTGTGCCCGGTGGGCGAGGAAGGCCGGCAGGACACCGATGCCGGCTCCCAGGCTGGTGGCTTCGAGTTGAGCGAAGACGTTCGTGGAGGAGAACGCGGGGCTGGCTCCCGGAAGATGGTGTTCGATGTCGAGGTCGCCGACCTGGAGCATGGACTCGACGTAGAAGATCAGTGCGTGTTCCGGCAGGTCGGCGGTGGACCGGGGAGCCCCGTGCCGGGCGAGGTAGGCGTCGCTGGCGTACAGCCCCAGTGTGTAGTCGGTGAGGTGCTCGGTCACCAGGCGGCTTCCGGTGGGTGTCCCGATGGCCAGGGCGAGATCGACGCCGGACTGGTACAGGGTCAACTGCCGTGTGGCGGTGATGAGTTCGGTGTGCAGCCCGGGGTGGAGCCGACGCACCCGGGCCAGTGCTGGTGTGGCGATGACCGTGCCGAAGCCGTCGGGTGCGCTCACCCGCACGGTGCCCCGGAGCGACGGCGTGCCCTGGCCTGACACCGCGTCGACGACGCGGGCCAGCGCGTCCTCGATCGCGTGTGCGTTCTCCGAGACGGTCTTCCCTGCGTCGGTCAGCGCCCACCCCTCGGTGCCCCGCTCCATCAGCCGCAGTCCGAGGGCCTTCTCCAACGCGGCGATACGGCGGGAGACGGTGGTGTGGTCCACGCCGAGCGCGTCGGCCGCGGCCACCAGACGGCCCGTGCGGGCGACCGCGAGCAGAGAGCGCAGGTCGTCCGCACGGAGCCGGCGGGGGTCGACCGTGCCGCGGTCGGCCTCCGGGCGCGGGGCCGGATTCTCGTCGGCGGGTCGGGGACAGGAGTGCACAAGATCACCGTATCTGCATTTGTGCACATCAGGTCTGCGGCATTGGCGATTGAACGCACACGGTCCGGGGCGTCACAGTCGAACAGTGCAGAGCACCGCACTCTCCCTCCCCACCGAGAGGTTCTCCATGACTGCCAGCCTGTCCCTGCCACGGATCATGCGCATCGGCCGCGGAGCCGCCGACGAGTTGGGCGAGGTCATCACCGGCCTTGGGCTGCGCCGCCCGCTCATCGTGACGGACGCGTTCCTGGTCGGGACGGGCGCGGCCGAGCGCCTGACGGTGACGCTGAAGGACGCCGGGCTGCACCCGGGCCTGTTCTCCGACACGGTGCCCGACCCGACGACCGACTCCCTGGCCGCGGGCCTGAAGGCGTTGCACGACCATGAGGCGGACGCGGTGATCGGGTTCGGCGGTGGCAGTCCGGTGGACACCGCCAAGGCCCTCGCTCTGCTCGGCGTGCAGGGCGGCGCCATGCGCGACCACAAGGCCCCGCGCGTCAATTCCGGCCCCGCGCTCCCCGTGATCGCGGTGCCCACCACCGCGGGCAGCGGCTCGGAAGCGACCCAGTTCACCATCATCACCGACAGCGCCACCGACGAGAAGATGCTCTGCCTGGGCCCGGCGTTCCTGCCGCTCGCCGCCGTCATCGACGTCGAACTGACCATGTCGATGCCGCCCCGGCTGACCGCCGACACCGGCATCGACGCCCTCACCCACGCGGTCGAGGCGTATGTGAGCCGCAAGGCCAACCCCTTCTCCGACAGCCTCGCCCTCACCGCGATCGCGACCATCGGCCGCCATCTGCGCCGCGCCTACGTGAACGGAGCGGACGTGCCGGCCCGCGAGGCCATGATGCTCGCCGCCACCCAGGCCGGCATCGCCTTCTCGAACTCCAGCGTGGCACTCGTCCACGGCATGAGCCGCCCGATCGGCGCGCACTTCCACGTCGCCCACGGCCTGTCGAACGCCATGCTGTTCCCCGCGGTGACCGCCTTCTCCGTACACGCGGCGCCCAGCCGGTACGCCGACTGCGCCCGCGCCCTGGGCGCCGCGACCGACGCGGACGGCGACGTCAGGGCCGCCGGGAAACTCGTCGATGCCCTGCACACGCTCTGCCGCGATCTGGACGTGCCCACGCCCCGCGACTACGGCATCGACCAGGACACCTGGACCCGCCTGACGCCCCTCATGGCCGAGCAGGCCCTCGCGTCCGGTTCCCCCGCCAACAACCCCGCCGTGCCCACCGCCGACGAGATCCAGGGCCTCTACGCCCAGATCTACGCCCCCTGACGCCGCACCACCGCCGATGGTAGTGAGGACGCCCAGCGGGTACATAGCAGCCGCTGACTGACTCTCAGTCAACTTCCTGCTATCGGGAGGCTGTTATGCGCCTGCGCAACGCCGCCGTGATCCTGGTCCTCGGCCTGGCCCTGCTCGGAGCCGCCCCCGCGGTGGAGCCTGAAGCGACCGCGCGGGCGGTCGCCCGGCCTGAACCGGCGGCTGCCCCGCACGGCCGGGCCGCCGACCAGGCCGTCCCCTCCGGCACCGTCACCTCACCCGACGGCCTCACGCACCTCACCGACCGGCACGGCCGTGTCCTGCGGCTGCGCGGGCTCAACCGCGGCAAGACCGACACCGTGACCGAGGCACACATCGCCCAGCTGGCGGGCGACGGCTTCGGCCTCCTGAGGCTCAACATCCAGTGGCAGAAGGTCGAACCGCACCGTGGCCGCTACGACACCGGCTACCTGTCCTACCTCGACCGGATCCTGGGCTGGGCCGACCGCCACCGGGTGCTGGTCCTGATCGACTGGCATCAGGATGTCTTCGGCCCGGCATTCGGCCACAACGGCATCCCCGCCTGGGCCACCCGCACCGACGGACTCCCCTTCGAGCCGAACCCCGACGACTGGTTCACGGACTACTTCCAGCCCGCCGTACAGGCCGCCTTCACGCATCTGTACGACGACGCCGATCTCCGCACCGCGCAGACCACCGTCTACGCCAAGGTCGCGGCCACCCTGCGCGGACATCGCTCCCTGCTGGGCTACGACCTGTTCAACGAGCCCTTCGGGCCGGTTCCCGGCGACCCTGCCGACCCCGACGACCAGATCAACGCATCCGCCGCCCTGGAACGCGGCCGGTTGGCGGCCATGTACCGGCGGCTGATCGACGCCGTACGCTCCACCGACCCCGACGCGTGGCTCTTCCTCGAACCCACCGTCCTGGTCGGCCAGGGCGTCCCCACCAGCCTGCCCGGTTTCGATGACCCCCGGCCCGGCGTGGACCGCATCGGCTACGCCCCGCACTACTACGACACCGCCGTCGAATCAGGAGCCGACTGGAACCCCGCGAGCCACTTCATCGACAACTACGAAGCCGCCATCGACGCCTACCCCACCGCCCACCGGCTGCCGGTACTCGTCGGCGAATGGGGCCCACCGCAGGCCACCACCCCCGGAAACGCAGAACTGATGCAACGTCAAGTAGCCTCCATGGACCGCTTCGCCGCAGGCTGGGCCCTGTGGTACGACTGCCGCGCCCCCAACGGCGGCGGGTACTGCGCCTACGACCCCCACGGCAACCCTGCCCCCGGAAAACAGCCCGCCTTCACCCCGTACGCACCAGCAGTAGCGGGCACCCCACGCACCGAGACCTACACCCCGGCCACCCGCACCTACACCCTCACCCTGACCGCCAACCGCACCACACGGCACACCTGGACACTGCTCTCCCTCCCCACCTCCGCCTTCCCCGACGGAGCCCGCCTCTCCGTCACCGGGGCAGGCCCCGTGACAGTGGTGGACAACGGCCCCGGCACAGCCCGACTACTGCTCCCGACAGCACCACCGGGAGCCACGGTGCGAGTGACGGCAACCCCCGCCCACCCTCGCCGGCCGGCACCCTGAGGGCCTGTCGAGGCCGACGGCCAGCAGGCCGACGGTCAGCTCCACCAGCGGCACGCCCGCTGCGCACATAGGAATCGAGATGGTCGAGATTCAGCAGCCCCGAGCGGTTGGTGAGCGGCGAGTGCGGCTGCTTGCCGAGCGCGGCGGCTACGGCATCGACGCTGATCCCGTGCTGCTCCAACACAGAGCGGACCGGGTCGGTCCGTAGGAGCTGCGTGCCGATGACGTGATGGTCGAGGCCCCGAACGCCTTCGAAGGTGTGGCTCAAGGGCAGGTGGCCGATGTCGTGCAACAGCGCCGCGACCCGCAGGAGTTCGTCCTCCGGGCGGAAGTGCGCGACCAGGGCGAGTACGCCGAGGGTGTGCTCAAGCCTGGAGTACGACTGCAACGTGCTGACCGTCGAGGCCCCACCGTGCGCGACGAAGTGCAGGCGCCGTAACGGCTCGGTACGCAGCAGGCTGACTTCCACGGGGTTCAGGCGGATGGGCACCCGCCACAGTGGATCGGTGAACTCCCCGGTCAAACCCACGACATTGGTCGCGACGGACCATGCCGCGGCGCCCCCGTTTCCTTGCCGCGAGCCTGATTCCCTTTGGCCGACCATCGGGTCACTTTAACGACGTGGTGCGTGGTGGGCGCCGCCCACCGTCTTTTCCGGTGACGGGGCGGACTGGCTTGCTGAGGGGCCGTACGTTGTATCGACATGAGACCCCGTATCGCAGTGGTCGGCAGCGGCCCCGCCGGCCTTGCCTTCGCCCGCGTCCTGCACCGTCATGGTCACCCGGTCACCGTCCTCGAACGCGATCCCGCCCGCGACGCCCGTCCCGCGGGCGGCGCGCTGGACCTGCGCGAGGGGCTGGGCCAGCTGGCGCTGGAGAAGGCGGGAGTGCTGGCGGAGTTCCAGGCGCTGTCCCGTCCCGAGGGGCAGGCCATGCGCATCCTGGACGCGGACGGGACCGTCCTGCGCGACTGGCAACCTCGTCCGGGCGACCGGGCCCATCCGGAGATCGACCGCGGGCAACTCCGTGACCTGCTGCTCGGGCCTCTGGACGTCCAGTGGGGGCGGGCCGTGACGGAGGTGGTGCCGCGGAGCCGGGATGGCGTGCTGGTCCATTTCGCGGACGGGCGACAGGAGACGTTCGACCTCGTGATCGGCGCGGACGGTGCCTGGTCCCGGGTCCGCCCGGCGGTCTCGTCCGCGACGCCGCAGTACACCGGTGTCACCTTGGTCGAGACCTCCCTGGATGACATCGACACCCGCCACCCCGACCTCGCCCGGCTGGTCGGCGACGGTTCCATGGCGGTGTACGGCGTGAACCGCGCGCTCGTCGCCCAGCGCAACAGCGGCGGCCACGTCAAGGTGTACGCCCAGTTCCGCGCGCCGCTGGACCGGGACACGAACCCGGATCGGCACATGGGCCTGAACCAGCTCGCGGGCCTGGGCCCGGCCGACGTCGAGGCCGTGCGATCAAGCCTGCTGGCCCTGTTCGACGGCTGGGCCGCTCCCGTCCTCGACCTCATCCGCCACGGCACAGCTTTCGCCCACCGCCCCCTCTACGTCCTGCCCGTGTCCCACACCTGGACCCACGTCTGCGGGGTGACGCTTCTGGGCGACGCCGCCCACCTGATGCCGCCGTTGGGGGCGGGCGCGAACCTCGCGATGCTGGAAGGCGCCGAACTCGCCGAGTCCATCGCCGCCGCCCCCGGCCCTGGAGATCTGGACGAGGCCGTCCGCGCCTTCGAGGAACAGATGTGGGCACGGGCCGGCAGGTGGGCGGCCATCACGAAGGCCGGTCTGGAACGCCTCGTGAGCCCGGACCCCTCCGAAGCCCTCGCCCTCTTCGACGAAGTCCAGCCTGCCTGACCGCCAAGCGCGAAAGCACGGTCCCAAGAACGCCGGTAGCGGCTGCCGGCCGTGCCTTCGCGGTAAGCCGGGTCAGTCCCAGACCAGGTTGAGGGCGCGTTCGAAGTTGACGTATCCGGCGCGGGCGAAGGACTTCGCCATGGGGACGTTGCCGAGGTCCGTCGATGCCCTGATCCGGTCGACGCCCTCGGCGGCCAGGATGCGGGTGCCCTCGGCGAGGATCTCGTCGATGTAGCCGTTGCCGCGGTGTGCGGGCAGGACACCGAGGTACGCGATGATCGGGTGGTAGTTGTTGCGGGCGGGGACCACGAAGCCCACCGGGCCGCCGTCGTCGGGGAGTTCGGCGATGCGCCACCACTCGTGCGGGCTCTTGTACCCGGCCAACTCTCCGTCGTAGTGCCGTTCCGCCGCCTCGCGCGGGCTCAGTCCGGACGCCAGGTCCGCCTGGCCGTGGGCGTCGAGGGTGCCCTCCATGACCGGGGTCATCAGGGCGATGAGGTCCTCACGGTCGGCCACCGGGCGGAAGACGAGACGCCCCTTGGGCTCCGGGAGCGGGGACGACGGGGTCCACTGCAGCCGCAGCCGCTCGACCAGCAGCCGTGCGCCGGTGCTCGCCAGCACACGGGTGCGGGATTCGACCACCTCGCGCGCTGCGGGGTCCTCGTGCCAGTCGGGCGGGACGAAGCGGCTGTACTCCGGCAGCTTCGCGCCCGCCGGAAAGACGGTCGCCGTCGCCGTCTGGAACAGCCGCAGGCCGATCTCGTCGCGGTCGGCCCGGGGCAGCGTGTCGTCGACGTCGAAGAAGTCGAACTGCAGCGGCACGTCACCGCCCGGCGTCGTCCACCAGGCGAGCCGGGCGAGGAGACGGTCGCCGTCCAGGGCCACCCAGGACCACTCGGGGCGACGGCAGCCGGCGGCGAAGTCGTCGGTCAGTTCGTGGTCGAGGACGTAGGAGAGCCGGCAGAAGAGGTCGATCTCCTCGGGGCCGGTCAGGGGTCGGTAGCTCACCGATGGCAGAGTCAAGTCAACTCCTGTGAAGGGGGACAGCGTTCCGGACGCGGTATGTCGTGCCGGTCAGGCGCGTCGGGTGGTCGGGTGGAGGGCGGCGAGGCCTATGACCGATGAGGTACGCGCCTTCCGTGCGGTCCGCGTGGTCCGCGTCTTTCGGCTCGTCGGCCGGGCCGGTCCTGCCGCCTCATGCCGGCTCAGGTCACCTGCGGGAAGCGGCCTCCCGGCCCGGTAGCCAGTATGCGTACCGGGCGGTCCGGGAACAATGGCCGATCTTGTTATGGCCGTTAACCCAGAGGTTCACGATCACGGGGGGCCAGGGGGAACCGGGGGACAGGATGGAACTGCGGGACATAGAGATCTTCCTGACGCTCGCGGAGGAGCTCCACTTCGGCCGCAGTGCCAAGCGCCTGCATGTCTCCCCGGCCCGTGTCAGCCAGGCGATCAAGAATCAGGGACGCGCCATCGGCGCCCAGCTCTTCGAGCGCACCAGCCGCCACGTGCGGATGACCCCCGTCGGAGAGGCGCTGCTCCAGCGGCTGAAACCGGCATACGAGGACGTCCAGGAAGCCGTGGCGGAAATCTGGCGCACGGACCGCACGACCCCCTTGGTACGCGCACTCGCCGAGGCAGCGAAGGAGCACGGGGACGCAACCGGGCGGTAGAGACGGGGTGCGCCGGCTGCTCGTCCGTCCACGCAACCCGTACGGGTCGTCGTCCGGCGCCCGGATTCCCGGCCGGGGCTGTGCTTGGGCCATCCCGCCGGGGAATGGCCCAAGCACTCAGCCCACGGTCAGGCGCCGTAGTCGTTCTGCTCGGCGAAGCGGCCGGCGAGGGCGGTGAGCAGCTCGGGTGCGTCGTCGCGCGGCAGCACCGCCTCGATGAGTACCAGCTTTTCCGGAGTGGCGGCGGCGAGGGAGAACGCGTCCGCCAGCTCCGCGGGTGTGGTCACGCGCCGCGTGACACAGCGGTCGCCTCCGCCGAAGGCCGCCGGCAGGGCGGTGTAGTCCCAAGAGGCGATGTCGTTGTACGAGGCGGTGGCGCCGTGGATGGCGCGTTCGACCGTGTAGCCGTCGTTGTTGATGACGACGATCACCGGGGACAGGCCGTGCCGGGTCATGGTGCCCAGTTCCTGCACGGTCAGTTGCAGTGAGCCGTCGCCTATGACGAGCACGGACCGGCGCCCGGGGGCGGCGAGTTGGGTGCCGAGGGTGGCCGGGAGGGTGTAGCCGATCGAGCCCCACATCGGTTGTCCGACGAACCGGGCGCCTTGGGGGAGGGGGAGTTCCTGCGCTCCGAAGAACGCGGTGCCCTGTTCCGCGACGAGTACGCCCGAATCGGGCAGGAAGTCGCCCACGGCCGCCCAGAGTTGGTCCTGGGTGAGCGCTTCGTCCTGTGTGCCGTGGGGCGGTTGTGCTGCGCCGGTCCGGGCGGCGGCGCCGGTCGGCCGGCCGTAACCGGCGGGCTCGGGCAGGTGCATCTCGTGGATCAGGCCGGTCAGTGCGCGCAGCGCGTCGGCCATCACCACACCGGTGAACTCCGCCCGGCCCACCGTGGCCCGGCCGGGTCGCAGCTCGATGGTGCGGCCGGCGGGGAAGTGGTGGGTGAAGCCGCCGGTCACGGTGTCGGTGACGGGCGCACCCGCCAGGATCAGGCAGTCGGCGTCCTCGACGGCGACGCGGGCGGACTTCGCGCTGAACTCCCCGGTGTAGACGCCGGCGAAGGCCGGTGCGCACTCGTCCACCACGCCCTTGCCCGTGGAGTACACGGCCGCACGCACCGGGGCGGCTCCGAGCAGCTCGGCCAGCGGGCCGCGCAGTCCGTGCCGGTCCGCCTCGTGCCCCGCGAGCACACTCACGGTCCGGGCGTCCGCCAGCAGGTGGGCGGCGGCGTCGCGGAAGGCACGCAGCAGGTCCGGGTCGGTCGGGGTGTCAGCGGCGGGCAGTGGCGCGGAGGGCGCGGGGACGCGGGCGAGGACGACGTCGGTGGGGAGGTTGAGGTGCACCGGCTTGCGGTGCTGTCGCAGGGCGCGCAGGACGCGGTCGATCTCGTGCGGCGCGTTGTCCGCGGTGAGGGTGGCGCGGGCCACGGTCACCTCCGCGAACATCCGGCCGAAGTGGTCGTATTCGCCGTCCATCAGCGTGTGGTGCACGGGCGTTCCGGCCGCCGCCACCGTCGTCGCGGGCATCCCGGTGATGGCGATCACGGGTACGGACTCGGCGTAGGAGCCGGCGACGGCGTTGACGGCGGACAGCTCGCCGACGCCGAAGGTGGTCACCACGGCGGCGGCGCCACGGAGCCGGCCGTAGCCGTCGGCGGCGTATCCGGCGTCCAGTTCGTTGCAGGTGCCCACCCAGTCCAGGCCGGGGAAGTCGAGGACCTGGTCGAGGAAGCCGAGGTTGTAGTCACCTGGCACGCCGAAGACGTGCTCGATGTCCAGTTCGCGCAGGCGACGGAGGAGATATGCGCCGACGGTGATGTCCGGCATCACGGTCACCGGCCTTTCTGACGTTCAGTGGTGCGTCGGAGCGCCGGTCGGGCGTCCGGCGACGCGAGAAATATGTCAATGTCATTGACCTAGGTGGTGAGCATAGGAACCCCGGGGTAATATGTCAACATGCTTGACCCTTCTCGCCCGGACGCCTTCGACCACGACTTCACGCTCTTCTACTTCGCCTACCGCGCCTTCACCGGCGCCGCCGACGAAGCACTGGCCGAACACGGCATGGGCCGCGCCCACCACCGCATCCTCACGTTCCTCGCCTACTCACCAGGCATGAGCGTCGGGGAACTCTGCGACACCCTGGACCTCACCAAGCAGGCCATCAACGCACCACTGCGCCGGCTGATCAGCGACGAACTGGTACGCGTCGCCGCCGGCGTCCGGGATCGCCGACGCAAGGAACTGCATCTGACCGACCGCGGCGCCACACTCGAACGCACCCTGCACGCCCGGCAGCGAGCACTCTTCCAAGCCGCCCTGGAAGCAGCCGGGCCGTCGGCCGCCGACGGATGGCGCGCCGTCCTCGCTCCGCTGGCCGGATCGCCGTGGACGTCGTTCACGGCCTCCGCCACGAACCGCGAAACGGAAGCGGGTGGTCGCTGAGGACGGCCGCCGACGAGGGGAGCCGACGGCCGGGCAAGGCGCAGCCCCCTGCGGGCTCGGCTCCCTCGAACCCGGCCCGGCGTAACGTCGCTCACTGTCCCGCCGTCGTCGCCGCGTCCGGACACCGCTACGGACCGTTCGCAGGCCGACGCCGACGCTACTCTCCGGGCGCCCGGCCTTCACCCGCCGGGACACGCGGCGGGCTCACACGCCCGCATCCGTGGCACCGCCGGAGTCACCTGCCGAGAATCGACCTCAGCACGGCCACGTAGTCGGAACCGGTGTTGAGCGGGGCGTATGCCGGCGGATCGGCCGGACTGGTGAGAGCGTCCAGGGGCCGGACCACGACTCCGTAGTCCGGCCGGTGCTTGTACTGGATCGACATCCGGTCGCGGCGCACCGTGACGACCCGGTGTGGTGCCGCTCGGTGCTGCCCGTTCGACCACCGCTGCACATAGTCGCCGAGGAAGAGGAACAACGCGCCGGGAACGGTGGGGACCTCCATCCATCCTCCGTCGGGGGCACGGACCTCCAGGCCAGGTTCGTCCTGGTCCAGGATGGTCAGCAGGGACAGGTCGATGTGCGGCGACATGGCGTAGCCGACAGTGGAGCCGGCGCCGGACGAGTGGCTCGCACCGTAGTAGTTGAGACCCAGCCGGTGCAGCGGGTTGCTCAGGCAGGCGGTGAACACGTCCTCCTCCAGCCCCAGGTCCAGGGCGCAGGCAGCGAGGATTCCGTCGCCCAGGTGAGTCAAGTGACGGAAGAGCTCCAGGGACTTCGGGAAGTGCGCATGGTAGAAGTCCACGGACGCGGGCAGGGGGAGTTCGCGGGTGGTGTTGCCGACCCGGTACTGCTCGCATGCCTCAGTGCCGCGATGGGTGCGGCTCCGCTCTCTGCCGAGTTCGCGGTACCCGAGGAACTGGGACTGCTCGGTCGCGTCGTACCGCGTCTTCTCCGCCAGGGGCAGTTGGTAGAACCGCCGCATCTCCGCATGGACATTTCTGATCAGGTCGGTGGGGACACCGTGGTTGTGGACGAAGAAGAACCCCGTGCTCCTGCAGTGGCCGCCGATACCGGCAGCGACTGCCGCCCGGTCCTTCGAGTTCCAGCTGGTCGCATCTCCCGGCAGCTGTACGTGCGGTATCACCCGTGTCCTCCTGTGCCGTCGCCGATCGGGAAGGTGCCGAGCCGGATCCCCGGCTGTCCGAAGGCCGCAAGGCATGTCCAGCGATGGTCCGACCACCGCCGCCGCACAGTCGTCCCGCATCCGCGGATCCCGGCCGATCTTCCCACCACCTTGTGAACCCGTCACCACCGCGAACCCGTCACCACCGCCGCCCACTGCTCGAACTCACAGCGCCCGGCCTGCCCGGGACTCCGGAGACTTGCGACAGCGGCCCTCGCGGGCTGCCCGACACACCACGGGAAGTGCCTGGCCACCGCGATGTCATAGCGCAGCATCCACGCGGTCAGCTCCATGCCCCAGGTGCCGCCGCCGACACGCGCTGGGTTCTCCGGCCCGCGCCGCCGCCAGTCCTCCCAGAGCAAGGGATCGAGAAGTCGGCGAAGGATTCGCCGCTGACCGGGGTATGGACGGCCCGCAGCCGCTGCCCGCGACAACCGGCAGGAGTGAGCGCAGGGCCAACAGCCCGAAGAATCCGATGGGCGCGTAGAGCAGGAGGTTGAGCAGCCCTTGCTGAGTGGCGAACGGCTCGGCGTAGTTGCGGTTGATGACGCAGACGCGGGCGGCCTCGGCTGCTGGGGCCCGCTCGGCAAGAACAGGGTGAGTGCGACTTCCGCTGTGACGGCGGCGCCGAGCGCGGCGTGGGACCACGGCCTTCTGTCCACCTGGTGCGCGAGCCAGAAGCACAGGGCAGCAACGAGAAGGACCGCTAACGCCGCGGTGATGACGAAGCCCGTCTGGTGTTTGAACACTGCGGAGAGTACGGAACGCGATGTCCTAATCCCTGGAGAGCCGACAGAAGATGCTCCGTGCCCGGCCGGTCCCGCGGCAGCAGGGCACGGACGGGCGGTCGGCTGCAGTTGGCCAGAGATGTCTGGGACGTCTGCTGACCTTGCACGTCAAGAAGATCAACGGTGCTGGAACAGTAGAAGGCAGGGCCATCCCGGCGGGTGCGGGGAGCAGCAGCAAATCGTCGAGGAATACCTGCGCGAGCCGGGACCATCCCCGCGCGTGCGGGGAGCAGCGCCATTCCTCCATTGCCTCGGCCGCCGCGGTGGGACCATCCCCGCGCGTGCGGGGAGCAGACCGTGCAGGGCGTCACCGGCAAGGAGGAGGAGGGACCATCCCCGCGCGTGCGGGGAGCAGACTCACTGACCTGCGATTCTACGCCGGCGATGTGCCATTCCTGGGCAGTTTCGCTGACTCCGGCATAGGGGCTATAAGGGGTGAGGTGTGATCGCTGGTGAGGGTGAGGAGCAGCGGTGCGACCGCTGCCCCCGCAGATGGGGGCCGACTTCAGTAGGGGGCGTGGCGTGGGGCTCGGTTAGGGCCTTTGCGGAATCTTGGTGTACCTCCTAGGGTGCCGCTTCTTCGGCGGCGGCCAGCAGCGCGAGGTAGCAGCGGCCGGGCTTCCTCCATCTCCCGGACGGCGGTGCCCCTGGCGTTCCACGCCGCGGTTCCCCGGGCTTCCGGCTTGAGTTTATACGTGTTGCGGTATGCCCCGCCGAGGGCGCCTGGTGCCCCGCGGTCCCGGACAGGTGGGGGCGCTACCGACGCCCGCGGGATTCCCGGAGTTCGGTGATCGGGGATGGCGCGGCGTACGGGATCCCCCATCGCTCGTGTGCGATCTCCGCTGCCAACTCGGCCTGGGTATGGCCTTGTTGGCCCCAGCCGAGAAGGCCCGCGGCCTGCTGGGGTGTGGTGAGCAGGCGGGCGAACTGTCGGCCGGTGGCCGGGTCGACCGCGGCCGGGCCGACGGTGGTGAGCGGTGCGGCCAGCCGGAGCCGGGCGCATTCTCCGATGCCGCCGTAGACCTCGCCGGTCGCGTCGTGGATCCATCCCAGCCGGGTGATGTCCCCGCCGACGGTCACTTGGGCTTCCTCGGTGGCCTCTCGCCTGAGTGTGTCCTCCGGGGAGACGTCGGTCGGCTCAACGGTGCCGCCGGGGAGCATTGGCCACCGTTTCTGGGGATCGACGACGATCACCACCCTCCCGTCGGGCGCGAAGAGCCAGCCCCACGCCTGCATGATCCGCATCCCGTCGGGGACCGGGGTGGTGCGCCAGGGCCAGCTGTGTCCCGAGCGGAGCCGGGGCAGGACCTGGTGGTGGTCGAGCGGGGGGACCTGTCCGGTGTGGTTGCTGCCGCAGAGGTGGGCGGTGGTGGCGGACAGACGGGCTCGGAGTGCAGCGAGCATGAGTGCGGCGTAGACAGGGGTCATGCGTTGGGCTGCTTCGGCGGCGTCCAGCAGTGCGTAGTCGGCGAGTTCGTGCGGGGGCAGGCGCAGGTCGGCGAGGTCCTGTTCGGTCAAGGTGCCGCCGTCGTACACGTGGCGGATCTCGCCGGGGAAGGGGAGGTCCGGTGCGATGCTCGGGTGGTCAGGGGGGACGTACTGGGAGGCCAGCAGGCGTCCCGGCGCGCGGTTCAGGCCCAGTTCCTCGGCGGCTTCGCGTCCGGCGGCTGCGTGGGGGCTCTCGCCGCGTTCGGCGCCGCCGCCGGGCAGCAGCCAGTGCGGTTTGTAGGTGGGTTGGACCAGCAGTACGCGGCCCAGGGCATCGGTGAACAGGACGGCGGCGCCCACCCACACGCTGTCCCGGGAGCGTGCGTACTCCTCTTGCGTCATCGTCGGTCGGCCGGAGACGTGCTCGGCGTCGGTGGTGCCCATCGTGCTCCGTTCGTCGGATATCGGTCGGATGCAGTCATGCTCACGGTTGCCGGACGATGCCGTCCGGCAGGAACGGGGCCGCTTTGAGGGCGAGTTGCTGGTGCAGGTACTGCTCGGCGTCGCCGGGGCGCATCCGGGCCAGCGAGACCAGGGCGGTGACGGCGACGTCCGCGACCTCGGCGTGCACGTCGTCCCAGGAGGCGGTGGGCTTGCGGGGGTTGGTGCCACGCGCGCCGATGATCGCCTGCGCGGCCTCGCCGGTCTCCTCGGCCAACTTCAGGACCTGCAACGTCCACTGCTCCGGCGCGCTCAACCCCCTCGCCTCGTCATGGGCGGTGAACCGCTGGGCGAGGCGCCGGATGGTCGCCGCGGCACCGGCGGCGCTCTCCGCCACGGGGACGCCGAGGGGGGCGTCCGGGCGGTGACCGGTGCCGGACGTGCCGGCGCCGTGGTCGGCCGCGTGCCGGAGCACCAACTCGCGGGTGCTCTCGCTGAGTACCAGCCGGTGCAGCATCTCCGGGGCGAACCAACGCACCATCACGCCTTCGGTCAGGCCCACCCGGTCGGCGTCGCCGCACCACTGACATGCGTAGATCTGGACCGGTACGCACAGCCCTTCGGTGCCGGTGGCCTCGTCCACGGCGAAGGGTTCCAGGTCCAGGGGCCCGATTCCCGGGGCCTCCTCGGCCAGTTCGCGCCGGATCGTGTCGAGCAGCGAGTGGTCCTGCGGTTCACGGCCGCCACCGAGCAGCGCCCACGCGCCCGGCTCCCAGATGCCGGGGTAGTTGTCCCTCAGGTGCAGGAGGTACCGTCCCGCGCCGTCGTGGATGAGCGCGGACGCGTTCATGGGCTGCGGCCGGCCGTCGAGGTCGCTGTTCAGCAGCTTGGTCCGGAGGATCGGTGACCCGATGTCCTCGAACCGCCGCCACTCGGCGCCGGCGACCTCGTCGTCCTGGACCACGATCTCGGGGACCGTTTCGCGGGCCAGGTGGAAGGCGAATTTGACGTCGTAGTGGCGGTGGGCGGGCTCGTGCTTCGCCGGGTTGGCGTCGATGTCGTGGACGTCGATGTCGAGCGGTGCGTCGCGCAGCTGCGGGGTCAGGCACAGGTCGCCGGGGCGGATCCCGGTCTCCCGGACCGCCGCGGCGAGCAGCGTCGCGTCACCGGGCTCGACGTGGCCGCCCGGGGTGAGCATCAGTCCGCCGCTGGCCCGGTGGCGGATGTGCAGCACGCGCCGGTCCCGGTCGATGACGACGGCGCTGCATGTGAGGTGCGCCGGGAGCGTCGCCCGGCTCGTCGGATCTGCGGGAGCGTCCAGCGCGGTCAACAGCGGTACCAACGCGGGTCGTTCGTTCGGGTGGCGGTCCAAGTAGGAGTCGACCAGGGCACGGATGGCGGATCGGGTGGGCGTCATATCGGTACCTCGGGGGTAGGGGAGCCGTCTGCCGGGCCTCGGCAGACGGCTGGGTATCGGCAGCGGCCTGTGCCTTCGCCGGCGGTTCGCGGTCGAGAACCGCCGGCGAAGGCGAACGTTAGCCACGCCCCCGCGGACGGGGGAACGCGCAGGCCGCAGCGGGAACTGCTGCGGATGCGCCGGGGCGGCTCAGATACGTGCCCCGTGCGGCTCGTCGTCCCTCTGGGCGGCATCGGCGGTGATCTGGCAGGACAAGAGCCGTTGGAACTGCCCTTCCTGCTCGGCGAGTTGCCGGTACGTGCCCTCCTGCGCGACCCGGCCTCCGTCGAGGACCACGATCCGGTCGGCCACGGCCAAGTTGGTGATCCGGTGGGTCACCAACAGCACCACCTGGTCCCGTGCCAGGGCCCGCAGCCGCTGGAAGATCCGGTATTCAGCCAGCGGATCCAGGTTCGCGGTCGGTTCGTCGAGGACCAGCAGCCCCGCTTTGCGGAAGAACGCCCGCGCGAGAGCGACGCGCTGCCACTGTCCGCCGCTCAGTTCCTCCCCGTTGAGCCACTCGCGGGCGAGGAGGGTGTCCAGACCTGAACCGAGCGTGTCGACGACCTCATCGGCGCCTGCGGCCTCGCACGCCTCACGCACCGCCGCGTCACCGCGCGACGAGGGCTGGCCCAGAGTGATGTTCTCGCGCGCGCTCAGTGGCCATCGCGCGTACTCCTGCGGCACCAGGGCCACCTGCCGCCACAGTGCCTGCGGGTCGGCATCGCCGGTGGGTACGCCGTCCCACAACACCTGCCCGTCGGTCGGCACATACAAGCCGCTGACCAGCTTCGACAGCGTCGACTTCCCCGAACCGTTGAACCCCACCAGCGCGACGACTTCACCGCGGCGCAAGGTGAGGGAGACGTCGGACAGAGCGGGCCGGTCCTTCCCGGCGTAGTGGTGGGTGACCGATGTGATCTCGATCGTCCGCGGCGCCCCGGGCCGACGCGTGCCCCGGCGCATCCGGAACCCTCCGGCCTTGTCGAGGAACCCGCTCCAGTCGTCCATGTACAGCCCGGTGCGCACGGCCCGCGCGCCGACGCTCACCAGACTGCGGACCGACTGCCCGACCGTCTGCAGTGCGAAGACGGCGGTCCCGGCATGCCCGACGCTGATGCGTCCGGTGGCCAGCAAGACCACCACCGACGCCCACACGACGGCCGACCCCACGCCTCCGCACACCGCCCCGACCAGGGACATACGAGCCCCCTTGTCGGCCGCGATCCGGTCCTCGCGGTTGATCCGGGCAACCGTCTCCCGGTACCGGCGGGACAGGAAGGCGGCCATGGTGCCGGCACGGATCTGATCGGCGGCCTCCCTCGTGAAAATGTGCCAACGCAGCACGGACAGCATCCGGTTGGCGCCATTGCTGCGCATGTTTGCCAGATAGCGCACCCGGGCCGCGCTCACCTGCGCCAGAGCCTGCGGAAGGCTGGCCGCCACCAGCAGCGGGAGGAGCACCCAGTGCACCCCGGCCAGCACCACAGCCCCGGCGAGGAAGGAAGCCGACGAGGCGATCAGATCCTGCCCTTCGTCGATCAGGTCCCCGGTGACCTGCGCTCCGCGATCGGCGGCCTCCCGGTCGCGATTGAAGGTGGGCTCGTCGTACGCGCACAGCTCCACCTCGGCGCAACCCGCCAGCAGCATCTGCTCGGCCTCCCGCGACATCAGCGGACGCAGCCGGGAAGAGAGCCAGTTGACCGTGATGCCCAGGAGCGCGCGCACGCCCGATGCACCGGCCAGCAGGGCCACGGACGGCCACGCCTCAAGCAGCCGGTTGTAGACGTCCCCGCTGGTCAGCAGCGCGGTCAGGGTGCCGCTGATCGCGACAAGACCCAGGGCCTGCATCACACCGGAGACCGTCTGGCACAGCAGCAGGCCGACGGTCGCCGCCCGGTCGACCCTCCAGGCCAGCGCCAGCGACCGGCGCACCAGCCGCGGGAGCCGCCTGGCCATGTCACGCATCCGGATCGAACGACCGGCCGCTTCACGGCTCCCGGTCACGTCCACGTACTGCATCTGAGCCCCGGAACCGGCCTCTTCCGCAACCACATCCTCATCCGGCTCGACAGACTTCGTCAGCGGCTCGGGCGGGGCGGGGCGCGGCCCCGGAACGCTATCGGCTGAGACATCGGCAGGCTCGCTCATGCCGCCCACCCCGTATCCGGTCGAGCTGAACCGCTGGTGACGTCAACGCGATACGCGCTCGAGGTGAGGCGGCGTTCGCTCACAGGGGGCTGGAGCGTGGGAACAGGGGCGGGGTACATGGCGACCTCCGGAAGGGCGTGGTGGGTTGTCACGGCGTCCAACGAGCGGGTCAGCGCTTCGAACACATGTGTTTCGGACGCGGCTTGGCCCCTGGAGTAGAGCGAAAGGGCGTTCGTGTCCGGTACACCGACCCTTGCTCGACGGGGCTGCCCTTCGGGACGCCGGTGGCCGAAACGCCGATGCACGGGGAGCCGCCTGCAGGCCGGAAGCGAGGGCGTGCCGTTCTGTCCTCTGGCAGGCGCACCGGCCGCGCCTGTGGCGGACCCGGTGACAGGGCTGCTGACAGGGCTGCTGACAGGGCTGATGACGGGGCTGGTGACCGCCCGGCATGCACCTGTAGCTGACACCCTGCCGGGCCCGCAGGCCATGAGGCCGAGGCGTCCTCGGTGCCGGCGGTGCGCTATTGGTGCGTCCCTGTCTCGCTCAAGGCATCGCGGGCTACGGCGGTGAACTCTCGTATACGGTCGGAAAGTTCAGCCACTTCGACGGCGTGGTGTTCCAGGAAGCCGACGTTGCGGTGGGTGGTGCTCTCTGGCGAGTCGGCCAGGGCCATGAGGTTCGTCTGCATGGATCGTAGTGACGTGTAGACGCGGCGGGCGGCACGTTCCACCGTCTCAGGACCTTCGATCGCCACGTGTGCACACGTCGCGCGAGCGTTCTGCAGTTGGTCTTCCGCTGCTCTGAGCCGTCGTTCTATTTCCGGTGTGTCGCGCGTGCCGACGAATGCTCGGCCGGCTGCTTGAAGCGCGGTTTGCGCCTCGCCAGCTGGGGCCAGAAAGGCGCTGTAGGCGTCGCGTCGGGTTTGCCGGTGCCATTGCGCCTTCTCGGCCTGGAGCTGTGCTTGAACTTGTTGGCGGTTCGACCAGTTGTTGACGGTCGAGGCCAGAACCGTCCCTAAAACGCCGAGAGTTGCTCCGAGCAGTGCTGCTATTCCCTGGTCCACGATGGAGTGTCTATCGCAGGCGCCTGCGCAAGTGCCAGGTGCTGGACCACCCTCGATGTCCGCACGGGGGCCATCCCCATGCGGACATCGAGGGCGCTGAAGGGCGCTGCGCGCCGCTGACCGCTACATGTGCTGGTCCGTGGGCCGTGGGCGTGTCGCTTCCATGTCACGGCGCACAGCGGTGCGGACGGTCGTCACGGCGTGTGCCATGCGGCCGGGATCAGAAACGGTCCGGGGCGCGTTCCGGGAGCGGAAACCCGGGGAGCACGTCCCGCTTCTGGTTCTTGCGTGCCTTCGCGTTCGAGTCGGCCGTCGCCTTGCAGGTCACGTCCTTCGCCGGGAGTTCGCCGGTGAGCAGGTAGTCGTTGACCGTGCCGTCCGTGCACGCGTTGCCGTTCGGGTAGACGCCGTGGCCTTCGCCGCCGAGGACGGTGACCATCTTCGAGCCCTTCAGGTCGGCGTGCAGGGCCTGACCGCTGGGCAGCGGGGTCTGCGGATCCCACTCGTTCTGGACGACGAGAGAGCCGGCCTTGTTGTTCACCTTGGTTGCCGGTTCCACGGACTCGTCCCAGAACGCGCAAGGCTTGATGCTGGACGCGAAGTCACCGTAGAGCGGGTAACGGCCCTTGTCCTCGATGGCGTCCTGCCGGTAGCTCTCGGGATCGCGGGACCACGCGGCCGAGTTGTCGCCGCACACCACGGCCCAGAAGCTCGACGTCATGTTGTCGGACGGCACCTCGGCAGCGGCGGCGGCGCCCGCCCTGGTCCCCTTGGCTCCGGTGAACGCCGCGAGCTTCTTCGCGGCGGACTCGCCGGCCGCGGCCTTCTTCAGCTCCACGACCGCCTCGGTGGCCTCCTTCGGAGTGAAGACCGCCGCACGCATACCGCTCCGGATGTCATCACCGGTGGTCGGCTTCCCCTCCACCTCGATGGGCTTCTCGTTGGCCTGCGCGACGAGGTCCCACAAGGTCCGGTCGACTTCCTTTGGGGTGTCACCGAGGTCGTACTTCTCCGAACGTTCGGCGGCCCACTCGGTCCACCGGTCGAACGCGGGCTCGGCGCCCTTGGCCCACCACTGGATCATCCCTCGCCAGGCACGCGCCGGATCGACCGCGCTGTCCAGCACGAACCGGTCGGCCCGGTCCGGGAAGAGCTGGGTGTAGACGGCGCCCAGGTAGGTGCCGTACGAAATACCCACGTACGAGAGCTTCTTCTCACCGAGGACCGCCCGGAGCAGATCCATGTCGCGCGCGGTGTTGCGCGTGGTGATGTGCGGGAGCCTGTCGCCCGCCTTCTCCCTGCACTTGTTCGCGACGTCGTGTGCCCAGGCGACGTCCTTGTCGAACGTCTTCTCCTTGTACGGCCGCAGCCAGTCCTCTTCCTCCGGCTTCAGGCCGCAGGAAACCGGGCTGCTCTTTCCCACACCGCGCGGGTCGAAGCCGATGAGGTCGTACTTCTGCTGTGCGGACTTGGGGAGCTCCTCCCGCATGACCAGCGGCATGTAGAGCCCTTCTCCCCCCGGGCCGCCGGGGTTGGAGAGCAGGACGCCGTGCCGCTTGTCGGGCGCGGTGCTCTTGATCCGGGATATGGCCAAGTCGATCCGCTTGCCCCCGGGAGCCCGGTAGTCCAGCGGGGCCTTGATCGTGGCGCACTCGAACTCTGCCGGAGTGTCGGCTTCGCACCGCTTCCACTGCGGCTTCTGCTGCACATAGCGGTCCAGCGCGCCCTTGGCTGCGGTGGAGGAGGCGGTCGACGGGGTGGCGGCCGGCGCGGCGATGGCCGTCGAGGAGGCAAGCGCGGGAGCCAGCGTTGCCGTGACACTCACGGCCAACAGGGGCGCGAGACGTCGTCTGCGCACGATATCGATCCTTCCGGTCACATGCTCGGACAGGAACGATCATTCAGGAACCGACCACGCAGCGGATCCCTCGCCGGTCTGTATTTCCCCCTCCCCCCTGGGGATGACACAACAGCCTTGTGTGATACCCGAGTTGCAGGAGACGGACCGCCCCGGCGACGGGGGTACCCGCCTCAGCGACGGGACGAACGGGAGACGGTCACCACCAGCACGGGCTCGGTCCCAACCAGAGGCGAGCACCGCGTCGACGAACACCTCGGTCACCCACGCGGCGACATCCGGGACCGCACACAGACCTGGCACCGGAAGGTACTTCGTCGGCGCATGTCCTCGGCCGGTGCCGTACCGGTCAACGAGGTGGCGGGACCGGGGGCTGAGAGGCGTTACCCCTTGCCGAAGAGGTCCGCGGGGAAGGCGCCCGCATTGACGATGGTTGTCGTGAGGGTGGTCGCGAGCTCGGTGAGGAGTCCCACGTGGGTGGCGCCGAGGTGTTCGTAAGGGGCCCGGTCCAGGCGGTCGGTGGTGTCCTCCAGGTCCCGGCGCAGTGCACGGCCCTGGTCGGTCAACTCGCCTTGGACGGTGAGGAGTCCGCGGTCGCGGAGCCGGTCCTGAGCGGCGGACCAGTCGTCGGGGGTCCAGCCACGGGTGCGGGCCACCCAGGCGGGGGCGATGCCCTTGCCGGTGGCGGTGTGGGTGACCTGGGCTTCAAGGCCGTCGAGTCCGGCGTGGGCCAGCGCGATGATGTGGCCGTCGCCGCGGTATTCGCGTAGGACGCCCGCGGCGTGCCAGAGGGCCAGGTGCGGGGCCTCGGGTACGGGCAGCGCGGCGAGGCCGGCGGAGAGCGGACGTCCGCCGGGTTCGCATGCTTCGATGGCGCGTGTGGCCAGTTCCGCGGCCTTGGCCAGGTCCTTCGAGGCGAGTGCGTCTTCGCCGAGCAGGCGGCGCAGCATGGCGTCCGCGACGTGCGTCCGGGCCTCCAGCGCCTGCTGCGGCGAAAGCATCTGCCAGGTCTTCGGGATGTGTTGTGCGATCAGATCGAGCCTGTACGGATAGAAGACGGCATCGACCGTTGTGGCGTTGACCGGGCCCATCGCGGCGGACCTGGCGGTGAAGTAGGCGGCGTGCCAGTCATCGACGCCGAACTTCGCGAACGCCGCCACGAATTCGGGGGCGAAGTACACGGCTGAGTCCAGAGGGCCGAGAGCGTTGTGGCACCGGCGCCCGGCACGTTCGGGGAGTGGGGTCATACGGGGCACGCTACCGTCGCACGCCCTCGATCATCGGTCCGGATATCCACGTCACGTGCGGTCGGGCCTTGTGCCGGAGCCCCGACGCGAACAGATGGTGCTAGGGCGGGTGCCGGTGATCGCCCGGCTGGTGGCGGTCGGCGAGGACACCGTGCGCGATGTGATCCACCGGTTCAACGAGATCGGCCTGGCCTGCCTGGACCCTCGGTGGGAGGGAGGCCGTCCCCGCCTGCTCAGCGATGCCGACGAGGACTTCGTCGCCCAGACGGCCACCACCCGCCCCACCAAGCTCGGCCGGCCTTTCACTCGCTGGTCACTACGCAAACTCGTCGCCCACCTGTGCACAGTCCACGGGGCGCAACACCAACGCCCGCCACCGCGACGTCCTGGCCGCCGAACGCAAGGAACGCGCCCGCATCCGAAGCGGGAAGGGCATCCGTTGGGGCGGACGCCCCCTCAACACCGCGGCCTGACCAACCGCGAGCTTGCACGGCCACAGCGCATCATCGGTCCGCTCGTGGCCAAGTGCGGACGACCGAAGCGTGGTGAAGATGATCTCGGCCGGGCAGACCCGGAGCCCCGGACGGGGCCGGTTCAGGAGAAGGGCGGCGCCAGAGGAGAGTGACTCAGGAGGCGGACGGCTCGATCTCCCCCGCGAAGACGATGACCTGGTCGATGAGGCTCCGCCGCAGATGGACGACGTCCGTTCCCGCCAGGCGGGGGCCTCCATCCGGCGTCGTGAAGACCCACTGGTACCGCGCCCACTCGCCCGGCATGTCCACCGCCGAACAGCGCACCATCGTGCCGGCCCCCGCGGGATGGCGCCGGATGTCCAGCACGAACCGCTCGACCGCCTCGATCCCCTCACTGCGGCCCAACGGTCCCCAGAAGACCACGTCCGAGGTGAGGGCCTGGGAGAGCAGCGCAGTCACATAGCTGTCGTCCGAGGCGTTGAACGCGGAGATGAACGTGTCGATCGCGGACCGCGCGGTCTCTTCCTGCATGCACCAGTAATACCAGCCGCCTCGCGGACCGTGCACGTCCCGTGAGCCGTCTCCCGACCACGGTGAACCATCCCGGCCACAGCACAAGCTCGACGAGGCCGGCCCGGACGAGGTCACGCGTATCGCCGCCGCCTACAGCGCGAGTTGGAAGGAGATGGCAGCTGCCGCACCTTTGTTCAGGCCGGTCAACTCCGCCTGGGCATCCGCCTGTTCGGAGAGCACGGCCAAGGCGTCGTCGCCTGCGGCCACGCGGTCCACCTCAGGGTGATAGAAAATCCAAGGATAAGAATATTGCAAATCTGGCAATAAATTCATGGGTAAGTTCGTGATAGTTTTTTGGGGTGGAGGTGGAGTATGGCGACCGAAGATGAGTTGTTCGCGGCGGTGGACGCGTTGCTGGAGGGCGAGCCGGAGATGCCGCCCCCGGCCGAGCGGGCGCGGCTGCGCGAGGCGGCGCGTGTCTCACAGGCCCGGCTCGCGCAGGTGCTGCGCACGACGACGCAGACGGTCAAGAACTGGGAGGCCGGCCGTGCGGAGCCGCGTCCGCCGCGTCGTCAGGCGTACCAGCGTCTGTTGGACGGGTGGGCGGAGAAGTACCCCGAGCCCGCCGATGTGGAACCCGCCGATGCGGAACCCGCCGTCGCGCAGGTGTCGGAGGCGTCCACCGGTGAGTCGAACGCAGAGCAGGAAGCGCCGCCTCCGTCCACGGTTCCGGCGCCCGAGACCGCGGCCATGGCTGCAGGAGAGAACGCCCTGCCCCGCCCCGCCGTTGTCCCGGCCGCCGCGTCGCGTCCGCCCCGCAGCACTGCCAGGTCGTCGACGTCGCGGCGCCCGGTGGCGAAGAAGGCTGCGCCGGTGAACGCTTCGGCGGGCGGCAATGACCCGCGCTTTGAGAACGGGCCGCTGGCGGTTGTCGATGTCGCCGATGGCCAGGTGCTGGCGTACTGTCCCGGTGGCCTGGTGCTGGATGTGCCCGCCAAGTCCGTTCCGGCTCTGGTGGGTTGGGCTCTCAAGGAGGCGAAGCTCGGGCAGGCGAGGCTGTCCGGGCCGGGTAAGGATGCCGATCCGTTGCTGGTGCTCACCGAGGCCGCGTTGGAGCGCTACGGCCTGCCGGTCGCTCTCACGGAGGAGGAGCGGCTCGCCGGGCGGATCCCGGAGAGCCATAAGGTCATCAAGCAGTTGGTCCGCGCGGAGTGGAAGCTGACGAAGCGTGGCTTCGGGCCGTGGGCGCGGATCTACCGTCCGGCCGTGGGCGCGGAGCGGGCCTGCGTGCAGCTGTGCATTCCGTCCTGGCATGCGCTCGACGTCCGGCACTGGGGCGAGGCCGCGCAGCTTGCGCCGGCGGAACTCGCCCGGGTCCTGGGCGCGTACGCGTCCCGGGTGATGACGCCGCGCGGCTCCACCGCCGTCACCGGTCTGGAGTTGATGACCGCGCTACACCCGCCGACCCGCGCCACCGCGCCGGACGCCGACGGTAAGCGGCACTCCGAGCACAACCCCGGCTCGCTGGGGAAGGACCCGGTCGATCCGGCGCCGTGCGAGGCTCCCGACGGTCACCCGGTCCTCGCCGACCTGCCTCGCTTCCACGTCCGCGGCCCGGCGGAGAAGCTGTGCGAGGAGGCGTACGACTGGGCGCGGCCGATGACCGATGACGAATGCCTGCATCGGAACCTGGTGGGCATCGACGTCAACATGGCCTTCGCCGCCGGCGCCAACGGGCTGATCGTCGGCCTCGCCGAACCGCCCACGTACGTCAAGAGCCCGGTGTTCGACCAGAAGTTGCCCGGCTCGTGGCTAGTCGACCTGAGTCACGTCGACCTGTCGAGGGTGAAGTCGGGCAAGGAGTGGGTGGAGCTGGACGGCAGCCTGCTGCCCAGTCCGTTCACGCCGACGGGGGAGCGGCCCGAGGGGGCGGCCTGGTATGCGACGCCGACCGTCGCCTACGCCCAGGAGCTGGGCTACGAAGTGCGCCCGGTGGAGGCGTGGGTGCGGCGCGAGAACGGCCGCTATCTGGACGGCTGGTACGGACGGTTGCGCGATGCGTACATCGCGACGATGGCCGATCTCGGGGTGCCTGCTGACGTTCCTCCGGAGGAGTTCCTGGCGGCGATGGACGGCTATCGGCAGCGCGACCCCGAGCTGGCGATCGTGGTGTCCGCGGTCAAGGCGACCGTCAAGGGGGGGCTGGGCAAGCTGCGCGAGCGGCCCCGTGGGGAGGGCTGGACGCCCGGTCAGCCGTGGCGGGCCCTGTCCCGGCCGACGTGGCGTCCGGACATCCGTGCCGCGGTCATCTCCCGCACGCGGATCAACATGCACCGCAAGATCGTCAAGCATGCGGCGTTCACCGGGCAGTACCCGGTCGCGATCCTCTCCGACTGCGCCGTGTACGCGGTCGACGGCGAGAGCCCGCTGGACTTCCTGCCCTACCGGGAGGGCAAGCCGCTGCCGGGCGGTTTCAAGCTCGGCGTGAACCCCGGGCTGGTGAAGCACGAGGGCACGCAGAGCGTGTTGTGGGGTGAGGGGCTGCGTGAGCAGTTCGATGCGCCTGAGCTGAACCTCGCGCGGTACATCAAGGACGGCACCGTCACCGGCCAGGACAGCGGAGAGTAGGAGAGGGCGATGAGCACGTTCGGGGACGGCCTGGACCAGGCGGTGCAGAAGGCGTTCACCCGCCCGGTTCCGAAGAGCGCGGGCGCGCAGATGCGGTACCTGGTACGGCAGTTGAAGGGAACGCGGGCCGTCGCCCGGATGCTGCGCATCTCCCAGCGCACCGTGGAGCGGTACGTGAAGGATCAGATCAAGAAGCCCCGCCCGGATCTCGCCGCGCGTCTGGAGCGTGAGGTGAAGGCCCGGTGGCAGCCGCAGATCCGGGCGAAGGCCCGCGAGAAGGCGGCGACGACCGGCGGCATCGTCCTCGACACCCGGGCCCGTCTCGGCTACACCGCGCCGATCGGCTCGACCGATCAGGACCGGATCCGCCACCTGACCGTCGCCCTGCCGCCCCGCCACGCCGCCCGTCTCTTCGAGGCCCAGGAGCAGGGCGCCGGCGACGACCACCTGCGGGAGATCGCCGCCGAAGCGCTCAAGGAGGTGTACTTCCAGGACAACGGCCGCCGCGCCGGAAGCCTGGAAGAGGTCCGCTTCACGGACATCCAGCACGTCGAGTTCGACCTCTAGTTGAGTGAGTCCGATAGACGAGTGAGTCCGATGGATGAGTGAGTCCGATGGATGAGTGAGGCCGAAGTCGTGCCTGCCCGGCGGCGGTCCAGGATCCCTCAGCCCTGGTCGTAGGTGTGGAACCCGCGGCCGGTTTTGCGGCCGAGCAGTCCTGCTTCCACCATGCGTTGGAGCAGCGGTGGCGGGGCGTAAAGGGGTTCCTTGAACTCGTCGTAGAGGGAGTCGGCGATGGAGGCGACGGTGTCCAGGCCGATCAGGTCGGCGAGTTTGAGCGGGCCCATGGGGTGGGCGCAGCCCAGTTCCATGCCGGCGTCGACGTCTTCGGCGGTGGCGAAGCCGGATTCGGCCATCCGGATGGCCGAGAGGAGGTACGGGACGAGCAGGGCGTTGACGACGAAGCCGGCCCGGTCCTGGGAGCGTACGACGGTCTTGGCCAGGGTGCCGGTGAGGAACTCCTCGGCGGCGGCGACCGTTGCCGGCGCGGTGTGCAGGGAGGTGACGACTTCGACGAGCGGCAACACCGGGACCGGGTTGAAGAAGTGCAGCCCCAGGACACGGTCCGCGCGGCGGGTGGCCATGCCGAGCCGCATGACGGGGATGGCCGACGTGTTGGTCGCCAGGATCGCCTCCGGATCCTCGACGATCTTGTCGAGGGCGGCGAAGACCTCGGTCTTGGCCTCAGTGTTCTCCACGATCGCCTCGATGACGAGCCGGCGGTCCGCGAGGTCGTCGAGGCTGCCGCTGAAGACCGTACGGGCCAGTGCGTCCTCGGCCGAGATGCGGTCCAGTTTGCCGCGCTGGACGGCGCGTTCGAGGGAGATCGCCACCCGCTCGCGGGCAGCGCGTGCCGCGGTCGCATCGGCCTCGCAGACCACCGTGTCGAGTCCGGCGCGGGCGCACACCTCCGCGATGCCCGCGCCCATCTGACCGCCGCCGACGACACCTACCCGCCGGATCGCGGTGTGCGGTGCGGCGCTCATGCGGCGACCTCCGCGCGCTGGACGAGGTGCCTGGCGTAGGCGTCCGGGGTGAAGAAGGCCGGCAACCCCCGGGCCAGCGCGGTCCGTTCGAACAGCGCCCGGACCTCGTCGATCCGGGCCCAGGGGTACTCCGTGCCCAGGGCGGCGATCTCGTCGTCGAGCAGGCCGCGCACCGTGTCCCTGCCGACGGCGCCGTGCCGCAGCCACTGCCAGATCTGCGCTCGGGCGATCTCCGCGGCTGCCGCGTCCTCCACCAACCCGTCGATGGCCACCGCACCGGTGCCGCGCAGCCAGGCGTCGAAGTAGCGCAGCGCGACAGAGATGTTGGCGCGCACGCCTTCGTCGGTGGGTGGTCCCGCGGTGCGCCGGACGGCCAGGAGCTGATCGGCCGAGACAGCGACGTCGTCCCGGGTGCGGTCGATCTGATGCGGCTGCCCGTCCAGCACGCCGTCGAAGATGTCGCGGCAGAAGGAGACGAGCCCCGGGTGGGCGACCCACGTCCCGTCGAAGCCGTCCTCCGCCTCGCGCTCCTTGTCCAGACGCACCCTGGCGAGAGCCGTCCCGTCGGCCTGCGCGTCGTGTCCGGGGATGTGGGCGGACATGCCGCCGATGGCGTGCGCACCGCGCTTGTGGCAGGTGCGCACCAGCAGTTCGGTGTAGGCGCGCAGGAAGGGCGCGGTCATGGTGACCTTCGTCCGGTCGGGGAGCGAGAAGTCCGGGCGATGCGCGAAAGTCTTGATGAGGCTGAAGAGGTAGTCCCAGCGGCCCGCGTTGAGCCCGGCGCTGTGCTCGCGCAGCTCGTAGAGGATCTCCTCCATCTCGAAGGCCGCGGTGACCGTTTCGATCAGGACGGTGGCCCGGATGGTGCCCCGCGGGATGCCGAGCAGCTCCTGGGCGAGGACGAACACGTCGTTCCACAGGCGGGCGTCGCAGGCGTTCTCCAGCTTGGGAAGGGAGAAGTACGGGCCGGAGCCCGCGTCGATCTGCCGCTGCGCGCAGTGGAAGAAGTACAGGCCGAAGTCGACGAGCGAGGCCGGGACGGGACGGCCGTCGACGAGCAGATGCTCTTCGGTGAGGTGCCAGCCGCGGGGGCGGACGGCGATCGTCGTGAGCCGGTCGCCGAGCCGGGGCGCCTGCCCCTCAGGCGTCGTGGAGCCGATCCGGCGCTCGATGGCGTCCAGCAGGTTCAGCTGGCCGCCGATGATGTTGTCCCAGGTGGGGGAGGTGGCGTCTTCGAAGTCGGCCAGCCACACCTGCGCCCCTGATTTGAGCGCGTCGATGGTCATCCGGCGCTCCGGCGGTCCGGTGATCTCCACCCGGCGGTCCGTGAGACCCGGCGCCGGCGGCGCGACCCGCCAGTGGGGATCGGCACGGATGGCGGCGGTGGCCCGCGAGAAGTCGAGCGGGGAACCCGACGAGAGACGAAGGGCGCGGCGGCGCCGCTCGGTGAGGACATCGCGGTACCGGCCGGCGAAGGTCACTGCCAGCCGGCCGATGAAGTCGAGGGCGGCGGGTGTGAGGATCTCGTCGAAGCGGTGGCCTGGTGCGCCGAGCACCTGGACCTGGACGCGGCGGGTCAGTTCGGTGATGGACATGCGCATCTCCTCAACGGGCGCGGGGGAGCGGAGCGGTGAGGGCCGGACGGAGACGGTCGTCCGGCCCTCACTTGGACACGGGGTGTTGGGGCGGGTACGCGTCGGGCCACTGGGGCCGACGGCCGGGCACGACGGGAGATTGACGACAGGACCTAGTGGAACTGCTCCTCTTCGGTGGAGCCGGCGAGCGCGGTGGTGGCGGAGGCCGGGTTGAGGGCGGTGGAGACCTGGTCGAAGTAGCCCGTGCCGACCTCGCGCTGGTGCCGGACGGCGGTGAAGCCGTGCTGCTGGGCGGCGAACTCCCGCTCCTGGAGGTCGACATACGCCGTCATGCCGGACTCGGCGTAGCCGCGGGCCAGGTCGAACATGCCGTGGTTGAGGGAGTGGAAGCCCGCCAGGGTGATGAACTGGAAGCGGTAGCCCATCGCCGCCAGCTCACGCTGGAACTTGGCGATCCGGTCGTCGTCCAGCGCGGCCTTCCAGTTGAACGACGGCGAGCAGTTGTAGGCGAGCATCTGGTCCGGGTGCTCGGCGTGGATGGCCTCGGCGAACTCGCGGGCCTGTGCGAGGTCGGGGGTGCCGGTCTCCATCCAGATGAGGTCGGCGTACGGGGCGTACGCCAGGCCGCGGGCGATGGCCGGGCCCATCCCGTTCCGGACGCGGTAGAAGCCTTCGGCGGTCCGCTCGCCGGTGACGAACCGGGCGTCGCGCTCGTCGATGTCGCTGGTGAGGAGGTTGGCGGCCAGCGCGTCGGTACGGGCCACGATCACCGTCGGCACATCGGCGACATCGGCGGCGAGACGGGCGGCGTTGAGGGTGCGGACGTGCTGCGCGGTGGGCACCAGGACCTTGCCGCCGAGGTGGCCGCACTTCTTCTCCGACGCCAGCTGGTCCTCGTAGTGGATACCGGCGGCGCCGGCCTCGATCATCGCCTTGGTCAGCTCGAAGGCGTTGAGCGGACCGCCGAAGCCGGCCTCGGCGTCGGCGACGATCGGCGCGAGCCAGTCCGTGGTGTCCCCGTTGCCCTCCGCGGTGGCGATCTGGTCGGCGCGCAGCAGCGCGTTGTTGATCCGGCGCACCACCTGGGGAACCGAGTTGGCGGGGTAGAGGCTCTGGTCGGGGTAGGTGTGCCCGGCCTGATTGGCGTCGGCGGCGACCTGCCAGCCGGACAGGTAGATGGCCTGGAGACCGGCCTTGACCTGCTGGACCGCCTGACCGCCGGTCAGCGCGCCGAGCGCGTGGATGTGGTCCCGCTCGTGCAGTTGCCGCCACAGCCGCTCGGCACCGCGCCGGGCCAGCGTGTGCTCCTCACGGACACTGCCCGACAGCCGCGTCACGTCCTCGGCCGTGTAGGTGCGCTCGATCCCCTTCCAGCGCGGGTCCTTCGCCCACCGCTGCGCCAGCTCTGCGGCCGTCGTCGTGCTTGCCTGTGCCATGACCGTCTCCCGGGTCTGCCTGATTTCTCGTCAAAGTTGCGAATGAGGCACTGGGTGCCGTCTGCGGGTGCGGCCCGCCGGAGGTCCCTGCGCGATCAAGAAGGGGCAATGTTGCGCGGACTTCCCTGCGGAACGGTCGGGTTCTCCGATATCAGGCGCGTGCATCACGCCCGGTGTTCCGCCGTGGTCGCCGGTTCCGGCGGGCCGTACGTCAGACTTTGGCACCGGCACTGAGTGTCATCAACCGTGGATGTGTGCCAAGTTCTGCGGATCTTCCGGCCCGCTTTTGCCAACCTTGCAAAGGGTCGGAGCGGCGGCGATCTGCTTAGGATCCAGGCCAGGACACGCACCTGCGGAGAGGGGCAGCGATCACCGTGAGCAAGACCTATGCCGGAGCACGCCTGCGGCGGCTTCGCGAGGACCGGCGCCTGAGCCAGGCGGCCCTGGCGCGGATGCTGGAGATCTCGCCCAGCTACCTGAACCAGATGGAGCACGACTCACGCCCGCTCACCGTCCCGGTCCTGCTCCGCCTCACCGAGGTGTTCGGCGTCGACGCGGGGTTCTTCTCCGAACGCGACACCAGCCGGCTGGTCGCCGACCTGCGGGACGCCCTCGCCAACGAGATCACCGCCGACCGGGTGTCCCCGGCCGACCTCGCGGAACTCGCCTCCCGCATGCCCGCCGTCGCCGAAGTGCTGGTCGGTCTCGGCCGCCGCAACCACCAACTCGCCGAGCGGCTCGTCGAAGCCGCGGACGGCAGGGGGCAGACCGTCGCCGCACTGCCGCGCTCCCCGCACGAGGAGATCCGCGAGTTCTTCTACCGCCGCCGGAACTACCTCCACGACACCGATCTCGCCGCTGAACACCTGTCGGACGAGATCGGCATCCGCCCCGGCGAGGTGGTGCGCGTCCTGGTCGCGACCCTGGCCGAGCGCCACGGCGTACGGGTCTCGGCGGACTCGCGCGTGCTGCACCACTACGACGAGGCGAGCCGCGTCCTGCACCTGTCGAGCCGGCTGCGCCCCGGCCAGCAGGCGTTCCGGATGGCCACACAGCTGGCCTTCCTCGAACACGACGACGAACTGTCCCGCCTCGCCTCGGAGGACTTCACGCCGGAATCGGACGCGTGGTCACTCGCCCGCATCGGCATCGCCAACTACTTCGCGGCTGCGCTGATCCTTCCCTACCGCCGTTTCCACACGACGGCGGAAGAGGTGCGCTACGACATCGAGCGGCTCACCGACCGGTTCGGTCTCGGATACGAGACGGTCTGCCACCGCCTGAGCACCCTGCAGCGCCCGCGCCTGCGGGGCGTACCGTTCTCGTTCGTACGTGTCGACCGCGCGGGCAACATGTCCAAACGGCAGTCCGCGACCGGCTTCCACTTCTCCCGCGCGGGCGGAACCTGCCCGCTGTGGAACGTCTACGAGGCGTTCGCCACCCCCGGCCGCAGCCACGTCCAGATCGCCGCGATGCCCGACGGACAGCGCTACCTGTGGACCGCCCGCGCGATCACCCGGCACCGCGGCGGCTGGGGCGAACCAGGCAAGACCTTCGCCATCGGCCTCGGCTGCGAGATCAGGCACGCCTCACGACTCGTCTACTCCGACGGCCTGGACCTCGACAACGCCGCGGCGGCCACCCCGATCGGCATGGGCTGCCGCATCTGCGAACGCACCGACTGTCCACAGCGGGCGGTACCGCCCCTGGACCGCCGGCTCGCGGTGGACGAGAACAGCAGCACGTTCGTGCCCTATCCCGTTGCTGAACGGGACGGGACGGCTGAGCGGGCGCTGCCGTGGGCACCTCCCGGCCGGGCCAGGTGAGATGCCGACGCCATGCGCCCGGCCGACTACGCCTCCGTCGCGGACACAGCGGGCTCATGGCCCAGGCGGGCGCTGAGGGTTCGGGCCGCCTCGCTGACCGCCTTGCCGTAGAAGGAGCGGGATGCGTCTGTCAGGCGGTGGAGCGGGATGTTGATGCTGAGGCTGCCGATCGGTTCGCCGGGGCCGCCCATGATGGCCGCCGCGACGGAGCCGACGTCGGAGCGCCATTCGCCGTTGTTGGTCGCGTACCCCTGCTCGCGCACCCGCTGCAGTTCGGCGGTCAGCTCGTCGGGGTCGGTGATCGTTGTGTCGGTGTAGCGGGGGAGTTCCTGGGCGAGCAACTGCGCGATGGCGTCGGACGGGCTGTTGGCCAGCACTGCCTTGCCGTTGGCCGAGGCGTGGAGGGGGAGAGCGTGGCCCAGGGACATGCTGATGCGCACCGGCTTGGACGTCTCCAGCCGCTCGATCAACACCATCTTGTCCCCTTCGCGGACCGTCAGGTGGATCGTCTCCTCTGTGCACCGGCGGAGTTCCTCCATGGCAGGCACCGCGGCGTCGCGCAGGTCCAGGTCCCCGCTGGCGTGCCGCCCCACGTCGAGTGCCTTCGTGGTCACCACCCACCGGGTGACCTCGCCCCGCGCCGGACGGATCCACCCCGCGGTGTTGAGGGTGTGCAGCGCCCGCTGCACGGAACTCTTCGGCATGTCCAGGACCCGGGCCAGCTCGCCGACGCCGATCGGCTGCCGCGACGCGACCTCTTCCAGCACGCGAAGGGCGTTCAGCACGCTGCGCATCTATCCACTCCTTTGATACGACGACCGTAGCACCATGCCGCCGTACGGCATGGAGCGCTGCCTTACGGCATGGGCGTGCGGCTCTTCCCGAGGCTCTGGATACAGTAACTGGCCTTTTCTGGGCGGGTGTTGGCCTCGGGGAGGGGTGGTGGTTCGGTGGTCGCGAGGTCGGACGGACCGGCGGTCGGTGGGCGGGGGTGACACCCGGGACCGCCGGTCGCTCGCGTCAGGAGAGGGCCAGTGCCTCGCGCACCAGTTGCACGGGGTGCCAGGAATCCCGCTCGGTGCCGTGCGCGATCTGCTGCCGGCAGGAGACGCCGGTGGCCACCACGATCGTGGTGTCGTCCGCCTCCTCGATCGCCGGGAAGAGGCGGTCGCCCCCCACCTTCATCGACACGTCGTAGTGCTCGGATTCAAAGCCGAACGACCCCGCCATGCCGCAGCATCCGGCGTCCAGTTCTTCGACCCGGACGCCGGGGATACGGTTCAGCAGCGCGACGGTCGCGGCGGTGCCCACCTCCGCCTTCTGGTGGCAGTGCCCGTGGTAGAGCAGGGTGCGCCCGGCCAGCCACGAGTCCTCACGCAGGCGCAGCCGACCCGCGTCGATCGCTTCGACGAGCAACTCCTCGACCTGCCGCACCCGGCCGGAGACGTCCTTGACGGCCGGGTCGTCGGGGAGCAGGGCCACGTGCTCGTCGCGCAGCGTCATCAGGCACGAGGGTTCACAGCCGACGATCGGCGACCCCGGGGCCGTGGTGTCGTGGAGCGTGTGCGCGAGGCTCCGCGCGTCGTCCTTGGCCTTGTCGAGCAGGCCCTTGGACAGGCTGGCGCGCCCGCAGCAGCCGCCGGCCGCCAACCGGACCTCCAGGCCGGACCGTTCCAGCAACTCGATCGCGGCCTGCCCGACTTCCGGCTCCGTGAACGTGGTGAAGGAGTCGGCGAGGAAGGTGACCTGCCCCTGCCGGGCGGGCTCCGTCCGCGCCGGACGCCGCCGGAACCAGCGCACCAGATTCTGCCGGGCGAAGGACGGCAGCCGCCTGGCCGATGTGATGCCCAGCAAACGGTCCATCAGCAGCCGCAGCGGCCGGATGCGTCCTGGGAGGTTGGACAGGGGAGCGGTCGCCGAGCCCAGCCGGTTCAGCGTGCGGATGGCGGCGAAGACCCGGGACCGGAGCGGAATCCCGTGCAGGTCGTGGTGGTGGGAGAGGGCCTCGCTCTTGAGGGTGGCCATGTCGACGCCCAGGGGGCATTCGCTCTTGCACGCCTTGCACATCAGGCACAGGTCCAGGACCTCGTGCAGCCGTTCGTCACCCAGCGCCTTCTGGGGGTCGGGTTCCGAGAGTGCCTTGACCAGGGCGTTGGCGCGTCCCCGGGTGGAGTCCTCCTCCCGCCGGGTGGCCATGTAGGAGGGGCACATCACGCCGGTCCCGCTCTTGCGGCACAGGCCGATGTTCATGCAGCGGTCCGCCGCGCCGCGCATCCCGCCGACGACCTCGAAGGACAACTGCGTCCTGACCGGCTCGGCCGGCCGCAGCGCCGGGTCGCGCAGGTTGTCGGTCATCGAGGGGGCATCCACGATCTTGCCCGGGTTGAGCTGGTTGTCGGGGTCGAAGGCGCGCTTGACCTGGCGCATCGCCTCGTAGAGCCGGTCGCCGAAGATCTCCCGGTTGAACTCGCTCCTGGCCAGACCGTCGCCGTGCTCGCTGGAGTTGACGCCGCCGTACTCGCGGACGAGGTCCTTGATCTCCTCGGCCACGGCACGCATCTTCCCCACCTCGTCGGGGTCGGTGAGGTCGACGAAGGGCCGGATGTGCAGGCAGCCGACCGAGCAGTGCCCGTAGAAGCCGGCCGTCATCCCGTGCCGGTCGAGCACCTGCTTGAAGCGCCGTGTGTAGTCGGCCAGATGGACCGGGTCGACTGCGGTGTCCTCGACGAACGCCAGCGGCCTGCGGGTGCCTTCGCTCGCGGCCATCAGCAGTCCCAGGCCCGCCTTGCGGACTTTCAGCAGGGCCTCCTGCTGGGCGGGGGTGACCGCCCGCAGGGTGTGGTAGCCGTGGCCGTGACGCTTCCACAACGCGGTCAACTGCTCCAAGCAGCCGAGGAGTTGACTCTCATCGTCCTCGTTTCCGGTGAAGGATACGAAGAGCAGCGCCGCCGGGTCGCCTTCGATGATGGTGCCGAGCGAGGCGTACTCGATCTTCTTGCGCGACAGGTCCAGGATGGTGCGGTCCATCAGCTCCACGGCCGCGGGCCCGCACGCCAGCGCGTCCTCGGTGGCCTCGATGGCGGCCTGCGTCGACGTGAAGTGGCCGACGGCGATCACTGTCCTGCGCGGCTTGGGCACCAGGTCCACCAGTGCCCGGGAGACGATCGCGAGGGTGCCTTCCGAACCGACGACGAACTTCGCCAGGTCGTACCGGCCCTCGTCCCGCGCGAGCCGGTCGAGCCGGTATCCGCAGGCCCGGCGCCAGAAGTCGGGGAAACCTTCCGCGATCGCCGGGGAGTTGGCCCGTACGATCTCCGGCAGCCGCCGGTAGATGGTCCCCTCAAGCGTGGGCAGCGCGGCGCGCCGTGCCCATCCGGCCGCGTCGGTGGCGTCCAGGTGGGCGCGGCTGCCGTCGGCCAGTGTCACGTCGAGCTCCCGGACGTGATCGATGGTCATGCCGTACCGGATCGATCCGCTGCCCGCCGAGTTGTTGCCGATCATCCCGCCGATCGTCGCGCGGTTGCTCGTCGAGGTGTCGGGGCCGAACATCAGGCCGTGCGGGGCGGCGGCGCGGTTCAGCTGGTCCTGCACGACTCCGGCCTCCACCAAGGCGGTTCGGCTGCCGGGGTCCAGCTCCACGATCCGGTTCATGTGCCGGGACATGTCCAGGACGAGGCCAGGACCCACGGTCTGTCCCGCGAGGCTGGTCGCGGCCCCGCGGGGGATGACCGGCACGCCGTACTCGGCGGCTGCGGTCACCGCCGCCGCCACGTCGTCGGCGTGCCGTGGGAACACCACGCCGACGGGGGTGATCGTGTACATGCTGGCGTCCCGGGAGAACAGGTGCCGGGTGTAGTCGTCGAAACCGGTCTCGCCGTCGAGTTCGCCGCGGAGCCGGCGTGCGAGTTCCTGGGCGTGGGCGGTCCGTTCGGCTCCCCGGGCGGGGATGGCCCCTCCGGCGGGGCTGTCGGCGTTCAACGCGGTCATGGTGCGGGTGCTCCTCACGCGAGGGGGCTGCTACGCGGCCGGGGGCTGGGTGCGACGCAGTACGTCGAGGGCTGCGTCGACACCGAGAGGGTCGATGGGCGCACCGGCGAGTTGGAGGCCCATCTGCACACCGGCGAGCGTGCCCGCCAGCGTCAGGTCGTTGAAGTGGCCGAGGTGGCCGATGCGGAACACCTGGCCGGCGAGCTTGCCGAGGCCCGTGCCGAGGGACAGGTCGAACCGTTCCAGGGCGACTTCGCGCACCTTGTCGGCGTCGTGGCCATCCGGCATCAGCACCGCGGTCAGGGATCCGGAGTACTCGCGCTCGTCCGCGCACAGCACATCGAGTCCCCACGCGCGGACCGCGGCTCTGGTCGCCTCGGCGTGCCGGCTGTGGCGGGCGAAGACGGCGGGCAGTCCCTCGGCGTAGAGCATCCGCAGCGCTTCGTCGAGGCCGTAGAGCAGGTTGGTGGCCGGTGTGTAGGGGAAGAAGCCGCCCTTGTTGGCGTCGATGACCGGCTTCCAGTCCCAGAAGGACTTCGGCAGTCGCGCGGTACGCGAAGCCTCAAGTGCCTTGGCGCTGACGGCGTTGAAGCTCAGGCCGGGCGGCAGCATCAGCCCCTTCTGGGAACCGGCCACCGTCACGTCCACACCCCACTCGTCGTGGCGGTAGTCGATCGATCCCAGTGAGGAGATCGTGTCGACGAGCAGCAGCGCCGGGTGCCCGGCCGCGTCGATCGCGCGGCGGATGTCCGCGACCCGGCTGGTGACTCCGGTCGAGGTCTCGTTGTGTACGACGCAGACCGCCTTGAGCGACCGTGAGGTGTCGGCGGCCAGGGTGTCCTGGACGGCCTGCGGGTCGGTGCCGTGGCGCCAGTCGCCGGGTATGAAGTCGACGTGCAGGCCGAGGTGTTGGGCCATGTCCCGCCACAGCGAGGCGAAGTGCCCGGTCTCGGAACAGAGCACGCGGTCACCCGGGCTCAGGGTGTTGACCAGGGCGGCTTCCCAGGCTCCGGTGCCGGATGACGGATAGATGACGACCGGTCCTGTGGTGCCGAAGACCGGCTTGACCGCGTCGAGCAGGCGCAGTGCGAGCGCCGCGAACTCGGGGCCCCGGTGGTCGATCGTCGGTGCCGCCATCGCACGAAGTACTTGGTCGGGGACGTTCGTTGGGCCAGGTATCTGGAGGAAGTGACGGCCGGTGTGAAGGGTCACGCGACGAACTCCTTGCTGACGCTGTGCCGTTATACGGCACGTTGTGTCGTAACATGGCACGCGGAGCTTAGGTGCCGATCTGTCGGAGCGTCAATCGATGCGCATCGGATCGGCGAACCCCCTTGACGGCGCCAGGAAAGCCACTTCATCCTTCTTGATCGGAAGATGAATTCCGCATTACGGAATATTTCGCTCGTTTGTCCGTCCGTGCCCAGCTGGACTCCGGCCACCGGCGGCTGAGAGAAACGAGGCTCCTCCGTGTATCGCCAACTCATCGACCCTCTCGGGTCACCCGCCCTCTCGGCAGCACTCGCGGCCCTGCCGCTCGTCGTACTCCTGGTCCTGCTCGGCGTCGTCCGCATGAAGTCGCACTGGGCCGGGCTGACCGGACTCGCCACCGCCCTGGTGGTCGCCGTGGCCGTCTACCGCATGCCCGTCGGCCAGGCCGCCGACGGGGCGGTCGAGGGAGCGGCGTTCGGCCTGTTCCCGATCGTCTGGATCATCCTCAACGCCGTCTGGATCAACAAGATCCAGCGATCGAGCGGCCACTTCGACATCATCGGGCGGACCTTCTCCACGCTCTCCGGCGACCCCCGCGTCCAGGCGATCCTCATCGCGTACTGCTTCGGCGCGATGCTCGAATCGCTGTCCGGGTTCGGTACGCCCATCGCCATCACATCGATCATGCTGATCGGCATCGGCTTCACCCCGCTCAAGGCGGCCGTGGTCGCCACCTTCGCCAACACCGCCCCGGCCGCCTTCGGTTCCGTCGGCAACCCGATCCAGGCGCTGGCCAAGGTCACCTCGTACTCGGCACACGACCTGGGATCGGCGGTCGGCCGGCAGTCGGCGGTCATCGCGGCGCTGGTCCCGTTCGTCCTGCTGCTGATGCTGGACGGCCGACGCGGCCTGCGCGAGGTATGGCCCGCCGCGCTGACCGCGGCGGTGGGCTTCAGCGCCGGCCAGTTCCTGTGCTCGAACTACTTCACCTACCAACTCACCGACCTCGCCGCGGGAGTTGTCGCCATCGCAGCGGTGATCGTCCTGCTGCGGTTCTGGTCACCAGGACGTGGCGTGCGCGCGAGCCACCCCGCCACGGCGGCTGCGGGAGGCGAGGACCGCACCCCCCGGATCGAAGCCCTCAAGGCATTCTCGCCCTACATCCTGCTGACCGCGCTCTTCGCGCTGACGTCCTTTCACAGCCCGGTCCAACGCTTCGTGGCCGGCCAGGACGTCTCCTTCAGCTGGCCGGGACTACGCGTCATGGGCACCACGGGCGACACCCTCAACGTGACCACCTACGACCTGGGCTGGCTGGGTGCGGCAGGCACGATCCTGCTGCTCACCGGCGCCCTCACGGCGCTCATCCTCCGGGTCCGGCTCAGGAGCGCCCTGCGCTGCTACGGGCAGGCGCTCCACCAGATCCGCTGGGCCGCCGTCACCATCTGCTGCGTACTCGCACTGTCCTACGTGATGAACCTCGCGGGTATGGCCGCCTCCCTCGGGACCTGGCTCGCCGGACTCGGCAGCGCCTTCGCCCTGCTGTCCGGCTTCCTCGGCTGGTTCGGCGTCGCGCTCACCGGCTCCGACACCTCATCCAACTCACTCTTCGGCGCCATGCAGGTCGCCGCCGCCCACCACATCGGCGCCTCCCCCCTGCTGATGGCGGCCAGCAACAGCACCGGCGGAGTCCAGGGCAAGGCCGTCGCCATGCAGAACCTCACCATCGCGGCCACCGCCGTCGGCCTCCCCGGCAAGGAAGGCGACATCCTCCGCAAGGTCATCGGCTGGAGCCTCGCCCTCCTCGCCGTCTTCTGCGTCCTGGCCTGGCTGCAGTCGACGGCGCTGTCGTGGATGGTTCCGTGAGCAGCCGGCCTCACTGCGGGACGGGTGCCGGCTCGGGGTGCGGGCCGGCCCGGCCGGCGATGGCGAGTGCGTCGATTCGTACGGCCAGGTCGCGTCCACCGCATACCCCGTCGCGCTGGACCCCGGCCAGAACAGCCGGAAGGTCCTGTCAGCCCGCACCGCCGGTCCCGCTGATACTGGCCGTCATGTGGGGTAAGAGCGCGTGGGCCCGGCGGGGCGTGGAAGCGTTGGGTGCGGCAGCCGTGCAGGTGGTGACGGCACGGTACGCGTACCCGTACGCGGACCAGGGCCTTCCCCGGTGGGCCGCGGTCGTGATCGGCGCATCGGGTGTGCTGGCGGTGGTGCTGCGCCGTCGGATGCCGCCGGGATGGTGTGCCGTGGGTCTGGCCGCCGCGATGGGGGTGCTGCCGGCGCTTGCGCCCCTGACGGCGCTGCTGGTGTACGAGGCCGCCGGGCGCCTCACGGGTGGCAGGTGCTGGTGGGTGCTGGGCGGGGCCGCGCTCGTACCTGTGGTGGTCACGGTGGCCTGGATGCAACGGCCCGGGTATGTGGTGTGGCCTTTCGGCTGGGGGTTCTCGGCCGGGTTCGGACTCGTGCTGTCGCTGGTGGCGGTGATGGGGCCCGCACTGGTGGGGACGATCACCGGTCAGCAGCGGCGGTTGCTCGATGCCGCGAGGCAGCGGGTGCGGATGGCGGAGCGGGCCCGGCAGGCGGACGCACAGGCGGCGCGGCTCGCGGAGCGGTCGCGGATGGCGGCGGAGATGCACGATCTGCTCGGCCACCGGCTGTCGCTGATCAATCTGCACACGGGCGGTCTGGAGATGGAGCTTGCGGCCGACGCCCCGCAGCTGCGCGAGGAAGCGGTGCAGATCCGCTCGTTGACCCGGCAGGCACTCGGTGACCTGCGGGACACGCTCGGCATGCTGGAGCCCGCAAGCGCGGGTGAGCAGGCGCCGACTCCGGCCACCGGGACACGCGCCGGACTCGGGGAACTGGTGGAGCAGTCGCGTACGGCGGGGGAGACCGTTGCCCTGGTCTGGCAGGGGCCGGATCTGCGGGAGGCCGATACGCGGGTGCGGTGGGCGGTGCACCGGGTGGTGCGGGAGGCGCTGACCAACGCACACCGGCACGCCCCGGGCGCCGCGATCCAGATGACCGTCGAGCACGACGCAGGGGTGGTGCGGCTGCGGGTGCACAACGAGCCGGCTCGCGCGCTCCCGGCATCGGCGGGGACCGGCAGGGGACTGGCGCAACTGCGCGAACGGGCACGGCTGCTGGGCGGCACCCTCACCGCCGCCGCGGAACCGGACGGCGGCTTCACCGTCACCGCCGTCTTCCCCGCCCGCCCCGACACCCCCGCAGCGGACGAACCGGCACCGGCGACGACGGCCGCCACGCCGGTCCGGGCCGCGGCACCCGGACGGGGCGTGCTGCACCGGGTACAGCGTGGCGCGGCGGGGCTGCTGGGCGTGCTGGCCGTGGTGACGACGCTGCCGTTCGGACTTGGCCTGGTGCACAGGGCGCAGCCCCTGCCGCAAGCGGTGAACGCCGACGACGTACACCTGGGCATGTCCGTGGCGGAGGTGGAACGGGCGGTGGGGGCGGACGACGAAGCCCTGCGCGCCCTGGCCGCGGGCCGCGCGGTACCCGCCCCACCGGGGACTTCGTGCCTCTTCCCGTACGGCGGCCGACGTACGGTGGGCCGCGAGCTGGAGGTGACCCGTTACTGTTTCCGCGAGGGACGCCTGGCCGACGTGAGCCGGTTCAGGGCACCCCTGGACCGCTCGTAGAACCGGAGCCTCTCCCCGTGACCACGCCCCCTGTCCGTCTGCTGCTCGTCGACGACGAGGAACTGGTCCGCACGGGAATCCGGCTGATCCTGCGGCGGATGGCGGACATCGACGTGGTGGCCGAGGCTGCCGACGGCGCCCAGGCCGTCGAGCTGGCCCGCAGCCACCCGGTGGACGTGGCGCTCGTCGATATCCGCATGCCGGGCGTCGACGGGCTGGAGACCTGCCGGCGACTCGTCGCCCTGGAACACCCGCCCAAAGTCGTGATGCTGACCACCTTCGGCGACCAGGACAACGTCATCGGCGCGCTGCGAGCCGGTGCCCTCGGCTTCCTGCTGAAAGAGACCGGGCCGCACGAGCTGATCAGCGCGGTACGGGCGGCTGCCGCCGGTGACGCGGTCCTTTCCCCCGCGGTGACGGCCCACGTCGTGCACCGCATGCTCGACAGTCCCGGCAGCAGCCGGCAGCACGAGGAACGGCTGCGGGATCTGACCGAGCGGGAGCGGCAGGTACTCGCCCTGCTCGGGGTGGGGCTGTCCAACACCGAGATCGGCCGACGGCTGGACATCGGGTCCGGCACGGTCAAGACCCACGTGGCACGGATTCTGGAGAAGACCGGCACCACCAGCCGCGTCCAGGCCGCCGTCCTGGCAGGCCGAGCCGGACTCCTCGACGGCTGAAGAGTTCCCCCGCGCGGCCGACCGCCGGGTCGGCGCGGTCCCGGCGCGGATCTGCCAGGTGGCATACCCGCAGTTCCTGCCCAGGGCGTACGGAACACCCTCGCCACGGCACCGAGCATGGAAGAGCCCCTGCTCCCCGTTCCGTCTGGACCGTACCGTGCCCTTGACGCTCGTCCATCCCGCCGTGGTGATCCCGGCCGCCGTCCGCGGACCGCTGCCCGCATCCGCCCTGGCGATCGGCTCCCTCACCCCCGACTTCCCCAAGCTCCTGCCCCCGCTCGAAGGCACCCTGCGCACCGTCGGCATCGCGGACGCGGCCCAGTTCACCCACACTTACCCCGGGGCGGTGAGCGTGGGCGCGGCACTCGGCGCGGTGGCACTGGCCGTGTTCCACCTGGCGCTCAAACGGCCCTTGGTCAGCCTCGCCCCGGCCCCCCTCGCCCGTCGGCTGGCCGCCCCCGCAGCCGCGTTCCGCATCCGCGGCGCACGCGACGCCTTCTGGACGGCGGCGGCCCTGGTCCTCGGCGCGGCCAGCCATGTGCTGCTGGACGACGTCACCCACATCGACCCGCGGCTGGGCCTGTACCGGGTGCTGCAAACGGGCATCACCCTCACTCTGGCCGTTGCTTCGGCCGTCATGATCGCGGTGTGGCTGACGCGTCTGCCCGCCGCGCCGAAGGCCCCGCTCCCGCCGAGCCCACTGCGGCACGGCCTCCTGTGGACGGCGATCACCGCGGTACCCCTGGCAGCCCTCGCATGGGGCACGGTCACCTTCGACGGCGCCTACCGGCCCGACCTGTACCTGCGCCTTCACCACGGCGCGACCTTCGCCCTGCCCGTACTGGCGGGACTGATCCTGCTCTACGCCGCGGCCTGGCACCTGCTGACGCCTCGGCGCACCACCCGCCGGGCCAGCGGCTCCTGAAAGAGCGGGATCTGGGGCGGATCCCGGACCTGTGACCGACCGGCCACGCACTCGGCCGGATACCCACCGGCCGCACTCCACCAATGACGGAACCCGGTTCCCGACGCGCGGACGTCACCCGGCCGTGCCGCAGTAACACGCCCAGAATTCCCATGAGTTGACCATGGCGCGCGATCTTGAAGCCCTGACGAGCCGAGGTGGTCGGGCTCGGGCCCCTGCGTTGCCGCAGGGGCCGGTCGGTTCAGCGCGCGGGGACGGTGTCCAGGTACGTGGCCAATTCCCGGCCGATGTGGGCCAGTGGGGCTGCCTGGGTCATGGCGTTGTGCGTACACGCGACGTCGTGGCTTGTGATGCGGCCTGTCACCAGCGGGCGCCACGCCTCGCCGGACGGCGCGTGGGCCGGTTTGCCCTGCGTCGCGTGGAAGTACAGGAGGTCCCCGTCGAAGACGCTCTCGGTGAAGGTCGGGAGGAGCTTGACGGTGTTGGCGAACACCTTGGTGGCGGTGGCGCGTTGGTGTTCGCCTAGGGAGGGGTGCTCGTTCAGGGAGGCCAGCACGTCGTTGCTGCTGTCGTCCGCGGCGCCGGAAGCGGTCGGCGGGCGGCCGGTACCTCCCGGGTCGTGGCCGACGGCTTCGAGAAGCGCGGCGAGGATGTCGTGTTCCTCCAGCGCCGCACCCGTCATTTCGTGTGGGTCGATGGGGCGCGAGTCGAGCATGGACAGGAGGGCCACGCGCTCGCCCGCCCCTTGCAGCCGGGCGGCGATGGTGTGGGCGAGCGCGCCGCCGGATGACCAGCCCAACAGGTGGTAGGGGCCGGTGGGTTGGACGGTGCGGATCTGCTCGACGTAGTCGGCGATCAGCTCATCGAAGGTGGTGGGCAGCGTGCCGGTGCCGGTGGGTGTCAGGCCGCGGGCCTGGAGTCCGTATACCGGGCGGTCAGGTCCCAGGTGGCGGAGCAGCCCGGCGTAGCACCAGCTCAGGCCGCCGGAGGGGTGGACGCAGAACAGGGGTGGCCGGGAGCCGCGGGCGCGCAGCGGCAGGAGCATGCCGAATCCGTCCGACTGGCAGCCGCCCGCCGGCGCCCGGACGAGTCCGGCGACGGTGGGGGCTTCGAAGAGCGCGCCGATGGACAGTTCGGTGCCCAGGGCGGCGCGGATGCGGCTGATGAGCTTGGCCGCCAGCAGGGAATGTCCGCCGAGCGCGAAGAAGTCGTCGTCGATGCCGACCTGTTGCGCGCCCAGGACCTCGGCGAACAGTGCGCAGAGCACCTTCTCCTGCGGGCTGTTCGGCTGTCGGCCGCCGGGGGCCGCAGGGGTTTCGGGGGCGGGCAGGGCGGCGCGGTTGAGCTTGCCGTTCATGGTCAGCGGCAGCTCGTGGAGGAGGACGAAGGAGCTGGGGACCATGTATGCGGGCAGCCGTGCGGTGGCCCAGGAGCGGAGTGCGGCGATGTCCACCGGGGAGGCGGGGGCGGAGGGGGTGGGGTGTGCGGTGCGGGGGGCGGGCACCACGTACGCGGTCAGGCGCTGATCGCCCGGGGAATCCTCTCGTACGGCCACCACCGCTTGGGCGACGCCGGGATGGCGGGCCAGCGTGGTCTCGATCTCGCCCGGCTCGATCCGGAAACCGCGGATCTTGACCTGCTCGTCGATGCGGCCGAGGTATTCCAGGACGCCGCCCGCCGTCCAGCGCGCCCGGTCGCCGGTCCGGTACATGCGGGGGCCGGGAGCGCCGGGCCGGCCGTGCGGATCGGTGCGGGGAGGGGCGAAGGGGTTGGCGATGAACCGTTCGGCGGTCAGGGCGGGTTGGTTGAGGTAGCCACGGGCGATCTGGTCACCCGCCAGATACAGCTCGCCCGGCACGCCGGGCGGCATCGGGTTGAGCAGGCCGTCCAGCACGTACGCCTGGACGTTGTGGCCGGGACGCCCGATGACCGGGTGGTCGCCGTGGTCGGCGAGGCGGCAATAGACCGCGTCGACGGTGCATTCGGTGGGCCCGTAGTAGTTGTACGTGTGCGTGCCGGGCTGGGCGCGCAGGGTCTCCCACAGCGCGGGGTCGATGGCCTCGCCGCCCACCATGAGGACCCCGGGCCGGTGCCGGTCGCCGGTGAACAGCCCGTCGGCGATGAGCTGATGGAGGTAGCTGGGGGTGAGGTCGAGGAAGTCGATGCGCTGCTTGGCGATGTAGTCGACGAGGGCCGGCGGGTCGATGCGTACGGCGTCCTCGACGAGGTGCAGCTCGTGGCCGGCGGCCAGGAACAGCATGCCCACCCAGGCGGTGTCGAAGGAGAAGGCGGCGGTCAGTGCGGCGCGCAGCCGGCGGCCTGCCGCGGCGGCCTCAGGACCGATCAGTTCGGCCTGGTGGTCGAAGAAGAGGTTGGTCATCTGGCGGTGTTCGACGACCACGCCCTTGGGGCGGCCGGTGGAACCGGAGGTGTAGCTCACATACACGGGGTGGTCGGGTGACAGGGGGGCCGGGCGGTCGGCGTCGGTGGGGTCGGTATCCGGCCGGTGTTCGAGCGCACGGAGTGCGGCCGGATCGTCGAGCGGCAGTGCGTCGGTGCCGGCGGGCAGGCGTCGGGTGGTGGCGGTGGTGGTGAGCACACACCGCGGGCGGGTGTCGGCGAGCAGGAAGCGGATGCGCTCGGCCGGCAGGTCCGGGGCGATCGGTACGGACGCCGCACCCGTCTTGAGCACGGCCAGCAGGCCGACGATGTAGTCGGCCGAGCGCGGCAGGGCGAGCGCCACGAACGTCTCGGGTCCTGCGCCGCGCTCGATCAGCGCGTGTGCCAGCCGGTTGGCGCGTGCGTTGAGTTCGGCGTAGGAATGCATGATGTCGCCGCAGACCAGCGCGGTGGCGGCGGGTGTGCTGCGGGCCTGTGCCCGGAAGATTTCCGGCAGTGTCGTGGCAGGTACCGCGCGGGCGGTGTCGTTCCAGCCGGTCGTCACCTGATGGCGTTCGGCGGCCGACAGGAGGTCGATGCCGCCGACGGGCTGTCCTGGCTCGGTGGCGGCGAGGGTTTCCAGCAGGGCCAGGAAGCGGCGGTGGTGGGCGGCGGTGGCCTCGGCGTCGTAAAGGGCGGGGTCGGCGTTGAAATCGATGCGCAGTGAGCCGTCGGCGGTCCGTTCGTAGACGTTGACGCCGAGGCCGGTGACCGGTCCGTTGGAGAGGTTGTGCAGCATGGCCGGATGCGGCCCGAAGCTCAACGGCGGGTCGTATCCCATGATGTTGATGCCCCAGTCGCCCAGATAGCCGCCGGTAGGCACGAATCCCAGCTCCTGGGCGAGGTGCTGCGACGGATAGCGCTGATGGCGCAGCAGGCCGCGGGCCCGCTCGGAGGTACGGCGTACGAGCTCGCGCACGCTCGTGTCAGGGCCGAGCTCCACGCGCAGCGGCAGGATGTTGGCCAGCATGGCCGGCACGCCGCGGGCCACCGTGCCGGAGCGGCCCGTCACCGTCAGGTCCAGCATCACGTCGGTGGCGCCGCTCATGCGGTGCACGTACAGGGCCAGTGCCGCCATGGCCACCGCGGGCAGTCCTGACCTGCACTGCCGTGCCAGCGCCCGCAGTGCGTCGGCGGCGGGCGCCGGGACGTACCCGGTTTCGCGTACGAAGCCGTGCGGGACCGAAGGCCGTCGGTCCGACAGGGCCGCGGTGGCGGGGCGGTCGGTCAGGTGGGCGGCCCAGTAATCGCGGTCACGGGTGAACCGCTCGGACGTTTGGTAGGCGGCCTCGTCGGCCAGCAGCTCGGCCAGGGAGCCCAGGCGGCTGGGCGGGCACTCCTGGCCGGCCTCAAGGGCGGTGTACAGCTCGGCGACGCGCTGGATGAACAGGGAGAAGCCGTAGCCGTCCAGCAGGATGTGATGGATGCTCAGGTACAGCACGCAGTGGTCGTCGGGCAGTTGGAGAACCGCGAAGCTGAAGAGCGGACCGTGGCGCAGGTCGACCGGCTGGCGCAGGTCGGCCCGCATCCATTCCTGGGCCCTGGCCCAGGGGCCGGGGGTCGACGGGCCGGTCGGATCGGTGGTGCCGCGCAGGTCCACAACCGGCAGTGACCAGTCCAGCGACCGGTCGACCAGCTGCCGGATGCCGCCCTCGTCGTCCGTCTCGAAGCGGACCTGCAACGCCTCGGTATCGGTCACGGCGCGGCGCAGCGCGGCGCGAAGTACGCTCAAGTCCACCGGGCCGTGGATGTCCACGTACTCGGCGGCACGGTAGATGGGGTTCTCCGCATCCACCTGCTGGGAGAACCACACGCCCGTCTGCGCGACGGTCAGCGGCAACCAGCGATCGCAGTTGCCGGACTTCCTTTTCATGCTTGCCGTCCCCTGACGAAGGTCCCTCTGCTCAACGGCAACCGGGTCGGTGGCTCGTCTGCACTCTCGGTCGCAACTCACCCGCTGCACAGGACCAACGAGCCAGCAGGGCTGATGTATCGGTTCATCGGGAAAAATGTCTGCGCGGATGTGAGGTGAGAGAGCAGCTGGAGTACGCGGGGGAGTGGGCAACTCCGCGTCGGGGGACGGAAATCGGCACCCCTGGTGCGGGCGGCTCCAGTCCGCCGGCCCCTGATGCCTCCGCTTCTGCGGAGAGAACAAGCCAACCGCGCGGTGGCGCAGCATGCCCACCGCCCTTCGGGGCACGGTTGGCCTCGTGCGGACAACGACAGACGAGGACGAGGCGGACGGCTTCACTGTGCTGTCGGCGCGGCTGACCGGGTTCGACGGCGCGCACCTTCGCGCGACGGGGCTCGTCGAGGCGTACCGGGCCGTGGCCGCGGAGCAGCTCGGGACGGACCTCTTCGGGCGGCTGCTGTGCGAGCGTGGCCGTCCCGCGGGGGATCTGGAAGGTGACCTGCTGGACGCCGCCCGTGCCGTAACACTCCTCTGGTACACGGGCAGCTGGCCAGGTCCGCCGCCGTTCGTGGTGTCGCCGCGCGCCTACGCCCATGGGCTCGCCTGGACGGCGGCCGGGCTCGTGGCACCCGCCACCACACCTGCGGGGTATGGGAGTTGGGCCGAGCGGCCGGCCGAGGTGGGGGGCCTGTGACCCGGTACGACGTGATCGTCGTGGGGGCGGGTGCGGCGGGTTCGCTGGTTGCGGAGCGACTCGGGGGGCACGGCCGCCGAGTCCTGGTTCTGGAGGCCGGAGCGAATGCCGCCGATCCCGGGCAGGGTGAACCGGATCCGCTCACCACGTACGTGACGGCGTCCGCGAAGGTGCCGGGCTCCGCCTACCGGCCCCAGCCCGCCGCGCCCTGGCCCGAGGTGACCGACGTCGTCGGCACGGACGAAGCCCCCGGCTTCCGAGCGGCCGGCCATCTGCTCCAGAACGGCCCGCTGCCGTACGCCAGCAGCTATGTCCGTGTCAACGGCGGTACCGGCAACGTATGGACCGGCCTGGCGCCGCGCATGCTGCCGGAGGACTTCGACACCGAAGCCTTCGGATAAGGCCGGCGCTGGCCGCTCACGTACGACGATCTGGAGCCCTACTACCGTGCGGCCGAAGAGGAGTTGGGTGTGGCGGCCGACGCCGCCGAGCAGCGGGCGCACGCGGGGCTGCCGCTCCCCGACGGCTACGTCTTCCCCATGCGGCCCCTGCCCGCCAGCTACCTGGACCGGGTCCTCGCGGCACGCCTCGACGGGCGGCGCGTCAAGGACCCGGTCGCCCTGAGCGAGGCGGCACTGCGTGTGGTCGGCACCCCGCACGCCCGCAACGGCATCCCCGATCCCGCCTACGACCACGGACGCGGCTACGTCCCGCGCGGGGCGCACGGGCGGCCGGATCCGGCCAACCGGTGCCAGGGCAACGCTTCGTGCATCCCGCACTGCCCCTCCCACGCGAAGTACACCCCGTTCAAGACACAGGGGCGCTGGAGCACTTCGGTCTCGCTCCGGGACCGGGCCGTCGTCAGCAGCGTCCTCGTCGACGGGAGCGGCCGGGCCACGGGCGTGGAGTACCGGTCGTACGACGGCACGGTGGCCACTGCCCGCGCCGATGTCGTCGTGCTCGCCGCGCACGCCATCGAGAACGCCAGGCTGCTCCTCCTGTCCCGGCTCGCCGACCGCAGCGGCCAGGTCGGCCGCAACCTGATGGACCACCCGGTCCTGCTGACCTGGGGCAGGCTGCCGCAGGCCGTCGGCCCCTACCGCGGGCCCGGCTCCACCTCCGGCTTCGAGGGCTTCCGCACCGGACCCGGGCGCCGGCTGCGGGCGCCGTTCCGTATCGAGATCGGTAACTGGGGATGGGTCTGGGCCAAGGGATCCGTCGAAGGGGAAGTAGCCCAACTCATTGCTGAGGAAGGGCTGTTCGGGGCGGAGCTGCGGCGGGCTGTCGGCGATCGGGTCGGCCGCCAGTTCACCCTGCAGTTCGAGATGGAGCAGGGCGCCGACCCCACCAACCGCGTCACGCTCCACCCGCACGCGCGCGACCCGCTCGGTTTGCCCCGGCCCCTGGTCACCTACGACCTCGCAGGCCACGTCAAGGACGGCATGGCCGCCGCCCGCGCGGTCTCCGACCAGATCTTCGCGCTGCTCGGCGCCGATGACCACACCGACTACGCGCCCACGGCGGCCTGGCCGGGCCGCTTCACCCACGACGGCCGTACCTACGGCTACCGCGGCGCGGGGCACGCCGCCGGCACCCACATCATGGGCGACTCCCCGGCCACCTCGGTGGTCGACTCCTGGCAGCGCTGCTGGGACCACCCCGGCCTGTACGCCGTCGGCTGCGGCAGCATGCCGTCGGTCGCCACCGCCAACCCGACCCTGACCATGGCGGCCCTCGCCCTGCGCAGCGCCGAACGCATCGAGGCCGACCTCGTCGCACGCGACCGCCCCACCCCTCTCACCCCGAGCACCCCAGGAGCGCCCGCATGAGTCCGCTGTCCTTGCCGCCGGTACCTGAGCCCTTCCAACTGCCGTTCCACTACGGGGCCCTGCATCACCTCGGCATCGACTGGCTGGTGGCTCCCGGGCCGGTCGGCGAACTGCTCGCCGAGCACCACCCCGACCTGTCCGCGGCCGAGTTCGACGGACGGGCGCTGGTGTCGTTCAACTACCAGCTGTACTTCGCGCAGTACGCGTTCGGCGGCGGCGTCACCCAGGAGATCGAGTACAACGTCATCGCCTTCCCGACCGCCGAGAGCGACCGGATCCCGCAGCTGACCTACGCGCAGTACGCGCAGGGCTGGGACCAGACGAAACTGCTCGGCATCGCCCGCATCCACGTCCTGTGCGACAACCCGTACGCCATCAGCGCCGGGCGCGCACTGTACGCGGAACCGAAGTACCCCGGCTGGTTCGAGGTCGGCCTGCCCTCTCTGAACGGCCCCGCGGGCGAGACGTGGACCGTGCACGGCAAGGCGGCCGACGTCGGCCAGGACGAAACCCTGGAGAAGAGCGAAACCCCGTTGTTCTCCCTCACGGCCGCGCTGGACGACATCGGCGCGGCCCCCGCCAACAACACCCCCATCACGGGCTACGGCACCTGCCAGGACGGCCGCGTACTCGCCGGTCCCATGAACGTCTACCAGCCCTACCGCTGGTACGACCTCAGCGCCCCGGAGCACGCCGACCGCGTGCGCCTGACCGTCCACGCCCCGGACAGCGACCTGGGCCGGGACATCGGCTCACTCGTCGCCGACACCCCGGCCGCCGGCGCCTGGACCTACCAGTCACCCCCGGTCGCCGCTCACAACCGCCCCTACTACCTGCCGGCCCGGCCTCCCGCCGGCTGAAGACCGTCGGCGCGGGCGCCGTCGAACGGGAAGGGGCCGGTGCCCTGGACGGTGATGTCGCCGGCGATCGAGTCGCCGTCGACGGTGCCGTTGCAGGAGATTTCCAGGCGTACGGGTTCGGGCTGGATACCGGCCGAGTTCAAGATGCCAGCCATCATCCGGTAGTAGCCCACCAGCAGACAGAACTCGATGATCTCCGCGTCGTCGCGGGTGGCCCGCAGTGCCTCGCACGCGGGCTCGGCTACAGCAGGTGCTGCGACCGGAGGTCCGCCACGTACTTGGTGATCAGGTCCTGCGACAGGTGGGGGATGTCGTTCTCCTCGTTGAGGGCGGCGGCCCGTACCGCCGCGCGGAATCGGTGGGCCGGCAGGGCGGAGCCGGGCAGGGGCTCCTCCGGCTGTGCGAAGGCGTGCAGCAGGGGGAGCAGCGAATGCTGCCGCCGGCGGTCGGGCAGGCCACGCAAGGCGGTCTCGAAGCGGTCGAGCCACTCGTCGTAATCGTGGATGCGCGTCAGCGGGTGTCCGGCTGCCATCAGCCAGTCGACGAACGTGTCGAGTGAGATCCCGTCCTCGTGCGGGTTCACGACGTTGAAGGTCCGGTACCCGTCCCGTGTGTGGTCGCCCAGCGAGGCGATGGCCTGCGCCGTGAAGTCCACGGGGAGTCCGTCGAAGTGCCCGCTGCCGGCACCGGTGCCCCGGGCGTAGAAACTGCCGGGGGCTATTCCGGTCGCCAGCAGGCTCAGCAGGAGGCGTGTGAACACGTCAGGGATGTTCAGTTGGCCCCGGTAGCGCGGGTGCGCGAGGATCAGGTTCGAGCGGAACACGGCGACCGGCAGGCCGAACGTGTCGTGCGCCTCGCGCAGCAGCACCTCGCCCGCCCACTTGCTGGCCGCGTAGCCGTTCGCGTAACCGCTGTCGAGGTCGCGCGTCCCGCAGGCCGTGCGGATGTCCGCCGCCTCGTCGGCCGCGGCCTCGGACCCGGAGACGACGGTGACCGTCGACAGGTAGCTGAACTGCTTGATCCGGGAGGTGACCGCGAGCCTGATCAGTTCGGCCGTACCCAGCACGTTGGGGCCGAACAGCTGGTCGTACGGCAGGACATGGTTGACGAGTGCCGCCGGGTGAACGATCAGGTCAACGGTGTCGGCCAGCCGCTGCCAGGTCTCCTTGTCGAGCCCGAGGTCCGCCTCTCCGATGTCGCCGGCGACGACCTCCAGATGCTCGGCGGCCAAGTCGCGGTAGTGCCGGAGGAGTTCCGGGTCGCCGCTGTCGAAGGCCGCGTCGAGCCGCGTCCGGGCCAGCTCGTCGGTGCTCCCGCGGACCACGCACACCAGCGTGCCGCCGCGCTCGGCGACGCGCTCCAGCCAGGCGAGGCACAGGAAGCGCCCCAGGTAGCCGTTGGCGCCGGTCAGCAGGACGGTCCTGGCCTCGGGCAGCGGACCGGCCGGCCTGCCGCCCTGCGCCATGGTCCCCGCGTCGAGGAACGCGTCCGGCGTCAAGTCGCCCGCCACCAGCCGCGTCGCGCCCGGACCGTGGACGCTGTCGGCGGTCGGGCGCCGGTGTCCCGACGCGAGCGCCTTCACGATGTGCTCGGCCACCTGCTGGAGCGTGTTGACCGGATTGATGACGGTGTTGACGGGGACGTCGACGTGGAAGATCTCCTTCAGGAGCTGGGAGAACGACAGCGCGGAGAGGCTGTCACCGCCGAGTTCGAGGAAGTGCGTGCCGGGCGTCACGTCGTCCTGTTGGTGCCCCAGGAGCGCTCGGGCCGCCCGGCACACGGTTTCCCGTACCGGCAGGTCAGGTCCGGCCTGGCGCAGTGCCTGAAGTTCGCCGGTCTCGCGCTCGGTCAGCTCGGTGTACAGCGCTTCGAGTGGCTCGCCGTAGCGCTTCGTCAGTGCAGGGCGCAGCAGCTTGCGCACTCCGGAGAGCAACCCGTTCTGCTGGCTGAACGGCTCGGTCTCGATGAGGAAGTCCCGTGGGATCTCGTACGAGTTGAGGCCCGCATCGGCGGCGAGGCGGTGCAGGGAATCGCGCAGGATCGACCTGAGGCGCCGGGTGTCATCGCCGGCGCGGTCGAGCGCGTCCTGTGTGGGCACGACGACCGCGAGCAGGTAGGCGCGCGCACTGTTGCCGTACACGAAGACCTGCCGGACGACAGGACTGCCGGTGAAGAGGGCTTCCAGACGGGAAACGGCCACGAACTCGCCCTGGGACAGCTTGAGTACGTGGGAGCGGCGGTCGACGTACACCAGCTCGTCGGGACCGACGCGGGCCATGATGTCGCCCGTGTGGTAGAAGCCGTCCTCATCGAAGACCTGGGCGGTGGCGTCCGGGCGCCGGAAGTAGCCGGGGACGAGCCGGTCGGACTTGACCAGCAGTTCGCCCCTGGGGTGCGGCGAGTCGGTGTGGAAGTATCCCAGCTCGGGCACGTCCGCCAGTTTGTGGTCGGTCACCGGCGGGCGCAGCACCCGGCCGTCGAGCGAGACGATGCCGGCTTCCGTCGACCCGTAACCGTCGAGCATCCTGACGTGCAGGCAGCTCTCGACGAACGCCGTCATCTCCGCGCTGAGCGGCGCCGAGGCGTTGACGGCCCACAGGAGCCGGCCGCCCAGGGTCTTCTCCCGCAGCGCCTCCTTCACGCGGTCCGCCTGCTCGGCCGTATCGCCTTCCGCGCCGTTCCGGCGGGTCAACTCGCTCTGGTAGCGCTGGAAGAGCATGTCGCAGATGCGGGGCACCATGAGGAATTCGGTGGGGCGGACCAGGGAGAGGTCATCGAACAGGGTCGACAGGTCGCTCGATGCCACGAAGTAGGCGATGCCGCCCTTGGCGAGCGTGCCGAACAGCACGCCCCGTCCCACCATGTGGCTCAGGGGCATGTAGTTGAGCACGATGGCGGGACGTATCTCCTGGCCGGGCACGAAGTCGACCCAGAACTGTTTGACATGCCGCTCGGTGTACATGGCGCCCTTGGGGGTGCCGGTACTCCCCGAGGTGTAGATCAGCGAGCTGAGCGCGTCGGCCGTCGACCCCTCGGGGCTCGGGGGAGCCGGTGGCAGGGTTCTTCCTCGTTCGATGAGTGACGCCAGCGTGTCCAGGGCGACGCCCCGGCCCTGCGCCGCGAGTTGGCCGCGCGCGGAGTCCAGCTGCTCCCGGTGAGCGGTGACCTCGGGACGGTGACCGAAGACGACGATCCTGCCCAGCGACGGGGCGTCCGCCACGACCTGAAGCGCGACCTCCAGGTGCGTCACGTCCACCGCGAGCACGCGCGGTGCGGTCTGCGCGACGATGGGGGCGAGGTGCTCCGCCGAGGCCCCGGCCTGGAGCGGAACGCTCACCGCACCGGAGCGGACGCACGCCAGATCCACCACGGTGTACGCGGCGCTCGTGGGGCCGAGCACCGCGACGAAGTCACCCGGGCCCACGGCGTGGTCGGGGTGGTGCCGCCACTCGGAGGCCAACGCGCCGACGCGTTCCCACAGTTCGCCGTAGGTGAGCGTGTCGAACCGCTCCAGGAGGCGCAGCGTGGTGCGGCCCGTATCCGGGTCGGTGACGGTCTCCGTCGCACGCTCGCCCAGGGCGGGGCGGTCCGCGTACCCCTCCATCACCGTGGCCACGAGGTCGGCGAGCGGCAGTCCAGGGCGCTCGATCGCCTCGGTGACGGCGTCCAGGGGCGCGGCGTCGCGGAACTGCGGATCCGTCGCGTACAGGTGGGCGCTGCGCTGAGCGGTACGTGCGCTGATCTCGTCAGTTGGGGGCTGCGAGCCAGTCATGTGGGGTCTCCTTCGGGGCCTTGAAGGCCCGTTCAGCTGGGGGATCTTCACTTGACAGCGACGTGCGGAGTGCTGATGTCCTGAATGCGGTGGGAGGGCACGCCCCGCCTGATCGGGGGCGGGCAGCGGCGCGCCGACACCGGTGAGACCGGTTACGCAGGCTGCCGCGGGCTCACTGCCCCTCCGCCGTACGTGGCGTCTCGGCCTGGTGGTCGCGGGTGAGTTGGACGATCGCGGCTGCCGCGTCGCGGGCGCCGCTCTCGTCCCGGGCCTCGATCGCGTCGACGAGTCGCCTGTGCAGGGCGGCATGCTCCTCGGCGCCGGTGGCATCCCAGGGCAGGCCCCCCAGGGAGGAGGTGAGAGCCGTACCGAGGTAGTCGTACACCTCGATCAGGAGGTCGTTTCCGCTCGCCCGGACGACGGCCCGGTGGAACAACGCGTCGACGTTCGTGGCCGCGGACACGTCCTCACCGGCGCAGGCCGCGTCGGCGTCGGCCAACAGCTCCCTCAGCTGGTGCAGTTGGTCCTCGCTGCGGCGCAGGGCGGCGGCCCCCGAGGCGTACTCCTCAAGGACAGTACGCAGTTCGAGTACGTTGTCCCGCTGCGCGGAACTCGCGCGCCGCACCATGACCGACTGGAGCTCGCTCGACGCGCGGACGTAGGTGCCGTCCCCGACCCGGGCTTCCAGCAGACCCAGGTGCACCAGCGCGCCGAGCGCCTCCCGCAGCGTGCTGCGTCCGACCCCGAGTTCCTCGATGAGGGCCTGCTCCGGCGGGATGCGGGTGCCCACGGGCCATCCCCCTGCTTCGATGTGCGAGCGGAGGCTGTCCACGAGCTGCGAGGACAGGCTTGCCGACCTCCGCGGTGTGCTGATGGGTTTCATGGCGACAGCATACGCACAGAGGTCAGACATTTGAACATCATGAAGATCTGGGCGGTGGGGTGCAGTGAGCTTTGAGTGCATTTCGTGCGGAGTTCCCAGCAAGGGGTACGACCGGCGTCCCGGCCCGACGTCGGACGCGTACAGGGCCTGTCGCCCGGCATGCGCCGGACGTCGTTGTCCCCATGGAGGCGGTGCCCCGCACCCTCATGGGAAAGAAGCTGAGGTCCCGGTCGAAAACCTCCGCTGCTACAGCAGCTCCAAGACCTCCTTCAGCTCGCGGGCGGTGGGAACCCACTGCCCTGCCGCTGCGTTGGCGGTCACCTGTTCCGGCTTGGTGGCCCCTGCGATCACTGAACTGCAGCCGGGGAACGCGGCGAGACAACCGATCGTGATCTCCAGGAGGCTGCGACCGTTCTCCGCACCCCAGGAAACCAATGACTCCACGGTGTCGAGCCGTGCCTCCGTCACCTGGTACGCGCTCTCCGCGATGCGGGTGCCTTCCGGGATGGCCCTGCCACGCCGTACCTTGCCCGTCAGCAAGCCGTTCGCCAGTGGGAAATACGGCAGTACCCCGAGTCCGAAACGGCGTGCGGCCGGGACGACTTCGTTCTCGATATCACGGTTGAGCAGCGACCAGTGGTTCTGCGCGGAGACGAACGGCTCGAACCCTCCGGAACGGGCGGCGCACGCGGCTTCGGCGATCTGCCAGCCCGCGAAATTGGAGTTGCCGATGTACCGGACCTTGCCTTCACGGACCAGCTCGGTCAGCGCGGCGAGCGTCTCCTCTACCGGAGTGTGCGGGTCGGGTGTATGGATTTGATAGAGGTCGATGTGGTCCGTACGGAGACGCCGGAGTGACGCCTCGACGGCGCGGCGAATGTAAGCACGTCCGCCCTTGGCGCCGGCTGCTGGGCCATACCCCATCCCCAGTTTCTGATGCCCGAACTTGGTCGCCAGGACAACATTCTCTCGCTGTCCCTTAAGGCATTCACCGAGTACGGATTCGGAGTCTCCGTAGACATCGGCGGTGTCGAACAGGGTGATCCCGGCATCCAGCGCGGCAGTTACCACCGTACGCGCCTGGTCCAGCCCGACGGACCTTCCCAATTCGTTGCATCCCAAGCCGACTGCGGAGACCTGTAATCCCGAAGTACCCATGGAGAGATAGCGCATGGGGCCTCAGTGTACGGAAACTTGAGGCCCGTTCAAGAGGTGCCCTCAGTTGAATGTGCCCTATCCCGGCCGCTCGCCGACGGGCGGCCTCATCCGAGATCCCACGCAGGGTAAGAGTGTCCGGACGGGACGCAAGAGCGCCCTCTTCGATCAGGACTCGCCGGCGCCGTCGAGATCATGACCGAAACGTGTATGAAGTGTCCGCTACGCCGGACACAAGGGGCAGCGGTGACGCGAGAGGCGAGGAGACCGGTGATTTTCCCGCCGGAACCTGGCCGGATCGGCAGGCCAGGAAGTCGCTACTCCTTGACGGTCTCTCATGGCTGCCGATAATCGAACCGGTTGACCGTTGAATTCCTCTCGTTCCGTGCAGATACCTTCGGTGGTGGTAAAGCGCACGCGAGTCCGCTTAGGTAGGAAATTCTGCGCTGGGCATGACCGAGGAGGGCGTACCGTGGCCAAGGAGTTTTCCAGGATCGACGTACGCGGCGTCGCGGGAAGAATCGGGGCGGATATTCGAGGGGTGGATCTGGCGGCTGCGGATCAATGTGACTCCGACACCATGAGGGAGATCCGTGCCGCCCTGCTGCACCACAAAGTGCTTTTCTTCCGTGAGCAGGACCTGAGCCACGCCACCCATGTGGCTTTCGCCCGTCACTTCGGCGAGTTGACCCGCCTTCCGGGCCGGCAGCACGGCACGCACCCGGAAGGGTTCCCGGAGATTCTTGTCGTCGATCCGGATGCGAAAGGCACCCGGACCGGCCTCAGGTTCGAGGAGCGGCTGTACCGCAAGTCGGAGCGCCACGATTCCGGCTGGCATGTGGACATCGCCTCCGCCGTGAATCCGCCGGCGATTTCGATACTCAGATGTGAAGTGGCCACGGAGTGCGGTGGCGACACCCAGTGGACCAATCTCGTAGCCGCCTATGAAGGGTTGTCCCGCCCCTTACAGCAACTGGCCGACAACCTGCGGGCCGAGCACGCTCTGCACGCCGGGGTACGGCTGCTGTTCTCCGATGACGAAGACCTGGAGATCATCCGGAAGAGAGTCAGGGATACGCTGCTGTCCCTGCACCCGGTGGTGCGTGTGCACCCGGAGACGAAGCAGAAGGCGCTCTTCCTGCCGCCGGCCTCCGTATCTCATGTCGCCGAAGTGCTCCCCTGGGAAAGTGACGGCATTCTCGGACTGCTCTTCGCCCACATCAGCCGTCCCGAATACACCGTGCGGCATCACTGGGAGCCCGGCGATGTCGCCGTCTGGGACAACCGTGCGGTAGCCCATCTCCAGCCCGCAGATCTCCTCTACACCGACTACCGGCGCAGGATGTACCGGGTGTTGGTCCACGGGGACCGCCCGGTCGGGCCGGACGGTTTTGTATCCGAATCCGTGCGAGGCGAACCGCTCAAGCCCTTCACCGGAACCGGAGAGAGCGACAACACCGGACCGATGCCGGAATAGCGCCGGATCGTGGAGAGATGGAGAGAGATGGAGAGGGTGTAGCGGCGGGGGAGTCCCCTTGCGCGGCCGGCGATACCGGCCAGGACCTGTTCGTCGCTCAGTCCGTGCTCAGTCCGTGCTCACTCCCGGTGTCCGCTCCCGTCGTCCTCTCCGGACGCCGGTGTTCGGCGTTCCGATGCCGGAGTTCAGCGCACCATCCGGCCCATCCTCGTCGCCCGGTGCCGCATGCTCGGCCATCGCCGCCAGTCCGTCCTCCAGCCGGGTACGGGGCCGGAAGCCGAAGCCGCGGGCGGCGACGGTGATGTCGGCGCCGGTGTGCCGGGCGTCGCCGGGCAGGGCCGGCCGCCGGTCGAGGGCGACCGGTCCTGCGACCTGCTCGACGGCGGCGATCGCCTGCCGGATGGACACGGGCCGGCCGCCGCCGAGGTTGGCGATCCCGGTGAAGGGGGAGCAGGCGGCGTCCCGCATGGCCGCGACGACATCCCGTACGTAGGTGAAGTCGCGGGTCTGCCCGCCGTCGCCGTAGAGGGGGAAGGAGGGGCCGCCGGATGCGGCGGCGATGAGGCGGGAGAAGGCCATGTCGGGGCGCTGGCGCGGGCCGTAGACGGTGAACAGCCGCAGGGACACCGTGGGTACGCGGTACGTCGTGCGGTACATCTCGCACAGGTGCTCGGCGGCGAGTTTGGTCACGCCGTACGGTGACACCGGATGCGGGCAGGCGGTCTCCGGTGTCGGGAAGCAGTCGGCGTCGCCGTAGACCGACGAACTGGAAGCGTGCAGGAATTTGCGCAGCGGGCGGTCGCGCACGGCCTCCAGCAGGCGCTGGGTTGCCAGCACATTGCGGCGGGTGTACAGCTCGAACTCGCGCCCCCAGGACGGCCGTACGCCGGGCTGCCCGGCCAGGTGGTAGACGACGTCCACGTCGTCGAGCAGGGCGTCGAGCTGCGGGTCCAGCACATCGACGCGGTGGAAGGAGAAGGCCGGGGAGCGGCGCGCCTCGGCCAGGTTGCGCCGCTTGCGCATCGGGTCGTAGCAGTCGGTGAGCGCGTCGATGCCGATGACGGTGTCGCCGGAGGCGAGCAGATGGTCGCAGAGGTGCGAGCCGATGAAACCGGCCGCGCCGGTCACGGCCGCCCGCATCAGTTGCCCCCGCGCACGGGTGCGCTGTCCGTGCGGGGCAGGACGCGGTCCACGCGGGCCCGCCAGGTGTAGTCGTTGCGCAGTTGCCGTTCGGCCTCCTGGCCCAAGGCCGCGCGCTCTTCAGGGGCTTCGGCCAGGCGCTTGACGGCCGCCGTCCAGGCCGCGACATCGTCGGGCGGGCAGAGCACGCAGTTGACGCCGTCCGTCAGGACCTCCCTGAGCACCGGCAGGTCGGACGCGATGATCGTCTTGCCGTGCGACATGTACTCGAACAGCTTCATCGGCGAGACCCAGCGGCTGATGTCCCCGGCGCCCCCGGCGATGGCGACGCGCTGCTGGTAGGGAGCGAGGACGAGGTCGAACGCCCGGTAGTAGGGGTGCAGTTGGGCCGGTGGCCGGTGGCCGTGGAAGTGCATGTTGGGCGGGTGGGTCCGGCTCCGCCAGTGGGCGAGGTCCTCGTCCGTGCCGCCGACGAGGTGGAAGTCGGCGTCGGGCAGGGAGGCGGCCAGCGCGAGGATGACCTCGATGCCACGGCCCGGGTAGAGGTGTCCGACGTACCCCACCTTCAGGGCGTCGGGCCGGCCCGGCAGGGTCGCCGTCGGCCCGGTGGCCGGGGGGAGATCGGCGCAGTCGGATGCGGTCACCATCTCGGGCCCGCCGGGCCTTCGCAGCCGGGGGACGGTGCGGCGGTAGTCATCGGCGAGCGCCTGGGTGACGGTGACCACGCGGCGCAGGCCCCGCAGCCGGAACAGCACTCTTTCCATGGCGCGTTGGTCCCTGCCGGGCCTGAGGAGGTGAGTTTCGTAGACGAGCGGCGCCAGGCCCGCCGAGGCGAGCAGCGCGTACAGATCCCTGCCGTAGACGAGGTCGACGCCACCGGAGCGGCGCACGGCCCGGCGGACCCGCCAGGCCCGGATCCAGAGGCCGAGCACCGGGATCCGCGGCGCGCCGAAGATGCGCACCGGGAAGCGGTTGCGGGTGCCGTAGTACGCGTGGACGTCCTCGGCAGGCGTGGATCCTGTCGCCGCGTAGAGGGTGACGTCATGCCCCGCGTCCGCGAAGGCGTCGCACATGCGCATCACATGAACTCCGTTGGCGAAGACCGAGGGGATTTCGCACGCGTGCAGATAGGCGATCCGCATGAGGGCCTCACTTCGGCAGTTCGTACTCGGAAAGTTCCTCGGGTGGCTGCTCGATCTCCTCGTGCTGCATGACGGACCTTTCCGCTCGCGTCGGCGGTCCGCCCCCATTGCTGCCCACGCAGCCCTTCCCACACCGTCCGCCCGGCGGTATCCGGTGGCATCCGGACAGCGTGGATCGGTGCGTTGCCGCTGTTGTGCGGTGGCAACGCCCGTGCATACGCCGGGAATGGGGCCGTTGCGCCCCGGGCCCGTCGAGGGCCGAGTGACGGATGCTGCCCCTGTGACGCCCGCGACTGCCGGAATGCGTACCGCCCGGCCACGCCGCCACGATCGAAACCGTCTCAATCGTGGTGGCGTGGCCGGGCGACGTGTTCCGTGCGCCTCACGACGCGCAGGGAGGCCCGCCCGCCGCTGGCCGGAAGTGGGCGCTCAGGTGGGGTGCCTGGCCAGGGGGGCTAGGCAAGGAGCAGGCGAGCCCGGACAGTGAGTTGTCATGAGCCGAATCGAACGATCCGGAGCACGACGGTTCGGAAAGCAACTGGAGTTGACGGAGGAGGTGCCGAATCCGACGGCCATGATGGCGTTGCAGCTGCTGGACAAGGGCCTGACGGTCCGTCAAGTGACGCGCGCCGCCGCATCCGACATCGGTGCACTGCGCCGTACTGTCGCCCGGCGCTCCGGACCGCTGCTCTGTACCGGCCTCCTCGACTCCTGGCCGGCCCGCGCCGCGTGGAATCCGGCCGCCCTGGCGGAGCGCCACGGCGCACGGCGGGTCACGGCCTTGCTGGACCTCCCCGACACCGGCGTCCTCTTCCCGCAGGACCAACGACGCTACGAGCGGGAGCTGAGCTTCGCCGAGTTCGTCGAGCGGGTGGAGACCGCCGAACCCTCCGCACCCTGCTACATGGCGTACCAACGGGCGCACGAGATCTTCGATCCGGCCGACTGCGACTTCGCCGCTCTGCTCCCGCCCGACGGGTACCCCACGGACACCCGGGTATGGATCGGCTCCGCCGGCACGCGCTCGATGCTGCATTCGGACCTCAAGGACAACTTCTTCTGCCAGCTCTCGGGAGAGAAGAGCGTGACGTTGCTGGCGTGGCGCGACAGCAGGGCCGCTTACCCCTTTCCGGACAACCTGGTGAACAGCCAGGTGGACCTCGCCGAGCCGGACCTGCGCCGCTTCCCCAGACTGAAGGGTGCGGTGCTGCACCACGTGCGCATGGGGCCGGGCGACCTGCTCTACATCCCACGCGGCTGGTGGCACGACATCCGGGCGCACTCCCCGTCCGTCTCGGTCAACCACTGGTTCGGCCGGCCGCTCGGCCTCACGCAGTACCTGGCCCTGCTCGGGGGCCTCGGACCGGCGTACTGGAAGGCCACCGCCCGCGACTTCGTCGTGCACGGGCTGCTGAGCCGCGCGGAGTCGACCCGCTTCTTCTTCAGCCCGCCTTCCACCGGCAAGCGGCTCTACGACGCACTGCGCTCCGGGGACTTCTCCCGCGGAAACGACCCCAGCGCGTCCTAGTCCTGGACCGCTTCGGAACCCCGCACCACGCGGGGCCTCATCACTCAGGAGACCAGGCTTGGTAGAGCAGGCTGGGCATCACACGCGACGGGTGCTGGTCACCGGCGGCGCCTCGGGAATCGGCGCGGCCATCGCGCAGCGCTTCGCACACAACGGGGCACGGGTGGCCGTTCTGGACCGCGACCGGGACGCCCTCAAGCGGTTCACGAACGGCGGCCCCGAACCAGGGTTGTCGCTCCACGCGGACGTGGCGGAAGAAGCGTCGGTCCAGGCCGCGTTCGCCGAGGTGGACGCCGCCTGGGGCGGACTGGACGTGGTGTGCAACAACGCCGGGGTCAGCATCAGACGGCCGTTCCTGGAGACCTCGCTCGCGGACTGGGAACAGACGATGCGGGTCAACCTCACCGGGGTGTTCCTGGTGGCCCGCGAGGCGGGGCGCCGCATGGCGTCGGGCGGCGGCGCCCTCATCAACACCGCGTCGGTCAGCGGCATGGTGGGCATGCCCGACTACGCCGCGTACAACGTGAGCAAGGCCGGGGTCATCGAACTCACCAGGACCTTGGCCCTGGAGCTGGCACCGAAGATCCGGGTCAACGCGATCTGTCCCGGCTATGTGCTCACACCCATGCAACGAGCCGAGTACACCGAAGCGCAACTCGCCCAGCAGGCTGGGACGTTGCCGCTGAAACGGCTCGGATCCCCGGAAGAGATCGCTGCCCTGGTGGCCTACCTGGCGTCCCCGGACGCCGCGTTCGTGACGGGGCAGACCTTCGTGATCGACGGGGGTGAGACCGCCGGCGGACTGGCCAGTGCCGCCCGGCGGCACGAAGAACCTGACGGGCACCTGGAACCGAAGGCAACGCCGCGCCGAAGTGGGGGAGCATGACGAACGACGCAGGGCACCCGGACGAGCCGAAGCAGCGGCTGCTGCCGGCGGTCAACTCGTACACCGAATGGGATCCGTTGAGGGAAGTGGTGGTGGGGAGCCTGCTGGGCGGGGTCTTCCCCTCCTGGCAGGAATCGATGGCGCACGTCGTGCCCGACGCCGCCCGGACCGTCTTCCAGGAGCAGGGCGGATCCCCGTTGCCCGCCGGCCTCCTCAAGGCGGCCGAGGAGGAGCTGGAGGGTCTGGCCGAGGTGCTGGAGGCACACGGAATCGCGGTGGTCAGGCCGGACGCCGTCGAGCACCAGACGCCGTTCCGGACACCGAATTGGGCCTCCGACGGCGGTCTCTACGCCGGGATGCCCAGGGATCTGCTGATGGCTGTCGGCGACGCCCTCATCGAGGCACCGATGTCCTGGCGCTGCCGCCACCACGAGGTGGACGCCTTCCGTTCGCTGATCAAGTCGTACTTCCGGCGCGGCGCCCGCTGGCTCCCGGCTCCGCGCCCCCAGCTGACCGACGAGCTGTACCGCACCGGCGGCGAGGCGGGCGACTGGGCGGTGACCGAGTTCGAGCCGGTCTTCGACGCCGCCGACTTCCTCCGCTTCGGCCGCGATCTCATCGTCCAACGCAGCCATGTCACCAATGAGTTCGGCGTCGACTGGGTGCGGCGGGCACTCGGCCCGGATTTCGACGTGACGGTCATCGACACCGACGACCCGCACGCGATGCACATCGACGCCACCCTCGCGCCGCTGGCACCCGGCAAGCTCCTGGTCCACCCGGAGCGCTACGTCCCGCACGAGCTCTTCGACGGCTGGGAGATCCTGCCCGCCCCGGCGCCGACGCTGCCGAAGGACTGGCCGATGTACTTCTGCAGTCCATGGGTGAGCATGAACGTGCTCTCCCTGGACCCGGAGACCGTGGTGGTCGAACGCCAGGAACAGCCGCTCATCGACGCGTTGACGGGCTGGGGATTCCGCTGCGTGCCGGTGGACTTCCGGCACGTCTACACCTTCGGCGGGTCCTTCCACTGCGTCACGCTTGACACCGTGCGGGAGGGCGGGCCCGCGCGCTACCTGTCCCGGCCCGGCGGCCGGTGACACCGGGCCGTCAGGCGGGGAACAGGAGCCGCGCGTAGTCCGGGCGCAGCAGGACGTTGTTGTCGTACAGGCAGTACTCCACGGCCAGCAGGGGAAGGGCCGGGTCGCCCGTGCCCGCCGCCTCGCGTGCCGCGTCGAGCAGGTCATCGACGCTGGTGAAGCGGGCGGCGAGCACGGCGCAGACGTCGTAGGCGGTCCTGGCCGTGCGGTCGTTCCAGTAGCCGGGCAGCCCGATCGCCGCGAAGACGGCGTGGGTGCGCTCCGGTTCGGTGCCGACGAGCAGCTCGACGAGGGCGCGGGCGAGCCGGCCGGTACCTTCATCCGCCGAGGTGCTGTCCCGTAGCCGCTGGAGCAGTGCGGTACCGCCGTCCGCCGCGATGGCGGCGCGGACGGTGCGCGCCGCCTCGTCCTGGCCGGGCTCGTCGGGATCGCCGGGCTCGCCGGGCTCGCCGGGCGAGGCACGGAGGCGTTCGCACCACTGGGCCAGGCGCTCCGCGTCGGTGTGGCGGGCGAGGAAGGCCGCCCAGTCCAGGCGGGCCCGGTGGGCGCGGGACAGGAAGGTCTTCTCCACGTAGGCGAAGAACTCGTCCACCGCCCGGCGGCTGCCGAGGGCCTCGACCAGCGCGACCGGGTAGCTGAAGGTGGGGTGTACCAGGTCGACCTCGTCCAGGAGTCCGTCCGGGCCGACGGAGTAGGCCGCGGCCGAGGTGTCGCCGAGCAGGCCGTCGTCCAGGTCGAATACCCGGGTGGCGCGGGTGATGAGCGAGTCGTCGAACCGTTCGCCCAGGCGCAGTTCGCTGACGGTGCGCAGGGTGGCCGAGACGGTCTCCGGAGTGGCGTAGGTGTTCCCCAGGAACATGTCGAGACGCCGGGTCGGCTCGGGCAGGCCGTGTGCACGTCGGAACGCCTGGTCCTCCTCCAGCCAGTCGACCTGGGCCCGCACCGCGTGCCTGGCCCGGTAGGGAACGCGTGTCTGTTTGATGTTCCCGTCGTGATACGAGGCGAACTGGTTCCAGCTGGGCTCGAAGTGCGACTCCAGCAGCGCCCGGATCTCGCTCCGCTCCAGCGGGGGGTTGGGCAGCAGATAGCAGGTCCAGCTCACCGGCTTCGTACGGCCGTGGTTCAGCTTCCGCATCCGCGCGGCCATCTCGAACAGCAGCGCGTTGCTGCCGACGTTGATCTCCGAGCAGACCAGCCACACGCGGGAAACCCCCCGGTCGGCGAGGAAGGTGATGTCGGCCATCACCACGTCGAGGTCACGGATGCGGTGGCGCCGGCCCTTGACCATCGGCTCGGTGCAGAAGTAGCAGCGGTACGGACAGCCGCGCTGCACCTCCACCGCGACATGGACGTCGGAGTCGGGTCCTGTGACGCGCTGCGGACCGTAGAAGTCCAGGAGATCGCGCAGCACGGCCTCGGTGTACTCGGTGTGGTCGGCGGGCGGCAGGAAGACCCGGGGGTTGAGGACGTAGCCGCTGCCGGAGCGGCGGGCGAGATTGGCTATCCGCTCCACATCGCGGTGGGCCAGCACGTCGTCCAGGTGCTCGAACACCTCGTCCGGCTCGCCGGTCACGCCGAAGTCGGGCCGGAGCCGCTCCAGCAGGTCCGGAGTGCGGGTGGTGAAGCCGAAGCCGCCCAACATAATCGGACACTCTGTCAACTCGCGCAGGATCCCGATGAGTTGCTGGGTGTCATGAAACGGCCAGTAGCTGTTCCTGCGCACCGGAGGGGCACCGGGGAGGTCGTAGTCGGCGTAGTTCCAGATGAAGGTGGAGTCCAGTTGGCGCAGGTGAATGCCGATGAGCCGGGGGGCGGTGCGCTCCAGGACGTCCCGCAGCGTCGAGCGCCACGAGGCTCTGGGTGTGTGCAGAAGGTCGAAGCGGGCGGTCGTCAGACCGTGGCGGGCGGCCATCGCCGAGACCTGCACGAAGGCGTAGGGATAGATGGGCAGCGCCGGGTAGTTGGAAGCGCTGAGGAGGAGGATGTCCGCGCCCTGTTGCGCTCGGGCGGTCGTGTCGTCGACCGGCATGCGGCGAATGGTGACACACCGTCGGTTGACCCCGCCAGCAGCCCGCTACGCCAGGTGTCCGAATCGGCGCGCTCGGTGGTGCGCACCCTTGACCGGTCATGTGCGAGCCGAAGAATGGATGAACGTGTTGCCGCCGTCCGTCCCGAACTCCTCGGGCGGCCTTCCTCGTACGCGTCCTACTGCTTTCCGTCATCGCCGCAGGTCACGGTTGCCGATGTGTGACGCGATGGCCCTTACCCATGGGAGGAGTGGGCCTGTGACCGCCCCTGTGCTGTCGGCGGACTCCCACGTCGTCGAACCGGTGCGACTGTGGACCGAAGGACTGGAGAGCCGATACCGGGACCGTGCGCCCCGGGTCTCCTGGGACTCCGAGCGACGTGGCTGGTACTTCACCTGCGACGACCTGAGGCCCGCCCTGGTCAACACCCTCTACGCCACCGACACCACGCCCGAGAACTTCGCCGACGGGGCAGAAGTCGTCGTCGAGGCGGCCCGCGCCGGGGGCAGCGATCCGGCCGCGCGGCTGAAGGACATGGCCCTGGACGGGGTCGCAGGAGAGGTGCTGTACCCCAGCCTCGCCCTGCACCTCTTCTGGCTCGCGGACGGCGACTTCCAGCGCGCCTGCTTCCGGGCCTACAACGACTGGCTCGCCGACTACGCCGGGCACGCGCCGGAGCGGCTGGCCGGCCTCGGACTGATCTCGCTCTGGGACACCGGGGAAGCGGTCAGGGAACTGCACCGCTGCCACGACCTCGGCCTCAAGGGCGCCGCCATCTGGGCCTCCGCACCCGCCGAGCGCGACTTGGCCGGACCCGCCAACGACCCCTTCTGGCAGGCGGCCCAGGAGCTGGGCATGCCCGTCTCCATGCACTGCCTCACCGGCTACCGGGACAGCCCCCAACTCTTCGACTACGCCACCCCGATGAGCCGGATCCAGCGCAACATGGCGTACACGGAGGAGATCCAGCACACGCTGACCGACCTGATCTTCTCCGGCGTACTCCAGCGCTTCCCCGGCCTCGACATCGTCCTGGCCGAGAACGACATCGGCTGGATCGCCTACCACCTGCTGCACGCCGACCGGATCTACGACAAGCTCGGCCCGGCGCTGCGCACCGACCTCACCATGCCGCCGAGCGACTACTTCCGCCGCCAGGTCCACGCCACCTTCACCGATGACGAGGTGGGCGTGCTGACCATGCGCCAACTCGGGGCGGGGAACTTCCTCTGGGGCAGCGACTACCCGCACTACGAAGGCAGTTGGCCGCACTCCAGGGACGTGCTGGCACGCTGCCTGGCGGACTCCGACGAAGCGGCCCGGGAGCAGGTGACCTCGGGCAACTGCGCGCGCATGTACGGATTCGACCTCGCGACACTGACGGCCGAGTGAAGGAGACCCGCATGGCGGAGCCGACCACGCACCGCTGGTACCGCTTCATCGACGACGACATCGAGCACAGAACCCGGGCGGGCGTCGGCTACACCAATCTGATATCCCACCGCCCCTACGCGCTGGATCCCGAAACCCTGCAAGGATTCATCGACCGCAACGCCCTGATCCGCGAATTCCAACGGATCACCCGCGACGTCTTCCTGGCCAGCCTGCACGGTGAGGCCGACCCCGCCATCGCGGAGACCATCGTGTCCGGGCAACCGCCGGAACGCGGCCGTGAGTTCCACCTGAAGCTGACGGAGCGTCATCTCGCGCTCCCACTCTACTTCCGCACCGACGAGCCCGCCCCCGGAGCGATCGCCGAGGTGCAGTGCCCCGCATCCGGTTGGGAGATCGCCGACCAGGCGCACGCCCTCTACCGGGCCTTCCCCGACGACTTCGACGCCGCGGGACGGCACTTCGACCCGCTCATCGACAACCTCGCGGCATCCCTGCGCGCCCGGTTCGGCGACGGCCTCGTCATCCACCACCTGACCGGCAACGCCTCCCGGCCGCACGGAGTCCACTACACCGTGCAGCGGCTGCGCGAGGCCGGCATCCGGCACTTCGCCTGGGACGCCGTGCACTGGAAGGACTGCGGATTCGTCCGCGCCCACGAGTTCTACGACCTCAGGTACAACGGCTTCTTCGACCAGTGGATGGAGGCGTGCGAACAGGGCGAGCTCATCTTCGACCACCCGCCCACACCGCTCTACGACGCCAAGGTGACCATGGCCTGGCCGTTCTGGGACAAGGCCAGGGAGTACTACCCCGACGAGATCCGCGGGCTCTTCCCGCACACCGAGATCATCACGCCCGAAGGCTTCCACCTGCCCGACGGCACCTGGATCACCCTGGACGACTACTGCCGGCTGGGCCAGGGCAGGCGCCGCTACTACATGAAGTTCGGCAGCCACCATCCGACGCTGAACTGGGGCAGCCGCGCCGTCTACCACGCGGGCAGCTTCTCCGGTCCTGCGCTGCGCGCACTCTTCGACCGCGTCTGCGCCGACACCGCGACAGGCCACCTCTGGGTCGCCCAGGACGCGCGCCTGCTCGCGGAGCCCGCCACCGGCGTGTCCCGGAGCGGGGAGGACGTCAAGTTCGACGGCTACACCAAGCTGAGCGCCTTCTACACCCCGGAGGGCCTGGCCGGCGTGATGGCCATGCAGGAACGCGCGCGCAAGGTGCACGGTTCACCGCAGACCGTGGTGAGCGCCGTCTACTGACAATCACCCCGTGAAGGAGGTGGGTGGGTGGTGAGCATCGGCGGTTCCGATCAGATTCGACTCACCGGACAGGTTCACCCCGGTGACTACTTCCGTTTCGTCGAAAGGGACGAACTGGACTGGCGGGCATGGACGGACGTCCTCCGCGGAAAGGTCGCCGGCGCGGTCTTCCGCGGGGTACTGCCACCGGACGTCTGCGCACGCATCCGGCGGAACTTCTGGAGCAGCCCGATGCGCAGGAGCCGGGAACACGGCGTTCGGGACGTGGACGCCTGGTGCGGCAATCACCTCTTCAACGCCTCCAGTCTCGATTGGTATCTCGACGAGGCGGACCGCGCGCGTCCGGCTCTGGAGGCGCTGTGCGCGGGCCCGGGGCCTACGCCGCGCTCGCTGCTGGCCGAGTACGGCGACCATCTGGCGGACCAGGGCGTCCGGCTCCGCCTCGCGGAACACCGAGGCCGGAGAGCCGCCCCGTTCCGGCTGCGCTCCCGCGCGGACGGCGACGCGCTGGTGCTCGCTCCGCACGATGATGCCGAGGCCATCCGCCACGCACGCCATATCGACGGGTGCGAGGTGCAGCGGGTGAGCCGCCTGTGCAATGCGCTGATGTGTGTGGAGAACGGCTCCGGGGGCGAGTTGCTGTACTGGAACATCTCGCCCGACCGCGAGAGCCGCCACGCGCTCGGTATGTCCACCGACAGCTATGGGTACCCGATCGAGTCGCTGTCCGGAATCGAGCAGCTCACCGTCCCCGTCCACACCGGGGACGTGTACATCTTCGACACCGCGAACGTGCACGCCGTGGCGCCGTGCAGCAGTGACGGCGTCTTCCGCACCACCGTCAATCTGCTGATGGGCGAGCTGGACGCAGAGACGATCCTGTACTGGTCCTGACCGATCGGGGGCCGCGCACGCGACCGAAGGGAGAGAAGGCGGATGGCGACAGCCATGGAGAACTTCGCCGGGATCGACGTACGACAAGTCGCGGGCCGCATCGGCGCCGAGATCGCGGGGGTGGACCTCTCCGCGCCGCTGTCCGACACCGTCATGGCGGCGATCCGCGCGGCACTGCTCAGGCACAAGGTGATCTTCTTCCGCGACCAGCGGCTGAGCCACGCCGACCACATCGCGTTCGGGCGGCGCTTCGGGGCGCTGACCCGGCGTCCGGGCCGCAAGCACGGCGTACATCCCGAGGGGTACCCGGAGATCCTCACCGTCGACCCGGACGCGGAGGACACCCGCTACGGCCGCCGGTTCGAGGAACGGCTGCGGCCCAAGGCCCTGCGGCACGACTCCGGCTGGCACGTGGACCTGGCCGCCGTCGTCAACCCGCCGGCCATTTCCGTTCTCCGTTCGGAGGTGGTCACCGCATTCGGCGGCGACACCCAGTGGACCAACCTGGTCGCGGCGTACGAGGGGCTCTCCGGCCCACTACAGGCGCTGGCCGGCGGACTGCGCGCGGAACACACCCTCTACGCCGCCTGTGAGCTGCTGCTCTCCGACGAGGAGGACGTGGAGGTCATCAGGCGGCTCACCGAGGACACCCTGCTCTCCGTGCACCCTGTGGTGCGGGTCCACCCCGAGACCGGCGAGAAGGCGCTCTTCGCGCCGCCCGCCTCGGTGACCCGCCTGCTCGGGCTGCTGCCCTGGGAGAGCCGCCACCTGCTGGAGCTGCTCTACGAGCACATCGGGCGCCCCGAGTACACCGTCCGCTGGCGCTGGGCGGCCGGCGACGTCGCCGTCTGGGACAACCGCGCGGTCGCCCACCTCCAGCCGGCCGATCTGGACCACACCGACTACCACCGCACCCTCTACCGGGTAACCGTCCTGGGCGATCACCCGGTGGGCCCGGACGGCTTCACATCCGAGGCCGTCCGCGGCGATCCGCTGACCGCCTGCACCGGCTCCTGACCCAACACTCCTGGACGAGAAGGGGGCGAGACGCCATGCCCGGAAAACGCGGCGTGTACTTCGTGGCCAACGACCGTGTGCGGGAACTGGTCACCGCGTTCCTGAACAGCTTCCGCCGCACCAACCCGGACATCCCGCTCCGGTTGATCCCCTTCGACGGCGAGTACGGGCGGATCGCCGCACTGGGCGACCGGTACGGGTTCACCGTATGGGAGGACGAACAGCTCCTGGCACGGTGCGACGAGATCAGCCTTTCCTTCCACGAGCACCGGAAAGGGCACTTCAGGAAACTCGCGGCGTGGGAGGGAGAGTTCGACGAATTCCTCTACATCGACAGCGACACCGCCGTCCTGCACAACATCGACTTCGTCTTCGATTACCTCGCCGACCATGGTTTCGTCACCGCCACATCCCACCTTCCTGGCCGCGCCTGGAAGGACACCATCGGGCAGTCGGGGAAGCTGAAGGCTGAGCAGTACGAATATGCCGCGAACACCGGTTTCGTCGCCTCCAGGAAAGGCGCGCTCACGCTGGCCGGAATCACCGCCGCACTTCCCGCGGCCCGCGAGCTGACGCCGCACATGAAACTCGGCTATGAACAACCGTTCCTGAACTACCTCATCGTCACGTCGGGCCTGCCCTACACCAGCCTGCACCACCTGCGCACCACCACCGGCGACCACACCATTCCGGGCGAGGTCTTCGCCTGGACACCCGGCGTCCAGGCGAAGGACGGCGGGATCGTGCATCCCGCCGCGCCCCCGGCCCTGATGGTCCACTGGACCGAGCCGGTCAAACCGACCCAGGCGGACCCGGCGTCGATCCCGCTCTACGACCTGTGGTGCCACTACCGGGACTTGCACACCCGCACATAGAGCGACTGCTCATCGTCGTGCCGCGGCGGGAACTCCGGGTGTGCGGCGAGCAGATCGCACTCCTCGATCCGCGCGACGGAGTGGAAGCCGGCCTGGCCGAGTGCCCAGGCCAGGAGTTCGAAGTCGAAGAGGTTGCGGTGTCTGCCGCGCGCCTGGAAGAGGTCGTTGATGAACTGTTGGACGGGGACGCCGTCGAGGGAGTATTCCGGCCAGCGGCGGCAGCGGTCCTCCTTCAGCGCCTGTCCCCGGTCCACCGTGTAGGCGGTGCAGACCTTGGCCAGATCGGGGCAGGAGAGCCAGAGCACGGCATCGTCCGTGCAGACCCGGTGCAGTTCCCGGAAAAACGGGATCAGCTGCTCGCGCAGTTCCAGGTGCTCGACGACGTGTTGCATCACCACGACCGTGACCGAACGGTCAGGGAACGGCAGCCGACGGGCCGCCAGATCGATGTCGAATTCCGAGCCGGTCACATCGCAGTTGAGCCAGCCGGGAACGCGCCGGTCACCGCAGCCTAAATGGATTCTGCGGGATTCCGGAGCGCCCGCGGGTATCGGTGCCGGGCGGCGATTCCTGAGTCGTGCGATGAGGCGGCTGAAATCATGCTCGACGAATGAGATGGTCCGGGGGTCGAAAGCCATCTTGCGCAATGCCCAAGAAATCATGTGCTGTACCGTGCCTGAAGAATTACGTCCGGTCAACCATGTCTTCACGGTGGATATCCGGGCATCCTTTCCGTGATCGGTCCTCTTCATCTCTGTGATCGGTCCCCTTCATCGCTCGAACTCTGACCAGTGCTGCGGAATCCCATGAATATCGATGTCCCCGCATTCCCCATGGAGGCGTGCATGCGACAGGTGGTCCTACCTGGTCCCGGCCGGTGCGAGATCATCGATCAGGACGAGCCGCCGGGCGGTCCCGGCCACGTCGTGGTCGATGTCAGTGTGAGCGTGGTGTCACCCGGCACCGAGCGCGCGATCCTGCTGGACCGTCCGACCGCCGACTCCCGGTTCCCGGAATTCCCCGGCTACATGGCCGCCGGTACGGTGCGCAGCGGTGCGGGACTTCCCGCAGGCACCCGAGTGGCAGTGCGCCGGGCGCGCCACGCCGACGTCGCCGTCGTGCCCGCACGCTACGTGCGCGCCCTGCCGGAACGCGTCCCGCCGGCCGACGCCGCGGTCTGGCAGCTCGCTCTCACCGCTCTGCTCGGCCTCGAAGTCGGCGGGCAGCGCCCGGGGGAGCCGGTGACAGTGGTCGGCCAGGGCCTGCTCGGCGTCATCACCCGCCGCCTGGCCGTGGCCTGCGGCGCGCCGCACGTGAGAGTGGTCGCCGCGTCCGCCGCCAAAACGTGGAGCACCAGGACGGAACCCTCCACCGTTTTCAGCGAACCCGGACGGCCCGACGGCGGCACCCCGCTCGTCGTGGACGCCACCGACAGCGGCCCCGGCCTGGCCGCCGCCATCGCCGAGGCCGCGGATGGCGGCCGGGTGGTGCTGCTCGGCTCACCGCGGGCCGAGCAGGCCGAAGTTCCGCTGCAACAGCTCCACGACCGCCGGCTCGACCTGCGCGGCGCCCACATCTCCCAGCTGACGGAAGCGGATGAAGAACGGCTCAGCGACCGGTTCTTCGCCCTGCTGGAACAGCGCCGCTTCACCATCAGGGACGTCCTGGCCGACTACCCGGCACACAAGGCCCCGGAGGTCTACCGGCGCCTCGCCGGAGACCGCGCCTTCATCAGCGCCGCGCTGCACTGGAACGCCCCGCGCCACACCCCGGGCCGGCCTGCACTCGTCGCCCGCCCGATGCGCTTCGGCCTGATCGGCTGCGGCGACATCGGCATCGAGGACGCCAAGGCGCTCGCCGCCGCGGACGAAGCCGAACTGACCGCCTGCCACGACCCCGTCGCTGAGGTGGCCGAGGAGACGGCCGCCCGGTTCGGCGGACGGCGGGAAGCGTCCGTTACGGCCCTGCTGGCCCGCTCCGACGTCGACGCGGTGGTCATCGCCACCCCGCACGACACCCACGAGCCGCTGCTCACGGAGGCGCTCGCCGCGGGCAAACACGTCCTCCTGGAGAAGCCCGTCGCCCAGGACCTGGCCTCGGCGCGGCGGATGGTCGAGCTGGCGGAGGCCGGCAAGCTGCGCACCGGCATCCTCTTTCCCACCCGCACCGACCCGAGGTTCTGCCAGGCCCGCGCGGCCATCGAAGCCGGCGAGATCGGCGCACCGCTCGGCGTCGCCACCACGTACTTCACGGACAAGCCCGTGGCCTACTTCCTCGGCGGCATCAGCGGGCGCGTCTCCTCCACCTGGCGCCTGTCGAAGGACCGCGCGGGCGGTGGCTTCCTCATCATGAACCTCATCCACCAGATCGACGCGGTCCGGGCGCTCCTGGGCAGGGAACCCGACCGCGTCTACGCGGAAACCGCGCCCTTGACGACGGCCGCGGCGCCCGGAATCGAGGATGTGGTCAGCGTCGTCCTGCGCTTCGGCACCGTCGTCGCCACGCTCATCGGCAGCGCCACCGTGGCCGGCGGACGGGGCATGCAGACCAGGATCTGGGGCGAGAAGGGCGAAGTGCAGCTGACGCCGGACTACTCGCTCACCCACCGTGGGACGCCCGGCCCGGCGGACAGCCCTGCGGCCGGCGCGGCACCGACCGCGATCGACCTGCGCACCTGGGCGTTCACCGGCTTCGCGCGGGCGGTCCACGACGACTCACCGGTGGACGTGAGCCTGGCCGACGGACTGCGCACCCAGGTGGTCGTGGAGGCCGCCTACGCCTCCGCGCGACTCGGCCGCGCCGTCTGCCCGGCCCGGCTCCTCGAAGGCGGTGCACCGTGAGCAACTGGCGGCGCATCCCGCGCACTTCCGACGGCCACCCGACGGAAACGAACCCGCCAACCGACCTGGCGTGGTTCGCCGACGCCCCGACGGCTGCCGAGACCTGGGCATACGGCTACCCGATGCCGGGCGCCGACGAGCGCGCCGCACGCGACTGGGCCGCCACCGCCCAGGCCGTCGCGGAAACCGTCGGCGAGGCCACCGGCGTTCTGGTGGTGGGGGAGGGGGCACTCGCCCGCCTCGTCCGCCTGGCTCTGCCGGACGCGACCCCGGGCGCCGACGCGCAGCCGGGTGTGGTGGTCGAGACCACCGGCACCGCCGTCGGCGTCAGCGGCGCGCTGGCCGCGGTCCGCCCCCGCGGACGCGTCCTTCTCGCCGCCCGTCCGCTGAGCACCACCATGCCCCTGCGGACGTATCACGCCATCCACCGGCCGGGTATCCGCGTACTGTCCGTTCCTTGGTGTGGCGGCGGTACCGGCACCGCCCCCGAGCATCTGGTGACGTGCGCCTTGCGCCATATCCCTGGGATGAGCGGCCGTTGAGGGGCTGCGGCCATCGGTCCCACGGTGCGTCGCGAAGCCCTCCGGCGCACCACCGGCTCGCACGCCCGGGGGCGTCCGGATGGCGGCCCGGTGGATCGCCACGGACGATGGTGCTCGAACCCACGGCGCGGCGGCAGCTCTCCTGAGTCCGCGCTGCGCACGTGCAGGGCACGACCGGCGGCCTCAGGAGGTGATCGCGTGCGAACTCCTCCTGAGCCCTCCTCCCGCGCGCGCCCGAAAATGCGACGGCCCTTGCTGGCAGTGATCGTGGTGGTCTTTCTCCTGACCACGCTGCTGCTGGCCCGGTTCGGCCTGGAGGGCTTCGTCCATGATCTGACCTTCCCCGGTCGCATCACCGGCGCCGTGCTTCTCGCGGTCGCGTTCACCACGCTCGTGGGCGCCGCCGCGATCCTGGACCACTGCACCCGGCAGAGCTTTCCCTACTCCGGACTGGTCGCGCTGACCGGCGCGTTCGCGGCCTTGGTGACCAACGCCATGCTCCTGGTGCAGACAGTCAAGAACGGTGATTCCGCGACCTACCCGGTGCTGTTCGGCGTGCTCACGGCGGGCTCGGCATGCGCGGTCTTCGCGGTGTGGCGGACCTCGGTCGCGATCCCCGCTCCGAAGCGGGTGGCCGCCGCGCTGATCGTCTCCTCGGTCATCGCGATCGCCAACTTCGGCTACCAGAACCTCTATCAGCCGTTCCAGCGGCAAACCAGGCCGCTCATCACGTTGTCCATGGGGAAGGCGGTGCTGAGCAAGGACCGCACGGCATTCGCCGTACCGGTCGACATCACCCTCCGGAACCGCAGCGACGTGGGTTTCTACGTGCTCGGCACCGAATTTCACGCCATGGGGAAAAAGGTGCCGCTGAGCTCGAAGGACCGGCTCCGCGAGCAGTGGCGAACCGATGCCGAGCAGTGGCGCAGTCCCTCGGGAGTGAATCCGCTCTCCCGCCGGGAGATGAACCAGCCCGGCGAGATGGTCGAGGCGCAACCGTGGATGCCCTACGGGCAATGGGTCGAGTCGAACGACACCTTCGCCACGCGCGTGGTGGTGCAACTGCCCACGGACACCCCGTACGACCAGGTGGCGCTCTATGCCACCGCGAGTCTCGCGCGCAAGGACCGGCTCGTGCTCCAGCCACCGCTCGACTTCGTGGCGTACTCCTGGGGCAAGGGAAAAGTCCCCCGATGGGTGAAGGAGCAGCAGAAGACCGGTCTTGACTCGCTCGTCTACCGCGCCAGGGTGCACGAGAACAACGCGATCGACGAACGCACGAGGGATCCGCGTTTCGTCACCGTGTACTGGAGGTTCAGCACGCACGGCGCGAGCGTGCAGACATCCATCGGGCGCAAGGGCGAGGAGAACCGCATCGCCCCTCCGGAGGAAGCACGCGACCTGGTGAGCCGGTACGGCCTCGTCGACCTCATCGCCGGACCGGTCGAGCGGACCCTGTGGGACATCAAGAGCCAGCGCTGACGGGCACCGCCGCGCCGGGCGCGCCGGAACGCCGGTCCAGTCGCTCCAGCCAGGCCACCAGGGCGAGCGAGCTGTTCACGCGATCCCAGGAGTACGAGTCCCCCAGGCCGAGTTGGGCCTCCCGCACGGCCCGGCACAGAATCTCGACGTCGAACATCTCCGTGATCAGCGGATGCCGGGCGGAGCGGCACAGGGCGATGAGTTCGTCGCCGTGTGTCCGCAGACCCCGGGCGTAGAGGTCGTCGAAGGGCACCTTGGCGGCCCTGCCGCGGATCAGGGCCGGGAGCAGATCCGCCATGGCCGCACGGAGAACGGCCTTCGGGCGGCCAGGCCGGAACGTGGCCGCGGCGGGCAGGCGGCTCATCGTGGCGACGACCTCCGGGTCGAGGAAGGGGTGCGAGAGGAAGAACCCGTCCCGTGGCGCGCGTTGCCAGGACAGCAGGTCGGGAGCGGCGACGTAATTGGCGGCGTCGTAGAGCGACTGTTCCGGCTTGCGCCCGAACACGAAGCGGCTCTCCGCGATGCCCGCATCCCGATAGCCGTGAGCGCGCGCGAATCCGGATCGCAGCCATCCGGGGCGGTTGAAGGTGCCGAGGCCGCCGAGTACCGTTCCACCGCGGCGGAGCGCGGTGATCCGTTCGGCTGCCAGGGGAACAGCCGGCTGCACCACGTAGGCACGGACGATGTCCCGTAAGCCACGCTCGCTTCCCGTGGCCCAGGCACGTGCCTGCTCGGTCATCTGCCGGAACTGTCCCGTGCGGGCCAGCCGGTGCAGGTGGAACGGGTTGGCGTCCGCGATCGGATCGGCACCGCAGCCGGTCAGGAGCGTGTCACAGCCCAGTTCCGCGGCTGCGGCGTGCAGCCTGGCCCAGAACGGGGCGCGGAAGGCGTGCGCATGAGGTTCGTCGGCGTCTCCCGCGTGGCGCTGGAAGTCGTCGAAGTCGGCCACGTCGTCGGCGTCGACGAACACCGGGCGGGCCGCGGGTGCGTGACGGAGGATCTCCGCCATCGCGGCGTCGAGGTACGGCCGCTCCGCGGCCAGCTCCCCGCGGGAGAAACGCCCGGCGAGCAGGACCAGGTCCCCGGCGCCGCCCCGTTCCGCGGCCAGCAGGCGTGCGGCGAGCAGCGCGACGCTGGTGGAGTCGGTGCCGCCCGAGACATGGCAGGCCGTCGTCCTGCCCATGCGGCGGCCGACGGCGTTCTCCAACACGAGGCGCAACTCCTGCGCGGCCTCATCGAAGCAGGGACCTTCCGCCGACGGCTCGGGCGGGTCGGTGGCCCGGCGGGCAGGTCGCAGCGTACGACTGCGCAGTTGCCCGGTGCGGGACAGCTCGACCACCTCGCCGCCGAGGACGCGGTGCACCCCGGCGAAAGGGGTGAGGTCCGAGTGCGGTTGTGCCAGGTTCCCGGTGAGGTACCGGCAGAAGTAGCGGGGTTCCAGCTCTGCGCCGCTCCCCAGGCAGCGGACCGAGGTGCTGATGGCGCTGACGCGGCCACCGGACTCCCTGAAGAACAGCGGGATGCGTGCCTGCTCGTCGCGCGTCAGAAGGATGCGGTCGCGGTACACCAGAACAGCCGCGTAGTCGCCGGCCGGTACGGACGGTGCGGCCCCCTGCCGGTCGGATCCGTCGAGGAGGTCGTGCGCCCCCGCCGCCCGGTCGCGGGCCGAGCCGACCCAGCCGACGACGGCCGCGGTGCCGGCCCGTGAGGAGACCGTCGTCACGAGTCCCTGACGCGCCATGGCCTCGCAGGTCCGGAGCCTCGGTGCGCCCCCGGTCCATTCCAGACGGAGCGCCTCCACGTCACTGTCCGCCGCAGTCGATCGAGAGCACCGGCGTGAAGGCGTGCCCTCGCGGATCGGAGTCGGGGATGCACAGACCGCCCGATGCGGTCCACGCGTGGAGGGCGAACGGGTGCTCCCGCACACCGACGTGGAGTACGGCTCTCAGGCCGCGCCGCCGCAGCAGGACGAAGGCCGTCACCGCCTCGGACTTGCAGTCGCCGTTGACGAGCCAGCTTCTGCTGCTGTGTGACAGCACCGCTCGTTTCAGCCGTCCGACCTCCTCCGCAGAAGGGGGGTCGGCGCGGGCGTAACCCGGGGCGGCCAAGGGCAGCAGCCGGAGGACGCGGCCGAATCCAAGGGTCCGGATCAGCAGGTGCACACCACCAAGCCGACGCCCGACGCCGGCGTCCGGGTATTTCTTCCGGCGGCCCGTCACGCATCCGGCACGCATGAGACCGGTGACGAGTTCAGCGCGTTCCTCAGGGATTCCGGAGGTGAATTTCTGGAGTTCCGTCGTCGCCAATCCGAGAAATCGCGTCCGCTTCCAGTCCGCGATCAGCGCTCCGTCGGACATCCGCGTGACCCGGCAGTGCGGTGACAGGAGCTTTTCCATGGCTGCCAGGGCATCGGCGTCCTCTGCCACCGCATATCCTCCAGGATCCCACCGTGAACGGTGTCAGGACTGGTATCCGTGACCGTCGTACATTCCGCCGCTGAAACCGCGGATCAGACGGCCGTTACCGAGAAGGACGAGCCGATGCGGCTTACGGCGCCGCAGCAATCGCATAAACATTGCCCACCTCCAGAAGCGGCAGGACGTCAACTCCAGGCTACTCCCACCCGAATGCCCCGCAACCGGACTGCCGGCGTGGGGGCGGCAGGATCTGCGGATACGGCAGGCACTCGGAATGCCGCCGTCCGCGCGCGACGAGGTGGTGCCGCCCCGTGAACCTGTGTACCGCGGAAACCATCGACCTGTTCCGCGCACGCCCCTCGACCACCGCCGGCGTGCCAGGGACATTGGCTCACCACTCTGGCGACAGCACCTAGGGCAGGATGTGCCGGACATTGCCCTGATGTACCGAAAGCGGGCTCTTTCGCAAAGTCGGAAATAGTGTCTGCACCGCCATGAAAGCCCCCAACTCCCTTGCGCGGGGCCCGAGAACGACACCCGCCCTGCCTTGGAGCAGAGCAAGGGTTTCCTCATGCGGCACCAGCAGTCCCGATAAACTCTCCGGTGTGCCGTTGACGCGCGGGTTATCCACGGATGCAAGCCAACAACTCCGATTCACTGTGCTCGGTCCGCTCCAAGCCTGGCGCGGCGACGCGCAATTGGCGCTCGGGCCGGTTCGTGAACAGGCTCTGCTGGCTGCTCTGTTGCTCAGACCGGACAGGGCGGTCAGCCGGCAGCAGCTGCTCGACGGGGTGTGGGGCGCGGAGCCTCCCGGGACGGGGGCCCGGGTGATCCCGGTCTATGTACACCGGCTGCGCAGGCGCCTGGATGCCCCCGGAACGGGCTCGGCGGACTCCGTGATCGTCACGGGCAGCGGCGGCTACCGCTTCGTCCCACGGAACGCATGCGCGGACGTGGCCCGATGGGAGGACCGCGCCGCTGAAGGGCGTTCGGCGAGGGATTCCGGAGACCTGGACGCAGCGGTGGCGGCGTGGTCCACGGCGCTGGGGCTGTTCCGCGGCGATCCCCTGGCCGGGATCCCCGGGCCCTTCGCGGAGGGAGAGCGCTTGCGGCTGACGGAGCAACGGCTCGTGCTGGTGCAGCACAAGGTGGACTGCCAGCTCCGGCTGGGACGGCACGCCGACGCCGTGGGCGAACTGTTCTCCCTGACGGCGGCCCACCCCTACAACGAGGCGCTGGCCGCCCTGCTCATGCGTGCCCTCCGCGCCGGCAACCGGCAGGCCGAAGCGCTGGACGTCTATGCCGCGGTGCGCCGCCGGCTGGTGAGCGAGCAAGGGGTGGAGCCCGGCGCCGAACTGCGACGGGTGCACGAGGCGGTCCTCCGCGGCGACGACGCGTTCGTCCCCGGCCCCGCCGTACGGCAGGACCGGACGGCGGAGCAGCTGGCGAAACAGCCGCCTGCTCCGCAGCTTCCGGTCCCGGCTCGCCCGAAGCGCCGCGTACGCCATGAACTGCCCGTCGACATCGGCAACTTCACCGGCCGGGAGCAGGAGGTCGAGCACCTCGTCGCGGCTGCCGATCCGCGGGTGGTCACCGTCCGCGCGGTGGACGGCATGGCAGGGGTCGGGAAGAGCGCGTTGGTGCTGCGCGCGGCGCGAGCACTGCGGGACCGGTACCCCGACGGCTGCCTGTTCGTGGAGCTGCACGGGCACCGCGAGGGCCGGGAGACGGCGGGGCGGCAACGCGTACTGCGCCGGTTGCTGCGCGCGGTGGGCGCCGGTGAGGGGGAGGACTGCGAGGATCTGGACGAGTTGGCCGCATCGTGGCGGGCGGCGAGCGCTCAGCTCCGGCTGCTCCTCGTACTCGACGACGCCTCCTGCGCCGAGCAGGTGCGACCGCTGCTGCCCGCCGGTTCCGGCAGCATGGTGCTGGTGACGAGCCGTCAGCGTCTGACGGGGCTGGACGCGGACCGCAGGATCTCGCTGCCGCCTCTCGGCATCGACGAGGCGGCGGGACTGCTGGCCCGCATCGTGGGCGGCGAGGGATCCGACCGTGAGCACGCGGCCGTACGCGAGCTGGCCGCACTGTGCGACCGGCTCCCGCTCGCGTTGCGCATCGTCGGGGCGCGCATACAGAACCGGCCGCTGTGGGCGGTGGAAGCCCTGGCGGCGCGGCTGGCCGACGACGAGCGCCGGCTCGACGAACTGGCCGTGGAGGACCGCAGCGTCGAAGCCGCCTTCCAGATCTCCTACGGTCAGCTTCCGGCCGCCGAGCAGCGTGCCTTCCGCGCCCTGGGCCTGTCGCCCACCGTGCACCTCGACCGGCTGGCGCTGGCCGCCCTGCTCGGCTGGACGGCATCCGACGCCGAGCACGCCCTGGAAAGCCTGGCCGACGCGAGTCTGGTGCAGCAGGTGACCGCCGACCGCTACCGGTTGCACGACCTGGTGGCGGTCTACGCCCGTCGCGTCGCCGCCGCGTTTCCCGACGAGGTCGCGGCAGCCAGGAGCGGTGTGTTCCGGCTGTATGTGGCCGCCGCCCGCTGCGCCGGTGACTGGGGCGCCTCCTCCTTCCTGACCGGCCCGCAGGGCAACGGGCCCTTCGCGGACTGGGAGGAGGCCACGGCCTGGCTGGACGCGGCGGGCAGCGAGCTGGTCGACGTGATCGGCCAGGCGGTCGCCGCGGGGCGCCTGGCCGACGCCTGCTGGATCGCCGAGGGCCTGGTCGACTACCTCACCCGACAGGGCCGGTTCCACGAGTGCCGTACCGCGCTGGGATTGGTGCTGCCGGCCGCCGGGCAGGGCACCGACCGGCGGATGGCCTCCGCACTGCGCACGGGCCTGGGCATCATGTACGGCCTACAGGGCCATTACCGGCAGGCCCGCACCTGGTTCACGGAGGCGCTGGACATCAGCCGCCGGGCTGGTGACCCGCATGAGCAGGCCAGAGCCGCGGCCGGTCTCGGGACATTCGCCAATCTGGAGGGGCGGATAGCCGAGTCCATGACCTATTTCGCCGAAGTCGCCGTCCTCGCCGGGCAGTTGGAACACGACGAATGGCTCACGGGCTCGGTCATGACCCGCGTCGGCGACATACATCACCAGCTCGGAGAGTACGACAAGGCGTACGACCGCTACACGGAGGCGATCGCCCTCGCCGAGAAGACGGGCAGCCCCAGGCTCCACGGCAAGACGCTGCTCCGCCTCGGGAGTCTCCAACTCGATCTCGGCCGGCCCGCCGACGCCGTCGGCACACTGGGGAAGGCCGAGGACCTGGCCAGGCGTCTCGGGGATGTCCCCTTGCGCTCCGCCGTCCTCGGCAGGCTGTCCACCGCCGAAGGTGACCTGGGCAACCCGGAGGCAGCTGCCGAACTCCGCCGCAGGTCACGCGCGGTACTGGACGAGCAGACCGGCACCGCGTCGGAGATCGAGATACGCCATCGGCTGATCTGGCACGGCGCCGCCGCGGAAGACCTGGCCGGAGCACGCGACTTCTTCGACCGGGCCACCGCACTCCCCGCTGCTGACGCCAACCGCGCGAGAATCTCCCGGGTCCTGGACGACATCGGCCGACGACGCCCGCCGAGCACCGGCGACGCGTAACCCCTCGGACGACCCCTCGGATGCTCCCTCGGACGGAGTCGGCCCGGCCGAAGTATCCCCGGCCGGGCCGCTGTTCCGCTGTCCTCTGCCCCGCTGTCCTTCGTTCCGTCAGACCACCAGAAGCCCTCCAAGCGGGCCTGGCGAGGTCCCCTGCTGATTCCTGCTGATCCCTGCTGTGTTCCTGAGCAGGAATCAGCAGGATCATTCGGATTTCGTGCCGCGCCGCCCCATACGTACCGCCGCAGCCAGCGCCAGCACGACGCCGGCACCGCAGGCGACGCCGCGTAGGAACCCGTAGGGCAGCGCAAAGCTCACCAGCAGAAGCGCAAGGCCGACGGCCAGATAGCGGAACGTGGCGTCAAATTTCGAAAATCCCCTGTACATGACCCCAGTGTAAAAGGGTGGCCAAAGGCCAGCACAATGAACTGGTTGGGTGGGGTGACGCCTGGCCCCCAGTGCAAGGCGACTTTCCGCAAAGCGCTTACACGGGGTCTCCGTTGTCATTCACCCACTGGACGCCGTCCTGACCGTCCTGGGTGAGGGTCTTGGGGATGACGGACTCCGGGTACAGCGGGTGCTTGCTGAAGTAGCCGGGCGCGTTCGTGAGGGACCTCAAGTCGCACACCGGGTCGCCGACGATGCAGTACCGCCTGACCGGAATGCCGTTGAACTCCGCCGGTCCTGCGCCGGGAGCGGTGGCCACCCCGGGGATGCCGAGCCCCTTGGGGAGATGCGCCCCGAAGCCGGTGTCGGGCTGCATCGGGTCGGCGTAGAGCATGCCGTTGACCTGGGACAGCGGAATGCCGGTGGTGCCGCCCGCGATCGTCTGGAGCACCCGGTCCGCGGCCTGGGCGCCCTGGGAGTAGCCGGTGATCGTGATCCGGGCGTCGGGATGCGCCTTGTGGGTGTCCTGTGCCGCCTGCAGCCCTCGCTGGTAGCCGAGTTCCACGCTGGCGTCGTAGGTCGGTGCGGTGAGGGCCTCGGGGTTGACCTTCGACGGGGGCTCGATGAGCCCGCCGGTGGGGCCGATGAGCGGACCGGCGGTGGCCGGGTAGCACACCTTGATCGCGGACTCGCCGAGGCCGATGGCGTCGTTCGCGGGGGTGTAGGAGCGCGTGGTGGTGGGGCAGCCGTCCTGGTTGTCCGTGGCGCCGGTGCCGCCGATCTCGATGTAGTAGTGCTCCGCGTCGGCCGCGTGCGCGGCGGCGGGCAGCGCGACGGCGGTACCGGCCGTCAGCGCCGCCGTCATGGCCGCGGTGCCAAGAGCCCGTACCACCCTGCTCGTTTTCGACATTGCCTGATCTCCCCCTGGGTTCATGGACGTGCCCTGCAACGAACGCACCAGACGCTAGGCAGAGTTGTTCACATCGCGATGACATCCCGATGACTGCGCTGGTGGCACGGTTGTTGCGCAGCGCAGCAGGTTCGTGGGGGGCGAGCGGTTCTCAGTGAGGCGAGTGGTTGTCACGGTGCGCTGAGCGCTTCGCGGACGGGTGTGCGGGAGGCCCGCAGGGCCGCCGTCCAGGTGACGAGTGTCGCGCCGATGCGGGTCTCCGTCGGTCGGTTCAGTCGTCGCCGCTGCCGGCCGCGGCGACGACGCGGATCTCCACCAGTAGTTCGGGGAGGGCGAGTTGGGTCACTCCGACGGCGGTCCATGACGGGTACCGGTCGGGAAGGTACTCGTCCTTGACCCGGCTGAATTCCGGCATGTCGCCGCGGAGGTCGGTGTGGAACGTCGTCAGCTCGACGATGTCGGCCAGGCCGGCTCCGGCGGCTTCGAGTACGGCCTTGACGCCTTCGAATGCGAGCCGGGCCTGGGTTTCCATGCCGTCGGCGGGCTTCAGGGTGGTCGGGTCGACTCCCACCTGGCCCGACACCCAGATCAGGTCGCCGGCCCGGGTCGCCTGCGAGAAGTGCAGCCGGTCGTACATCGCCTGGGTAGAGGGCGGGTTGATCAGTTGGCGCTTCATGCGGGGATCTCCTCGGGTGCGGTCAGACGAGCTGTCGGAAGAGGGGTGAGCGGAAGGGGTCTCCCGGGTTCAGCTTGGCCATCTCCTCGGTGAAGAGGACGCCGTTGCGGGCGTAGTGCTCGTTGACGTCCGGGAGGGGGCGGAACGTCGCGTCGTCGCCGAAGAAGCGGAGGACGAGTGTGTGGCGCTCCGGGCACGCGGCGTCGACGCCGGCGCCGCCGTGCAGTGAGCGGGGGTGCAGGGTGACGACGTCGCCGGGCTCGGTCGCCCAGGAGAGCACGTCGTAGGCGTCGGGATCGGCCGCGCGCTCGGCGTCGATGTTCGGCAGGCGGGGCAGGATGCCGTGGCCGTGGAGGGGTTCGGTCGGGTCGTCGGGGTTGGCGAAGGTGGTGCCGTCGTACTGGATGCCGTGGTGGGAGCCGCGGACGATCTCCAGCGAATTCCGCTGGGGGAGTGGCTGGAAGCTGATCCAGGCGTTGGCCCAGTGTTCGCCGGCCCAGGGCAGGTACGCGGTGTCCTGGTGCCAGGAGCTGCGGGCACCTCGTCCGCCGGCCTTGAGGAAAATCTCCTCGGCGAAGTACCAGACGTGCTCCGAACCCCACAGGTCGGCGAAGATCCGGCCGAACGGCAGCCGCGACACCAGCGCGTCCAGCCGGTCCTTCGCGAGCGGGTTGGCGTTGTCGACGACAGACCGCTGCTCGGACCCGTCGAACATCGACGACGCGTGCGGCCCGGGGTTCGCGACAGCCCAGTCGAACGCCTCACGGCACTGCGCCAACTGCCCTTCATCGAGGCAGTCCTTGAGGAGGGTGGCGCCGTCGTTCCGGAATGCTTCCCGTACAGACTCGTTCATCGCTGGCTTCTCCTTCGTATCGGGAGTTGGCAGAACGCTAAGGGGACACAGGCATTTGCACAACACCTGTTATGAGAAATGTGTGGCAGTGCTGCGCAAGGTGGCCCGGCATGCGGAATTCACGACCGGGGCGGTGACGTACTACTCCGCGTACAAGGAAGATCTGGCCGCCGCCTTGGCCGAGAGCCGGTTCGACTGGCGGGCGTGATCAGTCGCTGCCGTCGGACAGCGCGCGAACGATGTCCCTGGCCGCCTCGGCGCCGGTCTCGATGGCGCCGTCGATGCCGCCGACACCGACCGCCGCGATGTCGCCACCGGCGAAGCGGATGCGCCCGTGGGGCTCACGCATCCGGGGCGCCGCCCGGGTCAGATTCCCCGGCCGGTGGTGCACCCAAGTGCCCTGCGAGAACGGATCGTTCACCCAGTCATTGCAGGCGGTGTCGATCACTTCGACGCCCGGGACGAAGAACCGCAGGGCACGCTGCACCGCCTCGCGATCGGTGCCGTCGATCGCCGAGGCGTCGGAACAGAAGCACACCACGAGCGTGTCGCCGTCGTGGCGGTATTCCGTTCTGGCGGTGTTGATGGGGTGCTTGCCGGCCGGGGCGCCGGCGGCGAAGGGCTCGATCTCGCCCCTGACCCGCGCCCAGATCTTGGCCGTGCGCATCGGGTGCTTCCGCTCGATCATGGCGCGCACCGGCTGGGCGACCGGCGGCGTCATGGTCACATCGGCCAGGGTGTTGAGCGGCAGCGCGACGACGGCATGCCGTGCCCGTATGCGCTCGCCCTCGCGGGTGGTCAGGGTGACTCCGGCCCCGTCGTCCTCGATCGCCGTCACCGGTGTGGACAGGCGCAACTCGGCCTGCGACTCATCGGCGATCGCGTCGAGCAGCCGCTTGGTTCCGCCCTCGATCGGCCAGTGACCTGCGGTTTCGAGGAAGGCGTCCCAGTCGCCGAAGGCGATCGCGGCCCAGAGGAGGAACTGCGCGATGCCCTGCTCGCTCTCGGAGTGGACCAGTGACGACATCACGCCACCGAGCACGTCCCGGTCGTGCGGGGAGAGGTTCAGCGAGTCGAGCCGGTCGCCGAGCGTCTCCTGCTCGATCGCGTCGGTGTCGACGGCGGCGGGGTCGAACGGCCGTGGAAACCGCTCCCGTGCGTCGGCCAGGCATCGAGCGATCAGCGGACCGCCGACGTCGGCGTACTCGGCAGGGGATCCGGAGTGCACGACGCCGTCGGCGAGCCAGTAAGCCTTCTCGACCTCCAACGGCGCGGCCAGACCGATGCCGTAACGCTTGAGTTCGTGCCAGACATGGGGCTGGGTCCAGTGCGCGTACGCGCCGCCGAACTCCACCGAGCGGCCGAACGCCTCGCCCAGGAAGGTTCGGCCGCCGATCCTGTCACGTGCTTCGAGCTGTACCACCGAGTGGCCCGCGACGCTGAGGTCCCGAGCGGCCACCACGCCGGTGAAGCCTGCGCCGACCACGGCAACGTCATGCATATTGGTCCAACTCCCGTCATGAGAGTGCCAGTTGCTGAAGGACGGTACCGATCTCGCGGCTTTTACACAACAGGTGTCATGGAAATTGGGTGGGGGGCGCCGGGTGATCCTCAGGCGGTTCGGCGACGGCGGTCCCGCGTTCACGCCCGCATCCGCTTCGTCGAGGCGATACCGGTACGCGTCGATACCGGTGACGCGGATGATCGCGCTGCCACCGCCGGCCACGGTCCCCACCGCGCTCTACTGGGGCGTACCGGGTGAGCCGTGGGGTGTGCTGAGGGCCCGGACGAGGTGGGGGAGGGCGCGGCGGGCCAAGGGGGCGGGGTCCGTGGCGGTGTCCTTGGCGGTGTGGGTGACGCGCATGGCGGTAAGGCCCTCGAAGAGTGCGACCACCAGGCGGGCGAGGGTGGTGGGGGAGACCTCGGGGGTGTGGCCTGCGGATTCGAGGCCGCGGGCGAGGAGTTCGGCCAGGCCGGCGTTGAGGCGTTCTTCGTGTTCGGCCAGGGCGCGGGCGGTCTCCGGGTGCCGCGCGGCGTGGAGGGTGAACTCCATGGAGACCAGGAACCAGGACCGTTCCCTGGCGTCGTGGGTGGCCAGCTGGTCGAACATGCGGGCCAGCGGGTCGGGGTCGTCCGTGAACGCCGCGACCTGTTCCCGCAGCTCGGCCAGGAGCCGGTCGGTGTGCGCGTCGTACAGGGCGAGGAACAGCTCTTCCTTGTCCTGGAAGTTGGAGTAGAAGGCGCCTCGGGTCAGCCCGGCCTGCTGGACGATGTCGCTGATCGACGTGGCGTGGAAGCCTCGTTCGGCGAAGAGGGCGAGCGCGCTCTCGGTGAGCGCGGCGACCGTGGCCGGCCGGCGCTTGGTGGGTGACTTGGGCACGTACCGCTCCCTGCAGGTGATTCTTCCTCCCGAAGGGTACGTGCCCGCCCGCCGGTGACCGGCGTCGGTCCCGCTGCCGGCGGCCGTCGCTTTCAGACCTGCTGCCGGTAGTCGTCGTAGAAGCCGGAGCCGGTCTTGACGCCGAGACGGCCCGCGTCGACGTACGTACGCAGCAGCTCGCGCGGCCCTTCGGGGAGCCCCGGGCGTTCGGCCGCGTAGTGGTTCTCGATGTCGAGGACGACGTCGAGGCCGACGGAGTCCATCATGCGGAACGGGCCGACCGGGACGCCCATGTTCAGCTGCCACATGCGGTCGACGTCCGCCGGGGTGGAGACGCCATCGGCGACCACGGCGAGGCTCTCGCGCTTGATGGCGGCCCAGACGCGGTTGAAGATGAAGCCGGTGCTCTCCCGGCGGGCCTCGAACGGGTGGATGCCGTACTCGGGCAGCACCTTCAACAGCAGCTCGATGGCGCCGTGGTCGGTTCGGCCGCAGGACATCACATCGGCGGCGTTCTGCCGGGGCGGCATGTAGAAGTGCAGGTTCAGCAGGCGCTCGGGGCTGCGCACGCTGTCGACGAGGTTGCTCGTCGCGTAGGACGACGAATTGCTGGCCAGGATGGCGTCCGGCTCGGCGAGTTCGTCCAGGTCCCGGAAGATGCGCTTCTTGAGGTCCAGACGCTCGGGTACGGCCTCGACGACCAGCCAGGCGTCCGCGAGAGCGCGGGGCAGATCGGTCACGGACTCGACGGTGCCGGGACGGCCGCCGTCGATCGTCTTCACCACATCGGGCAGCTCCTGGGCCACGTAGGCGCAGGCCGCTTCGCCCGCCTCGGCGGAGGGGTCGTAGACGCGGACCAGGCCGCCCCGGGTGGCGAACATCAAGGCGATGCGGCGGCCGAGCGTTCCCGCACCGATGACGGTGACCGGCCGGTCCTGGGTGGTGGCGGGGAGTGTGAAAGTCACGGCTACTCCTGTCCTGTTTTGCGGCTCTTCTGTGATCCCGCCGTAGGGGTGCGGCGGGGTCGGAACGCGGGTGGATGTACCGCCCAACTTCTGGATACAGTGTGTATCCGATACACCGTGTATGCAAATGTGGGGGCGGTGCCGATGCCGCCCCCAGGAGCACGAGGAACGCGAGGAACACGAGAAATGCGAGGAGCACGACATGCACGCTGACCAGGTAGCGACCGCGGTGACCACCCCACTGACCGTCCCGCTCTACCCGCCCCGGGCCACCCGCTTCACCGACCGCGAATACCTGAACGTCGTCTACCGGACCGACCCGGAAGCCCTTCGCGCGGTGGTCCCCGAGCCGCTGGAGATCGTCGAGCCGCTGGTGCGCTTCGAGATCATGAAGATGGGCGAGGTCGACGGCTACGGGCCGTACACGGAGTGCGGTCAGGTCATCCCGGTACGTCTTGGCGACGAGTACGGCGAGTACCTGCACGTCATGTACCTGGACTCCTTCGGAGCCACCGCGGCGGGGCGCGAACTCAGCGCGTACCCGAAGGTGGCAGGCGAACCCGCGCTGCGCCACGAGCGCGGCGCCCTGATCGGCACCCTCGACTACGGCAGCGAGCGCGTCGCCACCGCCACCATGGCGTACAAGTGGGAGCCGCTCGACCCGGATGAGGCCCGTGCGCAGATCACGGTGCCCACCTTCGCCGTCAAGACGGTGCCCGGCTACGACTCCCGGCCCCGCGTCTGTGACCTGGTCCGCACGCAGATCACCGACATCACCGTGAAGGAAGCCTGGCGCGGCCCGGCCCGCCTCCAGCTCTCCCAGCACGTCATGGCACCCCTGGCCGACCTCCCTGTCCGCGAGGTGATCAGCGCTAGCCACATCACCACCGACCTCACTCTCGCACCCGCCCGGCCGGTCCATGACTATCTGGCCTGAGCGCCGGGCCGTTGGCGGTCTTCGTACCGCTCACACCCGCCGGGGCTGAGCGCCGCCCGGCTCGGGAGGTGACGCGGACGGTGGCATGCCGCGCAGCCGCGCCGGGTCCGTCCGGGCCAGGGCCGCTGGCGCGTCCAGTTGCCAGCCGGTCTCGTACGCATCGGCGAAGGGCTCGTCGCCGAGCGCGGCCCGGCTGCGGCTGCTCAGCGTGTGGACCTGCGGATCGGTGCGGTCGTGGGCGCCGCGCAGCCGGGCCGCCGCGCCGAGCAGGACGGCGACTTCGCGGTACCGCCCGTACAGCGCGGCGAGGCCGGCCACGGTCACCGCCACCGTCGCCACGATCGGCATGTCCCTGCTGCTGACCGCCGCGGTGTACGCCCGGCTCAGCGTCTCTTCGGCGCCCGGCCCGTCGCCGAGTTCGAGGCAGAGCATGCCCCGCACCGCGCCGACCAGCGCCTGCCCCTGGTCGGCGTCGAACAGGGCATGCGCGGACAGCCTGGCGTCGACCGATTCGACCAGCTCGCGCGCCGGGGCCAGATCGCCGGTTCGCACCCACAGAGCGGCTTCCCGCGCGTCGAGCAGGATCGCCATCCCGGGCGACGCCGAGCGCAGCGCGCGCTCCCGGGCCGCGGCGATCATCTCGGCCGCCCGCGCGGTCTCGCCGAGCCGCACCTGCAGATCGATCAGGCGCAGTTCGACGAAGATCTCGTCGCTGAGGCTGAGTGATCCGAACTCGCGGGCCAGCCGTTTGGCCTCGTTCAGGTCGGCCAGTGCGCCGTCGAGATCGTCGTCGTACTGGCGCATCAGCGCGTGCAGCGGCAGCGCCTTGGCCGCGCCCCAGCGGTCGCCGGCTCGGGCGAAGCACTCCAGCGCGGCGCGCACGTCGCTGCGGACCTGGCCGAGATGGCCGTCGTTCTCGGCGAACTGGGCCCGGAACAAGCGGGCCATCCCGGCCAGCCACACGTCGGGCCCGTCGACCAGCTGCTGGAGGACCGCCGGTGACACCTCAATCTCCGCCAGGGTGGCCAGTTCGACCGCGGTCAGCGCGCCATGGAGGCCCGGCAGATCCGGATGGCCCAGCAACCGGCCGACGAGCGCCCGCAGTTCCTCGCGCCGCTCCTTGAACCACCCGTTGGCCGGCACACCCTGGGTGTCGACGGTGTTGAGCGCCAGCACCCCCTCGGCGATGTCGCGTGTCATGCTCGGCCGCCCGACCGGCAGCGCGACCGCCTCGCCGAGCCAGTAGGCCGCGTCGGGATGCCGGCCGAGCATCTGCCAGTACCAGATCAGGTCCACCGCGAGCGCGAGCGCGCCGGTGGCGTCGTCGGTGTCGCAGAGGTGGCGCAGGGCGGCGAGCACGTTGTCGTACTCGGCGTGCAGCACGTGGAGTGCGTCGAGTTGCCCGGGGCCGCGAAGCAGCGGGTCGTGGTGGGCGACCAGCTCGGCGGAGTAACGGGCGGCCAGATCCCGCACGTCGGTCAGGGTGCCCTGCTCGGCCAGGCGCTCGCGGCCGTACTCGCGGATGGTCTCCAGCATCCGGTACCGGCCGGTGTCCGGCGCGAGGTGCAGCAACGACCGGTCGACCAGGGACGCGAGCAGCTCCGGTACCTCGGCTGCGGGCACCGCGGTGCCGGCGCAGACCGCGGTGGCCGAGGCCGGTGTGACGCCGCCGGGCAGGACCGAGATCCGCTCCGCGACCGTACGGGCGTCCGCGCCGAGCAGGTCCCAGCTCCATGCGATGACCGCGCGCAGCGTGCGATGCCGGGGGAAGGCGGTCCGGCTGCCGGTGGTGAGCAGGCGGAACCGGTCGGACAGCCCGGCGGCCAGGCCCGCCAGTGAGAGCGTGCGCAGGCGGGCCGCGGCCAGTTCGAGTGCGAGCGGCAGGCCGTCCAGGCTGCGGACGACGCGCAGCACCTCGCCGAGGTTGCGCTCGTCGACGTCGAACCCGGGCCGCACGGCCGCCGCCCGCTCCGTGAACAGGCGCACCGACGCCGTCCGGCGGACCTGTTCGACCTCCTCGTGCGGCTCGGGCAGGGGCAGCGGGCCGAGCGGGACCAGCGCCTCGCCGTCGACGGCCAGTGGTTCCCGGCTCGTGGCCAGCACCCGCAGCGTGGCGCAGCGGGCCAGCAGCGCCGCGATCAGCTGCGCCACCGCGTCGATCAGGTGCTCGCAGTTGTCCACCACGAGCAGGCTCTCCCGGCCGTCCAACTGGTCGGCCAGCACGTCCAGTTCGCCGACCGGGTCGCCGCGCAGCTTGGCCGAGGCATCGAACAGCGCCGAACCGCGCAGCCCGGTCGCGGCCAGCAGCGCCGCGCCGACCTTGGCGGGCTCGGTGACGGAGGCGAGGTCGATCAGCCACCCGCCGTCGCGGTACTCGTGCAGATGGCGGCGGGCGGCCTCGACCGCCAGACGCGTCTTGCCTGCGCCGCCGGGACCGAGCACGGTCACCAGGCGCCCGGAGGCGAGCAGCGTGCCGATCCGGGCGAGGTCGTCGTCGCGGCCGATGAAACTGGTCATCGGTGCGGGCAGGTTGCTCCGCCTGACCTGCGCGGCGCCGGGAGCGGGCCGCTCGGCGCGCAGCAGGCGCAGGTGACGTTCGCTCAGGGCGGCGCCCGGGTCGGCGCCGAGGCCGTCGGCCAGGCGCTCGCGGACCCGCTGGTACAGGGCGAGGGCATCAGCCTGGCGCCCTTGGGCGGTGAGCGCGTCCATGAGGAGTGCGGCGGCGCGCTCGTGGACGGGGTGTTCGGCCAGCAGTGCGGCCAGACGGGCGGCGGCCTCGTCGGCACGGCCGAGCGCCAGCTCGGCGTCGGCGAGGTCGGCGACGGCCTCGATCGAGGCGTGCGCCAGCCGGGTCGCGACGGCGGGTGCCACCGTGGCGACGACCGTGGGCTCGGCGCCGGGACCGTCGCCCCACAGCGCCACGGCCGCACCGAGCACGGCCGCCGCGGCCCGCGGGTCGCCGGCGCGCAGCCGCTCACGGCCTCCGGCGGCGAGCTGCTCGAACCGCAGGGCGTCCACGTCGGCCGCTTCCACGGCCAGCCGGTAGCCGCCCGCGAACTGCACGGCCCCGCTCGCCGAGCCGAGACTCCGGCGCAGCCGCGAGACGAGGGCCTGCAGGGCGTGGGCCGGATCGGCCGGCGGGTCATCGGCCCAGATCGCGTCGATGAGGCCGCGCTGCTCGACGGTGTGTCCGCCGGCGAGGGCCAGCCGTACGACCAGAGCCTGCAACCGGGCGCCCGGTACGGGCAGGGCGGTGTCACCGAGGGATAGCCGGAAGGCGCCGAGCAGCGTGATGCGAAGCCGTGTACCCCCGTCCATTCCCCGATCGTCGCACGTGCACGGCCCGGCCCTCACATCAGGGCAGTACCGCTGTGCCCTCGTGTCAACGCCGTGTGCGCACCGTGTGAGCCGCCCGCAGCAATCTTGGCGTGCCGCAGAGAACCAGCTTCAGAAGAACCGGTTTCAGAAGAACAGAAGAACCAGTTTCGGAATCAGAAAGGGAGTTCTCATGCATGACGTAGTGATCGTGGGCGCCGGGCCGGTCGGTCTGTTCCTCGCCTGCGAGCTCGGCCTCGCGGGCTGCTCGGTCCTGGTGCTCGAACGGGAGCCGGAGCCCGGCTCCCCGTGGCGGGCGGACCCGCTCGGGATGCGGGGCCTGTCTGCCGGGTCGGTCGAGGCGTTCTACCGCCGCGGGATGCTGCGCCCCCTGCTGACGGCATCGGGCGTCCCCGACGATCCCGGCCAGGACCCCGACGCGGACGAGCCGTCACCTCCTCGCGGCGTGGGCCACTTCGCCGGCATGGTGCTCGATCCGGCCAAGGTCGACCTCGCCGCCCTGCCGTTCCGGCTTCCAGGACCGGCGATGGACGGCGTGCTGACGCACCTCGAAGCGGTCGAGTCGGTGCTGTCCGAGCGGGCTTCCCGGCTCGGCGTGGAGATCAGGCGCGGCGTCACGGTCTCCGCCGTCGCGCAGGACGACGAGGGTGTGGTCGCGCACGCAGGCGAGCACGCGTACGCGGCGCGCTGGCTCGTCGGCTGCGACGGCGGACGCAGCACGGTCCGCGGGCTCGCGGGCTTCGCATTCGTCGGCACCGAACCGCAGTTCACCGGCTACGTCATGCTCGCAACGGCCGCCGATCCCGACGAGCTGAGCCCCGGGATCAACCTGACGCCGACGGGCATGTACCTCCGGATGCCCACCGAGGGGCACATCGGCGTGATGGACTTCGACGGCGGCGCGTTCGACCGCTCGCGGCAGCCGACCCTCGACCACCTCCAGGCGGTGCTGCGCCGCGTGTCCGGCACCGACGTGACGCTGAGCGACGTCCAACTCGCCTCGACCTTCACCGACCGGGCGATGCAGACGACGACCTACTGGCTCGGGCGCGTCCTGCTCGCTGGCGACGCCGCGCACATCCACTCACCCCTCGGCGGACAGGGACTCAACCTCGGCATCGGCGACGCCATGAACCTGGGGTGGAAGCTCGCCGCGACCGTGCACGGGCACGCGCCGGAGGGGCTGCTCGACACCTACACCCGCGAGCGGCATCCGGTCGGCGCCGGGGTGCTCGACTGGTCGCGCGCCCAGGTGGCGGCCATGCGACCGGACCCGCACGGCCAGGCGATCCAGGGAGTGGTGCGCGACCTGCTCGGAACCCGTGACGGAACGACCTACGTGTTCGAGCGGACGTCGGGAGCGTCGATCCGCTACGACCTCGGCAGCGAGCAGCCGCTGGTCGGCCGCAACGCCCCGGACCTCCGTCTCGAAGACGGCACTCGCCTCGGCGAGTTGTTGCAGGACGGACGAGGCGTCGCGCTCGATTTCAGCACCGACCGCCGCCTGCGCGACGCGGCGAAGGACCGGCGGAGCCGCCTGCGCTACGCGGCCGGGAAGGCGAAGAACGACCTCGGACTGGGTGCCGTGCTCATCCGGCCGGACGGCATCGTCGCCTGGGCGGGCGAGCGCGACGTCGACCGGAAAGCGTTCGAGCACGCCGCCGACCAGTGGTTCGGCAATCCGGGAACCTGAGCCCCGCCGCTCCCTTCCCCGATGAACCCCCTTTCCCCCAACTCACCTATCAAGGAGCACAGATGACGATCACCATCCGCCCGGGAACCACCGTGATGTTCACCGGCGATTCGATCACCGACTGCCAGCGGCTGGAGAGTGCGGACGGACTCGGGTTCGGCTACCCGCTGCGCGTCGCGGGCGAGTGGGGCTTCCGGCACCCCGACCGGCCCGTGACCTGGCTGAACTCCGCGATCGCCGGCCACAAGGTGAGCGACATCGAACCCCGGTGGCAGGCCGACGTACTCGACGCGCGCCCGGACGTGGTGTCGATCCTCGTCGGGGTCAACGACATGGGCTGGCACACGCTGGACCCGAAGGGGCGCGTGATCCCCGCGGAGGAGTTCGCAGCGGGCTATGACCGCCTGCTCGCACCCCTCGCCGAGGCGGGCACGGAGCTGATCCTCATCGAACCGTTCCTCCTGCCGATCCACGGTGTCGTCGAGGCCGGTGCCGCGCTCGTCGGAAGGGAAGAACGAAAGGAATGGCGCGCCGACCTGAACCCGAAGATCCAGGCCGTGCGGGAACTCGCCGACAAGTACGGTGCCCAACTGCTGCCCGCCGACAGCATGTTCGCCGAACTCGCCGCGACGACCGGACCGGAATACTGGGCCGAGGACGGCGTGCACCCGACGCCGGCCGGTCACGCCGCACTCGCGGCGGCCTGGCTGCGCCTGGTCGCGTGACCGCGTCTCGTCCCGTGCCGTCACGCTCCGGGTGCGGGGCGAGAGGGCCGCGTTGCGCTGTGCCCGCAGCCGGGCGGATCGCCGGCTGCCGCGCGGGCGGTGACCAGGCCCGATTCGTAGGCGGCGATGACCGCCTGGGCGCGGTCGCGGACGGCGAGCTTGTCGAAGATGCTGGTGATGTAGTTCTTGACCGTGGAGAGGCTGATCTCCAGGGCGCGGGAGATCTCGGTGTTGTCGAGGCCGGTGGCCATCAGACGCCACACCTCGACCTCGCGGGGGGTGAGTTCACCCCTGCCGGTAGGGGCCGGCGGCGCACCGTGGGGTGCCCGTACGTAGGTGGAGATCAGCCGGGTGAGCAGGCGCGGCGCGACGGCGGCCTCGCCGGCGTGGACGGTGCGGATCGCCGCGCTCAGGTCCTCCGGGGAGCTGTCCTTGGGCAGGAACCCGTAGGCCCCGGCGCGCAGGGCGCCCACGACGTACTCGTCGAGGTCGAAGGTGCTGAGGGCCAGGACCCGGCAGTCGGGCAGGGTGGCGGCGAGTTCCCCGGTCGCGCCGACTCCGTCGAGGACGGGCATCCGGATGTCCATCACCACGACGTCGGGGCGCAGTTGACCGGCGAGGGTGACGGCCTGCGCGCCGTCCTCGGCCTCGCCCACCACGTCGAAGGAGGGGTCGGGGGAGAGGATCAGCGACAGGCCGCGCCGGACCAGCGGCTGGTCGTCCACGATGAGCACCCTGATCCTCGGCGTCGGCCCGGTCCCGGTCATCGGTGCGCTCCCTCGTGTTGGACGGTCGCCTCGGCGGACTCGTCCGTGGTCAGCGGTAGCTCGGCCGTCACGGCGAACCCCCCGTCGGCCTGCGGGCCGACGGTGAGGGTGCCGCCGTGCAGGGCGACGCGCTCACGCATGCCGATCAGGCCGTAGCCGCCTGAGCCCGCCGCTGCCTCCTGCGGTGGTGTGCCCCCGCCGTCGTCCCGCACCTCGACGGTGACCCCTTCCTGACGGTAAGTCAGCTGTACCGAAGCGCGGGCGGGCCCCGCGTACTTGCGCGTGTTGGTGAGGGCTTCCTGGACGATCCTGAACACTGTGAGGCCGACGGTCGGCGGCAGCGGGCGCTGCGGTCCGCGGACGCTGAACTCGGTCGGCAGTCCGGCGAGGCGGGACTCGGCCACCAGGCGGTCGAGGTCGTCGACGCCGGGCTGGGGCAGCGACGGCGCGGCCTCCGGTTCGTCGCCTGCCCGCAGTACGTCGAGGAGTTGGCGCATCTCGCGCAGCGCGAGCCGCCCGGAGGACTCCAGGGTGACCAGGGCGTCCTGGGCCACCTCCGGGCGGGCGAGGTTGGCGCGGGCTCCGCCGGCCATCAGCTGCATGGTGGTGATGTGGTGGGCCACGATGTCGTGCAACTCCCGTGCGATGCGGCGGCGTTCGTCGGCCACCGCACGGTCGGCGAGGAGGCTGCGGTTGGCCGCCACCTCCCGCTGCCAGCGGTTGACCGCCATGGCGGTGCCGACGACGATCAGGGCGGACAGGGGCGGTCCAGTGGCCTCCTGCCAGGGCGGAATCCGGTTGCCGCACTGGCTCAGCAGCGTCAGCGCCACCGTCGCGAAGGACGCGACCGCCGTCACCCGACCTGGACAGGCCCTGGCGACCGAGTACACGGCGACCACCAGGACGGCACCGAAGTGGCTGGGCAGCGGTACGGCCAGGGCGGCCGTCGCATCGAGTACCAGTGCGGCGGCGAGCGTCGCCACCGGGTGGCGGCGCCGCGCGAGCAGCGGCATGGCCGCCAGCGCGACGAGGAGGAACCCGGCCACGCTCACGTCGTGTTGGCCGTCGGAGGTGTCGAAGAACACATAGCTGAGCAGGTTCATCGCGCAGGCCCCGCCGGTCACGAGCGCGTCGTTACGGGTCCACGGCGGCTCGGCGCCGTGGATGTGCAGCGGCTCCCCGGCATCGCCGGGCCCGGCCTGTCGGCTCCTGAGCATGTCTTGTTCTCCCTGTGTCCGGCCTCCCGGCCCCCGGGACAGCGTGGCACAGCGGTCGCGATGGCAGCGGTTCGCGGCCACCGCTCCGGGCGCTGATCTGGGTCGGGACCAGGACCAGGGTCCTGGTTGCGGACCTGGGAGGGATCCAGGGCCCCGGTCCGGATCATCCGCTGCCACGACGCCTGACGGCCCCTCGCGGTGATGGTCTGGAGACCGGCCGGGAGCCCCCGGCAGACGTCCGCATGCAAGTCCGTCCGCCGGAGGACATCGTGATCCGCGCCCTGACCGGATACTCCACCAGACACCCGTGGAAGGTGATCGCCCTCTGGGCGGTGCTGGGTGTCGTACTGAGTGCCCTGGCCCCGACATTGATCGCCCGCGTCACCCAGCACCAGGCCGGGGACTTCCTGCCCCGCAGCTACGACTCGGCCGCCGCGTCGCAGATCGCCGAGGAGCGATTCGGGGTGAACCCCGACGCCACCACGGTGACGGTGCTGGTCGCCAGGTCCGACGGCAGCGCCTTGAGCGCCGCTGACCAGAAGCGGGTCGAGGCCGAGGCGGCGAAGCTGGGCCAGCGCCGGGTGATCATGCCCAGGGAGGAGGACGACGGTCCGGCGTTCCTGGTCCCGGACCGCTCCCAGACGCCCCGGATCGCCCCGGCGATGACGGCCCCCGACCGGAGTTTCGAGCTGCTCTCCGTCCAACTGCTCGGGAACCCGTCGGACAAGGGGGTCCAAGGCGTCTACCGGACCTTCCGGGACGCCACCCGGACGCAGTTCGCCGAGGCGGGGATGCGCACCGGCTTCACCGGGGATCTCGCCGACACCGTCGACACCACCGATGCCCACGAGACCGCCGCGACGGTCGGGGGCGCCCTCGTCATGGGCTTCATCGTCCTGCTCAACGTGCTGGTGTTCCGCAGCGCGTTGGCGGCCCTGCTACCGCTGCTCGCGGTCGCCATGATCGGCGGCGTGGCGGTGGGCGCCGTCGCGGGTGCCGCGCTGCTGACCGGGCGCAAGCTCGACGCGAGCACCCCGAACCTGATCAGCGTGGTCCTGCTCGGCATCGGCATCGACTACTTGCTGTTCCTGCTGTTCCGCTTCCGCGAGCAACTGCGCAACCGGCCCGAGCAGCCCGCCCGCGAAGCCGCCGAGCAGATCTCCGGACGGGTGGGCACCGCGATCACCTCGGCGGCGCTGACCATCGTGGCCGCGTTCGCCACGCTGGGCCTGGCGACGTTCGGGCAGTTCCGCTCGCTGGGCCCCGCGATCGCCGTCGCGGTCCTGGTGATGCTGCTCGGCAGCCTCACCCTGCTGCCGGCGCTGCTCGCAGCCGCCGGACGCAAGATGTTCTGGCCCTCCGCATCCCTTCACCACGAGCCGAGCGAGGGCCGTGCCGCCCGCTTCGGCGCGCTGGTCACCCGACGACCGCTGATGATGCTGACGGCCTCCGTCGCCCTGCTCGCCGCGCTGGCCGCCGGACTGACGGGCATCCGCATGGACTACGGCCGGAGCGATTCCGGCGACCTGACCCCCGCCGCGGCCACCGCGGCCGAGATCTCCCGCACGCTGCCGGCCGGAGTGTCGGACCCGACGAGCGTCTTCGTCACCGCCAAGGACGGCGGCACCCTCACCACCGCCCGACTCGACGGACTTTCCCACGCGCTCACCCAGGTCAAAGGCGTGGGCAAGGTAGGGCAGACCACCCTCGACAAGGACCACCGTGCCGCCCGGATCGACCTCTACCCCACCGCGTCCCCGCAGAGCCAACAGGCCCGCGACCTGGCCTCAGGACCGATCCGGGACACGGTCGCCCAGCACGCACCCGCCGGGACGACGGCACACGTGGGCGGAACGGCGGCGATCTTCGCCGACATCTCCACCGCCGTCGACCACGACCTGAAGACCGTGTTCCCGGTCGCGGCAGCGCTGATCGCGCTGATCCTCCTGCTGCTCCTGCGCAGCCTGCTCGCACCGGTCGTCCTGATGCTCTCCGTCGGGCTCGGCTTCGCCGCCACCCTCGGCGCCGCCACGCTGCTGTTCCAGCACGGCCTCGGCAAGCCGGGCGTCAACTTCACCCTCCCCCTGGTGCTGTTCCTGTTCGTCGTGGCACTGGGCACCGACTACAACATCCTGATCGCCGACCGCATCCGGGAGGAGATGCACCGACCGGGCCCGGCCCGCGCCGCCGTCTCCCGCGCGGTACGGCACACGACACCGGCCATCGCAACGGCCGGTCTCGTCCTTGCCGGCTCCTTCGCCACGCTCGCCACGACCCCGGGAAACGATCAAATCGCCTTCGCAATGACGCTCGGCATCATGCTCTCCGCACTCGTCCTTTCCCTGGTGCTGGTCCCCGCCCTCGCGGCACTCCTCGGCCGGAGCATCTGGTGGCCGTTCCACCCGAGACCCACCACGGCCGGCCACCCGCAACACCGGACGAACACACCCGCCCCGGAGCCCGACCGGGTCACGGCGTACTGACCGAGCGCGGCTCAGTGGCACAGCTGGATGAGTGAGTCCGAAGTCGGGCCTGCCTGGCGGGGTCTCACTCATCTAGCGCCCACAACTGCCCCTGAGGAGCACGCGCGCATAGTCGCTATGAGCACGGATGAGGCGGATGCTCCGGTCCATTCCGTCCTGTTTGAACGGCAGGACGACGAGCGCGGGGAGAGCGGCGAGGGTAACGAGCAGCAGCGCCGGGACGACCAGCGCGAGGACAAGCGCACGTTGCAGGGCGCCAACGGCACGAGGGGGCATCATGAACATGGCTATGAAGACCTTTTGTCATGGGACACGAGAGGGCACCAGACTGAAGGCCGGGGGGAGTTGTCCGTCCAAGGAAAGCGCGTCGGGCCAGCTCGCGTGCGGACAAAGGCCCTGTTGACAGCGGACAAAGGCGGAAGGCGATGCCTGACAAGGGGCGCAAGCACGGCGAGCTGAAGGGCGAGACCGAGCAGGCCAACAGACTCGCCTCCTGGCTGCGCCGCCTCACCCGTGGCCGTGGCATGACGTTGCGTCGCTTGGAGGAGCGTTTCGGGACCGGCCGAGACGCGTGGAGCAAGTACTTGTCCGGAGCCAAGCTCATCCCCGCCGATCTGCTGGAGCAGTTGGTCACCGGGCTGGTGCCGGAACCCCGAATGAGAGACAAGGAATTGGCGCACGCCAGGTCCCTGTGGCGGGAGGCCGAGGAGGCATCGCGGGGGCGTGTGCCCCGAGCCCACCCGCAAGCCCCGCGGCTCACACGGGGCGACCAGCTGTACCTGCGCCTCGACGAGGCCCGGGAACGTCAGCTGCGAACCGAGCGGGCCCTGCACAAATCGCAGCAGATGGTACTGGTCCTGCTGAACATGGTTTCCGTGCTCCAGGCCGAGCACGAATCCCTCACAGCGGAATACAACCGCGCTCTGGCCGAGTCCCGCAGGGACGTCGTGGCCGGAGTACACAAGGCACTTGACGAAGCCGAGCAGAGCCTGGCAGATGCCGGCAGCGATTTGCGGCGCGCCCGTCGAGCAAATCGGTCCGCCGAGCAGATCAACGTCGCTGCACAACAGGCGGTGGAGACCTGCCGACGCGCGGTGGGCGAGCTGGCCGGCATCCCCCTCCACCCCTCGTACGCGGCGGTACGCCCCCGCATCACGGACGCCCTGGACGAGCAGGACGAAGAACTGACGCACCTCTCGGCCTCCCCGGAACAGGAGGCAGAGGAACCTGAGAGGATTGTCCGCAAGGCGGTCACGGACAACGCGGACAACGACCCACCCCACCCCCACCCCCAGCAGCGTGCCTCCAGCCGCCTCTTCGGCCTTCTCCGGAGACGAGGCTCTTCCCACTCCCACTCCCACCGCGCCCGCGCATACGAGCGGAAGGCCGAGGAAACCGCACTGCTACTGGAGCAGCATCGCGCGTTCGTCGTCGATGCCACCCACCAACTGCGGAACCCCCTCACTGCCCTCCTGCTGCGCCTCGAACTGCTCGCCCTGGAACTGCCCGACGGGAATGAAGACGTCGCCGGTGTCCGGGCGGAGGGACACCGGCTGACAACGGTGCTCGGTGAACTATTGGACCTGGTGCTGGCTGAGCACGCAGCGGTCCAGGCCGAGCGGACGGACCTGACCAGGCTGGCGCAGGACAGAGTGACCGCGTGGCTGCCCACCGCCGAACAGCGCGAGGTGGCGCTGCGGTGGGAGGGACCGCCCCAGTTGTTCGCCTGGACGGACCCCGTCACCTTCGCCAGTGCACTGGACGCCGTGCTCGGCAACGCCCTGAAGTTCACCCTGGCCGGCGATGAGGTGACGGTCGTGACCGCGCCCCGGCCCGATGGCGCCGCAGTGCATGTGGCGGACACCGGGACCGGGCTGACCGATGAGGAGATGGGCCGGGTGAGCGACCGTTTCTGGCGCAGCCCGCGCCACACGGACGTCGAGGGGACGGGGCTCGGCCTCTCCATCGCGCGAAGCCTGCTCCAATCGGTCCGCGGATCCCTGGAGTTCACTCACAACAGCCCCACAGGACTGGTCGTCACCCTCTCCGCACCGCAGCACGAGCAAACAGCGTGAGCCCGTCAGTGAAGTTGCGCGCCCGCGCCTGCCGGGCCTCGGGTGGCAGGCAGGGTTCCGGGCTCTTCGTCGTCGTGTTCAGCGCCGGTGTACGGCTCGTGCCCGGCGTATACGGGTTCCACGAACACCATGGTGTAGTCGGGCTTGTCCGGGCGGGGCAGGGACATTCGGGCTCCGGGGTAGTAGCGGGAAGCAGTACGTGTTGGCTGCGGCGATGCTGAGGAAATGCGGCCGGTCGTCGGTTCGCATCTCGCATCGCGTCACGGCCTGCCCGCGAAGTATCTCCCGCGGGCAGGGCCCCGTCGTACATATTTCCGCAGATGAGGGCGGGCTCACGGGCACAGTGGCGACCACGGGTGCCCCGTCGCGTTCGTTCTCACCCCATACGGAGGCGAGGTGGTCACTTCCGGTTGGCGGGAGGGGCCTGGCCGAGGTAGTGGTCGGCGGTGCCGGCGATCCGCTGGAGGAGATGAAGCATCCGGTCGGCGCGGCCCGGCGGTATGGCGGGGCGGGGCTGGCCGGTCTTCGGGTCGAGGTCGCCGCGCCAGTCCGTGGCCAGGTGGCAGAGTTCATGGCGGCGGCCGTAGCCGGTGGGGAAGGGCCAGGTCACGTTGTCGAGGGCCGGGCTCCGGCTCAGGTCACCGAGGCTGTCGGCGGCCCAGACGAGCATGAGGCGCCCGGTGAACGCGAGGCGGATCTGCTCGGTGGCGGTGGCCGGGTCGATGGCGCCGTCGGGGATGTCCGTCGAGCGGGGTGGCACCAGCCGCATCTGGAGGTCGAGCAGGACCTGGCTGTCGGCGTCGAGGGCGGTGAGGTGGGCGGTTGAGGGGCCGCTGAGGGTGTCGGCCGGGGTGGCGCCGTGGTCCGTGTAGCCGACGTGCAGCACCGCGAGGCGCTCGTCGGCCAGCAGCTCGGCGGCGTACGCGGTGGCACGCGTACGTGCTTCGGCGGCCTGCTTCTGGCGGGCGCGCAGCATGTCGATGTGGGCGCAGGTGCGGCACAGCAGCCAGTCGCCAACGCGGGTGCACGGCAGATCAGGGCGAGCCCCGCACTGCTCGCACACGCGGGTGCCGGTGGCGCGGCGGGCGGCGTCCGAGGCGAGTTGGGCGGCGCCGGCGCGGGTGGGGCGGGATTCGCTGATCAGGTAGAGGTCGAAGGTGGCGCGCCGTCCGGCGCCGTCGCGGCCTTCGACGGTGGCCCTGACGGGACCGCCGGGCTCGCGGGGCTGGTCGAGGTCGGCGAGCTGGGTGCGGGTCATGTAGCGGTCGGGGGGCAGGGCGCCCCAGCGGGCGAAGTGGTCGGTCATGGGGGTCCTTTCGGGGTGGGAAGTCGGCCGCACTTGCCGGCGGAACGAGCGGGCGGTAGGTCGGCGCAGGTGTAGGCGCTGTGCCGACGGCTCGAAGCTGTCGTGCGTCCGGTCGGCGTAGCCGGCGGAGCTGATGGTTGCATGCGACGGGGGCTCCGGGGGTGGTGGCGAGTTCGTCCAGCATCGTGCGCAGCGTGTCCTCGTCGGGGATCCCCGCGTGGAGGTACGTGCCGCAGGTGCAGGGTGCGATCAGGGTGAGGGCGCGCTGGGGTTCGTCGAGTTGGTCGTGGCGTGGGGTGTATGGGGCGTAGTGGAGCCATCAACCGCGGATGCTGTCAGCGGAGCCGAGGAAGGCCACCGCGCCATCGAGACTTGGTCCGGGTCGCCGAGCGGGAGCCACTTGCCCAGGCGCGCGCGTTGCCGGTCGGCGACGGGCTGGAGACGGGCGAGCAGGGTGCGGCGGATCCGGTGGAGCGGGTGGTGGCCCTTGTGCCCACGACGAGAGTCAAAGAATTCGGACGGCGATGTCGAGAACCCGCGTCCGGCTCCGTCCCCGCAGTGAACGCGACCACAATGGGGCGCACCAGCACCGAGGAGAAACACGATGGCCAAGTACTTGATGCTCAAGCACTACCGCGGCGCGCCGACGGCGGTCAACGACGTGCCGATGGAGCGGTGGACGCCGGAGGAGATCTCGGCCCACATGCAGTACATGAACGACTTCGCGGCCCGGCTGGAGAAGACCGGCGAGTTCGTCGAAGGTCAGGCGCTCGCCCCCGAGGGGACGTGGGTCCGCTACGACGGTGAGGGGCGCCCGCCGGTCACCGACGGTCCGTTCGCCGAGACGAAGGACCTCATCGCCGGCTGGATGGTGATCGACGTCGACAGCTACGAGCGCGCCGTTGAGCTGGCCGGTGAGCTGTCGGCCGCCCCCGGTGCGGGCGGCAAGCCGATCCACGAGTGGCTGGAGCTGCGCCCGTTCCTGACCGCACCGCCCACCATCACGGAGTGACCTCTTAGGTGACACCGATGAACGAGGCCCTGCTGAGGAGCCTCACGCCGAGTGTGCTCGCCGTCCTCGTCCGCCGCGGAGCCGATTTCGCGGCGGCCGAGGACGCCGTGCAGGGCGCGCTCGTCGAGGCGGTCCGCGTCTGGCCGGCCGACCCTTCCCCAAGCTCTCGGCCGTGCTCGAACGGGGGAGACCCCATTCGGGATCCGAAGGGCTGGCTGGTCACCGTGGCCTGGCGCAAGTTCCTCGACGCGACCAGGGCGGACACCGCCCGCCGCCGACGAGCTCACGCGCCTGACCGACAGCCCGGTCGTCCGGCTCAACCGCGCGGTCGCCGTCGGCGAGGCCGACGGACCACGCGCCGGCCTGTCGGCGCTCGCCGAACTGGACGTCGCGCTGCCCCGCCACGCGGCGGTGGCCGCGTACCTCCACGAACGCGACGGCGACCTGACGACGGCGGCACGGCTCTACGCCGAGGCGGCCCACAAGGCACCCAACCTCGTCGAACGCGACCATCTGACGCGCCAGGCCGCCCGGCTCAACGCCCGCCGGTGCCGCTGACGGGTCGCGCCCGGGTCTTCGTCGGTCATCCCTTCAGGGCTGCCCCGTGATCCCCGGCGGGCGCACTCAGGACGCCAGGGAATCGCGGAGCTTCACCGCGGCCTCCAGTTCCGTGACGTACCGGCCCGGGTGGGCATCGGCCAGTTCCCGGTACAGCGTCACCGCCTGCTCGGCCGGCTCCCTGGCCTCGGCGCGGTGTCCGGCCGCGACCAGCAGCGCGGCATGGCGGTAGGCGCTCTGCGCGAGAAGCGGCCGGTAGGCCGGGTCCGTTCCCGCGAGCTCCTGGTAGATGGTGCGCGCCTCACCCCAGGCGTCGGCACCCTCGCCCGGCCGGCCGGCGGCCTGGAGGGTGGCGGCGAGGTTGCCCAGCGCCCAGGCCAGGTTGGGGCGGTCGGCCAGTTCGCGGAAGCCGGCCACCGCCTCGTTCGCGGCCGGCACCGCGTCGGCGGCCCGTCTCGCGTGGAGCAGGTAGTTGCTCAGGAACACCAGCGTTTTCGCCAGCAGGCTGCGGAAGGCGGGCCTTTCGGCGGCCAGTGCCCGATAGGCATCGGCCGCTTCCCGCTGTGTTTCCACCGCTTCCGCGAACCGGCCCGCCTGGTCGTGAACCCCTGCGAGATTGCCCAGCGCCCAGGCCACCTGCTCGGCGTCCTGCGCCGTGCGGTACTCGGCCACGCCCTGTCGGCCGGCCTCGACCGCCTCGTCGAACCGCTTGGCTCTCGCCAGGTATACGCCCAGCATCACCAGCGTCTGGGCGAGGCTGCGCCGGAACGACTCGGACTGCTCGGTGAGGTCCTGGTAGGCGGCGCGGGCCTGTTGCTGCACCTCGACCGCCTCGGTGTGCCGGCCGGCGGCCGACAGCTCCGCGGCTTGGACCCGGAGGGTGTTCGCCCGCTGGTCCATCCCCCACAGGGAGAAGGTCTTGTGGTCGTACCAGTTCTGACCCGACTCCTGATCCCACCAGGTGGACCAGACCGCCCCGTCGTCGCCCGCCCAGAAGACGTCCAGATGACGCGGGTTCTGCGCCACCGCGGCGATTCCCGTGTCCGCCGCCGCCTTGACGGGCCACTCCGGGGCGATCGGGAAGGGCTGGTGTTCGTACCAGCTGCCGCCGTCGTTCTGGTCGTACCAGGTGGACCAGATCGCGCCGTCCGCGCCGACCCAGAACACGTCGAGGTGGCCGGATGTGCGGGCCACCGCGGCGATTCGCGTGTCCGCTACCGCCTTGACGGGCCACTCCAGGGCGATCGGGAAGGCATCGTGGTCGTACCAGCCCATCCCGTCGATCTGGTCGTACCAGTTGGACCAGATCGCGCCGTCCACCCCCACCCAGAACACGTCCAGGTGGCCGGACGTACGGGCCACCGCGGCAAGACCACTCCGCTGCGCGGCCAGACTCAGGTACCCCCGCACCAGGGGAAAGGCCCTGTGGTCGTACCAGCTGCCGCCCGACTCCTCGTCCCACCAGTTGCCCCAGACCCTGCCGTCGGTGCCCACCCAGAACACGTCCAGATGTCCCGAGGTACGCGCCACCGCGGCGATGCCGCCGCCGGGTGTGGGCGAGATGGCGTCCGTGGGATCGGGCGGCGTGGTGAACTCCAGGGCGATGGGGAAGGGGTCGTGGTTGTACCAGCCCTTGCCCGACCCGTGGTCCCACCAGTGGCTCCAGATCCTGCCGTCGGAACCCGCCCAGAACAGGTCCAGGTGACCCGAGGTACGGGCCACGGCGGCGATCGCGGTGTCATGGGCCGCCGATTCCCGCCGGTTCTGACGGGTGGGGAACCTCTGGTGCTCGTACCAGCCTCCACCGGAGTCGCGGTTCCACCAGTGGGTCCAGACGCGCCCGTCGGTGTTCGCCCAGAAGACATCCAGATTCCCGGACGCGCGGGACACCGTCGCCACCCGGTTGACGTCGATGTGGCGGTAGGGCTCCAGAGTGTGCCGGATGCGGCGTTGGCAGACCGCGCAGTACGGGTCGCCGAGCGTCCGCATCATGCAGGTCCACTGCGGGCGGTACACCCCGCAGTAGTGGGTGTGGCCGCCCATGAAGGCGCCGACGGTGCCCGGACTGACCGGATTGTGCTGGGGTGCGCACGAGGCGCAGTCCTGGTTCACCGCCGTCGGCAGGGGCGTGTCCGGCGCGATCAGGTCCCGCCACTTGTTGGTGCCGCGGTTGGCGTCGAGGGTCGCGTTGGGCTCGGACGGCTCGGTTTGGGGGAGCGGCTTGTCGCGGTCCCTGTCGCTGTACGCGATCGAGCAGTCGTATTCGTCCGCGAGTCCGAACCCGAGGTGGCCCAGCTCGTGCAGTGCGACGTCGGGGAAGTTTCCGAAGAGCGAAAAGGTCCCGAGGGATTCCGTCGCCGTACCGCCGTCCAGGCTGCCGTGGTTGACAGCGATCAGCACCGCGTCCCACCCGGGAACCTGCTGCCCGGCCACGGTGAGGGCGAGGCCCTCGTCGACCAACAGGGTCTGCGGAATCCCGTCGACGCAGAACGTCGCGTCGAAGTAGGTCCGCGGTGGCGTCCTGGAGGGGTTACAGGCGTCGGCGGCGCCGCTGTCCGTCGAGATGACCTCGACCATGTACACGTTGATCGTGTCCCGCAGTTCGTCGAACGGCGGCGTGGCGAACAGTGCGGCGACGACCCGCTCGGCGTCTTCGGCAAACCCTCTGAGCTGGTTCTCCTGGTACCCGTCCCCCATGATCACCAGATTCCAGCGGGACGACGAGGGCCCGCTGTCGACGATTTTGGTCGTGCCGACGACCCGCCCGTCCGCGGCCCCGAGCGCGGCGGCCAGGTGGCCGGTCTCCGGACGGAGCGGGAAACGCGCCACCTCCGTCACCGTGGCTGTGGCGGCCTGCCCGAGGCCCGGCGCGCCGCTCAGCAGCGCGGCATGATCGGCCTCCTCGATGTCGGGAACCACCACGGCGAAGGCCCCCCGCGGGCGCTCCAACGGAACCCGGATGAAGGGACGTTCAGGGGCATGGGAGAACGCCTCCACGTCCTGGGGCACGGGATCACGCAGTCCGCGCCGGTACAGCGGTTGCCGCTCCGCGTCCCGGACCTCGACCCACAAGCCCTGGCCGTCGGCATCCCGGCGCGCTCCCAGTGGGCCACCGGGAGGAGGCGTCTTCTCGATCCGCTGACTGGAGAACGGACGGATGTCCGTCCCCTCGTACGCGAAGATCAACCGGACCGCGGTCGTCTGTCCGGACCGCGTGGAGTCATCGCGCTGCTGAGTCGTCACGGTGGCCTCCTCAGCTTCAGGGCGCCGTTGACGGGAAAACCTCGGGCGAAAGGCGAGGAGGCCATGCCTGGGACGGAGCGTGGGGCGCGAAGGCCACGACCGCGCAACTGCCGGTGCGGCGGCGCCACGAGCGGATGCCGCCGGCCGAAGGCCCGGCGGGAACACCACTGACCGGCGCTGACGACAGGCCGCACATCTTCTTCCCCTTGTTCCAGCATGTGACGGGCCGTGTCGACGCGCAAACGAGGAGGGTGCTGGTGAACGCCGCGCCGCGGTGAGCGATGCCGGCGCCGGGGGAGGCGGCGCGGCCACACGACGTGGCAGAGGGCGGCCCCGTTATTCCGGCCGCGTGACCGCGCGCAGGTATGCCTCGGTGAAGAGTTCGCAGACCTCGTTCACGGGTGGGAGCTCAGCGCCCCGCACGGGTTCGAGGACGGGCCGCAGGAGGAGGTGGGTGACCATCGGGCCCAGCAGGAGCTGGACCAGGACCGGGAGCGGCAGTGGTCGCATCCGGCCCGCCTCCACGTGCGGCAGCAGGAGCCGGGCGAGGCTGTCGAGCAGGCGCGGGACGTATGCCCGCATCGCTCGCGCGGCGGGCCCGTCCGGTCGGCTGAAGAGGTCCGCGAAGATCGCCGGGAGCACGCGCGGCTCGCGATTGAACGCCGTGATCACGGCCCGGTAGAGCCCCTGCACGGTGTCCTCCAGGCGCTCCGGCGGGTCGGCGGCCAGGGCCTCCAGGTCGGGCAGTGGGCCGTAGCGTTCGTAGACGGCGCCGAGCAGGCCGTCCCGGCCGTCGAAGACCGTGTGCAGGCTGGGAAGTGAGCACGCGGCCCGCTCTGCGACGGCGTCCAGGGTCATCGCGCCGAGGCCCCGCTCGGCGACGAGCTGCGCCGCCGCCTCGATCGCACGCTCGCGGACCGGCCGCCGGCCGCCGGGGTCGACACCAGCCCGCCGGACCGCCTCGTCCAGCGGGCCCCGGGAACCGCCCAGCCGGCGCAGCAGTGTGCTGCGGGAGACACCGGCCGCCGTGGCGATCGCCGTCAGCGGGACGTCCGCGACGTCTCGGCCCCGTTCCCTCGCTGCCGCCAGGGCGGCGGCCACCAGATCGCGCATCTGCTCGTGTTCCCGCATGTGAAACATGATACGACTTGACACCTGAGACCGTTCCAAAGACTCTGTATATGAGAGTTCCAACCGGGACGAGGGAGAGCGCCATGAGCGTCGTCATCTCCGGAGGTGGACCGGCCGGCATGATGCTGGGCCTGCTGCTGGCGCGGGCCGGAATCGAAGTGACCGTGCTGGAGAAGCACGGCGACTTCCTGCGCGACTTCCGCGGCGACACCGTCCACGCGTCCACCGTGCGCCTGATGGACGAGCTGGGCCTGGGCCGGAAGTTCGCCGCGCTGCCACAGAGCAGGCTCGGCAACATGGAGGTACCCACATCGGACGGCGGCCGGATACGGCTGACCGACTTCGGAGCCCTGCCCGCGCCGTACAACTACATCGCGATGATCCCGCAGTGGGACCTGCTCAACCTGCTCGCCCAAGAGGCCCGGCAGGAGCCGTCGTTCACCCTGCGGATGAACACCGCCGCGACCGGGCTGATCCGGGAGGGCGGCAAGACCGTCGGCGTCCGCTACCGCACCCGGGACGGCGAGGAAGGCGAGATCCGCGCCACCCTTACCGTTGCGGCCGACGGCCGCCACTCAGCGCTGCGCCAGGACGCCGGCCTGGTGCCCCGGGAGTTCCCGGTCCCGTTCGACACCTGGTGGTTCCGGCTGCCCAGGCACGTCGCGGAGCAGACCCAAGAGCCCCAGCTGGTCCCCGCATTCCAGGCCGGCGAGTTCGCGCTGAGCATCACCAGGAACGACTACTTCCAGATCGCCTACTTCACCACGAAGGGCTCCGACACCCGTCTGCGCACCGAAGGCATCGAACGCTTCCGGGCGCGGATCGCCGACCTGATGCCGCGGTACGCGGACCGGGTCGGCCAACTGCCGAGCATGGACGACGTCCACCTGCTCGACGTCCGGCTCAACCGGCTCCCGCACTGGTACGCCGACGGCCTCCTGTTCATCGGCGACGCCGCCCACGCGATGTCCCCGGCCGGCGGAGTGGGGATCAACCTCGCCGTCCAGGACGCGGTCGCGGCGGCCACGCTGCTCGCCGAACCACTGCGCCGGGGCCGGCTGACCACCGCCGACCTGGCCAAGGTCCAACGGCGACGGTGGCGCCCCACGGTGATCCTGCAGCGCATGCAACTGATGCTGCACGACGGGCTCTTCGCCCCGGTCCTCACCGGCCGCCGAGTCGGCCCACCCACCTCGGTGGTCCTGGCCACCCGGTACCTCCCCGGATTCCGCCAACTCCCGTCCCGCCTGGTCGCGTTGGGCCCACGCCCGGAGCACGCCCCGGCCTTCGCCCGGCGCCGTGGCCACCCCCAACTGCCGCAGGCCGTACGCAAAGGCGGGAAGGGATAGCGGTGGGATGGGATCCCCTTGGACCGCTCGTAGACGCACATCTCCAGAGGAAGGACGCCTGTGTCGCGTCACCGTCACCGTCACCGTCACAGGCGGAGCGATCAGCACCACAGCGCCGGGCGCGCTGTCACTTTGTGTTACCCTCAAACGTTTGGACGGCCGTGACGGCTGGCAATTCTGCCCGTCCGGTTCCCCTTGCTCATCGTCTGCTCGATTCCTGCCGGGCCTTCCTCGGTACGTTCCCCATGCGGAAGGCTCTTCATGAACCACCCGGACTGTCTCGGCACCTCGCACGGCGACCTCGCCCGGCCAGTGACCCCCACCCCGACGGTGTCCCCGGTCGCCTCCTTCGCCGACCTGGAACTGCCGGCCGAGATGCTGCGGACACTCACCGAGCGCGGCGTGCGTGAGCCCTTCCCGATCCAGGCGGCCACCCTGCCCAACGCCCTCGCGGGACGCGACGTCCTGGGGCGCGGGCGCACCGGATCGGGCAAGACGCTCGCCTTCGGCCTGCCGCTGCTGGCACGGACGGCCGGGCGGCGAGCGGAGCCGAAGCAGCCCCTCGCCCTGGTCCTGGTGCCTACCCGGGAGCTGGCCCAGCAGGTCACCGAAGCACTCGCGCCGTACGCCGACGCGCTCCGGCTGCGGATGGCCGCGGTCGTCGGCGGCATGTCGATCGGCCGGCAGGCCGCTGCGCTGCGCGACGGAGCCGAGGTCGTCGTCGCCACCCCTGGCCGCCTGCACGACCTCATCGAGCGCGGGGCCTGCCGCCTGGGACGGGTACGGATCACCGTCCTCGACGAGGCTGACCAGATGTGTGACATGGGTTTCTTGCCGCAAGTCACCGAGGCGCTCGACCAGGTGCACCGCGACGGCCAGCGGATGCTGTTCTCCGCCACCCTGGACCGCGGCGTCGACCAGCTGGTCCGGGGCTACCTCCACGACCCCGTCGTCCACTCGGTCGACCCGTCCGCGGGCGCGGTCACGACCATGGACCACCATGTGCTGGTCGTCCATGGACCCGACCGGTATGCCGTCGCCACGGAGATCGCCGCCCGCGACGGCCGCGTACTGCTGTTCCTGGACACCAAGCACGCGGTCGACCAGCTCACCCGGCACCTGCGGGCCAGCGGGGTGCATGCCGCGGCCCTGCACAGCGGGAAATCCCAGCCGCAGCGCACCCGGACCCTCGCGCAGTTCAAGAACGGACAGATCACCGTCCTGGTGGCGACCAACGTCGCCGCCCGTGGCCTGCACATCGACGACCTCGATCTCGTGGTCAACGTCGACCCGCCCACCGACCCCAAGGACTATGTGCACCGCGCGGGCCGCACCGCGCGGGCCGGCGAGTCCGGCCGCGTCGTCACGCTGGTCCTCTCACGCCAGCGCAGCGAGATGAGCCGCCTGATGGCCGAGGCCGGCATCCAGCCGACGACCACCAAGGTGCGCTCCGGTGAGGCGGAACTGAGCCGGATCACCGGGGCCAAGGCCCCCTCCGGCACCCCGCTCGACGGTGGGCCCGCCGCACCCCGGGCCAAGAACACCAACACCCCCTTCCGCGGCCTGGGCACCAGCAAGGACACCTCCCGCGGCACCGGCGGCAAGTCCCGCAAGGCCAACGAGGCCCGCAAGCTCGCCGAGGCCCGCAAGGCGGCCCGGGTACGCCGCGGCAGCTGAGAGCCGGAGATCCCTGATCACACGATCGCGAGCCACCGGCCCTGCCCGCCGTCACCATCTGGACGACCTCGACAAATCTGCGTGGCTCTGCACTGTCGGTGATCACGGGCCAGCAGTACAACGACTGCGGTGGGAAGAGCAGTAGGTGGGGGACCGTCAAGATCAACGGTCAGGATGGTTGGGTCGCCTATGAGTGCGTCGCTTTCGGTATTTGATCCACTCGGGGAACGGTGAGCCCGTCCCCGTCATCCAGGGGCCTGCCCGGACCTGATCGGCCGGACAGGCCCCTGTGCTGCAGCGTTGTTTGCCCACCTCCTGGACGGACGACCGCGAGCGGTTCCGCCGGGCCGGCACTGCTCCAAGGATTTCCACGAGCACTACCTTGCCGCGGCGGGAGGCCCGGTGCTGTGCCCTGGCTACTACCGAGTCGCCGTCACAGGGTGAGCAGCGTGCGGCTGGCGACGCTGGTGTCCTGTAGCGGTTTGAGTACCAGGCGTACGAGGATCAGGGCGTTGTCGTCGCCGGCGACGCGGTTGGCGCTGAGTTCGCCGCAGGTCAGGCACTCGTGGATGAGCATCCACTCGCCGTCCGGGCGGGCCGACATGGTGAGTGCCTCCATACGGCCGCGGCAGGGGGAAGCGCGGTCGCCGGGGATGCGGTGGTCGACGTGCAGGCTGGCCAGGCAGTTCGGGCAGTGGTTGCGGTGTCCGGTGCCCGGAGCGTCCAGGGGCACGTCGAGTCGGCAGCCGACGCACCGGAAGTCGTGGGCGCGGTGGCCGCCCTGGCTGTGCAGGACGTCCTTGTGCCGCTGCGAACGACGAGGCGATGCGGTCCGTCTGTTGGCGTTGTTGCGTCGTGGCATGGTCGTCTCCTTCCTCTCGGCCCACGTCACAGAGTGCCGAACGCTTCGAGCGGGAACGGCGGTTGGGCGAGCGGCCGTACGGCCATGCGCATCAGGATGAGTTGGTTGTCGTCCGCGCAGACGGGGTTCGAGGTGAGCTCGTCGCAGCGGACGCAGCGGTGGATGACCATCCAGTCGCCGGTGCGCAGCACGGCGATGGCGATGGGGGACATCCGCCCGTGGCACTGGCTCGGGCCGCCCTCGACGTGGTCGGTGACGTGCTGGGAGTGCAGGCACGACGGGCAGTGGTTGCGGCGGGTGCCGTCGCCCGTTGTGGCGGACACGGTCAGTCCGCACCACACGCAGGTGAAGGTGTTGACGGTGAGGGTGTTGTGGACGTCGCTCTGGCGAGCGCCGGTGTTGCTGGAATTGCTGGACACCCGGGTGCTCCTTGCTGAGAAAAGGGGTAACTGGCAGCAAGAGCAGGCCGAGCGGCCTCGACGAAAACGGGCACGCCACTACACGGCGCCCCTGTCGCAGCTGTCATGGACAGACAGCGGACAGGTGTGGCCGGGTGGTGCGGGCGGTTCAGGGCACCGGAAACTCACGTCCGGTCGCCGCGCGAGATGAACGGCGGCAGGAGAGACGGACGGTTACGCGGTACGGCGAGGCGCGCTCGGCGCGGTCCGGGGCATCAAGCACCCTTCCTGAGGGCCCCATGGCCCGGTAAGTGATCAACAATGCGGCTCCCAGCGTAACCACGGCCCTGCGGCGCGTGCCAACGAATATTTCGCGCTGGACGCCGGAGGCCGCTGCGGCAGGGATGCCTTGGCCGTGCGAGGGGAACCGGCCCCCTCGCACGGCAGGGTCGGGCTTAGATCCCGAAGGGTGCTGCGTAGTGGACGGTGCCGCTGGGCAGCGGGTGGGTCTCGTCGAGGGTGAGGGCCATCATGGCCTCGTCCGGGACGTCGATGGTCAGGCCGATGCCGTGGGTTGAGGCGCGGGTGAAGCCGAAGCGCGGGTAGTACGTGGGGTGTCCGAGGACGGTGAC
>NZ_JBITJM010000022.1:0-136891 GCF_044460025.1 Streptomyces sp. NPDC050161 | reverse complement strand
AGGAGGGGTCGGCGCGCAGCGCGTCGACGAGGTCGGCCTCGGCCGGGGTGTCGAAGGCGGCGAGGTTGATGTCGCGGATGGCGGGGATGTCGGCGGGGGTCTCGGGGCGGGTGATCCAGTTGGTCATGGTGGGTGTTCCGTTCGTGCGTGCGTGGACGGGGTTGTGGCGGTGGAGTACGTAGGCGGCGTAGTTGTAGTGGCCGCCGTGCTCGCGCCGCAGAGTGATCTCTTCCTGTAGCGCGGCCAGCGCCTGGCTCATGCCGGGCCGCGCCGGGTCGGCATGGGCGATCCGCTCGGTCAGCGGCGTGTAGTACTCGTCCCACCAGTCGTCTTCGGGCAGCGGCCAGTGGGCGTCGACCCGGTAGCCGGCCGCCCTGGCGGCCTCGGCGTTCGCGGTGCCGGTGCGCAGCGGGTAGGCCCCGTCCCAGTAGGTACGTGCCGGGGCGGAGGGGGTGGCGGTCAGCCACTCGATCTCGGTGAGGACGAGGACGCCGCCGGGGGCGAGCAGGCGGTGCCAGGCGCGCAGGGCGATGTCGAAGCCGATGGTGTAGACCGCGCCTTCGGCCCAGATCACGTCGAAGCTGCCGTCGGGGAAGGGCAGTTGGTCCATCGAGCAGTTGACGGTCACGATGCGCTCGCTCAGGCCCAGGCGCGCCGCCCGGTCGGTGAGCTGGTCCAGGAAGGGCTGGTGCAGGTCGACCGCGGTGACGTGCGCCTTGGCTTCCCGGGCGAGCAGCAGGGCGGAGCGCCCGGGGCCGCAGCCCGCGTCCAGTACCCGGGGCCGCCGGGGCAGCGGTCCGGCCGCCTCCAGCAGGCGCCGGGTGGTGGCGTCCGAGCCGGGGCCCTGCCGGGGCAGGCCGTGGTGCAGGTCGAAGAACGCCTGGGTCACCGGGTCGGGAGCGGTGTTCTGCCCGTGGGTGTCGGTGGGGTTCACAGCTGTCGCTCCCGGAAGGCGTAGGTGGCGCGCAGTTTCTGCGCGATGTCTTTCTTGGCGCCCTCGCGGTCCGCACGCAGGCGCGCGTCGGTACGGGAGGCGGCGTAGGTGTTCTCCCGCAGCAGCCGGTGGTAGCTGTCCAGGCGGCGCGCGGGCACCTCGCCGGCCTCGACGGCGGCCAGCACCGCGCAGCCCGGCTCCACGGCATGGGCACAGTCGGCGAACCGGCAGTCACGGGCGAGCTGTTGGATCTCCGCGAAGGTGTGGTCCAGCCCGTCCCCGGCGTCGTGCAGGCCGACCGCACGCAGACCGGGGGTGTCCAGCAGGACCCCGCCGGTGGGCAGCGGGAGCAGCTCTCGCCAGGCGGTGGTGTGCCGGCCCTTGCCGTCGGTGCCGCGCACGGCACCGACGGTCAACAGGTCCTGGCCCAGCAGGCGGTTGCCGAGGGTGGACTTGCCCGTGCCGGAGGGGCCGAGCAGTACGACGGTGCCGTCCACGACGGCCGCCAGGGTGTCCAGGCCCTCGCCGGTCACGGCGCTCGTGACGAGCACGTCGACGCCCGGTGCGACCTCGGACACCTCGGCGGCGGCGGTCGGCGCGTCGTCACAGGCATCGGCCTTGGTGAGCACCAGGACGGGGCGGGCGCCGCTCTCCCAGGCCAGCGCGAGCATGCGCTCGATCCGTCCGATGTTGAGCGGGGCGGCAAGCGACACCGTCACCACGACCGTGTCGACGTTGGCGGCGAGGAGCTGTCCCTGTGAGGTACGCGAGGCGGTGGAGCGCACCAGCGTGGTCCGCCGTTCCAGCACCGCGGCCACCACGGGCGCCCGGCCCGGTGCGGCCGGGCGCAGTGCCACCCAGTCGCCGGTACACGGCACCGGCAGCGGGTCGCCCGAGCCGGTGGGCGGGAGCTGCGCGCGGAGGGGACCGGTATCGGTGACGGTCTCGCACAGGCCGCGCTCGGCCCGCACGATCCGCGCGGGAATCAGTCCGGCGGCCCGGTGCGGGGTGAAGGCGTGCTCGCACGCCTCATCCCAGCCGAAGTCCGCGAGGGAAGGGAAAAAGGGAAGGAAAGAAGGTTGTTGAGACAACGTGGAGACCCTTGGGAAAGGACCCCGATAGGCGCAAAGCGCGGGCCTCCCGCCTGCCGACAGGCTCGGGCGGGGGCGTGGACTTCAGGTCAGACCGGGGCCCGGGACGTGAGGATGGTCCGGGCACTGCACACGGCAGCGGCCTCTACGACAGTCATCAACTCACCTCCCACTTCTGGTCCCGCAGCGGACCCGGTTGTCCCTGCTCCTGGAAGCGTAACAGGCCCGTTTACCGGCGCCTCCGCGTCCGGAGAGCGGGGTGACGTCCGAGGGGAGCGCCCGGACGGCCTGCGGTCCTGGTCAAGAGCGGCGAGCGCCCGCCCCTGGCCAAGAGCGGCGAGCGCCCGCCCCTTCCGTCCGCCCCCTTCCGCCGACCCCCGTCGCGTGGCATCCTCACGCCGTCTGTGACGTGAACAACGTCCACGTATCTGAATTCGGTCGGCGGCGACGGAAGGCGGGCTCATGGGGATCAGCAGGCGAGGGCTGCTCGGCAGCGCGATCGGCGTCGCGGCGACGGCCGCCGCGGGCACCGTGCCGGCCGCCGCGGCCGAGGCCGCCTCCAGGGGCGGACGCCGCCAACACACCACCCTCTGGGACGAGTTCAAGGCCGCCCCGTACACCCACCCGCAGATCCCGTACGTGGGCCGGGCCGGCTACCGCGGCGGCGCCGCCTTCCCCCGACGTCCCGTAGTGGCCGACGTCGTCCGGGATTACGGCGCGGCACCGGACGGCTCGGCCGACGCAGCCCCCGCCATCAACCGCGCCATCCGCGACGCCGGCCGCAACGGCGGCGGCACGGTGTACGTCCCGCCCGGCACCTACCGCATCGACGACCTCATCCGGATCGGCCACGACCGCGTCGTACTGCGCGGCGCCGGCAGCGGACGCACCACCCTGCACGCCACCCGCAGCCTCACCGACCTCATCGGCCCCTACGGGAGCCGCTACGGCGGCGACAAATCCAGCTGGTCATGGGCGGGCGGCCTCATCTGGCTCTGCCCGCAGGCCCGTTGGGACTCGCTGACCGACGCGATCAAGGACCGGGACTGGCCGTTCGAGGGTTGGACGGGCAACCGCCGCGACGAGTGGCGCACCCTCACCGCCGTCACCGCACCGGCCCGGCAGGGCGACGACACCCTCACCGTGGCGGACACCACCGCCCTCAGGCCCGGCGCCCGCGTCCTCCTCCACCTGTCCGACGACGCCGACCACACCCTCCTGCGGCACATGAGCGGCGACATCCCGGGCGCCGCGTCCTACCCCTGGAGCGACAAGACCAAGCTGACCTCGTACGTCCCCTACGAGTGGCCCTGCCGGGTCGCGTCCGTCGACCACCACCGGCGCTGCGTGACCATCGACCGCCCGCTGCCCCTCGACGCACGCCCCGCCTGGCAGCCCCGACTCGCCGCCCCCATACGCCCGTTGACCGGCGCGGGTGTCGAGGGGCTCACCCTCGAAATGACCGAGACGGCGCAGTCCCCGCACCTGCTCGACAAGGGCTACAACGGCGTCGCCCTCCAGTGCGCCTGGGACTGCTGGCTGGACGACGTCCACGTCCGGCACGCCGACAACGGCTTCCTCCTGGTCGCCGCCAAGGCGTGCACCCTGCGCCGTACGCGCGTCTCCGGACGCGGCAGCCACCACCCGTACTGCTGCCGTGAGGGCTCGCACGACAACCTCGTCGAGGACTTCGCGATCGACCGGCGTACCGTCCCCGCGCCGCCCGGCACCCAGCTGCACGGCATCAACGTCGAGGGCCTGTCCAGCCACAACGTCTGGTCACGCGGCCGGATGGCGATGGGCACCTTCGACAGCCACCGCGGGCTGCCGTTCGCCAACGTCCGCACCGACATCACCGTCACCAACGACGGTGCGCACGGCGGCGATGCGAGCGCCGGGCCCCTCTACGGCGCCCGGTTCACCCACTGGAACATCACCGTCACCAACCACCGCGCGGGCTGCGTCAAGCTCGACGGCATCGCCCCGTACAGCGCGACCGTCGCCCTCAGCGAGGTGACGGAGTTCGGCCAGATCGACACCCCGGACTTCACGGGCCCCCTGCACACCCGCATCGCCTCCTACGGCCACCCGGAGGCAGCCTGCCCGCCCAACCTGTACGAGGCGCAACGGGAGTTGCGTCTCTGAGCGCCGCGGCCGGTCCCTTACGGGTTCGGTCCCTTACGGGCTCAGACCCTTACGGGTCCGGCGTCTCACGCCACCGGTTCGGCCGCTGCCGCCGCCTCGCCGGCCCCCGTGCGGCTCTCCGCCCTGGTCGCGCCCGTGGCGGCCGGGAGGTTGCGCAGCAGCAGGCCGTAGCCGACGGCCGCGACGGTTCCGACGACCGCGCAGCCGGCCCACAGGACGTCCGCCCCGTAATGGTCGATGACCGTGCCGCCGACCAGCGGCGCGGCCAGCGAGGCGACCGCCCAGGACAGCGCGTACGTGCCCTGGTAGCGACCGCGCCCGTGGGTCGGCGAGAGGCGGACGACCAGGCTCATCTGGGTGGGCGCGTTGATGATCTCGCCGAGCGTCCAGACCGCCACCGCGAACGTGTACAGCGCCACCGATCCGCCCAGCGCGTTGAGCCCGAAGCCGTAGCCGGCCAGCAGGGCCGAGCCGATCAGCAGCGCGGCGGGGCTGCGGTGCTCGATGAAACGGGTGACCGGGATCTGGAGGAGCACGATCAGCACGCCGTTGGCGGCGATGATCAGGCCGAAGTCGGCACTGGAGAAGCCGTGTTGGCCCATCGAGACCGGTAGCGAGACGTACGCCTGCTGGAAGACCAGCGCGAGCAGGAGGTTCAGGCCGACGACGGTCATGAAGCGGCCGTCGCGCAGCACCGTCAGCATGGAGACCGCGGACGGGGCGGGCCCGGAGGCGTCGGCGGCGCCCGCCGTGGGACGCGACTCGGGCAGCTTCCGGAAGACGACCAGGGCGCAGGCCAGCACCAGCGTCGCCTCGCCCAGGAAGAGCGCCAGATAGCCGTGCTCGGCGATCAGCCCGGCGGCGGCCGATGAGAAGGCGAAGCCGAGGTTGATCGCCCAGTAGTTGAGCGCGTAGGCACGCACCCGGTCCTCGGGGGCGACGATGTCCGCCATCATCGCCTGGACCGCGGGCCGCGAAGCGCTCGACGCCATGCCGACGACGCAGGCCACCGCGGCGATACCGACCGGCGATTCCATGAACCCGAGCAGCGCGACCGAAGCGGCCGTGGAAAGCTGCGCGATCAGCATCGTCGGCCGCCGCCCGAGCCGGTCCGTCAGGATCCCGGCGCCCACGGACGCGACCACCCCACCGAGCCCGTACAGCGCGCCGACGAGACCCGCGTACGAGGCGGAGTAGCCGCGCTCCACGGTCAGGTAGAGCGCCAGAAACGTCGCGACGAATCCGCCGAGCCGGTTGATCAGGGTGCTGGTCCACAGCCACCAGAACTGGCGGGGGAGACCGGAAACGCTCTCCCTGGCGGCTCTTGCGAGACGGGCTGCGGACATGAGGGTTCCCCCGGGCGGTGTGGGCGGGCGGACGCGGCGGGACCGCATCCCGGCCGTGCGGACGGTGCCCTGGCGCGACACCCCAGTGGCTGGTGCGTTGACCGAAAACTACTGATCACGGGCGAGCCGCCGCCACCGGATTGACGGGAGCCGTCAAGCGTCGGGCGACCGGCACCGGCGGCCTCGCGCGGCGCCCCCGTGCCCCGTCCAACCGCCCGGGGCACGGCAGGGACACGGCCGGTATTCGATTACGCTCGATGCCATGGCCGACGCACCGTACAAGCTGATCCTCCTCCGCCACGGCGAGAGCGAGTGGAACGCGAAGAACCTGTTCACCGGCTGGGTGGACGTCAATCTCAACGAAAAGGGCGAGAAGGAGGCGGTCCGCGGCGGAGAGCTGCTCACGGACGCCGGCCTGCTCCCCGACGTGCTGCACACCTCCCTCCAGAAGCGCGCCATCCGCACCGCGCAGCTGGCCCTGGAGGCCGCCGACCGCCACTGGATCCCGGTCCACCGCAGCTGGCGCCTGAACGAGCGCCACTACGGCGCGCTCCAGGGCAAGGACAAGGCGCAGACGCTCGCCGAGTTCGGCGAGGAGCAGTTCATGCTGTGGCGCCGCTCGTACGACACCCCGCCGCCCGCCCTGGAGGACGGCGCCGAGTTCTCGCAGAGCGACGACCCGCGCTACGCCGACATCCCCAGCGAGCTGCGCCCGCGCACGGAGTGCCTCAAGGACGTCGTCACCCGCATGCTGCCGTACTGGTACGACGGCATCGTCCCGGACCTCGTCGCCGGCCGCACGGTCCTGGTCGCCGCGCACGGCAACAGCCTCCGCGGCCTGGTCAAGCACCTCGACGGGATCTCCGACGCGGACATCTCCGGCCTGAACATCCCCACCGGCATCCCGCTCTTCTACGAGCTGGACGCCGACTTCCGCCCGGTCAAGCCCGGCGGCACCTACCTCGACCCGGAGGCCGCCAAGGCCGCCATCGAGGCAGTGAAGAACCAGGGCAAGAAGAAGTAGCACCCCACACCCGAGCCCCCCGCCTGCGGTTTCGTCCGCCGACGGGGGGCTCGGTGCTGCTCGGTTCCGGTGCTGCCCGGTTTCTGCCAGGTCCGCGGTGCTACCCGCAGCAGCCGCCGCACTGGCACGGCGCGCCGGACTGGCAGCCGCAGCCGCAGCCGGAGCCGCAGCCGCAGGCGCCGAGCAGGGGCAGGCGTGGGCGGGCGGTGTCCGCCGGCTCGTCGCGGTCGGTGGCGTCGTGGGAGTCCGTGCGCAGTGCCATGAATTGCCTCCTCGGGATCACCTGCCGCCATTGCAAGCCCGCGCAGAGCGGCGCGTCAACGGCGCGTGGAGGCACGCGGCAGCGGCGCACGGTGGTGCGCCCTGCCCCTACGCGCCCTCGACCGCCGTCGGCGGAGCGATCTCGTCGGCGTGCTCGCCGGTCACCAGGTAGACGACCCGCTTGGCCACGGACACGGCGTGGTCGGCGAACCGCTCGTAGTAGCGGCCCAGCAGCGTCACGTCCACGGCGGTCTCGATGCCGTGCTTCCAGCGGTCGTCCATCAGGTGCTGGAAGAGCGCGCGGTGCAGCAGGTCCATCGCGTCGTCGTCCTGCTCCAGCTGGAGGGCCAGATCGACGTCCTTGGTGATGATGACCTCGGCCGCCTTGGCCATCAGGCGCTGCGCCAGCTGCCCCATCTCCAGGATGGTGGCGTGCAGATCGCGCGGCACGGCCGTCTCGGGGAAGCGCAGCCTGGCCAGCTTGGCGACGTGCTGGGCGAGGTCGCCCGAGCGCTCCAGGTCGGCGCTCATCCGCAGGGAGGTGACGACGATCCGCAGGTCGGTGGCGACCGGCTGCTGGCGGGCGAGCAGGGTGATGGCCCGCGCCTCCAGATCGCGCTGGAGGTCGTCGACCTTCTCGTCGGCGGCGATCACGCTCTCGGCGAGCTTGAGGTCCGCGTCGAGTATCGCCGTGGTGGCGCGCCCGATCGCGGAGCCGACGAGCCGGGCCATCTCGACCAGACCTTCGCCGATCGAATCCAGCTCCTCGTGGTACGCGTCCCGCATCTGTGACCTTCTCTCGCATCGAGTGGTGGTGTGGGAAAACCGCGGTACGGAACGGCTCGGTGCACGCTCCGCTCCCACGCTCCCACGGTCTGTGCGCGCACGGACCTGACTGTGGGAAGAGGCTTCCGCACGGTGCTCACAGTGGGCGGACCGCGCGACGTACGGTGCCACCCGGAGTGAAGCGCACCTGACGCCAAGGTGAACTCTGGGCGACGCGACCGGGGGCCCCGGGCGGCGCCGGGAGTCCGGAGGTGCCGGCCGGGGTTAGGGGACGGCGGCTTTTCCGGGTGTCACGGGGGTCGGGAGCCGGTCCGGGGGGACGCTCCGGCGGCCCGTTCGCGGAGCCCGGGGTGAACCACCACCGACGCCACGGTGAACTCTGGGCGACGGGTGTTCGAGCAGACACTCGCACGGCTGGGGAAGTGTCCGACCAGGCGCATAACCTGGGGTCATGAACGTGGACGCGGCCGTCGCCGCAGTGGCAGCGATAGCCGGGTTGTGCACCGGCGTCTTCGCCATGCTGGCGTTCCGCTGGAGCGAGCGCGACCAGACCAAGCCCACGCGGACATCCCTGCACACCGACGCCGTGCTCCCGCCCGGCGTCGACACCGTCCTCTCGGTGCTGCGCTCATCCGCGGTGGTGCTGGACGAGGCCGACTCCGTCGTCAAGGCCAGCTCCGCCGCGTACGCGCTCGGTCTCGTCCGCGGCGGCAAGCTCGCCGTCGAGCCGATGATGCAGATGACCCGCGACACCCGCAGGGACGGCGAGATACGCCAGGTCGAGCTGGATCTGCCGCGCCGCGGCACCGGCCGCGGCGACGCCCTCGCGGTCTCCGCCCGGGTCGCCCCGCTCGGCTCCCGGCTGGTGCTGCTGCTCGTCGAGGACCTCACGGAAGCCCGTCGCATAGAGGCGGTGCGCCGTGACTTCGTGGCCAACGTCAGCCATGAGCTGAAGACGCCGGTCGGCGCGCTGTCGCTGCTGTCCGAGGCGGTGATGGACGCGAGCGACGACCCCGAGGCCGTCACCCGCTTCGCCGGCCGGATGCAGAACGAAGCGACCCGGCTCACCAACCTCGTCCAGGAGCTGATCGACCTCTCCAGGGTCCAGAACGACGACCCCCTGGAGGACGCCGAGCCGGTCCGGGTGGAGGAACTGGTCGAGGAGGCGGTCGACCGCTGCCGCCAGCAGGCCGGTGCGAAGCAGATCACCATGGCGTCGAACCTGGGAGTGCCCACCGGCTCGTCCGTCGAAGGCAGCCCGGTGCGCGGCGCCGCCGACACCTCCGACCTGTACGTATGGGGCAACCGCGGCCAGCTCGCCGCCGCCCTCGGCAACCTCGTGGAGAACGCCGTCAACTACTCACCGGCGCGCACCCGCGTCGGGATCGCCGGCCGCCGGGTGTCCGCCCCCGGTGGCGACCTGATCGAGCTCGCGGTGACCGACCAGGGCATCGGGATCTCCGAGAAGGACCGGGACCGCGTTTTCGAGCGGTTCTACCGTGTGGACCCGGCGCGCTCGCGCGCCACCGGCGGGACCGGCCTCGGCCTCGCCATCGTCAAGCACGTGGCCGCCTCCCACGGGGGAGAGGTCACAGTGTGGAGCGCTGAGGGACAGGGCTCCACCTTCACCCTGCGTCTCCCGGAAGCCGGAGCCGTACGCGACCGCGAACGGCCCGCCGACCCCGCCGCTACGGAGGCCCTCGACGAAGAGGACCGGCCGTACGAGACCTTCAACGATCCGCTTCCAGCTCACCCTGCCCCGGAGGTCCTTCCGTGACCCGAGTGCTTGTCGTCGAGGACGAGGAATCGTTCAGCGACGCACTGTCGTACATGCTCCGCAAGGAGGGATTCGAGGTCGCCATCGCGGCTACGGGCCCCGACGGACTGGACGAGTTCGAGCGCAACGGCGCCGACCTGGTCCTGCTGGACCTGATGCTGCCGGGCCTGCCCGGCACCGAGGTCTGCCGCCAGCTGCGTGGCCGCTCCAACGTCCCGGTCATCATGGTGACCGCCAAGGACAGCGAGATCGACAAGGTGGTCGGCCTGGAAATAGGAGCCGATGACTACGTCACCAAGCCGTTCTCCTCGCGGGAGCTGGTCGCCCGCATCCGCGCGGTGCTGCGGCGCCGCGGCGAACCGGAGGAGGTCACTCCGCAGGCACTCGAAGCCGGCCCGGTCCGTATGGACGTGGACCGCCACGTCGTGACGGTCGGCGGCGGCAAGGTCGATCTGCCGCTCAAGGAGTTCGACCTGCTGGAGATGCTGCTGCGCAACGCCGGCCGGGTGCTGACCCGGATGCAGCTCATCGACCGGGTGTGGGGCGCCGACTACGTGGGCGACACCAAGACCCTGGACGTGCACGTCAAGCGGCTGCGCGCCAAGATCGAGCCGGACCCGGGCGCGCCGCGCTACCTCGTCACGGTCCGCGGCCTGGGCTACAAGTTCGAGCCGTAAACACCACGCGGCGGCGCGGCACCACCACAGCCGCGCCGGCCGCCCGCAGTACGCGTCAGGGGCGCCCCTCCCAGCCGGAGGGGCGCCCCTGACGCGTAGCGCTGTCGCGCGGTGCCGTCCAGGAGGGCGGCGGGCGGTCAGTGACCGGCGTGCGCCCCCTGGCCCGCGCCTTCCGACGTCTCCGCACCGGCGGGGCTCTCGGAACCGCCGGGCTTGCCCGACTCGGCGGGCTTGCCGGACTCCGACGGCTTGGCGGTGCCCGACGGCGTCACACCAGGCTGCGGCACGACCTCGGGGCCGTAGTCCTTGAAGTAGCTGTTCGCCGGGACGACATAGGCCCGCAGCTGGACGGAGCCGGTGTCGCTGAAGCTGAAGCTGACGGGCTGCGCGTTGCCGTCCTGGACGGCCTCCCGGCCTTCCGCCAGGGTCGCGGTGGCGTTGCCCTTGCCGCCGATCACGACGGAACCGCCGGCCGGCACGGTGATCGGGCCGCTGCCCTTCACCGGGGCGAGCTTGGCCTTCTTGCCGGTGTCCACGAGGGTGATGGAGGTCAGCTTCTGGTCCTTGGTGCCGCTGTTGAACACCGTCGCGGTGATCGCGGCCGGACCCTTGGCCTTGAGATCGGGCTGGGTGACCACGGACGCGTTCTGGACCTTGATGTCGCCGACGGTGGTCGCGGCGTTGTCCGGCTTGACCTCCAGCGTCTGGGCGTCGTTCCCGGCCCCGCACGCGGAGAGCGTGGCGATCGAGAGCGTAAGGACGGTGGCGGCGAGGACGCCGCGTCGAAGGCTGCGGCTCACGGCGGCGGCATCTCCTTGGACGAGCTTCGGCGGCCGAACTTCGTCCGGTCGCGGTGGACGGCTGGGGCGGCCGTGGCGTACGCGTCATGACGACGGGTGCGTAAAGCCGCCCTAAGGGTGTGTCAGCGCCGCTAGGTTACCGAGCCGCCCTCGCGCCGCCGCACCCGACCCGCCCCTGAGTGATCACGCCCCGGATCGGCGGCGGCGGACATGGGGCGGACGCGTCCGGCGAACGGCACGGCGCGGGCCGCACCCGCCCCTCCCCATCCGCCTCTCGCGCCATCCGACTTCACCGAAATCCCCGCCGTATCCCCGACGTATCTCCGGCCTCATCTCCGCCCGGATCTCCGGTCTCTTCGCGGTCTTCCCGTGCGGCGGGGAGGGAACGCGGATCGGTAAGCCGGGGAATACGAGCGAAGAGACCGTTCGGGTGGCCGGGCCGCCGGATTCCGTGACGGTTTCCCCGATGAAATGGAGTATTCGCAGGGAATGCGGACGCGTCACGGAATTGATCACGCGCCTTCCGCCGCCGGCGGGTGATCAATTCGAGAAACCCGACCGGGGTGCTCGCGCGCACCGAACGGAGTAGCGGAAGTCGCTCATACGGATCCGCGCAAACCGGGACTTTCGTCCTGTTGATCAACGACTTCCCGACGTGTCGCGGGCATGTTTCCGCTCGCCCGAGAAGGGGCTCCCACCTGCGAATACCTGTCCACGGCGGCCCCTCGCAGCACGTTCCGGTCGTAGTTGTCAAGCCCCGAGATATGCCCTGACCTGCGAAAACGCCATTCAGAACGGCCCGTTCACGTGTTAGCATGGATAGCCACGGAAGGGGTACCTGTCACATGACGTTCAAGGTTGGCGACACCGTGGTCTATCCCCATCACGGGGCCGCGCTGATCGAGGCCATCGAAACTCGCCAGATCAAAGGCGTGGACAAGACCTACTTGGTGCTGAAGGTCGCCCAGGGCGATCTGACGGTTCGTGTGCCAGCGGACAATGCGGAGTTCGTCGGCGTACGCGATGTGGTCGGCCAGGACGGGCTGGACCGGGTCTTCGAGGTGCTGCGTGCACCGTATGCCGAAGAGCCGACGAACTGGTCCCGTCGCTACAAGGCAAATCTCGAGAAGCTCGCTTCTGGTGACGTGATCAAGGTCGCCGAGGTCGTCCGCGACCTGTGGCGTCGGGAGCGCGAGCGCGGACTCTCCGCCGGTGAGAAGAGGATGCTCGCCAAGGCGCGCCAGATCCTGGTGAGCGAGCTGGCCCTCGCGGAGAACACCAACGAAGACAAGGCCGAGGCTCTGCTCGACGAGGTCCTCGCGTCCTGACGACGCAGGCTGTGCCGGAGCGATCTGTGGTGAGGTGACGCAGATGGTCCCGGTGCAGTGATGCAACGCAGCAATGCCGCGGTGCCCGAGTGACGACTTCCCCTCCGGGAGAGGTCTGTTGCCGGGCGCTGCGGCATATCTGCGGCGGTATGTCTTCGGCCCTTCCCGGTCCCGGGCCCCGGCCGCCGGCCAGGTGGCGTGCCGGGCTGGGGCAGCTGCCTCGACCACTGTCACGGAAGGGGCGGTCAAGACGTTGCGCCCGGCACGCTGTGGCCATACCCACCCCGGCTGAGGCAACAAACCTGTCTGCGTCAATTCCGGGAACACCCCGGACTCCGGAGCCTTCGATGCCAGATTCTTCCCGTCCGATCCGCACCGCGGCGGTCATCCCCGCCGCAGGCCGCGGGGTACGGCTCGGCCCCGGCGCCCCCAAGGCGCTGCGCGCGCTGGGCGGCACCCCGATGCTCGTGCACGCGGTCCGCGCGATGGCCGCGTCCCGGGCCGTCTCCCTCGTCGTCGTGGTCGCGCCGCCGGACGGTGCGCCCGGGGTCCGCAGCCTGCTCGACGAGCATCCGCTCGGCGATCGCACCGAACTCGTCGTCGTCCCGGGCGGCGAGACCCGGCAGGAATCCGTGCGCCGCGGGCTCGCCGTGCTCCCCGATGACATCGACGTGGTGCTGGTGCACGACGCCGCGCGCCCGCTGGTGCCGGTCGACACCGTCGACGCGGTGATCGCCGCCGTGCGGGCCGGGGCTCCGGCCGTCGTCCCCGCGCTGCCGCTCGCCGACACCGTCAAGCAGGTCGATCCGGGCTCACCGGGCGAGCCGGAGCCGGTGACCGGCACTCCGGAGCGGGCCCTGCTGCGGGCCGTGCAGACTCCGCAGGGCTTCGACCGGGAGACCCTGCTCAAGGCGCACGAGACGGTCGTCGTCGAGGGCGAGGGCGCCACCGACGACGCGGGGCTCGTGGAACGGCTGGGGGCCCCGGTGGTGGTGGTTCCTGGCCATGAGGAAGCGTTCAAGGTGACCCGGCCGCTGGACCTCGTCCTGGCCGAGGCCGTACTCGCCCGTAGGAGGGCCACCGATGGCTATGTCTGAGCCGACCACCGGATCCGGAGCCGACGGGCTGCCGGGACTGCCCCTCGTCGGCATCGGCACGGACGTGCACGCCTTCGAGCGGGGCCGCGAGCTGTGGTGCGCCGGGCTCCTCTGGGAGGGCGAGGAGTACGGCCTGGCCGGGCACAGCGACGGTGACGTGGCCGCGCATGCCGCCTGTGACGCGCTGTTCTCCGCGGCCGGCATCGGCGACCTCGGCGCGCATTTCGGCACCGACCGGCCCGAGTGGTCCGGCGCCTCCGGGGTGACGCTGCTGGCCGAGGCCGCGCGCCTGGTACGGGCCGAGGGTTTCGCGATCGGCAATGTCGCGGTGCAGGTCATCGGCGTACGCCCGAAGGTCGGCAAGCGGCGGGACGAGGCGCAGAAGGCGCTGTCGGCCGCGGCGGGTGCGCCGGTCTCGGTGTCGGGGACGACCTCGGACGGGCTGGGGCTCACCGGCCGCGCGGAGGGCCTCGCGGCGGTGGCGACGGCGCTGGTGGTCCGCAGGGCGTAGCGGGTGCGGTGCGGGCCCGGGTTCCGCGGGTTCGCGGAATGGCCGGGTCCGGTACGCCGGGTGAATCCCCGCGAATCGGGCGAGTGTCACGCTTGTGTCCCCGCGTGGCCGAAGGGGTCGCGGGGCACTCCCTCATTCCGACTACCCTGGTTCCGTGACGATTCGCCTGTACGACACCAGCGCCCGGCAGATTCGCGATTTCACCCCGCTCACGCCGGGCTGTGTCTCGATCTACCTGTGTGGCGCGACCGTGCAGGCCGCCCCGCACATCGGGCACATCAGGTCGGGACTGAACTTCGACATCATGCGCCGCTGGTTCGCCCACCGCGGCTACGACGTGACGTTCGTGCGCAACATCACGGACATCGACGACAAGATCATCAAGAAGTCCGCCGAGCAGGGCCGCCCGTGGTGGTCGATCGGTTACGAGAACGAGGTCGCCTTCAACGCGGCGTACGACGTGCTCGGCTGCCAGCGGCCGACGTACGAGCCGCGGGCGACCGGCCACATCCCCGAGATGATCGAGATGATGCGCGGCCTGATCGAGCGGGGCCACGCCTACGCCGTCGACGGCAACGTCTACTTCGACGTGCGGTCCTTCCCCGGCTACCTGGAGCTGTCCAACCAGGAGCTGGACAAGCTCAAGCAGCCGTCGGGCGAGGGCGAGACCGGCAAGCGTGACTCCCGGGACTTCGCCATGTGGAAGGCGGCCAAGGAGGGCGAGCCCAGCTGGGAGACCCCGTGGGGCCGCGGCCGTCCCGGCTGGCACCTGGAGTGCTCGGCGATGGCGCACAAGTACCTGGGCAGCGCCTTCGACATCCACGGTGGTGGCGTCGACCTCGTCTTCCCGCACCACGAGAACGAGATCGCGCAGGCCAAGGCGTACGGCGACGACTTCGCCGCCTACTGGACGCACAACGCCTGGGTGACCATGAGCGGCGAGAAGATGTCCAAGTCGCTGGGCAACTCCGTGCTGGTCAGCGAGATGGTCAAGCGCTGGCGGCCGATCGTGCTGCGCTACTACCTGGGCACCCCGCACTACCGCTCGATGATCGAGTACAGCGAGGAGGCGCTGCGCGAGGCCGAGTCGGCGTTCGCGCGGATCGAGGGCTTCGTCCAGCGGGTCGTCGAGAAGGCCGGGGTCGTCGAGCCGGCGCCCGAGGTCCCGCCGGCCTTCGCCGAGGCGATGGACGACGATCTGGGCGTCCCGCAGGCGCTGGCGATCGTGCACACCACCGTCCGGCAGGGAAACTCCGCGCTGACCGCCGACGACAAGGAAGCCGCCGTCGCCAGGCTGGCCGAGCTGCGGGCGATGCTCGGCGTGCTCGGCCTCGACCCGCTCGACGACCACTGGTCGGGCGGCGGCGCGGACCGCGGCGACGACCTGCACGGCGTGGTCGACTCGCTGGTCCGCCTGGTGCTCGACCAGCGGCAGGCCGCCCGTACCCGCAAGGACTACGCGACCGCCGACGCCATCCGCGACCAGCTCCAGCAGTCAGGTCTCGCCATCGAGGACACCCCGTCCGGGCCGCGCTGGTCGCTGTCCTGACCCCGTTGTGAGCCCGGCGTGATCTCCGTCGTGACCCCCGGCCGCCGTCCGGATTCGCCCTTCGCGGTGGCCGCGGGCGACACTCAATCCATACGTTCGTACCCACTCCACGTCGCGAGACGTCGAGAGCAGTGAAGAAACAGGTGACCCATGGCCGGCAACAGCCAGCGCAGGAACCGCCGCACGTCCAACAAGAAGGGCGCGCAGGTCGGCAGCGGCGGCCAGCGACGCCGGGGCCTGGAAGGCAAGGGGCCGACCCCGCCCGCCTCCGCGCGCAAGGGGCATGTCAAGAACCGGGTGGCCAACGCCAAGGCGAAGCAGGCGGCTGCGCGCCGTCCCGCGCCGCGGCGCGGTGGCGCGAAGGGCACGTCGGAGCTGGTCGTCGGCCGTAACCCGGTCTTCGAGGCGCTGCGCGACGGGGTGCCGGCGACCGTGCTCTACGTCCAGCAGTTCATCGACACCGACGAGCGGGTGCGCGAGGCGCTCCAGCTCGCCGCGCAGCGCGGCGACATCAACCTCATGGAGGCGCCGCGCCCCGAGCTGGACCGGATGACCAACGGCCTCAACCACCAGGGTCTGGTCCTCCAGGTTCCGCCGTACGACTACGCGCACCCCGAGGACCTGGCAGCCGCCGCGTTCGACGAGGGCGCGGAGCCGCTGATCGTGGCGCTCGACGGGGTCACCGACCCGCGCAACCTCGGCGCCGTCGTCCGCTCCGTGTGCGCCTTCGGCGGCCACGGCGTGGTCGTGCCGGAGCGCCGCGCGGCCGGGATGACGGCCGGTGCGTGGAAGACGTCGGCGGGTACCGCGGCCCGTACGCCGGTCGCCCGTGCCACCAACCTGACCCGGACGCTGGAGCAGTACCAGAAGGCCGGTCTGACGGTCGTCGGTCTGGCCGCGGACGGCGAGATGGAGCTGCAGGACGTCGCGGCGCTGGACGGTCCTGTCGTCATCGTCGTCGGCAGCGAGGGCAAGGGCCTGTCGCGGCTGGTCGGCGAGACCTGCGACGTGCGGGTGCGGATTCCGATGCCGGGTGGCGCGGAGTCGTTGAACGCCGGTGTCGCCGCCGGTGTCGTCCTGTGGGAGGCGGCGCGCAGGCGCGGCTGAGGGAGTGCGCGGGTACCGGCCGTCCAGGAGGGCGGTCGGTACGGCGCGCAGTCCGGGGCAAGGCGTGACGCTCCGTGCGAATTCCGGTGATCCCGTGACCTTTTGACGGGTCTCGGACAGATCGGCGCGGCCAAAGCAGTGTCTTAACCGCTCGTCACTCGGTTAGATGAGCGTGGACACCAGAACACCCCGCACACCTACGGGGGGACGCTCACCCGGCTTCGACGACGAGCCGCTGCTGAGCTCGGTCAAGGTGGCGTGCGACCCCGCGCAGGTCGTCGTCAACCACGCCAGCTTCCGCGTGCAGCTCGCCGCGCCCGTCGTGAGCCGGGCCATGGCTTCGGCCGCGCGCCTCCCCGTCGTCGGGGGGACGGCAGGCGGCGCCAGGCGACGTGCCCCCGTGGTGTGGAGCGGCCGTACGGATCCGGGCGGCCAGGCCGGCGCCACCACCCAACTCCTGCGCGCGGTCCGCCATGCGGGCCTCGGCCAGGCCAGGCCGGGCGACGACACCGGCACCACCCAGGTCCTGCCCCGGGTGCGGCTCGACGACGGGGCACCGCCCCCCGCGGCCACCGTCGTCGGGCAGCGCGGCCCCACCGACTCCGACACCGCGCTGCTGCGCGGCGTGCGGCCCGTCGGCGGCGCGTACGACGGCACGGGCCACGACGCCTACGACGGCGCGTACGGCGGCCCGTATTCCCGTGACGCGTACGCCGAGGACCGCTACGAAGCACGGGAGCGCTACGACCCGGCGGGCCGGCGGCGCACCACCGGCGGCGTCCGGCACGCCTACTATCCGGGGCGCCGGATGAACCTCGGCGTCGTCCTGCTGCCGCTGCGCATCTTCCTCGGCCTGATCTCCATCTACGCCGGGATGGGAAAGCTCTGCGACCCCGTCTACTTCGACGGCGGCGAGCGCGGCTCCATGGTCAAGTGGATGCTGTCGCTCGACCCCTGGGCGCTGGCCGTCCCGCTGCGCGACTTCGCCCTCGGGCACCCGGTCGGGGCCGGTCTGACCGTCGCGTTCCTCCAGGTCGTGGTCGGAGTCCTGACCATCTGCGGCCTGTGGCAGCGGCTGGCGGCCTCGTTCGGGGCGCTGCTCTCCGCCGCCCTGCTGATGACCGTCACCTGGCGCACCGTCCCGGCCTACGACGCGCCGGACATCATCTACCTCGCCGCCTGGAGCCCGCTGATCATCGCGGGCGCGCCGGTCTACTCCATGGACGCCCGGCTGGCAGGCGAGGCGTGGCGGCGGCTCGGCCCGCGCGTGGACGTCAGCGACCTGCGGCGCCGGGTACTGCGCCGGGGCGCCGTGCTGGCGGCCGTGATCGCGGGCCTCACGCTGCTCATCGGCTCGCTGCTCGGCGGGGCCGTACGGTCCGCGACGGTCCCGCCCGTGCCGCGCCCGGGTGAGCCGGCGATCAACAACCTGCCCGGTTCGCCGCTGCCCAGCCCGCGCCGTCACTTCACCCGGCCCCAGCAGTCGAGGACCGCGGCCCCGCAGCCCGTCGGTTCGCCGACGGCGGGCGCCGCGCACACCGCGGGCCCGTCGGGTTCGCCGTCCGCATCGGCCCCCGGCAGCTCCCCGTCGGCTGGCAGCACCAGCGGTACCGCCCAGCAGCCCGGCGCGACCACCAGCGGCGCGCCGCAGCGGACCGAGCCGACCCGGGCCCCGGCCCCCACTCAGGCGTCGCCTTCCTCGGGCGGCACCGGCGGCGGTGCCACCGGCGGCGGCTCGGACGACGAAGGCTCCGACGGCTCGGGCAGCGGCTCCCGGCACCACGGCGGCACCCTGGGCGGCCTGCTGGGCTGACCCGCGCGCCACCTGCCACGGCCCCCGAACACCCCGTACGCGGAGGGGAGTTCGGGGGCCGTGGGGTGTGCGGTCCGGCTACCGCGCGGGGTCCGGCAGCTCCCGCAGCCAGTCGACGAGGAGGTGGTTGACCTCGTCGGGGCGCTCCTGCTGCACCCAGTGGCCGCAGCCGTCGATGAGGTGCGAGGAGACCAGGCCGGGCAGCGTGGTGGGGAAGGCGTCGATGGCGTCGGCCATCCAGGTCGTGGAGGCGTCCAGGGCGCCGCCGATGAACAGTGCGGGCTGCGTGAGCGGGGCTCCGTCCAGGGCGCTCAGGTCCGCCCAGTCGCGGTCGGCGTTCCGGTAGCGGTTGAGCGCGCCGGTCAGCCCGGTCCGCTCGAACTCCCCGGCGTAGACGTCGAGATCGGCCTCGGTCAGCCAGGACGGCGAGGCGCCGCGGACGAAGCGGTCGGACATCCGGCCGCCGCCGGGAACGAAGAAGTGCCCGTGGCCGCCGTCCGCCGGCATCGTGTCGCCGGACAGCGAGGCGTAGAACCCCGCGAGCCAGCCACGGACGTCCGGCTCGATCTCTGCCTCGGCCCGGCCCGGCTCCTGGAAGTAGCTGACGTAGAACTCCTCGTCGCCGCCGATGGCCGCGAACGCCTCGGTCGGCCGGTGGCCGTTGCGGGGCGCGTAGGGGACGCCGAGCAGGGCGACGGCGGTGCAGACGTCGGGCCGCAGCAGCGCCGTGCCGGCGGCGATGGGGGAGCCCACGTCGTGGCCCACGAGCGTCGCGGTCCGTTCTCCCAGGGCGTGCACGACCGCGACGTTGTCGGCGACGTGCGCCGCCATCCGGTAGCCGGCGACGTCGGCGGGTTTCGACGAGCGTCCGTAGCCGCGTACGTCGATCGCGACCGCGCGGTAGCCCGCCGCGGCGAGCGCCGGGAGCTGGTGGCGCCACGCGTACCAGCTCTCGGGGAAGCCGTGGAGGAGGAGCACCAGAGGGCCCGAGCCCTGCTCCACCAGATGGATGCGGCCGTCGGGGACGTCCACCAGGCGGTGTGTGACGTCCGGCAAGGGGGCGGGCTGCGGCATACGTCCTCCCGGAGGGATGCGGGCTCGTGGCGACCGGCCGCTCCGCGCGCGGCCGGTACGGCGGAGCATGCGGCAGCGGGCCGAGCGGCCGTGAGCAAATTTGCCGTTCCGGCAAAGCCGGGAGGTGGGGACGTGTGCCCGAGGTCTCAACTCGGGTGCGTGCCGAGCTCCTTGGCGGCTTCGATGAGGTCCTTGGTGGTGTCGATGGCCCGCCAGTAGGCGCCGTGCGGGAGCGGGTAGCCGGCCAGGCGGCGCTCGCGGGCGAGCCGCGGGAAGGTGGTGCGCTCGTGGTCGCCGCGTACCGGCAGCAGGTCGGCGAAGGCGGCGGAGAAGACGTAGACGCCGGCGTTGATGAGGTACGGCGAGGGCGGCGCCTCGATGAAGTCCAGGACGTGCCCGAACTCGTCGGTCTCCACGACGCCCCACGGGATCCTGGGGCGGGCCAGCGCGAGGGTGGCGTCGACGCCGCGTTCGTCGTGGAAGGCGGCCATCTCGCGGAGCGGGAAGCGGGTCCAGATGTCGCCGTTGGTGGCGTACCAGGGCTCGTCGGGGCGGGGGAGCGCGGCGGCTGCGTATTTGAGCCCGCCGCCGCGTCCCAGCGGTTCGGTCTCGACAACTGTCGTGACGCTCAAGGGGAGTTCGGTCTCGTCCAGCCAGTCCTGGAGCACGTGGGCGAGGTGGCCGCAGGAGACCACCGCGTCGGTGACGCCTTCCGAGGCCAGCCAGGCGAGCTGATGGCCGATGATCGGGGTTCCGGTTCCGGGAATCTCGACCATCGGCTTGGGGCGGTCGTCGGTGTACGGACGGAGGCGCGAGCCCTGGCCTCCTGCCAGGACAACGGCCTGCGTGGGGCACGGGGGTGGGGCGACTGTCATGATTCGCACCCTATGCGGTGCGAGTCCGGGTCACTGGGCGTCGGCGACGCCGGTGGCGAAGGAGGTGTCGCAGACCGGGCGGGAGAACGCCTGGGCGCGATGCGCGGCACCGTACTTGTTGACCGCGGCTCGGCCCAGCGCCTGCGCGATCGACATGCAGTGCTTGGCGAGGGACGGCCGTTCGGTGGTGGCCTTCTGAAGATGCGTCAGAGCGACCCCTGGATCCTTCTCCTGGAGCTCGACCAGGAGGCGGTCCCGGAGGACGTCCTGAGGGGCGCGGGGGGCGGCGGCCTTGGCGGCGACCTTGCCGGATGACGCGGTCAGCACCTGCGAGTCCGTGGCTGTCGAGGCCCACGGCACGCGGGTGACCGCGAGCGTCCCGGAGAGGACGAGGACGACGGGAAGGACGAGGGCGAGAGTTCTGCCGATACGGCGGGCTGCGGAGTTCACGGTCGCGATGGTAGCGAGGGGTGACGATGTGGCGACATTTGGTCACCTTATCGAGCGATGGAACGGCCGCCGGGGCGGTGGCGATGTTGACGTACAGATTCGAAAAGCGGCCTGCGGTGGGGGGTTTGGGGCGTCTGGTGGTGTGGCGCGCCCGTATAGGGGAGGGGCGGTGCGGTACCCCTCCCGGCCTCGTGCGGCGCGCCCGCAGCCGGAAGGGGCGGCGCGGCACTTCGCCGCCCCGCCCCTCCGCCTTCTCCGGGTCGTCGTCGCCCGGCCGCTGGCTCAGTCGCTCAGCCGCTCGCCCGATGACGTCGAGAAGACGTGCGTCTCGCCCGGCAGCGGCACGACGTGCAACTGCGTGCCCTTCTCCGGCACCTGGCGGCCGTTGACCCGTACGACCAGGTCCTTGACCTCGCCGCCGACCTCGGCGGAGCCGTAGACGTAGCCGTCGGCGCCGAGTTCCTCGACGATGTTGACCGTGACGGCAAGACCCGCGGGCGCGTCGGCGGACGCCTTGGACAGCGACTTCGCGGCGGCACCGTTCTGCTCGACGATCTCGAAGTGCTCGGGCCGCACGCCGACGGTGACCGTCGTGTCGCCCTTGTCCGCCGCCGAGGCCAGCGCCTCACGGTTGACCGGCACGACGCTGTTGCCGAACTTCACCCCGCCGTCGGTGATCGGCACCTCCACGAGGTTCATCGCGGGGGAACCGATGAACCCTGCCACGAACAGGTTCGCCGGCCGGTCGTACATGTTCCGCGGCGAGTCGACCTGCTGGAGCAGCCCGTCCTTGAGCACCGCGACCCGGTCGCCCATCGTCATCGCCTCGACCTGGTCGTGGGTGACGTAGACGGTGGTGATGCCCAGGCGCCGCTGGAGCCCGGCGATCTGCGTACGGGTCTGCACGCGCAGCTTCGCGTCGAGGTTGGACAGCGGCTCGTCCATGAGGAACACCTGCGGCTCCCGGACGATCGCCCGGCCCATCGCCACCCGCTGCCGCTGGCCACCGGACAGCGCCTTGGGCTTGCGCCCGAGGTACTCCGTCAGGTCCAGGATCTTCGCCGCGTCCTCGACCTTCTGCCGGATCTCGGCCTTCGGCACCCCAGCGATCTTGAGGGCGAAGCCCATGTTGTCCGCGACGGTCATGTGCGGGTAGAGCGCGTAGTTCTGGAACACCATGGCGATGTCCCGGTCCTTGGGCGGAAGGTGCGTGACGTCACGGTCGCCGATGCGGATGGCCCCGCCGTCGACGTCCTCAAGACCGGCGAGCATGCGCAGCGAGGTCGACTTGCCACAGCCGGAAGGGCCGACCAGGACGAGGAACTCACCGTCCTCGATGGCGATGTCGAGCTTGTCGACCGCGGGCTTGTCGGAACCCGGGTAGATCCGGGATGCCTGGTCGTAGGTGACCGTAGCCATGGTGATGTGTCCCTTCACCGGCAGGAACGTGCCGGACGATCCGAGTAAAAGGAGTGGTGTGGCCCACAAACGCGGGCTCCCGGAGACGCTACCTGCGGCGACGCCCGGTGTCAGTAGCCCACCGGTCACGAAATGGCGACCGGCATCCGGCGCGCCTGGGTACACTGCTTCCGCACGCCTCCTTAGCTCAGCTGGCCAGAGCACCGCTCTTGTAAAGCGAAGGTCGTCGGTTCGAATCCGACAGGGGGCTCTGAGTAGGAGCGTTATGACCTGCGGTTTGCTGCGCAGGGCGCTGTGATCGGCCCCGGACCTGGCGTCCGGGGCCTTTTGCGTGAGGGGAGCGCGAGCGGATGTGCCGCCAAGTTCCGTCGTGGCGGCGGATTCCCCGGCGGTTTTTGTCATGCTTGTCCTGTGTGTGGGGGGAGACGGGGCGGGGGCGGCCTTGGCGATCGACAGGTCGGCCTCGCCGCCGCTTTCTGCCGCTACAGACGGCTCCTCCGGCTCACCGCATGGGGCACGGCCTAAAGGCCACCGGCCAGGAACGTCACGCCGATGCCGCCCAGTGCCAAGCCGGCCCCCACGTCGATCGCGGTACGCACCGTCTTGCGTGTCAGGACCGCACTCAGGTACCCGATCGCGGTGACGTACAACGTCCACCATGCGGCGGCGCACAGCACGACCAGGCCGCCCAGGAGGAGTGACTGCTCGAATGCTGAACCCGGCACCAAGAACTGGGGCATGAAGGTGAGGTAGAAGATCAGTGCTTTGGGGTTGAGTACGTTGTTGAGGAATCCCTGCAATGCGGCCGTACGGACATTCCCCGGCGCGGACTGTGGCGTGATGGATTGCCGTCGAGGTCGGTGCACGACCGAAAAGATCAATAACGCGCCCAGCAGTACCAGGTAACCTCCACCGACCACCCGCAGGAGATTTAAAATCGCGGTGCTCGCGGCCAGGAAAGCGGCGAGGCCACTGGCCGTCACGAGAGTGAGCAGCGCCAAGCCGGCACATATGCCGGCAGTGGTGCCATAGCCGTGACGCCGGCCCCCGGCAAGAGAGTGCCGGGTGACGAGGACGAAGTCCGGGCCCGGCACCACCAGCATCAAAAGGGTGGTCGCGACAAAGACCGATAAATGGTCCATTATGGAGTCCCTGAGGTCAGAGCGGCGGGTGAGGCGAGAGTGGCGGCTCGTCAGATTATCGCCCAAGTGCTGGAAAATGGGAATGAAGTCCGGGTATCGTTCGGCGTATGCGTAGCCTCTTCGAACTGGATTCGTTCGACCTGAGGATCCTTACGGCTCTTCAGAACAACGCCCGATTATCCAACAAGGAGCTCGCTGCCCAGGTCGGTGTCGCGCCGTCAACCTGCCTGGACCGCGTCAATAGGCTCCGTAAAAACGGTGTGATCCGTGGCTACCGCTTGAATGTCGATCCTGAGCTGGTCGGTCGGCCACTCGAAGCCTTGTTGTATGTGAGAGTGCAACCGCATCGCCGCTCACTCGTCGAGCCATTTGTCCAGCATGTCCTCATGCTGCCGGAAACCCGCTTTGTCTATCACTTGACGGGGCCCGATGATTTTCTTGTGCACGTGACCGTCGAGAATTCCCGCCAACTGCAACGGCTCGTCCTGGATGAGCTGACCAACCGGGAAGAAATATCGCTGGTGCACACGAACTTGATATTCCAATGCTGGGAGGGAGGTCCGCTCCTGCCTCCGCCAGATAAAACCCCATGAATTACGGCCGGGGTGAGCCCGACGAAACCGAGTAGTCCCGCACCGCGTACCGCGTCGCTCGGCCGCGTACGGCAGGGCCGGCAGTCGGAACGCGGCTGTAGGCGTACCGGCCACCGGCCCTACGTCTCGCTCGCTGTCGGCTGGACACGCGGGCTGGGCACCGCCCGTGCTCGTGCATGCCGATACGGCGAGAATTCCGTTGCGGAACGGGTCTAGCAGTGGCGCAGGGAGAACGTGCTTCCTTCACTCAGAGACAGAAGCTTCGCCGCGTCACCCAGGTTGACCGCCAAGGCCAAGCGGTCGGCGGAGTCGATGTGGGCCAGAGGCGCCCCTTCGGGGACGCTGCCGAAGGTTTCCACGAACGGGATTGTCGTGATCGATCCTCCTGCGGTGAGCTCCAGTTTGGCGCCCATCGTGATGCCTCCGTCCCGGAGGTAAGCGGAGTCCAGAGAAGTCTGCAGATTACCGAAGCGGTCCTTGATGACGACCTCGCCCAGGAATGCGTCACCCCGACGGTCCCGAACGGGATCGGGGATGCGCACCAATTCGGTGACCGGGACGCTGGGGCCGAATTCCTTTGGCGAGACACCATTGGCGAGATGAGCAGCCGCCGGCGCGAAGACGTCACGCCCGTGGAAGGTGGTGGAGACCGCGTCGAGCCGGAATTTCGGGTCGGCGAGCTCGTATGCGGCGGATACACCCCCGGCGATGTCTGCCGCCCGCAGCAGAAGGCCGTTGTCCGGGCCTACGAAGAGCTGTGATCCCACTTCCAGTACGACGGGCTTGCGCTGTGTGCCGACGCCGGGGTCGACCACTGTCAGGTGGACGGCGTCCGGCAGATACGGAATCGCCTGTCGAAAGATCTCGGCACCGTGCTGGATGTCGCCACGCGGCACGAGGTGTGTGACGTCCATGACGCGTGCTTCCGGGGCGATGCGTGCCATGACGCCGTGGCACACTCCGATGAACTTGTTCTCCAGGCCGTAATCGGTGAGGAAGGTAATCCACTTCTTCTGTGGCATCTCGTTCATCCTAACGCCGAGAGTCGAAAGGGGAGAGGCCCGCGGAAACTGCGGGGGGGGGGGGATCACGTCACGTGAGGCTCTTGAGGGACCTCGAAACGGACTTCACCGCTTTGCGGGGTCCGTGGAGCGCGATTCCGAGATAGTCGAGCGGATCTGCCAGGAAGTGCTTCTCGTACTCCTCGTAGGACTTGCTTTTTCGGGCTGCCTCGTTGAAGTCGATGACGGTCACACCGGCTGCCATGGCCTTCTGTCTGACCAGTGGCAGTGCACTCCGTGGGCTACCGAGGACCGGCACAGGAGTGGTCCCGATGCCCGGGTGAAGAGATCCTGCGGCATCCGCAAGATCCGGGCCTGCCTTGATCAGCCCATGGGCCCCGAGTGCGATGCCCAGCACCGCCGCGGTATTGGCCGCCAGCCACCTCGGCAACTCGTCATCCAGCACGAGCACGCAGACCGCGTTGTCGGCACAGTTGTCGGTCGGCGGCTCGGACCAGCTGGTGGGCATGCAGGTGCTCCTCGGTGCTGAGTGCAATGAATCGTGGACCGATGGGCGAAAAGATCGGCGAGGTCCACGACAAGTTTGATCACGTAGCTGATCATTAGCAACCCCGTCGGAGAAAATTCCCCGAGATGAGCCAGGGGCGAATAATATCCGACAAGGCCGGTCAACTGAGCAAGGGATCCGAATCTTATTCGGAATCGAAGGTCGGGTGGCGGAGTATTTCGTCCACATTGCAGTTGGATGAACTGTTGACACGGTCAACCGCTCTCCTGACGATGGTGCCCGGGATGCAAAACGGGACACCTGTCCCCTTTCCCTCATTCCGTCTCTCGCAGATTGGATATCGCTGTGCTTACAGTGAAACTCGTTCAGCAGGGCGTGTGGCACATGTCAAAGGAATCGATGCCGCTGGCGGCCGGCTACCTTGCGGCGGCGATCGAGGGGGACGAGAGCCTCCGCGCGGCGTGCCACACCACTATTGAGAACCTATCGGGGGATGTGACGCCTATCGAGATGGCGATACGGATTCTCCGGGAAGGCGCGCCGGATGTCATCGGATTCTCGGTGCTCGGCTGGAACGTCCGGCAATTCTCCACGGTCGCCGAGGCCATCAAGCAAGCGAACCCGGACACCGTGGTCGTGTTTGGCGGGAACCACGTGGCCAACCAGGCGGAACGCGTTTTCCGGAACTGTGAGGCCGTTGACATAGTGGTCAACGGCGAGGGCGAAATGACCTTCCGCGACATTCTGCACGCCATACTGGCAGGAGGCGGGTATGACCACATCGCCGATATATCCATCCGAGGCGCCGACGGCAGGACGCAGACGAACCCTCCCCGTCCCCGGATCACCGACTTGGACGAGATACCTTCACCGATCTTAACCGGAGCCATTCCCCTGGTCGACGAAAAGGGCGACTTCCGCTACGACGTTGCCCTCCTGGAGACCAACCGCGGCTGTCCCTACCACTGTGCCTTCTGTTACTGGGGAGGTGCGGTGGGACAGAAGGTCCGGTCCTTCTCCCGTGACCGGCTGCGAAGGGAACTCTCGGCTCTGGCCCAGGCCGGAGCCGAAACTGTTGTGCTCTGCGACGCGAACTTCGGTATGTTGCCCGCGGACTTGGAGTTCGTCGAAGATCTCATCGACGTGAAAAGACGTTACGGATATCCGATGGCGCTCGAAACGTCCTGGGCCAAGAACAAGAATGCCATGTTCTACAAGATCGTACGTCTGATGCGGGATGCCGGACTCCAGAGTTCCTTCACCCTCGCGTTGCAGACCCTGGACACCGACACGTTGACCAACATGAACCGCCGGAACATGAAGATCAACCAGTGGCGGGAACTTGCCGAGTGGCTGGCGGCCGAAGGGCTCGATGCGTACGCTGAACTCATCTGGGGTGCCCCCGGCGAAACACCGGAATCCTTCCTGAAGGGGTACGACGAACTGGCCGGCTATGTCTCCCGCATAGCGGCCTACCCGTTGCTCCTGCTGCCCAACACCGACTACACCGAGCGCCGGGAACTCCATGGATTCGTCACCGTTCGCGGCGAACGGGACGACTTTGAGTACGTCCTCGCCAACAAAGACGTGCCGCTTGAGGAAAACCTGCGGATGCAGCGGTTCCTCTTCTGGGCGCGATTGCTGGCCGAGAATGTGGTGCTGCGTCACATATTCCCTGCCTTGCGGGCCGTCGGCGGCATGACGCAATCGGAAGCCATCCTTTCGCTGGCCGACTACATCGAGGGGCAACCCCTGCCGGGCGCCCGCCTCCTCACGCACGCTGCCGAGCGTTCGACGGCCGACCCTGACTCTCTGGCACCGGCACTGGAATACTGTTTCACCGAGCCGGAATTTGATCAGCTCGTACTCGGCTGGTGGCGAGAGCGCGCCGGCCGCACGGCATCCGAAGAGTGGCGCGACGTGGTCGGCGAAATCCTGCGCTTCGACCTCGATACCCGCCCGCTGCCCGACCCCCACAAACGTGGTCTCACCCCAGCGCAATCCACCATGGACGGGACGCTGCCGTACTGGGTGGTCGACCGGACGTATGTGTACGACGTCCCCGCGCTCGTTCAGCTGGTGAAAGCCAACGGAAAATTTTCCGATCCCCCCGAGCGGGCAGCCACCCGCGTACGCCTGATGTTCCGTCAAGGATTTGCCGAACTCGCCCGCTCCACCAATCACGAGGAGACCGCTCATTACATCGCTCGGGCGGAGAGCCCGTCCCCGCAGAGGGTGGAGATGTGACGGAAGGGACACTCCGGGAACATCTCCCCGACCTGCGTCTCCATGGATCGGGGGAGGCGTTGTCGGCGGTGGCGGGGGGAATTGAGCCTGTCCGCGTAACTCCGACCCACGTTTTCGCAGTCGGCACGGGGCGGTGACCAGCCTGGCCATCGGGGAGTGTCGATGGTTCCGCACGAGCTGCACGTCAGGCCCCGTCCGGAGTCAACGAACCTGGCAGGATCAGTGGACCAGGGTGGCGATTTCATGGGGAGGCACGGTGGGAAGCCAGTTGCGCGTCGGAGAGGTGTTGCGGTCCGCCCGGAACAGAGACCCTTCGCTGCCATTGATCGACGGCTACCCGAACATTCACCACCTCACAGCCTCCGAGGTTCTCGCTCAGGTTCAGCTGAGCAAGGGCATCAATCCGATGGCCAAGGTCAGGGCATCAGGTGAGCGACGTCGTCCGGCAATCCTGATCTGCTCCAGTTCGTGGGAGTCCGGAACGGCTGAGACACCCTGGCGGGACGTCTTCGACCTGGACAACGGCCGCGTGCGCTACTTCGGAGACCACAGCGGTGACGACACGGTGCCCGTGGGGACCATGCCGGGCAACGCTGTGCTGTTGGAGGCTTTCGCGGGGCACCAGGCGTCGACTGCGCAGCAGAGGGCAATGGCGGTGCCGCTTCTTGTGTTCGCGGAGGTTTCGCGCAACACGATTCCCGAGGAGCACGTCGAGTTCTGCGGCGTGGCGGTTATCGAGCGCGTCGAGCGGATCGAGCAGGAGGCCGAGGGGCGGACCTCCCTCAACTACCGTTATGACCTGGCAGTTCTGGACCTGAGTGCAGAGCGTGAGCAGGTCGACTGGGCGTGGATCGAGGCTCGGGGTAACCCAGAGATCGCGGCTGCCGAAGCGCTGGAGCGCGCGCCGAGTTCCTGGCGTCAGTGGGTGGAACACGGAGACGTCATGCTGCCCATGGTGCGACGGCGGATCGTCCGCCCCGCGGAGAGCGAGGATTTCGACTCGCAATCGGCTGGGGGAGAGCAGGAGTCCGAGAGGCTGCTTCCGGCACCTCGCCTGCCGGAAGACGCTGCCTCCGTCTCTTCTGCAGGGGACGGTGCGTCGGAGACGCTCACTCCGAGTGAGCTCATTGACAGGCTCAAGAGCCTCAAGATTCACCAGCGAAAAGGCCAGCAGAGCAGGCACAAGCCGCTGGCGCTGTTGTGGGGTATCGCCAGGGTCGCCGCAGGAAAGGAACGTCTGGCGCTTTGGCGGCAGTTTCGTGACGAGGTCGGTGGGCTGATGGCCGAGTTCGGCCATCCCGAGTCGTCCATCACCCCCGAGTATCCGTTCTGGCATCTGCGGACGAGCGGCCTGTGGGATGTCCGCGGTGTCCCGTCGGAGCAGGCAGGCAAGCCACATGCCGCAGCGTTCGACAGGGCCAATCCCGAAGGGGGAATGACCGAGCAGGCGGCGCTGCTGCTGCGTGACCCCTTCGTTCGGTCTCAGGCGATCGCTGTCATACGGGAGACCTACCTTGCCGACATAGGTCAGCACGCCTTGATGGAACGGCTCGGGCTGGCCGGCTACGAAAGTGCGAGTGGTGTCGGGGAGTGCGCAGAGGATGAGGAAACGTATCGAGGTCCTGCCGAACGGCGCACCATCACTTCCTCTCGTGTGGCCCGCGATATCGAACTGGCCAAGAAGGTGAAGAAGCTGCACGACGATCGCTGCCAAGTCTGTGGACTGCAGTTGTCGACGGGATTCGGTACGTACAGCGAGGCCGCCCACATCCGAGGTCTCGGCCGGCCTCACGACGGCCCCGACGAACTGCCCAACCTGCTCGTGCTGTGCCCGAATCACCACGTTCAGTTCGACACCCTGGCTATCTACGTCGACGCCGAGGGCACGGTTCGTTCCACCGCGGACGGCAGCCGTCGAGGTGAGCTCCGCCGGCTCCCCGCCCACCCGATCGCCGAGGCGCACCTTCGCTACCAACGCGCCCTGTGCGGCAGGGATGCGACCGAGTAAAAGGCCCAAGGTGCCTGCGGCAGCCCACCCCAACTTTGTGGCCGGGACCGTGAGTTCAGGCAGTGGGTGTGCCGAACCACCTCGGGAGGTGGTTGAGCAGGTCCGTCTGGTCTTCGCCTGCCCAGGCCACGTGGCCGTCCGGTCGTAGGAGTAGCGCGGGTACGTCCGGTTCTTCGGCGGTGTCGATGACGTGGTCGACGCGGTCCGTCCAGCCTGTCGTCGAGAGGTGGCCGGTGCGGTCGATGAGCAGGCCGCGGCCGGTGTGCATCAGTTCGTAGAGGCGGCCCTGTTTCAGGGGGAGGTCGCGCATGCGGCGGCCGAGCAGGTCGTGGCCTTCGCCGAAGTCGTAGCGGACCGAGAGTGCCGTGATCTTTTCGATCAGGTACCGGTTCACCTCCTCGAAGTCCATCAGTTCCGACACCAGCCGGCGTACGGAGCGGGGGCCCGGCTCGGGGGACAGCAGCTCGGTCTGTGCGCGGGTGTTGTCGAGGACGGCGGCGGCCACCGGGTGCCGTTCGGTGTGGTAGCTGTCGAGCAGCCCCTGCGGTGCCCAGCCGGCGACCTCGGCGGCCAGTTTCCAGCCGAGGTTGAACGCGTCCTGGATGCCGAGGTTGAGGCCCATCCCGCCGGTCGGCGGGTGGATGTGTGCCGCGTCGCCTGCCAGCAGCACCCGGCCGGTCCGGTAGCGCTCGGCCAGCCTGGTGGCGTCGCCGAAGCGGGAGAGCCAGCGTGGCGAGTGTGCGCCGAAGTCGGTGCCGGCGATCGTCCGTAGGCGTTGCTTGAACGCGTCGAGGGTCGGCGGGGTGGTGCGGTCATCGGCCAGGCCGTCGGCGGGCACGATGAGGCGGTACATCCCGTCCCCTAGGGGCATGGCGCCGAACCGTACGTAGGTCTTGCGGACCTCGGCCACCACGGCGGCCAGCGTCTCCTGCGGCACGGCCACCTCGACCTCGCCCAGCAGCGTCTCGACCCTGGCGGGCTCGCCGGGGAAGCCGACGCCGAGCAGCTTGCGCACCGTGCTGCGTCCGCCGTCGCAGCCGACGAGGTAGCGCGAGCGGAGCCGCGTGCTTTCCCGGCCAGGGACGAGCCGCGTGCTTCCGCCGCCAGGGACGAGCCGTGTGCTTCCCCCGCCGGGGACGTCCGCATCGGCCAGCTCGACGGTCACCCCGTCCGCGTCCTGGGTCAGCCCGACCACTTCGCAGCCGCGCCGGATCTCGGTGCCGAGTTCCGTGGCGTGCCCGGTCAGCAGGTGTTCGGTGATGCTCTGCGGGATGGCGAGTACGTACGGATGCGCGGTGTCCAGCCGGTCGGGCCACGGTTTGTCGATGCCGGCGAAGAAACCGCCGGTCGCGAACTGCTGGCCGCGCGCGAGGAATTGTTCCAGCAGGCCGCGCTGGTCCATCACCTCGACGCTGCGCGCGTGCAGGCCGAGCGCGCGGGACTGCCCGGTCGGCTCGGTGTTCTTCTCCAGCACGAGTACGTGCACGCCGTGCAGCCGCAGCTCGCCGGCCAGCATCAAGCCGGTCGGCCCGCCGCCGACCACGATGACGTCAAACATGAGGTCCCCCACTGAAGTTCCTTACCCGTCGCAGTTGATTCCGGCCCGGCTGCTGCGGTGTGGACCGGTGGCGTGTGTCCCTGTACCTCTGGGCGGAGTGCATGCGGCTGCACCGGGAGGCCCGCCGTCGGCTCAGTGCCGTCGGTTCGACGTCCCCGCGCGGCCCGTACGTCGGCAAGAGCGCGCACACTTCGCGAACCTGTCATTTCCGCAGGTACTGGCTTTGATCGGCAATTCTGCGGGATGACCGGGGCCTTGCCGCAAGCCCCCTGGTGAGCTATACGTTGAGCATGGCAAGGAGGGGGGTACACCCCTTGCCGGTGTCGCGGGTGACGGGATCAGCAACACGAGTTGCCGAGTTGCCCGGCGGCCCGTTTCCCCGTTGCAGGAGCCCGCAGCGCGTCTCGGTTGCCGGGGCCCGCGCGCGTTCCGCTGCTCACCGTCCCGTGGATTCCGGGGAGTGGGTGCGGCGGCGGGTGAGGGATTTGTCACCGGGGTGCTTCACCTGGGGTCGGATGCGGGTGTGGTGATATTCGTCGTCGAAACGGCGGGAATATGTGGTGTGGCGGCCGGGGAAAATGCTGGTTGCGGGAAAATTCCTGGACATTGCCCGGCACGGTCGGCCGTACCGTGCTACTGTCGTAATCAGTTGCAGTTGTGGTTCCCAAGAGACTTTGAGTGCCTCCGCCGTCATACGCGGCGGGAGTGCTTTTGTATTTTCCGGTGCATTTTCCGGACGGGGCGATCATCGCGGCGACGCGGGGTCCACACGGTGTGGGCTCCGGGCACTGCCCCGAAGGAGAAAAAAATGGCTACAGGCACCGTGAAGTGGTTCAACTCGGAAAAGGGCTTCGGCTTCATCGAGCAGGAGGGTGGCGGCGCCGACGTCTTCGCCCACTACTCGAACATCGCCGCCCAGGGCTTCCGTGAGCTCCAGGAAGGCCAGAAGGTCAGCTTCGACGTCACCCAGGGCCAGAAGGGCCCGCAGGCCGAGAACATCGTTCCCGCCTGACGCTGACGCGTACGACGCAGCTGGGGCCCGCACCTTGGGTGCGGGCCCCAGCTCGTTGTTTTCCCGGTAAATCCCTCGTGTCCCGGTAACTCCCCCCGTGCGCGCCATCGCCGCCGCACGAGCGACGCCGGCCGCCCCTCGGGGTGTTGGACCGTCACCTGCCTCGGCGGAACGGCGGTCAGCCCGGCTCGCGATCGGCAGGAAACGCCCTTCTGTACGGCGAATTCCGATCGTTTTCGACACAGCGGATCCGGTGTATTTCACATCCGCTTCGTTTCATCTATTTTTTCGGTTCGTCTTTGCGGTTCTCTTGAGTGTGGCTGGCAGCTGCCGAGGATTCCTCGACGTACCGCATCGAGGAAGGTTCACATGAACCGCACAGCACGCTCCAACGACCGCTCACCCCGCGCCGGTTCGTCCGGCTCAGGACGCAACGGCGGCCACCGCCCCCAGGCCCCCGGCCGCTCCGGTGCCTCCGGACGCGGCGGAGCGCCCAACCGCTCCGGCGCGCAGGGCCGTTCCGGCGGCGGCCGGCGCCCCACCGCGCTGCGGGGCGAGTTCGCGGCGCCCGCCACCCTGACCCCGGCCCTGCCCCCGGTGGAGACCTTCGCCGAACTGGACATGCCGGAAGCGCTGTTGACGGCCCTGGCATCCGAAGGCATGTCGGCGCCGTTCCCGATCCAGGCCGCCACCCTGCCGAACTCGCTGGCCGGCCGCGACGTCCTGGGACGGGGCCGCACCGGGTCGGGCAAGACGCTCGCCTTCGGCCTCGCGCTGCTGGCCCGTATCGCCGGCCGGCGCGCCGAGCCCCGTGAGCCCCTGGCCCTGGTCCTGGTGCCCACCCGTGAGCTGGCGCAGCAGGTCGGTGACGCGCTCGCGCCGTACGCCCGTTCGCTGAAGCTGCGGGTGGCGACCGTCGTCGGCGGGATGTCGATCGGACGGCAGGCCGGCGCGCTGCGCGGCGGCGCCGAGGTCGTCGTGGCGACTCCCGGGCGGCTCAAGGACCTCATCGACCGCGGGGACTGCCGTCTGCGCCAGGTGTGCGTCACGGTGCTCGACGAGGCCGACCAGATGACGGACATGGGCTTCATGCCGCAGGTCACCGCGCTGCTCGACCAGGTCGGTCCTGACGGGCAGCGGATGCTGTTCTCGGCCACCCTGGACCGCAACGTCGACCTCCTGGTGCGCCGCTACCTGTCCGACCCGGTGGTGCACTCCGTCGACCCGTCGGCGGGCGCGGTCACGACGATGGAACACCACCTGCTGCACGTGCACGGCGCCGACAAGTACGCCACCACCACCGAGATCGCCGCCCGTGACGGCCGGGTGATCATGTTCCTCGACACCAAGCACGAGGTGGACAAGCTCACCCAGCACCTGCTGCGCAGCGGCGTGCGGGCGGCGGCGCTGCACGGCGGCAAGTCCCAGCCCCAACGCACCCGTACGCTGGCCCAGTTCAAGACCGGGCACGTCACCGCCCTGGTGGCCACCAACGTCGCCGCCCGCGGCATCCACGTCGACAACCTCGACCTCGTCGTCAACGTGGACCCGCCCAGTGACCACAAGGACTACCTGCACCGTGGCGGCCGTACCGCCAGGGCAGGCGAGTCCGGCCGGGTCGTCACCCTCGTTCTGCCGGGGCAGCGCCGGGGGATGACGCGCCTGATGGCGGACGCCGGCATCACCCCGCAGACCACTCAGGTCCGCTCCGGTGAGGCCGAGCTGAGCCGCATCACCGGCGCGCAGGCTCCCTCCGGTGTCCCCGTCACCGTCGCCGCGCCGGTCGTCGAACGCCCCAAGCGGTCCGCTTCGTCCGCTCGCGGGCGGCGCAGCGGGCCCGCCCGTGCCCGGCGCGCCGCCGCGCAGAAGACGGGCGGGAAGCAGTAGCCCGCCTTCGGCCCGGTGGCGTACGGCAGGGCCGGAATTCCGTGTTTCACGGGTACGGTTCTGCCTCTGCCGCACCGTTCTCCGCCCGGCGGCGCCGTCCGTCGCCGGCATTCTCTTCGACCCTGTTGAGGCCCCATGCGCTGCGTCATCGCCCGCTTTCCCTTCGACCTGATCAAGAGTGAGGTGCAGCAGTCGATGAAGGGCGTCAGGCCCGAGCCCATCACGGGGGAGTCCGTGATCATCGGCCGCCGCCACTACCCCGTCAAGCAGGTGGGGGAGATCATCACCCGGCAGGACCGCCGCGACTTCAGCGCCGGCGAAGTGACCCGGGCGCTGAGCCGCCTCGGCTTCACCTGCCGCCCCGCTCCGTCGCAGGAGGCCGACGCCGCTCCCACCGCGCTGGAGGCGGCGTCGGCGCTCCTGGGGCCGACCGGCGGCTGACCTGCGTCACGGGCCCGCCGCCCGTGCGGAGTTGAGGATTTAGCGCCCGCCCCGTCCCGCCTGCGAAAGCCGGTGCCGGGGCGGGTCGCATATAGGCCGGTCATGATACGAATGGCGCATGCCGGACCTCACGACGCCCGCCCTGACGCCTGCGCTCGCCGCCGTGCCGCAGCAGGCCATCCCCCTCGACGAGGAGCGGGCCCCGGCCGTTCCGGAAGCGGAGCTGGCCGGTGAGGTGAGCGCGCTGCTGCGGATTCCGCTCGACCGGGCGACGCTGGTGGTGACGGAAGCCGAGCGGCTCTACGTCAACCGGATGCGGAAGCGGTTCTCGGCGCTGAAGGTCGCGGACCGTCTGAAGCGCACCAACCCCTTCCTGCTGCGCATAAGGAATGCGGAAACGGTCCGCGACTGGGCGACGCTCCAGGTGCAGAGCGCCCTGTACGCGTCCGAGGAAGAGGCCGTCGGGCATCTCCTGGAAGCCATCGTCAAGGCGTGCTTTCCCGGTGCCCGGCATCCCGAGTACCCCGACGACTTCGACTTCGAAGTGCCGGGGGAGGACGGTGAGGTGGCGGGCTATCAGGTGAAGATGAGCTGGGACTGCATGCCGATGAGTTCCCGGAAGAACCTGTCCCACACCATCGTCCGGGTACGCGACGAGTACGAGAAGACCGGCCAGGATTTCGTCGGATACTTCGCACCCTGTTACGGCAGGGCGCGGACGTCCAAGGCGCCAGGGCAGGAATATGTGTCGCTTTCCAGCCGGGAGTTCTGGGAGCAGGTGGGCGGTGGCACCGCCGACTACGACGTACGGGTGGGCGAGGTCTGTGCGCTGCTGTGCTCGGAGTTCAGGAAAGAGGTGCTGGACACTCTCGTGCCCGACCTGCTGGAGCGCCTCACCCGTGCCGCGCAGCCGGAGATCGGCGACGCGGAAGGGAACATCGATTACGCGAAGCTCTTCCGCCGGGTCAATCGGTAGGCGGTCGGTCGATACGTGGTCGATTGATACGTGATCGATTGATACGCGGTCCATCGGCAGGCGGTCGGTCCGTCCGCGGCGGAGCGGTCAGGCGGTAGCGGTGGCCGGCTGGTTTTCCAGGGTGCAGCGCAGATGGGTGCCGAGCGCCTTGGCGAGATGTACCGGGACGGCATTTCCGACGAGCTTGTACTGGTCGCGGCCGAGTCCGTAGAACTTCCAGTCGTCGGGGAAGGTCTGCAGCCGCGCGCATTCGCGTACGGTCAGCGGCCGGTCGGCCACCGGGTGGCAGAGGGCCGTGCTGGCGTTCTGCGGTTCGGTGAGGATGGTGGGTGAGGGGGTGCCGAAGCTGAGCCGTCGCCAGTATCCGGAGCGTCCGCCCTTGGCGTAGAAGGCGCGGCCCATGGATTCCTTCTGTATCTCTTCGGGAAGGTCACGCCAGTTCCCGCCCTCGGGAATCATCCGCAGGTATTTCAGCTTGCGTTCGCTGAACTTCGCGCAGTACGAGTCGTCGGACTCCAGGCCCGCCAGACCGTCGCCGATCGTCTGCCAGGGCTCGGTGAAGATACCGGGTTCCTTGGCGTGCGTGGGGTCGGGGAAGGTGACCGTGCGGCCGTCGCGGTAGCCGATCAGGAAGACCCGCTGCCGGGTCTGCGGGACGCCGTAGTCCGCGGAATTGAGCTGCCGGTGGTCGAGGCTGTAGCCGAGGTCCTGCAACTGTGCGCAGAGTTCACGGAAGAGCGAGCCGTGCAGATCATCGATGATCTTGCCGTTGTTGTTGTACGGCAGCTGCCGCCATTTCACCGATGCCGAGAGCAGCCCCTTGACGTTCTCCATGATGAACGCCTTGGGCTGGAGTTCCTTCACCAGGCGCACGAACTCGAAGACCAGCGAGCCTTTTTCCTCGTCGTCGAGGCCACGGCGCTTTCCCGCGGTGCTGAAGCTCTGGCAGGGCGGACCGCCGGCGAGCAGGTCGAGCCCGCCTTCATGGAGCCCGGACGCCTTCCAGATGTGAGCGGTGGAAAGCCCGCGGATGTCGTCCGCGTAGAAGGGGAGGCCAGGGCGGTTCGATTTCGCTGTTTCCACCGCTGCGCTCATGTTGTCGGCGCCGAACCGGATCGAAAAACCGGCCTGTTCGAGGCCGAGGTCCAGGCCCATCCCGCCCGAAAAGACTGATACGCAGGTCGGTGCTTCGCTCATGGGATGGAAACTCACTCCTGGTGGTATTGCTACTGCCTTTTCGTGACGCGAAACTCTCGCTTTTCCGCCGTTTTCGTGACCGTGACTACTGCCAGGATCCGGCGCGGGTGCGGGTGTTAGGGCGTGCGTATTCTACACGATGGGGTGGGCCGGGGAATGAGTAATGGCGAGTGTGCCTTCGTGTGCGGGAAGTGAGAGATATCGCTTCCCTTATTCCGTCGGGAAGGGGAGGGGAATGCACGGGCTCGTTATTCCCGGGGGCGTGGGCGGCGGAAACGGAGCGCCGCGGGGCCGGACGTGCCCGGGTGGCGTTCGGGTGCTTCCGCTCTGCCGCGCGCCCGGTGGCGGGCGTACATTCCAGGCATGGCGACTTCCACGACGCGCGACGATCACGAGCAGCGGATGGGGCGGGCCGCCGCGGCGGCTGCCGAGGCGGGTCTTGCCGGGCTGATCGTGACACCGGGGCCCGATCTGGCATGGCTGTGCGGCTACCGCGTCACCGCGACCACCGAGCGGCTGACCGCACTGTTCCTTGTCCCCGGGCGGCGCCCGCGGCTGCTGGTGCCCGTACTGGAGCGCCCGGACGCCGAAGCGGCAGCCGGGGCCGGCGCGCTGGACATCTCCGGGTGGGGCGACGGCGTGGACCCGTACAGGGAGCTGGCGGAATGGCTCGACCCCCAGGGGCGTTACGGCGTGTCCGACGCGACCTGGGCGATGCATCTGCTCGGTCTGCAACGGGTGTTGCCCGGCAGCGGCTACGGCGCGCTGTCCGAGGTGCTGCCGATGCTGCGTGCCGTCAAGGATGCGCACGAAGTGGAACGGCTGGCCGCCGCCGGCGCCGCGGCCGACGCGACGTACGAGGACATCATCGGCCTGCCGTTCGCCGGCCGCCGCGAGCGCGAGGTGGCCGCCGACCTCGCCCGGCTGCTCACCGAACACGGCCACAGCCAGGTGGACTTCACCATCGTCGGGTCGGGGCCCAACGGTGCGAATCCGCACCACGAGGCGGGCGCGCGGTACATCAACGACGGCGACATGGTCGTACTCGACTTCGGCGGGCTGCGGGACGGGTACGGCTCGGACACCTCGCGCACGGTCCACGTGGGCGAGCCGACCGCCGAGGAGCGCAAGGTCCACGACGTCGTACGGGCGGCGCAGCAGGCGGCGTTCGACGCGGTGCGGCCCGGGGTGGCGTGCCAGGAGATCGACCGGGTCGCCCGGAGGGTGATCAAGTCGGCGGGATACGGCGAGTACTTCATCCACCGCACCGGCCACGGCATCGGCGTGACCACGCACGAGCCGCCGTACCTGGTGGAGGGCGAACATCTGCCGCTCGTACCGGGGATGTGCTTCTCGATCGAACCGGGGATCTACCTGCCGGGCCGGTTCGGGGTGCGCATCGAGGACATCGTGACGTGCACGGAGACGGGCGGACGGCGGCTGAACGAGACGGAGCGGGGGATGGTGCTGGTGCGGTAGCCGCGTCCGGCGCGTGGGCGGGGGCGTGGGCGTGGGCGTGGACGTGTGGGTGTGCGTGGGCGGGGAGCAGGGCGGTTTCCCCGTCCACGCGTGGTTTCCACGGCCGTCCGGAAGCGTGGCCCCGTTTTTGGCTCCGTTGGCCCCGTTGGCCGTGTTGGTCCCGTTGTCACCTCAGCGGGGTGGCCCGTCGGCGCCTCAAGTGCGGTGCAGCCCCGCCGTGTTCCGTAGGGCTCGGGCGGAAGCGAGCGCGAGCGAGACCGCTTCGATGGCGCTGCTGAAGGACACCTCGCACAGCACACCGGGCGCCGCGACCTGGTCGCCCGCCAGATAGACGCCGTGGCCGCGGTCGATGGCGGGACGGTCCCGCCAGGTGGTGCCCGGCAGATCCACCGCACCCGTACGGCCGGTGGCCAGGGAGTCGCGCCGCCAGGTGGTGCGGGCGCGCCAGCCGGGGAAACCGGCGTCCAGGAGGCGCTCGGCCCGGCGGATCCCGTCGGCGCGCTGCTCGCCCGGCCCGATACCGACCTGCCCCTGGAGCAACTGCTCACCACGGGGAGCCAGCCCCGGATCCTGGGCGGTGAACCGCTCGACCCAGCCAGGGAAGTCGAGCCCGGACACCAGGAACGCGTCGCCGCGCGCGGTCCGCACGGCGACGTCGATCAGCGCGGTACGGGCGCTGCTCCAGGTGAGCCCGTCGTCCTTGAGGAGGGCGCGGGCGGATTCGAGCTGGGTGGCGACGATGACGGGGCCCGAATCGGGCAGCGTGCCGACGCGGGCGCAGGTCTCGATGCGTACGCCGAGGCCACGGGCGTGGTCGGCCATCCGGGCGATCAGCTCGCTCCAGCCGCCCCGGATGTAGCGCGCTTCGGGCACGAGGGTGGTGGTGCGGCGCAGCCGCTCCTGGACGAAGGCGGCGGACAGGCTGCCCGGGTCGTGGTGGAAGGTCGCGACGCCTGCGTAGTGGGCCGCGGCGCGGGCCGTCCGTTCTCCGGCCTGCCCGGCGGCCCAGGTGTGGAAGTCCTGGTCCACGGGGGCGTCGCGCCGGGTGCGGAGCCGCAGGATGCCGAGCGGCGGAGTGCGCCGCAGGGCACCGCCGTGGAAGAAGCGCAACCGGGCGCCTTCGCGCAGCGGCAGCGGGGCGAGCGGCCCGATCAGCCCTCGCTGGGCGAGCCAGGCCCAGTGCGGGCCACGGCTGTAGAGGGCGTGCGGACCTTCGTTGGTGCGGTAGGGCGCGTCGGCGGTACGGGCGCGTCCGCCGAGGGTGCGGTGCGCCTCGTACAGGGTGACGTCGGCGCCTGCCTCGGCCGCGGAGATGGCGGCGGTGAGCCCGGCGAAGCCGCCGCCGATGACGGTGAGGCGGGCGGGGGTGGGGCGGGGCGCGGGGTGTGCGGTGCCTGTGGGGTCGGCCGTGCGGGCCATGGGGTTCCTCCGTCGCGATGTGTCCTGGACGCGCTGGATGCGCTGCGCGTCCGCTGCGTGCGGTACGTGCCTGTGCCGGTTTGGACGGGAGGGCGGGGACGGATGTGACATGCGGACGCCCGGCGGGGGTTCGCGGGCCGGGGCTGCATGTGCCGCGATATCGGATCGCCGCAGGTCAGGGACGTGCGCGGGGATCACGGGCGGGAATTGTCAGTGGGGTGGTTCACGATGGGTGTGCAGACGGGAACAGGACGTACGTACCGCGTGTGCCCGAGCCCCGTGCCCGCTCGTCGTGGACGGGCGGTCGGGGCGGCGTACGGACGTACAGGCGAGGCGGAAGGCGGTGAGCGCCGTGGCGGCGCAGGGCAAGGGGACGGCGCGGGCGGTACGTCGGGCGGAGGTGCGGCTGCCCGAGCTGGCGCCGCACGACGGCGCGGAGCTGGAGCCCGAAGGGGACTACGACGGGCTGGAGTTCACCGAAGCCGACTGGGCGGGGCAGTCGGCGCGGGGCGCACGGTTCATGGACTGCGCGGTGCGGCGGTGCGCGCTCGACGAGACGGTGCTGAGCCGGGCGCGCGTCATCGACAGCGTGCTGAGCGGGGTGCGCGGCGTCGGTACGGACCTGTCGCAGGCTTCGCTGCGCGATGTGGAGCTGACGGACGCCAGGCTCGGCGGGATACAGCTGCACGGCGCGGTGCTGGAACGGGTCCTGGTGCGGGGCGGGAAGATCGACTTCCCGAACCTGCGCAAGGCGAAGCTGCGGGACGTCGTCTTCGAAGGGTGCGTGCTGGTCGAGGCGGACTTCTCGGGTGCCGAGATGGAGCGGGTGACGTTCGACGGCTGCACGGTCGCGCGGGCGGACTTCAGCGGGGTGCGGATGAAGGACGTCGACCTGCGGGGCGCGGCCGAGCTGGACATCGCCCGAGGCATCGAGAGCCTGTCGGGCGCGGTGATCAGTACCGTCCAACTGATGGATCTGGCACCGGCGTTCGCGGCGCAGGTGGGGGTGCGGGTGGAGTGAGGGGAGGGCGGGCGGTTCGGGTGGTCCGGGCGGCCCGGTCGATCCGAACGGTCTGGGCGGCCCGGTCGGTCCGAGAGGTCTGTGTCCGCCTTGTCCGCCTTGCCGGCCCGGCCGGTCAGACGCGGGGGAAGCGGGCCTGGAGGGCCCATACGGCCGGGTTGTCGTCCAGACCGTCGTGCATGTCGGCGAGGTCGGCGATCAGGTCGTGGAGGAAGTCGCGGGCCTCGCGGCGCAGCGCGCCGTGGTTGAAGGTGAGCGGCGGCTCGTCCGCGGGCATCCAGTCGGCGGCCACGTCGACCCAGCCGAAGCGGCGCTCGAAGAGCAGCCGGTCGGATGACTCGGTGAAGTCCAGCTCGGCGTGGACCGGCCGGGACGAGCGGCTGCCCCGCGGGTCGGTGTCGAGCTGCTCGACGATGTCGCACAGCGCCCAGGCGAAGTCGAGTACCGGCACCCACCCCCAGGCGGTGGACACCTCGCGGTCCTCCTTGGTGTCGGCGATGTAGACATCGCCGCAGAAGAGGTCGTGACGCAGGGTGCGCACGTCCGCCGTCCGGTAGTCCGTCTGCGGAGGGTCCGGAAAGCGGCGGGAGAGGGAGTAGCCGAGGTCGATCACGCTGTCGATGGTGTCACGACGGCGGGAGCGGCGTGGCGCTGCGGGGGAACGGGAACGGACGCCCGCGAGGCCGGAACGGACGAGGCCGCCCGCTCCGCGCGCGATGGCGGGTCGGGCGGCCTCGGCCGGCTTGTCAGAGCATCGGCTCAGCGCCTCGGCTCAGTGCGTCGGCTCAGTGCCTCGGCACGGGTCAGACGTTGACGCCGAAGTCCTGGGCGATGCCGACCAGGCCGGAGGCGTAACCCTGGCCCACGGCGCGGAACTTCCACTCGGCGCCGTTGCGGTACAGCTCGCCGAAGACCATGGCGGTCTCGGTCGCCGCGTCCTCGCTGAGGTCGTAACGGGCGATCTCGGCGCCGCCGGCCTGGTTGACGATGCGGATGAAGGCGTTCCGCACCTGGCCGAAGTTCTGGCTGCGGTTCTCGGCGTCGTAGATCGAGACCGGGAAGACGATCTTGTCGACGTCGGCGGGCAGGCCCGCGAGGTTGACCTTGATCTGCTCGTCGTCGCCCTCGCCCTGGCCGGTGACGTTGTCGCCGGTGTGCTCGATGGACTGGTCCGGCGTCACCTTGTTGTTGAAGAAGACGAAGTGCTGGTCGGAGTAGACCTTGCCGCTCGGGTTGACCGCGATGGCGCTCGCGTCGAGGTCGAAGTCCGTGCCGGTGGTGGTGCGGACGTCCCAGCCGAGGCCGACCGTGACGGCGGTCAGGCCCGGGGCCTCCTTGGTGAGCGAGACGTTGCCGCCCTTGGACAGGCTTACAGCCATGGGATGTCCCCTTCTTCGTCGAATCGTCGAACCGTCGGGCTTCGTACTGAACTGACGAAGCTACCGTCTTCCTTCTCAACGCCCTCAGGGGACCACGAGGTTCCAGCTCGTTTTACTTTCTTTGCCGAATCCTGATGGCGCGGCGGTCGCGCGCCGACGAAAAGCGGGTGACCGGCGCCCGGAAACACGGGATCATGGGACACATGTCCGGTCCCTATGTCATCCGCGGTTCGGTCGTCCTGCCGGAGGCCGAGCTGATGTGGCGCTTCTCGCGCTCCTCGGGTCCGGGCGGCCAGCACGTCAACACCAGCGACAGTCAGGTCGAGCTGCGCTTCGACCTCGGCAGGACGCAGGCGCTGCCCGAGGTGTGGAAGGAGCGCGCCCTGGAGCGGCTGGCCGCCCGGCTCGTCGACGGCGTGCTGTCCGTACGGGCGTCCGACCACCGCTCCCAGTGGCGCAACCGCGAGACCGCGGCCGTCCGGCTCACCGCGCTGCTGGCGCAGGCGACCGCGCCGCCGCCCAAGCCGCGCCGCAAGTCGCGGATTCCGCGGGGCATCAACGAACGCCGGCTGCGTGAGAAGAAGCAGCGCGGCGACACCAAGCGCGGTCGCTCGGGCCGCGACTGGGGCTGAGGGGCCGCAGCCACCTGCCCGCCCCCCGTCAACTCACCCCAAATGACGGTATTTTCCGCGGAAGTACGTGAGCGGCCCGGTGTCGTCGCCCGGTGCCGACGCCGTCAGGACGCGGCCGATGACGAGGGTGTGGTCGCCGGCCACCACCCGCTGTTCGGTACGGCACTCCAGGGTGGCGAGCGCGCCGCCGATGAGCGGTGCGCCGGACGCTTCGCCCCGTACATGGGGAAGGTCGGCAAAGAGCAGTCGGTCGCTGATGCGGCCCTTCATGGCGAATCGCCCGGCAATCTGCCGTTGACTCTCCGACAGGACCGAAACGGCCCATAGCGGCTGTTGCGCCAACAGGTCGTCCATCCGGGAGTCGTTGCGAACGCTCACCATCACCAATGGCGGGTCCAATGACACGGAGACGAACGCGGTGGCGGTCATGCCGACGTCCTCGCCGTGCGGTCCTTCGTCCGCGGCGTGCGCGGTGATCAGCACCACCCCGGCGGCGAGGCGGGACAGGGCGGCTCGGAACTCGTCGTCACTCACCCCATCAGAATGGGGGATCAGCGCGCCGTCCGGTACGGATGCGGGGGTGACGGCGGGGGCACCGGCGGGTGCGGCGGCGGGGCTTTTCGTGAACACGCCATGAACGCTAACCTCATCCGCCCCGAGGGCGCATCGGACCGGGGGACCACCCGTGTCCTAGGTCTGACGGCTGAGTTGGCGGGCAGCCGGAATTTGCTTTCAGGAAGTGCAGGAATGCCGACGCCGGGGTTCCCGGGACGGTCGTCAACTACACTTCACATTCTGTGACTTGAGTCACAGCGCACGGTAATTGTTGACCCTGTGTACCGAGTGGGCAGCTCACTGTGATTCAGTGGCCGTGGAATCGGACGACAAAGAATCTCTGGAGTTGCTGTCGAGGTCTCGGGGAGAGCGAGCGATGGAGGCCGAGTCGGAGCCGTACGTCCGTCTTGCGACCCTGCGGCAGCTGCACCAAGTGGTCGCCGAGCTGAATACCGCACGTAGCCTGGCGGACACCTTGCAGACCGTCGCCGACGGGGCGACCACGGGGCTCGGATACGAGCTGGCCGCGGTCAACCTCGTCCGCCCCGACGGCGACCTCGTCGTCGCCGCGGTGGCAGGCAGCGCGGGCGCCGAGGCGCTGATGGCCGGGCGGGTCGGCTCGCGCGCCTCCTGGGAGCGCCGGCTGGCCATGGGGGAGCGGTGGGGCGAGCTGTGCTTCATCCCGCACACCGAGGGCTGGGTGCTGGACGACGATGACGTACCGCAGTGGCACACCGCGGGGCCCGCGCCCCGCTTCGTCGACGAGTGGCATCCGATGGACCGGCTCTTCGCGCCCATGTACGCCGCGGCCAACGGCAGCGGCGAACTCCTCGGAGTGATCTCCGTCGACCGGCCGCGCAACGGCCGCCGCCCCGGCGCCTGGGGCCAGGAAGCGCTCCAGATGTACGCCTTCCAGTCCGCCATCGCGATCAGCAACGCCCGGCTGCGGGCGAACATGCAGCGGGCCCTGGTCCGCCTGGAGCGCGAACAACAGGCGCTGCGGGCCAGCGAGGAGAGCTTCCGGCAGGCGTTCGAGTACGCGCCGAGCGGGATGGCCGTGGCCGAGATGGGCGGTGACCAGCACGGCAGGCTGCTGCGGACCAACGACGCGCTGTGCCGGCTGCTGGGCCGCCCGGCGTCCGCGATGCGCCGCTACTCCTTCTCCGACCTCGTGCACCCCGAGGACATCGGCACCCTGCTGCGCACCTCGGCCGAGGGCGGCAGGGCCGAGCTGCGGCTGGCCCGCAGGGACAGCACGTACGTGTGGGTCTCGCTGCGCAACTCCGTCGTCGCGGACACCGCCGACGGGCCGCGGTTCCTGCTCACGCACGTCGAGGACATCGAGGACCGCAAGCGGCACGAACTGCAGCTCGCGCACCGTGCCAGCCACGATTCGCTGACCGGCCTGCCCAACAGCGCTGAGCTGCGGGCCAGGCTCGGCGCCCGGCTGTGCGGCTGCCCGCCGGGCTCGCCCGCCGACGCGTACGCGGTCTCCGCCACCGTCTTCGCCGACCCGTCGGATCCGCACGGCTTCCGGGCCGACGACGAGGCGTTCGACGGCCTCGAAGGCATGGAGCGGTCGGTGGGCGGTGCGCTGCCGTACGACCATCACGTGCACACCATCGCGCCGGGGGACGGCCCCGCCGACGACGGTTCCAAGGGCCTCGCGGTCCTCTTCTGCGACCTCGACGGCTTCAAGTCCATCAACGACAGGTTCGGGCACCACACGGGAGACGCGGTGCTGATCGAGGTCGCCAGGCGGCTGACCAGCGGGGTGCGGGACGGCGATACGGTCGCCCGGCTCGGCGGCGACGAATTCGTGGTGCTGGCCGACGGTCTGGGCACCGCCGACGCTCAGGACCTCGCGGTACGGCTGCGGAACGCGATCATCCCGCCGATCCGGGTGGACGGCCGCGCGGTGCGGGTCGGCGCCAGCTTCGGGATCAGCTGGGCGAGCTGCGGGATGACGGCCGAAGAGGTCCTGGCATCGGCGGACCAGCGGATGTACGTCGAGAAGCGCTCCCGGTCGAAGGCGAACCGGCGGGCGGCGGGCTGAGCGGGCGGCAGGCCGCCGGGACCGGCCCCGGAGCGGGCCCCGTTGCTGCGTATCTCACACCCGCGGTATCGCTCCTCCTCACACCGGTCGTTCACCGATCCGTAGCGATCTTGTGGCTGGACGGACCCGGCGGGGGTTGGCGCCGAAGAGGTAGGCTGCGCCGGTGCGGCGCGGCGCCGCCGGGGGCCCGAAAAACAGTTCGCGCAGACCTCTGCGCATGCGTACGGACGCGGTACATATCGCTGGGGAGTGACACGGAATGACGGCCGGCAACAATGGCGCGGACACGCCGGAGAACGACGACCCGTTCGGCTACCTCTACCGCTCGGAAGGCGGCGATGGCGGCGCGGGAGCGACGGGCGACGGCGGGACGGCGCGGCAGCCGGGAGTTCCGCGGACCTCCTACAACCAGGTACGCGCGGTCGGCGAGCGGCAGTACGGCGGCCAGCAACAGGCCCCCCAGCAGCCCGCGTACGGCCGTCCGCACGCCAACTACGCCGCTCCGGAGACGCTGCCGGGCGGCGACCGCCCCCAGTCCGGCCGGCCGCTCCAGGAGCAGGAGCCGCGGCGCAGCCACAAGGGCCTGCTGATCGGTGCCGTCGCGGTGGTCGCGGTGGTGTGCATAGGCATCAGCGTCGCGATGATCACCAACAACAAGGATGACAGCACCGACGATCAGGCGGGCAAGAAGGAGCCGACGGCGGGCGAGAGCGTCAAGCCGAGCGACAAGCCCAGCAACTCCGCGTCCCCGGTCGAGCTTCCGCAGGAGGACGCGGCGACGCTCAAGCTCAGCCCCGAGGCGACCACCGACAAGTCGGTCAGCGGCGCGAAGTCGGCCAGTGGCGCCTATGTGGTGTTCAACAAGGTGGGCGCCTCGGTCACGTGGAACGTCGATGTGCCCAAGAGTGGTGACTACACCCTCTTTGTCGACTACGGCGTCCCCGGTAAGGACGCCTCGGCGACGCTGACGACGAACAGCGGCCCGGCCCAGAAGATCAGAATGTCGAACTTCGCGGGCGCCGATGAAGGTGCCTGGGACAAGGGCTGGACGTACACCTTCGGCTGGATCCACCTGAACGAGGGCACCAACACGCTGGCGCTCTCCTGCGCCGATGGCGACAAGTGCGAGGCCAACCTCGACCACCTCTCGCTGGCGGCTGGGCACGTCAAGAAGAAGAAGTAGCCTTCCGGACGCGCCGTCTCAGCCGGCCGCCACCGGATGGTCCGTCACTTCCACCCGCGGCAGCAGCTCTTCGTAGGTCGCCGCGTCGAACTCCCCGGCGGCCGGTGCGCGTACCGTCGCGGCCGACAGGGCCACCGCGCGGGTGAGCCGGTCCGGCCAGGGGAGCCCCTCGACCAGTCCTGACAGCAGGCCGGCCACCGCCGAGTCGCCGGCGCCCGTCGGGTTGCCCGCGATGCGCCGGGGCGGGGCGGCCTGCCAGGTGCCGTCGGACGTGACCGCGAGCATGCCGTCGGCACCCAGGGACGCGACCACGGCGTGTGCGCCGCGGCGGCGGGTGTCGCGGGCGGCGCGCAGCGGTTCGGTGGAGCCGGTGAGGGCGGCGAGTTCGTCGGCGTTGGGCTTGGCGAGGTCGGGGCGGGCGGCGAGGCCGCGGCGCAGCGGTTCGCCGCTGGTGTCCAGGAGGACGGGGACGCCGGCGCCGCGTGCGGCCCGGGTCAGCCGGGCGTAGACGTCGACCGGTACGCCGGGGGGCAGGCTGCCGCAGAGCGCCACCGCCCGTGCGTCGCCCAGGAGTTCGCGGTAGGTGCCGAGGAAGGCGTTCCATTCGGCGGGGGAGACGGTCGGGCCCGGCTCGTTGAGCTGGGTGGTGTCGCCGGACGCGGCGTCGACGACGGCGATGGTGCGGCGGGTGGTGCCGCCGACGGGGACCAGCGCGTCGGTGACGTCGGTCTCCTGGGCGAGCAGGGTGCGCAGCGCGTCGCCGGTGCCGCCGCCGGCGAATCCGGTGGCGACGGTGCGGTGGCCGAGCGCGGTGAGCACCCGGGCGACGTTCAGGCCCTTGCCGCCGGGGCGTTCGACGACTTCGGTGACGCGGTGCGTGGTGTGCGGGCGCAGCTGCGGTACCCGGTAGGTGACGTCCAGGGCGGCGTTCAGCGTGACCGTGAGGATCATGGTTCCCCCTCCCGCGCCGTGCTCGGACGGCTGTGCCGATGGGGCAGCCGCCGGCCGGGCAGTGGTTGGCCGGACGGCCGTCGGGCGGACGGCCGCTGGTCTGGCAACCGCGCTCGGCGGCAGCGTACGGACAAGTGCGCGAGCGATCATGCCATCGCGGACGGTGGTTGGCCCAGACCCGGGCCGACCGCCGTCCGCTGAACGGCGGTTCGGCCCGCCGCCTTACGGTCCGTCAGATACCGGCCGGGCGGACCACCCAGGCGCCGCGGCGCATCACGCCGACCACTTCGTACGCGGCGTCGAGGATCACCAGGTCGGCGTCCTTGCCCGCTTCCAGGGAGCCGGTGCGGTCGTCGATGCCCAGGAGGCGGGCCGGGTTGGCGGAGAGGGCCTGTACGGCGTGTTCGACGGGGAGCCGGTCGAGGGTGACGGCGCGGCGGAAGGCGCGGTCGAGGGTGAGGGTGGAGCCGGCGATGGAGCCGGCCGTGGGGCCTTCGCTGATCCGGGCGACGCCGTCCTTGACCTCGACCCGCATCGGCCCGAGCGGGAACATGCCGTCGGACATGCCGGCCGCGCCCATGGCGTCGGTGATGAACGCGACGCGTCCGGCGCCCGCGTCGCGGAAGGCCATCTCCAGGACGGCGGGGTGCAGATGGGTGCCGTCGTTGATCAGCTCGACGGTGACCCGCTCGTCCTCCAGGAGGGCGAGGACAGGCCCCGGCGCGCGGTGCCCCAGGGCGGGCATGGCGTTGAAGAGGTGGGTGGCGACGGTGGCGCCCGCGTCGATGGCGTCGCGGGTGGCGTCGTACGTGGAGTCGGTGTGGCCGACGGCGGCGATCACTCCGGCGTCGGCGAGCAGCCGTACGGACTCCAGGCCGCCGGGCAGTTCGGGGGCGATGGTCATCATCCGGGCGGTGCCGCGGGCGGCGTCGACGAGCTTGCGCACGTCGGCCGGGTCGGGGTCGCGCAGCAGCTCGGGCTGGTGCGCGCCGCAGCGGTGCGGGGAGATGAAGGGGCCTTCGAAGTGGATGCCGGCCAGGTCGCCCTGCTGGACGAGTTCGGCGAGCACCGCGGCCTGCTTGCCCAGTTCGTCGAGGTCGCCGGTGACGGTCGACGCGACCATCGACGTGGTGCCGTGCCTGCGGTGGGTGGCGGCGACGGTCAGGCACTCCTCCGGGTCGGCGGACGAGAAGGAGCCGCCGCCTCCGCCGTGGACGTGCATGTCGACGAAGCCGGGGACGATCAGATGGCCCGTCAGGTCGACGACGGTGCCGGCCGCGCCGGGGTCGCCCTCGCGGCCGGACACGTCGGCGATGCGGTCGCCTTCGACGGTGATCCGGCCGCCGTCGACGACGCCGGAAGGCCGGGCGATGCGGGCGCCGGCCAGGGTGGTGCGCAGGCCGCCGGACCGCCCCGCGGATTGTTGCTGTGCCATCAGGCCGATACCTCCGTGGAGAGAAGATCCCAGGCGAGCAGTCCTGCGCCCAGGCAGCCGGCGGCGTCCCCGAGTGCCGCCGGAACGATCGAGGGGAGGCGCTGGAAGGTCACGCGCCGGCGGACCGCTTCGCGCAGCGGCACGAAGAGCGTGTCGCCCGCCTCGGCGAGGCCGCCGCCGATGATCAGCGTCTGCGGGTCGAGCAGGGTGAGTCCGGTGACCAGGCCGTCGGCGAGCGCGTCCACGGCGTCCTGCCAGACGGCTGCGGCGCGCGGGTCGCCCGATGCCACGGCCTTGGCCGCGTCCGCCGCGCCCGCCTGCGGGTCGCCGCAGGCCGCGGCCCAGTCACGGCCGACGGCCGCGGCGGATGCCAGCACCTCCAGGCAGCCGCGCTGGCCGCAGCCGCAGGGCCGGCCGCCGGGCCGTACGACGATGTGGCCGATCTCGCCGGCGCTGCCGTGCGCGCCGGCTTCGATGCGGCCCTCGATGCCGATGGCGCCCGCGATGCCGGTGCCCAGCGGGACGAACAGGAAGCGTCCGGCGCCCTGGCCCGCGCCGATGCGGCCTTCGGCGAGGCCGCCGGTGCGGACGTCCTGGCCCAGGGCGACGGGCACGCCGCCGAGGCGTTCGGACAGCAGCGTCCGCATCGGGACGTCCCGCCAGCCGAGGTTGGCGGAGTAGACGGCGAGTCCCGCGCCCTCGTCGACGATGCCGGGGACGGCGACTCCCGCGGCGGCTGCGGTGCTGCCGAACCTGGCCTTGCCGATGTCCCGCAGTTCGGCGGCGAAGCCGAGGATGGCGTCGACGACGGCTTCCGGGCCGCGTTCGCGGCCGGTGGGGCGGCGTGCTTCGTAGAGGAGGGTGCCGTCCGCTCCCGCGAGGGCGGCCTTCATTCCGGTGCCGCCCACATCGAGGGCGATGACGTGTCTCACGGGAACAGTTTCGCGCGATCCGCCATGAAAGGTCTAGTCCACTCGCCGTACCGCCTGTCGTTCACCGGAATTTATCCTTGGTGCAACCCCATGATTTTTTTGACGCAAAACTGCTGTGACCTGCGCCTCCCTGGGGCGATACCCCAGCGATTCGGGAGGTGGTGTAGACCTTGTGTCGGTATGCGGGGGAGACTCGCTGCCCATGCCGGTGGAGGGCGATCCCTGAAGCCGTACGGCAAACCGGGTACTTACACATCATTCGGGACAAAGGGCGGTAACAGCAGTGCAGCGGCGGTACGTGACCTTGGCAGCGGCGGGACTCGCCACCGTCATGACTCTGACCCTGACCGCCTGTGACGGGGGTCCGGGCGGCGGCGGCAACGTCACCCTCAAGCTGATCGCGGCGGACTACGGCGACGGCAAGGCCACCAGCTCCCAGCACTACTGGGACGAAGTGACCGACGCCTTCGAGAAGAAGAACCCCGGCATCAAGGTCGACGTCGACGTCTACAGCTGGACCGAGGTCGACAAGAAGGTCGCCGGGCTCGTCAAGGACGGCCACGCCCCCGACCTCGCCCAGATCGGCGCGTACGCCGACTACGCGGCCAAGGACCAGCTCTACGGCGTCGACCAGCTGCTCTCCATCCCGACCCAGGCCGCCTTCACCCCCGCGCTCGCGGAGGCAGGCGAGTACCACCGGATCCAGTACGGCATGCCGTTCGGCGCCAGCACCCGCCGCCTCTTCTACAACAAGAAGCTCTTCGCCGAGGCCGGCATCACCGAAGCCCCGCAGAGCTGGGACGACATCGCCAAGGACGCCGAGCTGCTGAAGGCACACGGCGTCAAGATGCCCTACGCGCTGCCGCTCGGCCCGGAGGAGACCCAGGCCGAGACCATGATCTGGATGCTCAGCGGTGGCGGCAGCTACACCGACCAGATCGGCAAGTACACGATCAACTCGCCGGAGAACGTCAAGACCTTCGAGTGGCTCCAGAAGAACCTCGTCGGCAAGGGCCTGACCGGCGGCGACCCGGCCGGCCTCAACCGCGAGGAAGCCTTCCAGGCGTTCGCCGACGGCGACGCCGCCATGCTCAACGGCCACCCGACCCTGATGAAGCAGGCCGCGGCCAAGGGCATCGACTACGGCACCGCCGACCTGCCGGGTGTCAACGGCAAGGCCAAGGCGACCATGGGTGTCGCCGACTGGATGATGGCGTTCAAGCAGAACGGCCACCGCAAGGAAGCCGGCAAGTTCCTCGACTTCGTCTACAGCGACGGCAACGTCCTGAAGTTCTCGCACGACTACGGGCTGCTGCCGGTCACCACCACGGCATCCCAGAAGATGGCGGCCGACGACAAGTTCAGCACGCTGCACAGCTTCCTCAAGCAGCTCCGCGACGCCCAGTTCTACCCCGCGAACAAGATCTCCTGGCCGATGGTCTCCAAGTCCGTCAAGGCGAAGATGGGCGCCGCGGTCGGCCCCAAGGGCGACCCCAAGAGCGTGCTCACCGAACTGCAGAACGCCGCGGACACCGCCGACAACACCAGCGAGTGACCGCCCGCGCCCCGAGGCCCCCGGCGCTGTCGGACCGTGGGCTTATCGTGGAAACGTGACGACGGGCGGTACGGAAGCGTGATGACGAGTGGTGCGGGAGGCGGCGCGGACGGCGCCGCACCCGGGGCGGACGGCCGTGCGGACGACGCCGGAGCGGGCGGGCTCTCGGCGCGGGACACGGCGGTGCTCGCCGTGGAGCGCCGCTCCTGGCCGTCGGCCGGTCCCAAGGAGCGCTACATCCGCGAGCGGCTCGGCCTCTCGCCGACCCGCTACTACCAGCTCCTGAACGCCCTGTTGGACGACGTGCGGGCGCTGGAGCACGACCCGGTCACCGTCAACCGCCTCCGCCGGGTGCGCGCCGCCCGCCGCACCCGGCGCTGACGTACCGGACTCAAGGACCGCTCCGGGACGGCGCACACCCCTCGCGTCACACCGCCCCACCGGTAGGCTCGGCGCCATGGGCAGCTCCCCGAACGCCGCACCGGAACCGCAGGAATCCGCTCCCCGGGAACCCGGCCCCCGCGCCCTCCCCGAACCGCGCACCGCAGCCGGCCGGGCCGGTCTCGCCGCGCTGCTCGCCGAGCCGCAACGCGCCGTGATCGCCCTCGACTTCGACGGCACGCTCGCCGCCATCGTCCCCGACCCGGAACAGGCCCGCGCGCACCCCGGCGCCACCGCGGCGCTCGGCCGCCTCGTCCCGCGGCTGCGCGCCGCCGCCGTGATCACCGGCCGCCCGGTCGAGGTCGCGGTCCGCCTGGCCGGCGTCACGGGCGCCCCGGGCCTCGACCACCTCGTCGTACTCGGCCACTACGGCGCCGAGCGCTGGGAAGCCGCGAGCAACACCGTCCACGCGCCCCCGCCGCCGCCTGCCGTCGCCGCCGTGGCGGCCGAACTCCCCGGCGTGCTGGCCGCTTCCGGCGTCTGGCACGGCCCCTGGACCGAGACCGCGATCGAGGCCAAGGGCGGGCGCGCGCTCGCCGTGCACACCCGCCGCGCCCCCGACCCGCAGGGCGCCTTCGACCGGCTGCGCGCGCCGCTGTCCGCGCTCGCCGCCCGCCACGGCCTGATCGTCGAACCGGGCCGCCTCGTCCTGGAGCTGCGCCCGCCGGGCATGGACAAGGGCGTCGCCCTCACCGACTGGGTCCGCGAGAGCGGCGCCCGCACCGTCCTCTACGCGGGCGACGACCTCGGCGACCTCGCCGCCTTCGACGCCGTCGAACGCCTCCGCGCCGACGGCCTCACCGGCCTCCTGGTGTGCAGCGGCAGCGCCGAGGTCGCCGAACTGGCCGCCCGCGCGGACCTGGTGGTCGACGGGCCCGATGGCGTGGTGGCGCTGATCGACGGGCTCGCGGACCGGCTCGCGGCCACCTGAGGACGGCGGCGGGCCCCCGTCGACGCCCGGGTCAGCCGCCCCCGCCGTGCCGCCGGAAGCGCTCGCCCACCATCCCCTGATCGGTCTCCCACCACGGCCGGGTCAGCTCCGGCTGCGGCGCGTCGGTCCCGCCCGCAGCGCCGGTCCCGCCCGCAGCGGCCGTCCCGCCCGCCGGTGCCAGCTCGCGATCGAGCCGGGCGTCCAGCGCCTTCGTACGGGCGCGCTCGGACCGTACCCACTCCGCGAACACCGCGATCAGGAACGGCAGTCCGACGACCTCGGCGATGGTCAGCATCAGCCCGCCGCCGATCATCTGGTCGCGCTCCGGGCTCGGATCCCAGGGCCGGTGCTGCGAGGCGTACCAGCCGCCCGCGATCATGGTGCTGCTGGTCATCACGACGATGCCGGGCACCGCGTCGACCAGCCCGTCGACCAGCACCAGCAGCGCCCGCACCGGATGGCTGCACCACGACGGCAGCAGCGCCTCGCGGGTGAGCATCGGCAGCACGAAGAGGCTGCCGACGACCAGGAGTTGCAGGTACATCAGCTCGTGCAGCGGGCCGTGCCGCAGTGCCGTCGGGAAGTACGGCGTGAAGTAGACCGCCAGCTCGGACGCGAGTACCAGCACCGTGCTGACCAGGGGAAAGGTCAGCAGTCTCAGGGCGCGGCCGGTCAGCCGCGCGCGCAGCCACCGGGCGGCCGGCCGCTCTTCGGGCAGTGCCCGCAGCGCGAGGGCCAGCGGGTCGCCGAGCGCCAGGCCGAGCGGCGCGATCAGGTCGAGCACGACGTTCTGCACCGCGGCGGGCCAGAACAGCTCGTGGTCGTAGACCGCGAGCCCTGACATGGTCGCCACCACGATGCCGCCGAGCCCGATCCCCGCGAACGCCGCGGTCCGCGCGAGCGGCCACCGTTCGCCCCGCCGCGCGAGCCGCACCAGACCGCAGGCGTAGAGACCGCCCAGCACGAGCACCAGCGCCAGGGCGTACGGATCGAGCTGCCAGCTGTCGGCCAGCCGCCCCGCGGTGAGTTCCGGGAGGCCGGCCGCAATCGTTGTACCCGTCACGGATCACACGCTAGACCCGGCACCGCGACGGCGGCGGAGCGGGTGCCCTGCGGTCAGCAGGACCGGTCATCCAGCGCCCGCAGCTCCTCCAGTTGCGCCAGGAACCAGCGGGCGGGCGGCAGCGCGGTGGCGGCTGCGGCCAGGCGTCCGGTGCGGGCGGCGCGTTCGGCGTCCGGCATCGACAGGGCCGCGTGGAGGGCGTCGGCGGTGGCGTTGATGTCGTACGGGTTGACGGTCAGGGCGTCGTCGCCCAGCTCCTCGTGGGCGCCCGCCTCGCGGGAGAGGACCAGGGCGCAGCCCGCGTCGGAGACCACCGGGATCTCCTTGGCGACGAGGTTCATGCCGTCCCGGATCGGGTTGACCAGGGCCACGTCGGCGATCCGGTAGGCGGCGAGCGAGCGGGCGAAGTCGTCCTTGACGTGCAGCACGACGGGCTGCCAACCGGGCGTGCCGTACTCGGCGTTGACGGCTTCGGCGACCCGCTGCACCTCGGCGGTGTAGTCGCGGTAGACGGCCAGGTCCTGGCGGGAGGGGTAGGCGAAGGCGATGTGGACCACGCGCTCGCGCCATTCGGGGTGGTCGGCGAGCAGCCTGCGGTAGGCGTGCAGGCCGCGCACGATGTTCTTGGAGAGTTCGGTGCGGTCGACGCGGACGATGGTTCTGCGGGCCGGGGCGGCGCCGCGCCCGCCGTCCACCTGGGCGCGCAGCGCCACGAGCCGTTCGCCGACGTCGGGACGGTGCGCACGCTCGTGCAGGAACCCGGCGTCGGCGCCCAGGCCGTACACGCCGATGCGGGCCTCGGCGATCTCGCCGTCCGGGCCGAGCGCCGCCCGGCAGCAGCTGCGGAACGCCCGTGCCCAGCGGTGGGTCAGGAAGTTGGTGCGGTCCGCGCCGAGCATGCCGCGCAGCAGCTGCCGCTGGATGTCGTCGGGCAGCATCGCGAAGTACTCGGCGGGCGCCCACGGCGTGTGGGAGAAGTGCGCGATCCGCAGGTCGGGGCGGAGCGCGCGGAGCATCCCGGGGGCCAGCGCCAGGTGGTAGTCCTGGATGAGGACCGCGGCGCCCGGTGCGGCGGCCTCGGCGAGCGCGTCGGCGAAGGCCGCGTTGTACGCCTCGTAGGCCGCCCACTGCGTACGGAAGTCCGTATCGAAGGCGGGTTCCAGGGGCGTCTGGTAGAGCATGTGGTGGACGAACCACAGCACGGAGTTGGCGATGCCGTTGTAGGCGGCGGCGTGCACCTCCGCGGGGATGTCCAGCATCCGGACGCGCTGTCCACCGGTGTCGTCCGGGTCGAGGTCGCCGCCGGTGCGCCGGACGGCCGCGCGGTCGCCGTCGCCGAGCGCGGCGCACACCCAGACCGCGTCGGTGTCGGGGCCGATGGCCGACAGGCCCGAGACGAGACCGCCGCCGCCGCGCTTGGCGGTCAGCGTGCCGTCGGCTGCCCGGGTGTAGGAGACCGGACCGCGATTGGAGGCGACGAGCACCTCGGCAGGCTTGCGTTCGGAGACCATGCGGCGAGAGTAGACGGACGGGGTGCCGCCCGCGCGCCTTCAGGCCGCCCGGCGTTCCGCGTACTCCGGTATTTCGGCCATCGGGGGCCGTTCCTCGGTGTCCACGTCGGTGGTGCGGGGCACGAAACCGGATTCGCCGCGGTCGAACTGGGTGAGCCGGGGCCGCACCAAGTGGCCGCGGGCCAGCCGGAGTTGGGCCGTGCGGTAGATGGCAGCCGCCATCCGGCCGAGTGCCTGGCCGTCCTGGTGGCGGTGCTTGCGGACGCCGACGTCCACCTGGGCGAGCGCGTCCAGGCCGACGGTGTGCAGGGCGTCGACCAAGAGGCCCAGCTCTACGCCGTAGCCGACCGGGAACGGCAGGCGCTCCAGCAGTGAGCGGCGGGCCGCGTACTCGCCGCCCAGGGGCTGCACGAAGCCGGCCAGTTGCGGCCAGTGGAGGTTGAGGAGGGGGCGCGCCACCAGTTCGGTGACCCGGCCGCCCTGTCCGGCACCTGAGCCGGGCGCGCCGCCGGTCTCCAGCGGCCGGTCGTACATCGCCTTCACGAACTGGATGTCCGGATCGGTCAGCAGCGGGCCGACGATGCCGGAGACGAAGTCCGGTGAGAAGGCGCGCAGGTCGGCGTCGACGAAGCAGACGATGTCGCCGCGGGTCGCCAGCAGCGAGCGCCAGAGCACCTCGCCCTTGCCGGGGAGCGCGGGCAGCCGCGGCAGGACGGTGTCACGGTGCACGACGCGCGCGCCGGCCGCCGCCGCGACCTCGGCGGTGCGGTCGGTGGAGCCGGAGTCCAGCACCACCAACTCGTCAACCAGAGGCACATCGGGGGTCATCAGCGCGGCGCGGATGGCCGCGGCGATGGTGCCGACCGTGGCCTCCTCGTCGAGTGCGGGCAGCACCACGCTGACCGTCCTGCCGGTCTGCCGCTTGGCGTCGAGCAGCTGCCCGAGCGGGCGGTCGGCAGCGGACCAGGAGCGGTGCTCAAGCCAGCGCTCCACCTCTTCCAGCACGTCTTCGACTCCTCGGTGCGCGCCGTATCAGCGGCGCATGTGATCCATCTCGCGGTTCGGACGACTATCTCAACCGTCAGGGCCTTCGGTTACAGTCTTGAACAACGCGGACGACCGTCGCATGCCGGGGTCTCCGCACCACAAACGCCTGGGATTTTGCCCAGTGCCATACCGCTCATCCAGAGGGGCAGAGGGATACGGCCCGTTGAAGCCCCGGCAACCCTCCAGCCGGTCTTGCCGCCAGGACGTGAACGTCCCGCGCGCGTGAGGCTCCCGGCTAGGGAAGGTGCCAAATCCGTCTCGTGGCGAGATGCGCCCCGAGGAAGATGAGGAGAAAGGGCCTCCCTCCATGGCTGTGCAAGCTACTGAAGTCACCGAAAACGCTTCCTCCGTCGCTCTGGGTCCTGCCGTCGCGCTCTCCTGCCGCGAATGCGGCGAGCGTTTCGACCTCGGCCCGATCTTCGCCTGTGCGACCTGTTTCGGGCCGCTCGAAGTGGCGTACGACCTGCCGAGTGGCGACCCCGAGGGACTGCGGAAGCGGATCGAGGCCGGTCCCGACAACATCTGGCGCTATGCGCCGCTGCTGCCCGTCCCCGAGGACGTGGCCGAGAAGCCGAACCTCAACCCCGGCTTCACCAAGCTCGTCAAGGCCGACAACCTCGCCCGTGAGCTGGGTGTCACCGGCGGCCTGTACGTCAAGGACGACTCCGGCAACCCGACGCACTCCTTCAAGGACCGGGTCGTCGCCATCGCCGTGGAAGCCGCCCGCGCCTTCGGCTTCACCACCCTGTCCTGCTCGTCGACCGGCAACCTCGCCGGCGCGGTGGGCGCGGCGGCGCGCCGGGCCGGCTTCAAGTCCTGCGTCTTCATCCCGCACGACCTGGAGGCGGGCAAGGTCGTCATGGCCGCGGTCTACGGCGGCGACCTGGTCGGCATCGAGGGCAATTACGACGACGTCAACCGCTTCTGCAGCGAGCTGATCGGCGATCCGCTCGGCGAGGGCTGGGGCTTCGTCAACGTCAACCTCCGTCCGTACTACGGCGAGGGCTCCAAGACGCTCGCGTACGAGATCTGCGAGCAGCTGGGGTGGCGGCTCCCGGACCAGATCGTCATTCCGATCGCGTCGGGCTCGCAGCTGACGAAGATCGACAAGGGTCTGAAGGAGCTGATCGCCCTCGGCCTCGTCGAGGACCGGCCCTACAAGATCTTCGGCGCCCAGGCGGAGGGCTGCTCGCCGGTCTCGACGGCGTTCAAGGCCGGTCACGACGTGGTGCGCCCGCAGAAGCCGGACACCATCGCCAAGTCGCTGGCGATCGGCAACCCGGCCGACGGTCCCTACGTCCTGGACATCGCGCGCCGTACCGGCGGTGCGGTGGAGGATGTGAACGACGAGCAGGTCGTGGACGCGATCAAGCTGCTGGCCCGGACGGAAGGGATCTTCGCGGAGACCGCGGGCGGTGTGACCGTCGGCGTGACCAAGAAGCTCATCGACGAGGGGCTGCTCGACCCGTCCCTGACCACCGTCGTCCTGAACACCGGTGACGGCCTCAAGACGCTTGACGCCGTCGCCCCGACCACGGGCCCCACGGCCACCATCCGCCCGAGCCTGGACGCGTTCCGCTCGGCCGGTCTGGCCGGCTGACCCGTCCCGCCCGCCGCCGCTCGCCCGGCGGCCCCCGAACCCGCAGTCGTATTCCGTAGCCGTTGGAAGGCAGAACCCATGAGCGTCAAGGTCCGCATCCCCACCATCCTCCGCACGTACACCGGTGGCCAGGCCGAGGTCGCGGCCGAGGGCGCGACCCTCTCCGAGGTGATCGGCGACCTGGAGAAGAACCACCAGGGCATCGCGGCCCGTGTGCTGGACGACGCGGGCAAGCTGCGCCGCTTCGTGAACGTGTACGTCAACGACGACGACGTGCGCTTCGAGCAGGGCCTGGAGACGCCTACGCCGGACGGTGCGGGCATCTCGATCATTCCGGCGGTGGCGGGAGGCTGCTGACCGCCTTCGGGGGCCGCTGCCCCCTCGGAAGGAGTGCGCCGTTCAATTCGCGCCATCCTTTCCCTTGACTGACTGGAATGGCCCCGTCCGCGGATAAGCGGACGGGGCCATTCCGAGTTGTGAAAGGGTCCTGCAAAACGCGATACCATTTCGCTGATTCCCTTCCACGCCCCCACCGTGAGCGGTTCGACGCCCATGAGATCGCGGTGAGTTGTGCGCAAAGTGTGTGCAGCATTTGCGGCTTAAGTGCGCTATGCCCGGCCCGACTTGCCCGGGAATATGGGTAGTTCAGGGCATATCGCCCCTTCCTGCGCCGTCAGAATTCTCGTCCGATTGACCTGTTGCGCTGGGCATCGGTGCAGATACATTCAGCGGCGGTCGACGCGTTCCGGCGCACACCCCACGGGCCATTCGCGGGGTGAGGTCTGACCCGGGTCCGCGGAGTGCGGTCCTGCGCAAGGGCCAGTAATAGGGGAGTTAGGCATGGCTCAGGGCACCGTCAAGTGGTTCAACGCGGAGAAGGGGTACGGCTTCATCGCGGTCGACGGTGGTGCGGATGTTTTCGTCCACTACAGCGCGATCCAGATGGACGGTTACCGCACCCTTGAGGAGGGCCAGCGGGTCGAGTTCGAGATCTCGCAGGGCCAGAAAGGGCCGCAGGCGGACATGGTCCGGGTGGCGGCCGGCTGAGGCGCCGACCGACTGCAGCATGAAGGAGGCCCGCATCCCTTCGGGGGTGCGGGCCTCCTGTCGTGCCCGGGACGGTCGGGGGGCGTAGGCCCGACGTATCCCACAGGCGCTTGCACTCTAGGGGGTCGAGTGCTAATCATTGGCGTTAGCACTCTCCGGGTGAGAGTGACAGTTTTGGACCGTCGGCGAGGTCCGCAGGCAGGGCGGGAAGGAACCGTCCGGTGTGTGGTCCGTCCGTCGCGGGCGCCAGCGCGGTCCGGAGAAATCCGCCTCCACGCCTTCGGGCGCGGGAGGTGCCCCCTTCGTCCTGGGAGGACCACTTCACATGGCCAAGATCATCGCGTTCGACGAGGAGGCGCGGCGCGGCCTTGAGCGCGGTATGAACCAGCTCGCCGACGCCGTCAAGGTCACCCTCGGCCCCAAGGGCCGCAACGTCGTCCTTGAGAAGAAGTGGGGCGCCCCCACGATCACCAACGATGGTGTGTCCATCGCCAAGGAGATCGAGCTGGAGGACCCGTACGAGAAGATCGGCGCCGAGCTGGTCAAGGAGGTCGCGAAGAAGACGGACGACGTCGCCGGTGACGGCACGACGACCGCGACCGTCCTGGCCCAGGCGCTCGTCAAGGAGGGCCTGCGCAACGTCGCCGCCGGCGCCAACCCGATGGCGCTCAAGCGCGGCATCGAGAAGGCCGTCGAGGCCGTCTCCGCCGCTCTGCTGGAGCAGGCCAAGGACGTGGAGACCAAGGAGCAGATCGCTTCGACCGCCTCCATCTCCGCCGCTGACACCCAGATCGGCGAGCTGATCGCCGAGGCCATGGACAAGGTCGGCAAGGAAGGCGTCATCACCGTCGAGGAGTCCCAGACCTTCGGTCTGGAGCTGGAACTCACCGAGGGTATGCGCTTCGACAAGGGCTACATCTCGGCGTACTTCGCCACCGACATGGAGCGTATGGAGGCGTCGCTCGACGACCCGTACATCCTGATCGTCAACTCCAAGATCGGCAACGTCAAGGACCTGCTGCCGCTCCTGGAGAAGGTCATGCAGTCCGGCAAGGCGCTGCTGATCATCGCCGAGGACGTCGAGGGCGAGGCCCTGTCGACCCTGGTCGTCAACAAGATCCGTGGCACCTTCAAGTCCGTCGCCGTCAAGGCCCCGGGCTTCGGTGACCGCCGCAAGGCCATGCTCGGCGACATCGCCATCCTCACCGGTGGCACCGTCATCTCCGAGGAGGTCGGCCTCAAGCTGGAGAACGCCGGTCTCGACCTGCTGGGCCGCGCCCGCAAGGTCGTCATCACCAAGGACGAGACCACGATCGTGGACGGCGCTGGCGACAGCGACCAGGTCCAGGGCCGCGTGAACCAGATCCGCGCCGAGATCGAGAACTCGGACAGCGACTACGACCGCGAGAAGCTGCAGGAGCGCCTGGCGAAGCTCGCCGGCGGTGTTGCGGTCATCAAGGCCGGTGCCGCGACCGAGGTCGAGCTCAAGGAGCGCAAGCACCGCATCGAGGACGCCGTTCGCAACGCGAAGGCGGCCGTCGAGGAGGGCATCGTCGCCGGCGGTGGCGTGGCCCTGCTGCAGGCTTCCTCGGTCTTCGAGAAGCTGGAGCTGGAGGGTGACGAGGCCACCGGCGCCAACGCGGTGAAGCTGGCCCTGGAGGCCCCGCTGAAGCAGATCTCCGTCAACGGCGGCCTTGAGGGCGGCGTTGTCGTGGAGAAGGTGCGCAACCTGGCCGTCGGCCACGGTCTGAACGCCGCGACCGGCGAGTACGTCGACATGATCGCCGAGGGCATCATCGACCCGGCGAAGGTGACCCGTTCCGCGCTGCAGAACGCCGCCTCCATCGCCGCGCTGTTCCTCACCACCGAGGCCGTCATCGCCGACAAGCCGGAGAAGGCGTCCGCCGCCCCGGCCGGCGGTGGCATGCCCGGCGGTGACATGGACTTCTGATCCTCCCGAGGATCGGCAGGCCATAGCGCCGGAGTACGTACTGAGGGCGGCACCCCTTCCGGGGGGTGTCGCCCTCGGGCGTTGTGCGGGGCGGACCACGGGGCCAAATCGTCGGTGCGGGAGCCGCGTTGCGGCGTAAACGATCACGGTTACCGTGGGAGTGAGTCGCGTGTGCCGCCTGGCCCTTGCGGGGTGCCCGCGGGCACCGGCGGCTTCACCGGCAGCTCGGAGAGGGAGGCCGCCATGGCCGGCACCAACCGCATCCTGGTCATCGTCACGAGCGTGGGCGAGTACGAGAAGGCCGGGTACCGCACCGGCCTGTGGCTGGGGGAGCTGACGCACTTCTACGACGTCGCCGAACAGGCCGGCTTCGCGATGACGATCGCCAGTATCGCGGGCGGCCACGTCCCGCTCGACCCGGAGAGCCTGGCCCACGACGTCCTCGCCGACCTGGGCACCGGCAAGCGCTACGCCGACCGTGCGTTCATGGACAAGCTGACGGACACCGTGCCGGTGGCGGACGTCGACGTCGAGGACTTCGACGCGATCTACCTCACCGGCGGGCACGGCGTGATGTTCGACTTCCACCAGAGCGCGGCGCTGGAATCGCTCATTGCCCGGTTCCACGAAACCGGCCGGATCGTCTCGGCGGTCTGCCACGGGCCGTGCGGCCTGCTCGACGTCACCCTGAGCGGCGGGGAGCCGCTGGTGCGGGGCAAGGACGTCACCGGCTTCTCGTGGCCCGAGGAAGAGCTGGCCCAGCGCGCGGACGTGGTTCCCTACAGCCTCCAGGACCGGCTCAAGCAGCTCGGGGCGTCCTACAGCACGGCGGAGAAGCCGTTCGCCACGTACGTGGTCGAGGACGGCCTGCTGATCACGGGGCAGAACCCCGGCAGCGCGCAGGCGGTCGCCGAAGCGGTCGTCGGGCGGCTGCGCTGACCTGCCCCGACCCCCTCGCGCACCCCGCGAACGCCGCGTCTAAGGTGCGGCCATGACTTCGCAGACGTACCTCTCCGGCCTGTTCGCCCTGGACGGCAGGACCGCCGTGGTGACCGGCGGCAGCTCCGGCATCGGCCGGGCCATCACCGGCGCCCTCGCCCGCGCGGGCGCCAACGTCGTGATCGTGGCGCGCAGGGAAGCGGAACTCGCCGCCACCGCCGACGAGTTGACGGCCGAAGGCTGCCGGGCGGCCTGGGTGAGCGCCGACCTCGGCACCCGCGAAGGGGTGCGGACGGCGGCGGACCGGGCGGCTGCCGTATTCGGCGAACCGGACATTCTCGTCAACTGCGCCGGGGTCAACCTGCGCCCGCCGATGGGCGAGTTGGACGACGAGGTCTGGGACACCACGATGGCCGTGAACCTGGAGGCGCCCTTCCTGCTGGGCCGCAGGTTCGGCCCCGGCATGGCCGAACGCGGCTACGGCAGGATCATCCACATCACCTCCCAGCAGGCGCACCGCGCCTTCGTCCAGAGCGGCGCCTACGGGGTCTCCAAGGGCGCACTGGAGTCCCTGGCCCGCTCCCAGGCCGAGGCGTGGTCACCGCACGGCGTCACCTGCAACACACTCGTCCCCGGCTTCGTGATGACGCCGCTCAACACCCGCCTGTCATCCGACCCCGAAAAGGTCGAAGCGCTGGCCGCCCGCACCCTGACCGGCCGCAACGGCCTGCCCGACGACTTCGCCGGCGCCGCGGTCTTCCTGGCGAGCGCCGCCTCCGCCTACGTCACCGGCCAGGCCCTTTACGTGGACGGCGGCTTTTCGGTGCACTGAGGGGCCCGCCCCCGCCTGCCTCTCCTGCCTCTCCTGCCTCTCCTACGCCTCCTACGCCTCCTGCGCCGACTCGCCGTCGGGCCGCTCGCGCGGCGCCAGCCACTCCTGAAGCTCGATCACGTTCCCCTCGGGATCCTCCAGGTAGGCGACCCGCATCCGATCGCCCATCGGGCCCGGCTCCCGGGTGAAAACCGCACCCCGCGAGGTCAGTTCGGCGTGGGCGGCGTCGAGGTCGTCCACCCGCAGCACCACCAGCGCGCGGTAACCCTCCGGCTTCGCCTCCAACTGCCCCAGCACACCGGCCATCTGCGCCCGCTCCTGCAGCGCGATGGCGGCATGCCCGGTGTCGGGGCTGAACTTGGCGTACGGGCCGCTCTCGGCCTCGAACTGCGGCTTGAGCCCGAGCACGTCCCGGTAGAAGCGGTAGACGCCGGGGAAGTCGGACACCAATACACGTATCTGGGTGAGTTCCATGCCGACCTTTCTAGCCCAGTTCCGGCCGGTCCCGGCTTCGGTTCCGCCGCGATCGGGATCTCTGCGACCGGCCGCCGCACCGGTCTGGAGGGGCCTCCGTCAGTGGGTGAAGTCCTTCAGCTCCTCGGTTTTCAGGGTGATGCCGAGGGGGTCGGGGAGCGGGACGGCGGCTCCGTACGGGTGGGTGGCGCGGGTGCGGTAGGTGCCGTTCAGCGGCTCGCTGTAGACGGTGAGCGTGCCCGCGTCGCGGTCGATGAGGAGGTAGGCGGGGATGCCGGCGGCTGCGTAGCCGTCGCGCTTCTCGCGGCGGTCGCGGCGGTCGGTGTCGGCGTCGTGGGAGGTCACCTCGACGGTCATGAGGACGCCTTCGGGGCTTGCCCATTCGCCTTGGCCGACGAAGTGGTCCTCCGGGGCGAGGGAGCCGTCGGGGCGGGCGCGGTCCTTGCGGTAGGACCCGGTGCGGAGGCCCTGGGTGGGGTACAGGGCGAGGTCGGGCCGCTGGTGCAGGCACTGTTCCAGCAGCGTCATGACGATCGCTCCGTGCGTGCCGTCCCGTGGCGGCTTGACCTCCAGCCTTCCGTTGAGGAATTCGAGCGTGACGGTTTCCGGCGCGGCGTGGGCGAGTTCTTCGAAGTCCTCGACGGGCATCTGTGGGCGGCGGGCGATGCCCGGCGTCATGGGCGGCTTCCTTCCGGTGCGCGTGCACGGGTCGCCTCTCGGAGGCGTTGGGCGTGGGTGTGGACGGCCGTGGGGGAGAGGCCGCGCGGGGTGGGGCGGGGTTCGTTGCGGCAGTCGGGGCAGAGGCCGCCGGGGAGGGCCTGGGGAGGCCAGGGGCGCGGCAGAGGGTGCATTCCATGAAGCGGGGGCGGGGTGGGGTTCCGGTGTTGAACTGTGGTGGTTCCGGGGCTTGTTGGGGCTCCGGTGGGAGTTTGGTGGTCAGGCGGGAGTGGGCCAGCTTGGCGGGGTGATGGACGACCGGTGGCAGGCCCGCGGTGAGCGCCTGGGCCAAGTGCTCGGGCGTCGCACCCCGGGCCAGCCACTCGGCGGCCAGCGGTTCGAGGGCGGCGCAGTCGGCGGCGGAGAGCGTCATACGGGGATCTGTGCGGCCGAGGGCGGCGAGGGCCGTGTAGGCCGGGGTGCGGGGGTGCGCCGTGTGTGGGGAGTGGTGTGGACGTGGGGGTGGTGGTGGTTCCGGTTCGTGCGGTGGTTGCGGTTCGCGCGGGGGTGTCGGTTCGCGCGGGGGTGTCGGTACGCGCGGGGGTGTCGGTACGCGTGGCGCTTGGACGGCGGCCGGTTCCGTGGGGACGTTGCCCGAGGAGATGGGGACGTCAGCCGAGGAGGTACTGGCGTCATCCGATGAGGTGGGGACATTGCCCGAGGTGAGGGCGGCCCACCAGGAGTCCGGGCGCGGGGTGCGGGAGAAGTGTGTTCGGGTCACCCAGCGCGGGCTGCCGCTGCCGCCCCGGAGTTCGGTGATGCGGCGCAGGTGCCCGGCCTCGGATAACCGCCGCAGTGCCGTGCCCAGCGCGCACTGGCCGTAGTCCGGCAGCACCTTGGCCAGCGTCTTCACGGAGATGTCGGCGCCGTCCGGCAGCCGGTCGAGGTATCCGGCGATGGATGCTTCGCGGCGCGGGAGGTGCGTGAAGTCGTCGGCGCTGCGGGGAAGTTGGCCCGGGGCGGTGCGTTTGCCGTAGCCGGGGCGGGCCGAGGGATGTACGCGACCGGGGTGCGCGGGTGCGGACGGGGGTGTAACGGCGTTAGAGTCTTCAGTAGCCATGAGATCGCTTGTTCCGATCTTGTTGGTCAGACCCCGGCGTGAGTGTTGGTAGCACCCGCCGGGGTTGATTTTTGTCTGGTGCCGGGCACGCTAGACCGGCGTGGCAGGTTGTGGCAAACCGAACACAATCCGTCATCGGTGCTGGTGTGTACGGGAGTTGGGCGGGTGGGTGGGTGAATTCCCTTTCCCCTCCCGTGCGTTGAAAACAGGGCTCGAAGCTCGGATCTCGAAGCCCGGATCTCGGCGCCCGGGTCTCGGGTCTCGCGCGGTGTGCGGCCCCCGGCCAGGGGCGGCGGCCCGCGAGGACGCAGAATTCGTTGCCCTCCGGGTCTCCCGACACGCGGAACCAGTGAGCCTTTTCCAACCTCAGTTTGTGCATGTCAGGTGCAGGGTGAGGACGGCCTGGACGAGGCTGGTGATACGGCTGGTAGAGCATCGCAGTTTGCGCATGAGCCGCCAGGTTTTGAGGGTGGCCATGGCCTGTTCGACGAGTGCACGGATCTTCGCGTGTGAGCAGTTGACGGCCCGCTGACCAGGGGAGAGAGTCTCCCAGCGCCCCCAGTAGGGAACTCGCACGGTGCCGTCGGCGCCCCGGTAGCCCTTGTCGGCCCAGCAACCCACCCGGCCCCCGCCAGGGCTCCGATGATGCCGTGGCTTCGCGCGGCCTTGATGTCGTGGACAGATCCCGGCAGCGCGGGCGAGGCCCACAGCAGCCGTCCTGCCGGGTCGGCGATCACCTGCACGTTCAGCCGTGCTTCTTATGTTTCCCGGAGTAGAAGGGTCGGTCGGCGGCGATCCGGTCGATCGGCAGCAACGTGCCGTCCAGGATCACGAACGCCTTGCCGGAGGCTGTCCTCACCGCCTCGGCGAGGGTTGGCGCCAGAGCGGCCAGGATGTCGACGGCCTCGGCGATGTACCGGTAGGTGGTGGTGGTGCCCACACCGAATCCGGCGGCGAGCTGGGCGTAGGTATGGCCGCATCGCAGATGAGCCGGCACGAGCAGCGCCTGCCGTCCGGCGGCCATCCGGCGCCATCGTGTCCCTTGCGCAAGACGACGTGCGGTCAACGCACGGGCGAGGAAGCGCAGAGCGGAGGTGGACAGATCGACCCCGGCTGGGTGGACAAGCATGCGGAAAGCTCCTGGCAGGATGGCTTGGACTCGACACGCACCCGTCTACCAGGAGCTTCTCCACGCCCGGTCCCCGCCCTCACCCCCCAGCGGCCCTGCTCCGCACGCAGGTTGAGGAAATCTCAGTGGGTGTGGACGTGAGGGGGGTGCGGAAGAGTTCGGCGCCGGTCACGAGCGCGGGACGGTGGTCGAAGCGACACCGATCCCCTTCGTGCCCGCGTCGTGCTCGGCTACCTGCGAGCCGGGCGCGAGCTGGATTCGGCCGAGCTCGCGGCTCAGGGCCGACTCGGACTCCCCTCCGGTGTGCTCAGCTGTACTCAGCGAGGAGCAGTACCGCCTGGGGACTCTGCACCCAGGAGCGTGAGCAGCCCGGGGAATCTCTTCTCGATGTCCACGCGTCGTAGTCGGATGCCCTTGCGGTTGCCGTAGTCGATCTCGTCAATGAGACCTGCCTCGCGCAGGACCCGGAAATGGTGGGTCTGGGTCTGCTTCGAGATCGGAAGACCGAACGAGTTGCAGCCCCGCTCGCTGTCGCTGCGGTCGGCGGCCAACTCCGTCAACACCGAACGACGGTGCTCGTCGGCGAGGGCGCGGAACACCGCACCCAGATCGAGCGCATCGGCCTCCGGGCCGACCAGGTTCCTCCCGGCCACGCGGCACCCCCTTCAGGTATGACTTGCATCGTACCTGAAGGGCGTGCTTCCCTGATGAGGTACGAAATTGATCGTACCTTGACCCGATGGCGCTGCCCCGTGCCGCCGCTCCCTGAACCCCGGCTCGGCACTCGCCGCGAACCTGGTCATCGACACTCCGAGAGGTCATCGTCATGAAGAAGCCCGAGGTGCTGATAGTCGGCGCCGGAATCGCAGGGCCCGCACTCGCGTACTGGCTCTCCCGGAATGGATACCGGCCGACGGTCGTCGAACACGCCCGGCAGCTGCGCTCCGGTGGTAGCGCGATCGTCGTGAAGGGGCCCGCGATCCCGGTCGCCGACCGCATGGGCATCCTCCCGCAGCTCCACGGGCTCGCCACCCGCAATCGGTCGCTGACCCTGCTCGACCCCGGCGGCAGGCGAATCCTGCAACTCCCGCTCACCTCGGACGAGGCGCCGACGGTCGAGGTGACCCGAGCCGACCTGTCCGAGGTGCTCCACCAGTCGGCGCAGACCGAGGCCGAGTTCTTGTTCGACGACACGGTCACCGCTCTCGACCAGGACGAAGGCGGGGTCGATGTCACCTTCCGGCGGTCCGCGCCACGGCGCTTCGACTTGGTGGTCGGTGCCGACGGGATGCACTCCACCGTACGGCGCCTGGTGTTCGGACCCGAGCGGCAGTTCGCGAGCGACCTGGGCCTGTACGGCGCGACCGTCCCGCTGGAACCCGACGCCATCGAGGACCCGACCGAGATGACGATGCTGACCGTGCCGAACCGGATGCTGGTCCTCCACCCCTCGCGGACCACTCCGCTCGCGATCTTCACCTTCCGGGCCGCACAGCCGGCGCCCCACGACCGCAAGAACATCGCCCTTCACAAGCAGACCGTGGCCGACGCCTACGCCGACGTGCGGTGGCGGGCACCGGAACTCGTGGCGGCGTTCCTCGACCACCCGGCTCCGTTCTTCGACCCCCTGACCACCGTCCGGGTGCCCTCGTGGTCCCGCGGACGGGTCGTACTGCTCGGGGACGCGGCGGCGGCGACAGCCCTGTTGGGTGACGGGTCCAGCATGGCGATGGCGGGCGCTTACGCCCTCGCAGAAGAGCTCGCCGCCCATCCCGGTGATCACGCCCGCGCCTTCGCCGCCTACGAGTCGCGGCTCCGCCGCGAGGTAGGCCCGCGGCAGCGACGTGTCGGTCTGCTCTCCAGGCTCATGGTGCCCCGCACCCGGCCGGGCCTCGCGGTGCGCAACGCGGTGGGCCGCGCGGTCGGTCGCACGAACCGGATCGCCTCTCGCGAAGCCGCGAACCGGTAGACCAGGCCCGCACCGACCGCTCACCGGCCGGTGCGCAGCTCCCCTGTAGCTCCCAACCGGGTCGGCGCCGCCATCTCCGACGAGCCCGGCTCGGCGTGGCAGGTCATCGCCGATGCGGCAGATCGCCTGCTGTCGGCCCCACCCACCGTTCCCGGCGCTCGCCACGACATGGGTGCTGCCGGTGACTCCCCCCCCGCGACGCGGAGGTGAAGTGCTGGACGGACAAGGCGTATCAAGGCGCCGGCGGCACCACCCGGGCGCCCTTCCGCGGCCTGCGTCTCAAGCTGCGACAACGTCGGCACAACAGCACCCACGCCCGGACCCGTTGCCTCGGCGAGCAAACCATGGCCGCTCTGAAGGGCTGGCGCCTCTCGCGGAAACTCCGCTGTAGCACCAACCGAGTCACCGCCATCGTGAAGACCATCCCCGCCCTTCGTCACGCCTCAACCTGAGGTGGGAAAGGCTCAGTAGCTCTGGAGTGTTGTTCGCCGAGGAACTGAGGCAGGCGCGCGAGGGCCACGTTTCCGGGAAGGGCCAGCAATGGCTGCAGACGCACTCGATCCCGGACCGAACAGCGATTACCCGTACTTCCCCCGTCACGAACAGGGGCGGCCCGCATGGGCTGGCATGGGAATGGCCGCAGAGACCGTGATGCCGAGGGGAGTTCAGCGAATGCAGCACACTGGCCGGCTCACGCTTATCGATCTCACAACCCGCCACTCGGACGGAACCCCGATTGCCCCCCGGTCATTCTTCCGAATGCCCCCCATGCCCCCCATGCCCCCCATGCCCCGTAAGCCCCGTACCGGCGTTGGGCTCGGTTCGCGGTGTCATCGCCGCATCCCGGTCAGCGTCACGGCCCTCTCGCATCTTTGGGGGCGAGTCAGGTATGAGGTCAGGGATTCACGCAGATCACCGTCACACTGACGCCAATCGTGTCGAATCCATCTTGGCGACCGCTTCCGCTCCAGCCGGACCCGTCCGAGAAGGGGTTGCTGTCAACCATTACGGGACGGTTTCCCTGCAAATTGACACCTCCTCCGACAGCTTTCTTGCCAGCCGGGCACCTAATGGACCGGAGCTGACCGTTAGGAACGGCCGCATTCGGCAGATGCACGATCTGATAGCCGTCAAGGCTCATTGGCGCGGGGCCCTTTGGGGGCTGGTCCGAGACGCTGCTCTGCGCGGCCACAACGGCTCCCCCACCAGCGACAAGGAGCACAGCAGCTACCACGGCGGGGATTTTCCAGCGCTTCATTTCTGCCTCTCATTCATGGCGATGGTGTTGGGCCCGTACCCTTCCACGCTTCTCCATGGGAGATTTGATAAGCCCTTCGTGTGGCCTAAGCAGAATCGATGCTCCTGGCTCGAATGGTGGTACCCCATGCCCCGCAAACCCCGCCCCCCCATGCAGCACCCCTGGGTACCCCGAGCTGACAGCTGTCGGCGGACGCTGCCCGAAGCGCACCAGGGAAGCGAAACAGGACCGTGCATCACGTGGTGGCCTCGTCTGCTCGACTCGCCGGCAGCGCATCCGGCGCGCGTACCGGTACGTGAATCCGTCGTGCGTACTGTGCGGAAAGTCTGCGAGCGTCGCTGACCATTTCCCTTTGATTCGGCGCCAATTGATCGCTCGGGGTGATCCGAATCCGGATACCGCGAAACATCTTCGGCCTTTGTGCGTCGCTTGCCATGACGAACGGCGATCACGGCGCCCGGGTCCGACGATGACGACTCGGACGTGTGGGGCTGATCCGCAGCCCGCAGAGCCCCCGGCCCGGTGCCTACGAGGCCAAGCGCTCAGGGGCGTGGTGACCGGAGCCGGTCGGTCCGGCGCCATGTTCGGGTCGGTTGATCTCGGCCCACACCGCATCGAGGGAGAGGCCGAGTACGTCGGCGATCGCCGCGATGGTCGGGAAGGCGGGGGTGGCCACGCGGCCCGACTCGATCTTGCGGAGGGTCTCCGGTGAGACGTGTGCGGCGAGCGCGATGTCGAGCATCGAGTGCTCTGCCCTGGCCCGACGTAGCAAGGCGCCGAGGCGCTGTCCGCGTTCGACCTCTTCGGGAGTGAGCGGCAACCTGACCATGGCCCCGATTCTAGTACCGGTATAGTTTGGCCGGTATAGTTTGACCGGTATATTTATTGGTTACGAGAAGGGTGCCGCATGATCGAGATCCTGAACCCCACCCTGCTGGCTCGGGCGAAGGGCACGGGCGCCCTGGTCGCCGACATCCTGCAGACGCTGAAGAGCCGTAGCGCGGTCGGCACGAACCTGCTGGACATCGACCGGTGGGCGAAGGCCATGATCGTCGAGGCGGGGGCGCAGTCCTGCTACGTCGACTACGCGCCGTCCTTCGGCCGCGGCCCGTTCGGCCACTACATCTGCACGGCCGTCAACGACGCCGTACTCCACGGCCGGCCCTACGACTACGCGCTCGCCGACGGCGATCTGCTGACCCTCGACCTCGCCGTCTCCCGGGGCGGAGTCGCCGCGGACGCCGCCATCAGCTTCCTCGTGGGCGACGCGAAGCCTGCGGAGAGCGTCGCGATGATCGATGCGACCGAACGCGCGCTGGCCGCAGGGATCGCCGCCGCCGGGCCCGGGGCTCGCGTCGGCGACCTCTCCCATGCCATCGGCACGGTCCTCGGTGAGGCGGGATACCCGATCAACACCCAGTTCGGAGGTCATGGCATCGGGTCAACGATGCACCAGGACCCGCACGTTGCGAACACCGGACGGCCCGGCCGTGGGTACAAGCTGCGCCCCGGGCTGCTGCTCGCGCTGGAGCCGTGGGTCATGGCGGACACCGCTGAACTCGTCACCGACGCCGACGGGTGGACGCTCCGCAGCGCGACCGGCTGCCGGACGGCACACAGTGAGCACACGATCGCCATCACCGACGACGGAGCCGAAATCCTCACCTTGCAGAAGTAGGCGCGGCTGTGAGGGTGCCTCAACTCTGCCCTCTGTCGGAAAGTTTGGTTCACTCCGAGACGGGCCGGTCTGCCCCTTTTTGAATGGACAGGGGATATATGGAGAACGTATGTTCCCTCTGTGTGCGGGCCGCCTCGGGGAGAGGCGGCCCGCTGCACGTGTCAGCACAGTGATCCAGCACCACCGGGGGATTTCGCATGTCCCACATGCCCGTCGCACCGCCGCCGCCACAGCCGTCCCCGGAGCATTTCGCTCCGCACGGACCGCAGGCCGTTCTCCGCTCGCCCGTCGGGCTCTCGAAGGCGGTGATGAGCCTGCTCGGGCTCGTCATCGTCGTCGACCTGTTCTCGCTGTGGCAGGGCCGCCGCTCGTACGACGTGGCCAACCGGCTCATCGGCGACATCCTTTCCCTGACCCCGGAGGAGGTCGACCGGGCGGACACGCTGTTCGGGCTGTCCGGGAAGTTGCAGGCCGCGAGCATGGTCGCGACTGCTGTGGTCTTCATCGTCTGGTTCCACAGGACCCGCGTGAACGCCGAGGTCTTCGCCCCCGAGTACCACATGAAGAAGCGCGGTTGGGCGATCTGGGGCTGGATCGTGCCGGTGGTGAACCTGTGGTTCCCGCGGCGGGTCGCCATCGACATCTGGAAGGCCAGCGCGGGCGAGAACTCCCGCTCCATGGCGCTCCTCAACGCGTGGTGGACGCTGTGGATCGTGAACCTGTGCTTCGGACGGGGCGCCAGCAAGTGGTACGCGAAGGCCGAGACACTGGATGAGATCAAGAGGTCGATCGTCGGGCTCATGGCGAGCGATGTCATCGACATCCTGGCCGCGGTGCTGGCGATCCTCTTCGTGCGCCGCCTGACGCGGATGCAGAACGAGAAGGCGCTACGGGGCCCGGCACTCTGACCCTCGATGGGCCGACGGTCCGGGGCCCGGGGCTCGGGTGATGAGCCCCGGGCCCCGGGCTTTTGTGTCTCAGGCGCCCGCGCGGTCTTCAGATGGCACAACGGCCCCGGCCACTCCCACCCTGGACAGGAAGAGTCGGCGGGGTGGGATTGCACAACTCCGGCCATTTTGTTGAGCTGTTGAGCTGTTGGCACCGCCATGAGACGGAGGCGCAGAACAGATGACGCAGACGCCCGCACCGTGGGGCACGCAACGAATGGGGCCGTACGCGGCCACCGCTACGGTTCCGAAATGCACGCCTGTGATCGACCCCGAAACGCAGATCGCGGTGACCGTGGATGAGCACGGCCGGACGGTTGAGCTGGGCAGCCACGGCACCAGCACGAGCGGCCTGACGCCCACCACGACCACCCCCGGTGACGGGGCCGGTCCGGGCGGCGCGACCGACGCGGACAGCACCGAGTCGTACGACCAGGACCAGAGTTCCGGCTGATGGACGACAGCAGGTCGGTACTGGTACTGACCAACTCCTACGACGTGACAGCGGATGTGGTGTTGCGGCTGCTCGCCGAACGCCGGGTTCCCGTTGTCCGTCTCGACCCCGGCATCGACCTGCACACGGGTGCCTCGCTGACGGCCACGTACCGCACGGGCGACCAGCGGGGCACGCTGCGCACGGCAAGCCGGGAACTTGACACCGCTCGGATTCGGTCCGTCTGGGTGCGTAGGCCCTCCCCCTACGAGGGGCCGCCGGGGTTGAGCGATCAGGACCGTCGGTTCGCCGCAGAACAAGCCCTGTGGGGCACGGGGGGCATCCTCGCGTCACTGCCGGGCGCGCACTACGTCAACCACCCGTGGAACAACCGGGCCGCCGAGTTCAAGCCCGCACAGCTTTCGACCGCACGACGCTGCGGATTCCTGGTGCCCGACACCGTAGTCACCAACGACCCGCACGAGGCACGGCAGTTCGCGGTCCACCAGTCCGGCGGAGTGGTCTACAAACCGCTGTGGAACACGCCCTACCGGGTGGACGGCCGGCCGCACAGTGTGTGGGTCCGGGAGGTGCGCGGGGCCGAGATCACCGATGCCGTGTCCGTCTGCCCGCACATGTTCCAAGCCAAGGTGGACAAGGCGTTCGACGTGCGGGTGACCGCCGTAGGAGACCGGCTGGTCGGGGTCCGGATCGACAGCCCTGATCTCGACTGGCGTCACCGTCAAGACCTGATGACGTGCACACCGGTCGAGGTGCCCGATCCGGTCGCCTGCGCGGTCGCCGCCTACCTCGGCGAACTCCGTTTGACCTACGGCGCGTTCGACTTCGCCGTAACCACCGCCGGTGACTGGTACTTCCTTGAGTGCAATCCGAACGGCCAGTGGGCGTGGCAGCCGGCAAAAACCCCCGCAGCGATCGCCCACACCATCGCCGACCAGCTGGAGAAAGGCCCCGACACGTGAGCACATCGGCTCAGCTTCGCAGCGCCCTGGCGGACAGGCTCACCGAGGACGGCACCCTCACCGAACCCGAGTGGCGCAGCGCCGCCAGGACGGTTCCCCGCGAGCTGTTCACTGGGTCCTACTTCATGCCGGTGGCAGGCAGCGTCCCGACCAGCTACCGCCTTGTCCGAGAGGGCAAGCCCGGATGGCTGGAGGGGGTCTACTCCGACGACACGCTGATCACCCAACTCGACGGCCGCATCAGGCCCGACGACGTGACCGAGGGGACTGTGACCGGTTCCCCGTCGTCGTCGTCCACGCTGCCGTCGCTGGTGCTGCGCATGTGGCAGCAGCTCGGCGCCGAGGTCGGGCACCAGGTGCTGGAGATCGGCACCGGAACCGGCTACTCGACTGCCCTCGGCGCGCACCGCCTCGGGGACGCCAATCTCACCAGCATCGAGTACGACCCGGCGGTGGGCGAGGCTGCGGCGGCGGCGCTCAAGGTGGCCGGTTTCGCGCCCCGGCTGATCACCGGTGACGGGCTGCGCGGCGACCCGGACGGCAGGTGGTTCGACCGGCTCATCGCCACCTGCTCGGTCCGGTACGTCCCGCTCCCGTGGCTGCACCAGGTGAAGCCGGGCGGAAAGATCCTGGTCACCCTGTCCGGGTGGAGTTACGCCAACTCCCTGGTGCTGCTCGACGTGACCGGCCCCGGGGAGGCAACAGGGCGGTTCCTGCCCGGCTACACCAGTTTCATGATCGCCAGGCCCCATGACCGGCCGCCCCGCCCGACGCTGGCCCTGCTGCCCGGAGAGGAACGCCCGAGCCGGATCGACCCTGCGAAGCTCGACACGTGGACCGGCGGGTGGGTCGCGCAGCTCGCGGCGCCTTCGGCCGAACGTATGGGGAGGGGGGCGGAGCAGATCCTCTGGGACGTGTCCACCGGTTCGCAGGCCCGGACGGCACCCAACCCCAACGGCGGGTGGACCGTTGTGCAGCGCGGGCCCGTCCGCCTGTGGGACCGGGTCGAGCGGGCGGTGCAGCGCTGGCAGGCCGCCGGCGAACCCCACCAGGAGGGATTCGGCATCACGGTCTCGGCCGCCGGTCAGCGAGTGTGGCTCGGCACCGAGGACGGGCCCGGCTGGGACCTGCCGATCTGACGCACAGCGGTCCCAGCCGACGGCCTGGGGCCCGGGGCTCGGGTGATGAGCCCCGGGCCCCGGGCTTTTGTGTCTCAGGCGCCGTGCAGCGAACCGCTGTTGAGGCCCGTCACGAACTCGGACCAGGCCGCCGCCCGGAACACGAGCGCCGGGCCGGAAGGCCGCTTGGAGTCCCGTACGGGGACGAGACCGGGGAGGGCGTTGTCGTTGACCTCCAGGCAGTTGCCGCCGCTGCCGCCGCTGTAGGTGGACTTGCGCCAGGAGGCGGCGCCGGGGAAGTCCTGCGCTACCTCCAGGCAGTTACCGCCATCACCGGCGCTGTAGCTGGACTTGCGCCAATATGCAGCGCTCAGGTCGTATTCACTGGTCACGGGTGTATTCCTCCGCCACTGACTCGATCAGGGCCAGAGACGCTTCCGGTGACAATGCGCTGGCCCCGATCAGATCGTAGGTCAGTTCGTTTCGTGCGACGGTGGCTGGATCGTCCAACAACTGTCCAATGCCAAGCCCTTCGACATAGGCCAGTGTTGGCGCGTCAGGGAAGCTCATCAGCTTCACCGGGCCACCAAGCGACGCGTGGGCCCCGGCGTCGAACGGCAGCACCTGCAAGATGATCCGGTGCCCCTTGGCCAACATCGCGATATGGCGCAGCGCCTCCGCCATTACCTGGGCCCCGCCGATGATCCGACGCAGAACGGCTTCGTCAAGTACGCACCAAAACAGTGGCGATGTTGGGTTTTCGAGGAGTCGGGCACGTTCGAGTCGCGCGGTCGACAACTCGTCGATGTCCGCCTCTTGCGCCGTCGGCTGGTACGCCCGGAAGACAGCACGTGCATAAGCCTCTGCCTGTAGAAGTCCAGGGATCAGCTGCGGGGCGTACTCCTTGATGGTTGAGGCGAGTGTCTCCGCCTCGGCCGCTTCCGCGAAATGGTCCGGGTACTTCGACTTCGTGGCCGCTTCGCAGTTGCGGGTGAAGTAGCCGTCCGTGCCGAGGATTTCGTCTATGCGGGCGGCGTACTCGGGGAGCATCCGGCGGGTACCGGCCTCCAGCTGGCCGATGAACGAGCCGCTGACGAAGAGAGCGGCGCCCAGTTCGTCCTGCGACAGGTTGGCCTTCTCGCGTTGGTGTCGTAACTCGGCGCCGAGCATCGCGCGAGGTGATGACGACGGGTCGAGACGCTTCGGTCCGGGCATGAGAACTCCTGGTCAGCCAGCCGGATGTGTTGGATCTGCGCCACTTTTCAGGCTAGCCGAGTCCGGCCACGCTGTGTGAAGAACATCACTACTGAGCGTGGAAGGTGGTATGGCGATGGCGATGAGTGAGCGGCGTCGGCCGGCGGCGGAGCGGCTGGGGGAGGCCGAGGAGATCGTGCGGGTCGTGGACGAGACGTTGCGGGAACTGGGCGTGGCGCTGCCGTCGTTGCGGGTGGACCGGATCTCGTGCGTGATGGCCGACCCGCAGCCGTTGATCGAACTCGGGCGGTGCAATCTCGCCACGGCGCGCCGGCTGGTGGAGGTGCTGGAAGGGTGCCGGCCGTGACGGGTGTCGAGTGCGGGCGGTACGTCGTGGACGCGCGGGACGGGCGGGTCGGCCGGGTGATGGGGCGCGAGGGGCCGTATGTGCAGTTGCGGCCTCCTGGGGGCGGGCGTGAGTGGGACTGCCCGCCGGACTCGGTCCGGGCCGCGATGCCGCGTGAGGAACTCCGTGGCAGGGTCGCGGAGTTGAATCAGGCGAGCAGGCTGCCCTGAGTGCGAGGCGTGGCGGCTGATTGCGGCTCGCGGTGTCCGCCTAGGAGGCGGGGGCCGTCGTGGGGTGCGTCGGCGCGGTCATCCGGTGCAGGGCGGTGCGGAGTCGTGCGGTGAATGCGACCGGGCGCTCCTGGTGCGGCATGTGGCCGGTGTTCTCGAAGAGGTGGAACTCGCCGTGCGGGGTGAGGCCGGCGAGGGTGCGGGAGACCTCGGCCGGGATGAGGTCGAGGTCGCCGTGCAGGTAGTGGACGGGGACGGGGAGTTCGCCGAGGAAGGCGCGCGGGTCGCGCGGGGCTCCGTCGGCGAACAGCTCGGGCAGGAAGACGCTCGAATCCAGGACCTGGCGGATGGTCTGGTCGATCAGGGCGGGGGAGGTGTCGGGGCCGTACCAGGTGGGAACCCAGGCGGCGACGGTCGCGGCGCGGTCGGTGACGAGTGACGTGCGCAGTTCGGCTACCTGGGCGGCCTTCTCCGGGGAGACCGTGTTCCAGTAACCCGGGCCGCCGACCGAGACGACCCCGGCGATGCGGTCGGGGGCGCGGAAGGCGGCCTCCAGGGCGAAGGCGGCGCCTATCGAGCTGCCGACGAGTACGGGGCGGTCCAGGGACAGGGTGTCGATGAGGGCCAGGATGTCGGCGACGTTGGCCTCGGCGGTGTTGCCGGTGGCGGGGCGGGCGGAGAGGCCGCAGCCGCGCCAGTCGACGGTGACCACGCGGTGGTCGGGGGCGAGGGCGGCCACCTGGGCGTCCCAGGCGCGTCCGCTGGTGCCCCAGCCGTGCAGGAACAGGGCGGCGGGGCCGGTGCCGTGGTCCTCGTAGTGCAGTTCGGTGCCGTTGACGTGGGCGTGGGGCATGGTGATCGCTCCTTGGTCCGGTGGTGCGGTGGCCTGCGGTGTTTGCTCTCCGGGGGAGGCGCGGTGGCCGGTATCAGTTCACCGGGGAACGGGGGTGGGACCAACAGGCAGTTCGCGTCGGGAGCGATCACGGAACGAGATGGGTGCGGGTGGTCGGGCGGCCGGGTGGCCGGGCGGTGGCGGGGGTGCGGACGCGGTGTGGCCCCCGGGGCGCCCGCCGTCGCGTGCGGCGGGTGCCCCGGGGGCCTGTGGGGGGTGGGGTGGTGGTCAGCGCTTGACGCGGATGCGGTTGAGCTGGTCCTCGCCCTGGGGGCCGGCGTTGGACTTGTCGACGACGTAGGCGGTGCCGTGGGCGATCTCGATGTGGTTGGGGTTGGCGCCGGTGGTCACGGTCTTGACGACGGAGCCCTTGCGGGGGTCGATGAGGGAGACGGTGGCGGCGGTGCGGTTGGCGACCAGGACGGTGCGGGAGCGCGGGTCGCTGGCGACGGCGAGGGTGCCGTCGCCGGTGGGCACGGACTTGGTGACGGCGCCCTTGCGCAGGTCGACCACCGAGAGGGAGCCGGCCTTCTGGTCGGCGGTGTAGGCGGTGCGGCCGTCGCGGGACAGGGCGATCGAGATGGGGCCTTCGCCCGTGGGGATGAGGCGCGGGGTCTTGGTGCGGGTGGACGCCTCGATGATCTGGTTGCCGTTCAGGTCGGTGGCGTAGGCGGTGCCGGTGCGCTCGTTGACGGCGAGGCCGGCGGGGCCCGCGCCCTCGACCGTGACGCGCTTCTTCTCCTTGTACGTGCGGGTGTCGAAGGCGACGAGCGAGCCGTCGCCGAAGCCGCTGGCCCACGCGGTGTTGTGCCGCTCGTCCACGACGACCTCGCGGGCGTGGTTCACGCCGGGGAGCGTGGCGAGGTGCTTGCCGGTGCGCTGGCTGTAGACGGCGACGGAGTTGTTGCGGGTGTTGGTCGTCCAGACGGTGTTGTGCTTGTCGTCCACGGCGACTCCGTAGACCGCTTCGACGGCGCCGGTGGCCGCGTCCGTGACCGGCGGGGTGTAGGTCGCCTTCACCTTCATCGAGTGCGGGTTGACCTTCACCAGCGCGGAGTTGGTGACCGGCGGGCGGCCTACCGAGGCGGTGGCCCAGAGGACGTGGTTCCGGTCCGAGTACGCGGACTGGTAGAGACCCTTCGCCAGGGGAGCGGCCGTGACGGCCTTGCCGGAGTGCGTGGCCTTGCCGGAGTGGGCGGCCACGGGGGCGGGCCCGGCCGCGGGGGCGGCGTGCGCGGCGCCGGTCATGGTCAGCGTGCTGCCCGCGGCGACGGCCGCGGCCGTGGCGGCGATCCGGCGGATGCGGGGGGTCAGTGAAGACATGCGGCGTCAATCTCCTTGGCGGGGGTGCCCCTTGGGGCCGGCTCGCGGGAAGCGATCCAAGATTAAGTTAGCTTAGGCTTGCCTAACTTTTGACGGGTTTTGGTGTGGGGCGTGTCACAGGGGGTGGGGTGGGGATGGCGGCGTCGGTGCCGTCGTGGCCCGGTGCCGGTGGCCGGGAAGCCTGCTGCGGATCGCGGTGATCGCGGTGATCGCGGTGATCGCGGTGATCGTCGTGGAGGCGGGGTGGCGAATCCCTTGCCCGGCGCGGCAGTTGGCGTCAGGGCTGGACTCTGCGGGACGACGCTGATGCGGGGTGAGATCTTTGCTCCACTGGGGACGGCGAAGACCTCGGCGGCGACCTGTTCGGCCGCTTCACCGGGGTCGTCCGGGCCGGCGCCGGATGTCGGGGTTCAGAGCATCAGGCGTTCTTCTGGGCTGCGGCGCGGCGCTGCCGTTTGCCCAGGGGTGCCTGGGAGAGGTCCTCGGCGTTGCTCCTGAGGTTCTTGTGGCCGTAGCCGCGTTCGGCCAGCCACGCCTTCGCCGCGTCTTCGGCGCGTTCGGTCGCCTCCAGGATGTCCGCTTCCTCCTCTCCCGAGTCGAGGAAGCGGAAGGTGAAGGCCGGGCGCGCGGCCAGGTCGTAGCTGAGGCTTCCCTCAGGGGTGAAGGCCGCGTGCAGGATGTCGTGCTCCGCGGCACGGGACAGCAGCTCGGCCCGCTGATCGGTGCCGAGCCCGTCGAAGACACCGCGGACGGTGATACGGAAGGTACGAGTACTCATCTCGCGAGCCTAGCCAGCGCGCTCGGCCCGGCTCCACCGCGTTTCCGGCGGCACACGGTGGGCCCGGCCGACCGTGTGCCGCCCGCAACGGGGGGTGTGTTGCGTGTTCTTCCCCGCGTTCCTACCGGCCCACCATGTCGATTCCGCTGTTTCCGGCGCCTGATGCGGCCGGAGTCGCGGATGCTGCCGGGTGCGGCGTGGGCGCCTGTGCCGCCGGTGTGGCGACGGCGGTCTCCTTGAGGGTTTCTGCGTTCAATTCCGTGCGCATTTGCTTGCTGAAGCCGAAGAAGTAGGTGGCGAGGAAACCGGTGAGGTAGCCGACGGCCAGGCCGATTGCGTAGATGACGAGGGTGGTGGCGATGCCTTGGTTGCCCTTGACCAGAGGGAACAGGGCCCAGCCCGAGGGGCCGATGGCGGTGGAGCCGACGGTGTCGCCGAGTTGGTTGAAGAGGCCGATGAAGCCGCCGCCGAACGCGCCGCCGACGCAGGCGGTGATGAAGGGGCGGCCGAGGGGCAGTGAGACGCCGTAGATCAGCGGTTCGCCGACGCCCAGGAAACCGGCCGGGAGCGCGGACTTGATGGTGGTGCGGATCGAGCCGTTGCGCGGCAGCCGGAGGTAGACGGCGATGGCCGCGCCGACCTGGCCCGCGCCCGCCATGGCGAGGATGGGCAACAGGACGGTGTAGCCCTGCTGTTCGATGAGGGTGGTGTGGATGGGGATGAGGGCTTGGTGCAGGCCCAGCATCACGAGGGGGAGGAAGAGGCCGCCGAGGACGAAGCCGGCGAACGCGCCGCCGTGTGCCAGCAGCCAGTTGGCGAGCGTGCCGATCGCGGTGGAGACCTCGCCCGCCGCGTACATCAGGCCGAAGAGGGTGACCAGGCCCGTCACCAGGATCGTGAGGGTCGGCGTGAGCAGGACGTCCAGCGCCTCCGGTACGGCCTTGCGGCACCACTTCTCCACCTGGACCGCGAGCAGCGCGGCGGCCAGGGCGCCCAGCACACCGCCCTGGCCGGGGGAGAGCTTCTGGCCGAACGCGGTGATGTCCGCGACGCCGGGGAAGACGATGACCGCGGCGACCGCCCCGCCGATGACGGGGGTGCCGCCGAACTCCTTGGCGGTGTTGTAGCCGACGAAGACGGCGATCAGCGACATGAAGCCGGAGGCCATCGCGGCCAGCGCGGGGACCAGCGACGGGAGCCAACCGAGGTTCATCAGCAGGCCGTTGATGCCCGCGATGATGCCGCAGCCGATCAGGGCGGGGATCAGCGGGACGAAGATGTTCGCGACCCGGCGCAGGAACAGTTTGACCGGGGTGGCGTTCTTCGCCTTCTGGCGGGCCTTGAGCGCGGCACCCTGGGCGGCGAGGTCTTCGGCGGTGGTGGGGGACGCTTCCAGGGGCGGGGTCGGGGCCGGGGTCGGAGCCTGGGCCGGGGTGGGGCGGGGGGCAGTTGGGGCCCCGGTGGTGTCGGCTGCGGCTGCGGTGGTGGCGTCGGTGGTGGTGCCGGTCGCGCGGTTTTCCTCGACGAGGCGCTCGAATTCCGGGGTGACGCGGGCGACCGCTCCCGGGCCCAGCACGATCTGGTACGTGTCGTCCTCGACCACTCCCATGACCGCGGGCAGCGCCTTGAGCGCGTCGTCCTGGACCAGCGAACGGTCCTGGACGCCGAGGCGGAGCCGGGTCATGCAGTGGGCGATGGAAGTGACGTTCCTGGCGCCGCCGACGAGAGGGAGGATCGCGGCGGCGGTGGCGCGGTTCTTGTCTTCGGACATGTGCGGTGCCTTGCTGTGCGGACAACGAGGAGGGTGGTGCGGTGGGGGTGGGGGTGGCAGCGGTGGGGGCGGTCGGGTCAGGGTTTGCGGGTGGCTTCCAGGGCGGCGCGGAGGTGGCCGTGCGAGGCGTCCAGGAGACGGGCCGTGGTCGGGGCGTCGGTGCCGCCGACGATCATGAGGATGGCGTTCTTCACCTCGCCGTCCGAAGCGGCGAGCGCGGTCTCTATCTCCTCGTCGGACGCGCCCGTGGCGAGCGCGACGATGCGCCGCGAACGGGCCTGGAGCTTCTCGTTGGACGCCCGGACGTCGACCATGAGGTTTCCGTAGGTCTTGCCGAGCCGGATCATGGTGATCGTCGAGAGCATGTTGAGCACGAGCTTCTGCGCCGTGCCTGCTTTGAGGCGGGTGGAGCCGGTCAGCAGCTCCGGGCCGACGACGACCTCGATGCCGTGCTCGGCCGCCGCGGCGAGTGCCGAACCGGCGTTGCAGGACAGGCCGACGGTCAGCGCGCCCAGGGCACGGGCGTGCTCGACGGCGCCGACCGCGTACGGGGTGCGGCCCGACGCGGAGATGCCGACGACGGTGTCATCGGCGGTCAGGCCGAGTGCGGTCAGGTCGTCGGCGGCCAGCGCGGCGCTGTCCTCGGCGCCCTCGACGGCGGTGACCATCGCGGACGGGCCGCCGGCGATCAGGCCGAGCACTTCGGTGGGATCGGTGTTGAACGTCGGCGGGCATTCGCTGGCGTCCAGCACACCCAGCCGCCCTGCCGTCCCCGCGCCGGCGTAGATCAGCCGGCCGCCTTCGGCCATCCGTGCGGCGATGCCGTCTATGGCGGCGGCTATCCGCGGCAACTGCGTGGCGACGGCTGCCGGGACGGTGGCGTCCTCGTCGTTCATCGTCCGGGCGATCTCCAGGGTGGATCGCCGGTCTATCTCGGCCAGCTCGGGGCGGAACGCCTCTGTGGTGAGGGTGTCCAACTGGGCCCGCAGACGGGTGTGGTCGTCGGTGGAAGTCATGGGGGCGGCTCTTTCCGGCTCGTACGGACGGACCTGTACGACGTGCTGTGAGGGGCGTGCTGAAGGGGAGGGGAGGGAGGGGAGGGGAGTTGTGGTGCCTGGGGGCGATGGTGGTCAGCGGTGGGTGCGGGGGGAGTGGCGGTGCGCCAGCGCTTCGTAGGAGGCGGACAGGGCGGGGGCCGCGATGTCGTAGGTGCGCTGTGCGACCCCTATGAACAGGCAGTCGACGACGAGGAGTTGGCTGGTACGGGACGACATGGCGGCGGGTCGCAGCTCGCTTTCGCGGGCCGTGGACGTCGTCAGGATGTGGTCGGCGTAGGACGCGATCTCGCCGTCCGGGCGGCCGGTGATCGCGATGGTCGTCGCGCCGTGGTCGAAGGCGACCCGCAGCGGCTCTATGACGTCGGTGGTCCGGCCGGAGTGGGTGATCGCGAGGGCCACATCACCGGCCCGCATCTGTACGGCGTTCGTCACCGCGAGGTGCGGGTCCGCGGGGGCGTGCGCGATCAGGCCGATGCGCAGCAGCTTCTGGACCAGATCCTGGCCGACCAGATTCGACGCCCCTATGCCGTACACATCGATGCGGCGGGCCGAGACCAGCGCGGCGACGGCCGCTTCGAGCTGGGTGACGTCGAGCCCCGCCGCGGTGTCCGCCAGGCACTGCTGCTCTTCCTGTGCCAGCTTCGCGACGACGTCGGTGAGGGTGTCGTCGACCGCTATGTCGGCGGTGACGGCCGGGGCGCCGCCGGCCTCCTGCTGCGCGGCCAGCGCGGCGAGGGCGAGGCGCAGGTCGCGGTAGCCGGGGTAGCCCAGCAGACGGGAGGTGCGGACGACCGTCGCCTCGCTGGTGCCCGTACGTTCCGCCAGGCCGGTGACGGTGAGGGCGGCGCAGCCCGCCGGGTCGTCGGCGACGGCCTCGGCGACCCGCTGCATGGAACGCGTCATCGAAGGGCCGAGGGTGCGGACCTTGGCGGCCAGCGCCGCAGGGGCGGGTGGGGTCGGGGCCGGTCGGGTCTCGACGGCCGCGTCCTTGAAAGTTTCCTTCAGGCTGCTGCTCACAACTGAAAAGTAATTTCATCGGCTGGTCGCGTCAATACCTCGACTCCCGGCCTGTGGAAAACCCGGGCCGCAGGTCACGGCCTGTGGACAACCGCGGAAGGCTGTCGGTGGTCCGCGAGAGAATGGGTGGCATGGAGCTGGAACAGGCATTGCATGCCGCGCGGGCGCTGGTGCTCGCCGATCTGATGGCCGACGAGGTCGCCGACGCGGACATCGTCTCGCTGGTCGAGGACGCCGTCGTCCACCGCAGATGGTGGGTGGAGCAGTGGCCTGCAGGCGTGGAGTTCGTCGCCGGTCTGGTGGCGCAGGACGTGCAGGACGCCCTGCTGGAGCGGTACGGCCGCTGGCCGCTGTGCCCGGTGTGCACGGAGACCGGCGATCCGCACGCGCTCGACGTGGAGCCGGAGTTGGGGCCCGATCCGCACTGGGTCTGCCCGAAGACGGCCGTGACGGTGTCCCGCGTCGGCGGGCTCGGCAAGCCGTCGGAGCGGTGAGGTGGCCACTTCCGGAGCGGCGTCGGCGGGTGGCGCGGCAGTGTCCGACGGCAGCGGGGAGCGGTGACGTGGCGATCTACATCGACCCGCCCACCTGGCCGGGCCACGGCCGCATGTGGTCGCACGTCGTCAGCGACGTCTCGTTCGACGAGCTGCACCGCTTCGCGGACGGCATAGGCGCGCCCCGCAGGGCCTTCGAGCGCGATCACTACGACCTGCCGGGCGAGCGCTACGGCGACGCGGTGCGGGCCGGCGCGGTGGAGGTCGGCAGCAAGGAACTGCTGCGCCGCCTGACGGACGCCGGGCTGCGCCGCCCCAAGCACCGCCCGGCACCGGCCGGCGGGGCCCCGGGCGTGGCCGACTGACCCGGCCCGGGGCGGGGTGGATCAGTCGAACAAGTCGGGCTGTTCCGCCGTGATCTGGTCCCACAGGGGACGGAAGCTGAGCCAGCCCGCATACGGGGAGCCGACTTCCTTGCGGGAGAACTCAGCCGTCTCGTGGTCGATGCTGATCGGCTTGCCCGCGGCCATGGCGACGAGCTGGGCCTGACAGGAGCGCTCCATGGTGATGAACCACCATGCCGCCTCGCCCACGCTGTGCCCCACGGTGATCAGGCCGTGGTTCTGGAGGACGGCGGCCTTGGCGTCGCCGACGGCCTCGGCGATGCGGGTGCCCTCCTCCCGGTAGCCTGCCGGGCCGCCGTATTCGGTGTAGAGGCCGTGGTCCTGGTAGAAGGCCGTCGCGTCCTGCGTGATCGGGTCGAGCCGCATGCCGAGCGAGGAGAACGCCTTGCCGTACAGGGAGTGCGCGTGAGCGGCTGCCACCACGTCGGGCCTGGCCTGGTGGACCGACGAGTGGATGTGGAAGCCGGCCATGTTCACCGGTCCTCGGCCCTCGACGACTTCGCCTTGCTCATTGACGAGGAGCAGGTCGGAGACCTTGATCCGGTTGAAGCTCATCGCGAAGGGGTTCAGCCAGAAGTGGTCGGGGAACTCCGGGTCGCGCGCCGTGATGTGCCCGGCGACGCCCTCGGAGAACCCGAACCGGCCGAACAGCCGGAAGGCGGCGGTCAGTTCCCGCTTGCGCAGCAGTCGCTCCTCCGATGAGGACAGGTTCTCCGGCGGGGTGGGCAGCCCGCCTTCGCCCGCCCGGAAGACGTTCACGTCTCCGTACCGGCCTGACGGTTCGATCGAGGTCTGGGGCGCGTCCTTGGTTTCGGTCATGTCTTCACGCTAGGGACGAGTCCGGGGGACGGGTACGGAGAAAACGGCCCGGATCCCGACGGACTAATGTGTGCTGTGCACATATATCTCGGCGGCGGGCGGAGGGGTGGCGATGGCCGAGTCCTGGCTCGAACTGCTGCTGGCGGGAGCGTCGGCCGAGACGATCAGCGCCCACGGCGACGACCTCGTGCGGGGCGGCGCCGACCCCGTGGCGGCGGAGCGGCAGGCAGGCGCCGCCCTGCGGCTGCTGGCCCGGCTGGACGAACGGCGCCGACGGGCGGCGGAGCTGGCCGCGCTCAACGACATCGCCGCGCGGCTGGCGGGCCTCCACCAGCCCGACGAACTGCTCCAGGAGATCACCGCGCAGGCCCGCAGGCTGCTGGGCGCGGACCTCGCCTACATCGGCCTGGTGCACGGCGACGACTTCGTGATGGAGGTGGCGAGCGGGGCCGTGACCCCGCAGCTGCGGGGCCTGCGCGTGCCCCGTGACGCCGGGATGCTCGGCGCGGTCCTGAACCGTGGCGCACCGGTCTGGACCAGCGATTACGCCACGGAACCCGCCTTCGCCCACGACTCCTTCGACGCCACCGCAACCGCCGAGCGGTTCCGCGCGCTGCTCGGCGTGCCGCTCGCCGCGCGCGGCCGGCAGCTCGGGGCCCTGTTCGTCTGCAAGCGCAGGGAGAGCCACTTCGCCGAGGAAGAGATCACCTTGCTGTCGGCGCTGGCCTCGCATGCGGCGCTCGCCCTCGACAGCGCCGCGGCGATCGAGCGGCACCAGACGGCGGCGGAACAGCTCACCGCCGTCAACGCGCGGCTGGAGCGGGCGTTGGCGTGGGAGCAGCAACTGACCGCCGTGGTGCTGCGGGGCGGCGGCGTCGAGGAGCTGGTGGACGAGATCGCGGCAGCGGCCACCGGAGAGGTGCGGTTCGTCGACGCGGGCGACGCCGTGCCCGCCGACCTCGTCGCGCGGGTGCCCGAACTGCCCTCCGTGCTGGCCGCGCTCGTCAACGACCCGCGGGGCGCCTGCCGTGCCGTCCAGGCCGACGGCGGGACCGTCCAGATCACGGCGGTGATCGCCCGGCAGGTCACGGTGGGCGCGCTGGTGCTCCTGGACGGTAAGGACGCGGAAACCGACCGGTCGCTCCTCGAACGGGCCGCCCCGGCCCTCGCGCTCGCCGCCGTCGGCGAGCGAGCGGTCACCGAGGCGACCCGGCTGACCCGGGACGCGCTGCTGCTCGACCTGCTCCACCGCCCCGAGCCGGACCCGGCGGTGCTGCGCCAGCGCATGCGCAACGCGGGACTCGACCCGTCGGCCGGGTACTGCCTCGTGTCGGCCGAGCCCGGTCAGGGGCAACCGGGAGAACCCCAGCGGCGGGCGCGCCGGGAACTCGCCGCGCTCGGCCCGCCCGCCGGCACGATCGTCGCGGCGGACGGCGCACGGCTGGTCGCGGTCGTGCCCGCGCGCGACCCCGAGCAGCTCGTACGGGCCTGGGGCGCAGGCGGCACGCCCCCGTCGGCCACCATCGGCGTCGCCGGACCCACCACGGGCCCCGCCGATCTCCACCGCTGCTACCGCGAAGCGGTGCGCACCGTGGACGCGTTGCGGACCCTCGGCCGTACCGGCGTCGCCGCCACGGCCGCCCGGCTCGGCATCTACCGCGTGCTGCTCAGCCACGCCGGGCGCGCCGAACTCCAGGCGCAGTTCGACGCGTTGCTGGGTGACGTGGTCCGGGAGCAGGAACGCCGCAGCATGCCGATGCTCGCCACGCTCAAGACCTACCTCGACCACGGCTGCCGCGCCGCGCCCGCGGCCAAGTCGCTCGGCGTCCACGTCAACACGCTCTATCAGCGGCTCGCCGTCCTGGACGGCCTCCTCGGCTCCACCTGGCGTGAGCCGCCGCGCGCGCTGGATCTGCAGTTCCTGCTCCGGGTGCACCCGGACGCGGAGCCGTGGTGACGGTTCCGGCGTGCGGACGGGACCGGCGTGCGGACGTGACCGGAGCGCCGCCGTGGCCGGAGTGTGCCCGGCGCCGTCCCGTGGGGTGAACCGGCGCCGCCCCGCGGGGTGAACCGGCGCCGCCCCGTGGGGTGTTGTGTGTGCCCGCCTACCGCTGGAGGCCGAGTCGCCCGGCCGCATCGGCCGTCGCCCCGCTCAGCGCGTCGGCGATCTCGGGCAGCCGCGGGGTGATGCGGGCGGTGGGCCCTGCCACCGCGATGACCCCGCGGACCTCGCCGTTCGTCAGGATCGGACGGGCCGCCGCGCTCACGTCGGGCAGGGTCTCCCCCCGGTTGAAGGCGACACCTTCGGACCGTACGGTCGCCAACTCCTCGCGGGCCGCCCGGAGTTCCTGCCGGTCGGTGATCGCGTTCTCCAGATAGGCGTCACGGCGGCGGGGTGACCTGAAGGCCAGTACGACCTTGCCCGCGCTCGGCGGGTAGAGCGGGCGGCGGGTGCGGATCGGCGCCGAGTAGCGGATCAGCTGCCGGGACTCGGCAGCTGCGAGGTAGACCAGGGAGTCGCCGACCGCGATGCCGACCATGGCCGTCTCGTCGAAGGCGTCCCGCAGGGCTTCCAGGCCGGGCCCGGCCGCCGCCGCCACGTCCGGCGCCGGCAGGAGCAGCAGGTTCCCCAGCGCGGGGCCGAGGTGGTAGAGCCCCTGGTCCTCGATCAGGTACCCCGCCGAGACCAGGCCCTTGACCAGCCCGAACACCGAGGATTTCGGGGCGTCGAGCGCGGTGGCGAGTTCATGCATCCGGACGCCGGGCCGCTGGGCGACGGTTTCGAGGATGTCCGTCACGCGGCTGACGGTTCGGTGGGCCTTGGCGTGGGTCTCCGGCACTGCTGCTCCCTGTGCGTTCGTATATACGGACTCTACTGCTTGGCGCCGGTGGCCGTTTCCGGCCTCTTGACCGCCCCTGGGGGTAGGAATAGGTTCGGCTGAATTCGCATGTACGCACCATGGATCGCATATAGGACTCAGGGGTGGCGCGTGTGCGGGTCTCAAGCGGGTACAGGGGCGCACGTCGCCCCCGGTCCGCCACCGCGCCCCGGCCGGCGAACGAGCAAGGAGCGGCAGCACGATGGACTTCGAACCGACCGAGCAGCAGCGGGACATCCAGGCCGGCGTACGCGACCTGGCGCGGTCCTTCAGCCCCGCATACTGGGCCGACCAGGACCAACGGGGCGCGTTCCCCTGGGAGTTCTACGACGCCTTCGCGAAGGCGGGCTGGCTGGGCATCGCCATACCCGAGGAGTACGGGGGCGGTGGTCTGGGCGTCCTGGAGGCGGCCCTGCTGCTGGAGGAGGTGGCCGCGTCCGGTGCCGGAATGAACGGGTGCAGCACCATGCACCTGACCATCTTCGGCCTCAACGTCCTCGCCAGGCACGGCAGCGAGGCACTGCGCCGCGAGGTGCTGCCGCAGGCCGCCACGGGAGACCTGCACGTCTGCTTCGGCGTCACCGAACCCGACGCGGGCACCGACACCACCCGCATCTCCACCTTCGCCCGCCGCGACGGCGACGACTACGTCATCGACGGCCGCAAGATCTGGATCACCAAGGCGGGCGACGCGCAGAAGATGGTGCTGCTGGCCCGCACCACCCCGCGCGCCGAGGTCGGCAAACCGACCGACGGCATCTCCGTCTTCCTCGCCGACGTCGACCGCACGGCCATGGACATCCGCCCGATCCCCAAGATGGGCCGCAACGCCGTCGCCTCCAACGAGATCTTCATCGACGGCCTGCGGGTACCGGCGAGCGCCCGGATCGGCGAGGAGGGCAAGGGCTTCCGCTACCTCCTGGACGGCCTGAATCCCGAGCGCATCCTGCTCGCCCACGAAGCCCTGGGCATCGGCCGCGCCGCGCTGGACGCCGCCACCCGCTACGCCAACGACCGCGTCGTCTTCGACCGCCCCATCGGACAGAACCAGGGCATCGCCTTCCCCCTCGCCGAGGCCCTGACCAGGCTCGATGCCGCCCGCCTGATGGCCAGGAACGCGGCCTGGCGCTACGACCGCGGACTGAGCTGCGGACGCGAGGCCAACATGGCCAAATGGCTGTGCGCCGACGCCGGTTACCAGGCAGCGGACCGTGCCGTGCAGACCCTCGGCGGCATGGGGTACGCGAAGGAGTACCACGTCGAACGGTACTTCCGTGAGTCGCGGCTGATGCGCCTCGCCCCGATCAGCCAGGAAATGGTGCTCAACTACGTATCCCAGCACGTCATGGGCCTGCCCCGGTCCTACTGAGCGCACCCGCCGCACCCCTACCGCACCCTCTGGAGGAGCCATGCACGCGCTGGACGGCATCGTGGTGGTCAGCGTGGAACAGGCGGTGGCCGCGCCCTTGGCCACCCGTCACCTCGCGGACCTGGGCGCCCGGGTCATCAAGATCGAAAGGCCGGACGGCGGTGACTTCGCCCGCGGCTACGACGAGGCGGTGCGCGGCATGGCCTCGCACTTCGTCTGGCTCAACCGCGGCAAGGAATCCGTCGCCATCGACCTGAAGACGGACGAGGGGCGCGCGGCGCTCGCCGAACTCGTCGCGCACGCCGACGTGTTCGTCCAGAACCTCGCCCCCGGCGCCGCCGCGCGCCTGGGCTTCGGCGCCGAGGCCCTGTGCGCCGCGCACCCTGACCTGATCGCCGTGGAGATGTCCGGCTACGGCGGCTCGGGCCCCTACCGCGACCGGCGCGCCTACGACCTGCTCATCCAGGGCGAGACCGGCCTGGCATCGGTCACCGGAACCGCCGCGTCCCCGGCCAAGACGGGCATCCCGGTGGCCGACATCGGCGCCGGCATGTACGCCTTCTCCGCCGTCCTGGCCGCCCTGCTGCGCAGGGAACGCGGCGCCGGCGGCGCCCACCTGGAGATCTCGATGTTCGACGCGGTGACCGAATGGATGGGACACCCGCTCTACACCACCCTGCACACCGGAACGCCCCCGCCGCGCGCCGCACTGGGCCACCCGGCGATCGTCCCCTACGACGCCTACCCCACGGCGGACGGCCCCGACCTCCTGATCGGCGTCCAGAACGACCGCCAGTGGCGGCAGTTGGCGCGTGACGTGCTCGGCCGCCCCGACCTGGCCGAAGCCCCCGACTACGCCACCAACGTCGCCCGCTGCCGCCACCGCGCGACCGTGGACGCGGTGATCGCCGAGGTGACGGCCGGGCTGCCCACCGCGGAACTGGTCAGCGCACTCGATGCGGCGGGCATCACCAACGCCGCGCTGCACACCGTCCACGGTCTGGCCGGCCATCCGCAGCTGGCCGCCCGCGACCGGTGGCGGGCCGTCGACACGCCGGTCGGCCCCATCGACGCGGTGCTGCCGCCCATCAACTTCGCGGACGTCGAGGCGCGCATGGGCTCGGTGCCCGCACTGGGCGAGCACACCCGGGACGTGCTCGCCGAATTCGGCGCCGACGGGCGCGGCGGGCCGCCCGGAGAGGGGAGCGAACGCTGACGGTGTCGTGGCGCGCCCGTACGGGCGGCGGGCGGCGCGTCGGGGGCGGGGTCCGGCGGGCGGCACCCGCACCATGGCCCTGACCACGCGCCGCGCCGAAAGGAGACCGTCATGCCGGCCAGGGACGTACCGGTGAGGGAGCCGTCCACCACCCTCGACACGCGCTACAGCAGCGACGGCGCCACCCCCACCGCATGGACGGCGGCGGTCGGCGGGCTCACCGAGGCGGAGGTCTTCTGGCTCGCCACCCTCAGGCCGGAAGGGCGCCCGCACGTCACCCCGCTGATCGCCGTCTGGATGGACGACGCGCTGCACTTCTGCACCGGACCCGCCGAACGCAAGGCGCACAACATCGCCGCCAACTCCCACTGCGTCCTGACCACTTCGACAGCCGGCGGCAACGACCTGCACGCCGGGCTCGACGTGGTCGTCGAGGGGGAAGCCGTCCAGGTCGGCGACGAGGAGACGCTGCGGCGGCTGGCCGACGCCTACGCCGCGAAATACGGCGGCGACTGGCGGTTCGAGGTCCGCGACGGCGCCTTCGTCGGGGGCGGCGGCCGTGCCGTCGTCTACCGGGTCGCACCGGAGACGGCCTTCGGCTTCGGCCGGGGCGAGACCTACAGCCAGACCCGGTGGAGCTTCACCGGGACGGGCTGATGGCGGCCCGCCCCGGCGCGTCGGACGTCAGCCCGCGTGCTGCTCCGAGCCTTCAGCGGAGGAGCGGGCCGCGGGCACGGAGGCGCTGTCGGAAGGCGCCGACTTGGCGATGATCCGGGAGCGCGGCGTGGACCGCTGGAGGCGGAACGAGATGAAGGTGGTCAGCACGGCCACCGCGGCCAGCGCCGCGCCGAGTCCTGCCACCGAGCGGTAGCCCCAGTGCGCGGCGATGACCAGGCCGCCCAGCCAGGGGCCGAGGGTGTTGCCGACGTTGAAGGCGGCGGTGGTGGTCGCCCCGGCCAGCGTCGGCGCGGCGTTGGCGACGTTGAACATCCGGGCGTTCAGCGCCGGAGCGGTGGTGAACGCCGTGACGCCGAGCATCAGGGAGAGGGCGACGGCGGCGACCGGATTGTGCGCGGTGATCGCCAGCACGGCCAGCACGACGGTGGACGCGGCGATTCCGGTGAACAGGGTGGGGAACAGATGCGCGTCGGCGACCCGGCCGCCGACGAACGTACCGATCAGCGCGCCGACACCGAAGAGCGCGAGCACCGTCGGCACCCAGCTCTCCGCCAGCCCCGCGGTGTCGGTCAGCAGCGGGGAGAGGTACGAGAACAGCGCGAAGACCGCGGCGCCGTTCATCGCCGTCGCGGTCAGCGAGAGCCAGACCTGTTTGTCCTTGTAGATGGCCAGCTCACGGCGGAGCTGCGGCCGGTCGTCACCCGTCGGCACCGCCGTACGCGGCACCAGCGCGATCACTCCCACCAGGCCGATCACCGACAGCACGGCCACCGCCCAGAACGCCGACCGCCAGCCCGCGTGCTGCCCGAGCAGCGCGCCGGCCGGGACACCGGCGATGTTGGCGACGCTCAGCCCGCCGACCATGACGGCCATCGCACGGGCCCGCGCGGTCACCGGGACCAGCGAGACGGCGACCGCGGCGCCGACCGCCCAGAACCCGGCACAGGCCAGCGCGCTCACCACCCGGGAGACGAACAGCACGCCGTACGTCGGCGCCAGCGCGCCCGCCACCTGGCCGAGGCCGAAGACGGCGAGCAGCGCCATCAGGGTCGTACGGCGCGGCAGCCGCAGCGTCGCGGCGGCCAGCACCGGCGCGCCGACCACCATCCCGATCGCGAACGCGGACACCAGCAGTCCCGCCTGCGGGATGGAAACCCCCAGGTCACGGGCGAGCGGCTGGAGGATGCCGGACAGCATGAATTCACTGGTGCCCAGCGCAAAGACAGAAAGGCCGAGTACGTACACGGCTATGGGCATGCGGGCGCGTTCGGAGGGAACGGAAGGATCGGATGGAGCAGGCATAACAGCAAGGAACAGCGAAGGCGGGAGGGGAATTCCCGTTCGAGCGCGGTGTCCACGTTCCGGGACGGGGCGCGGCCCTCCCGTACGGTTACCCGGCGGCCAGGACCGGCTCCACCGCCTCCGACACCGCCGCCAGCAGCGTCTCGACGTCCGCTCCCCACCGCGAACTGATCACCAGGTCCCGAGCGGGGTCCACCCACAGCAGGTGGCTGCCGCCGTTCCCCCGGGCGCAGCGGCCGGACGCCGGAGCCTGCGGCCACACCGTGCGGTCATCGTTCAGCCACCAGGACAGCCCGTAGTTCGGCTTGACCCGGCAGGGCGTCCACAGCGCGTCGATCCATTGCCGTGACACCACCTGGCGGTCGCCCCACCGTCCGCCCCGCAGACAGAGCTGCCCGATCCGGGCGAGGTCGAGCGCGCTGATCCACAGGCCGCCGCCCCAGTGCGCGCCGCCGGACACCACGGGCACCCGGCCGCCGTCGATGTCCACCACGGAATCGGCATAGCCGTGCCAGGACCACGAGGGCGAGGCACCGACCGGCTCCATGATCCGGCTGCGCAGCACGTCCGGCAGCGACCGCCGGAACAGCACCGTCAGGGCGAGGGCGGCCAGGTTCACCCGGACGTCGTTGTAGGCCCAGCCCTCCCCGGGCGGACCGCCCGCCGACTCCGTGCCCTCCCGCGTGCTCTGGGCGTCGACCGCGGTGGGCTTCCCCCACAGCTCGCCCTCCCACTGGCTGGTCTGATCCAGCAGATGGCGCCAGGTGATCGCGTGCCCGTGCCCGTCCGCGAACTGCGGCAGGCCGACGGACCGGCGGACCGGCTCGTCGAGACGCAGCAGCCCGTCATCCTGCGCCACCCCCGCCACCAGCGACAGCACGCTCTTGGTCGCGCTGAACGCCATCTCCTCCCGCGCCGGATCGCCCCAGCGGGCGATGACCACGCCCCGCCGCAGCACGACGCCGCTCGCACCCCGCCCGTCGAGCAGCGGCCCCACCACGTCCCGGTGGGAGGTGTCGGACACCTGGGCCGCGAGGTACGACGCCATGTCCTGCACACCGGCCACCGGCCGTTCGCCCTGCGCCCGAGCGGCCCGTGCCAGACCGGCCGCGTCCACCCCGGCCCAGGGATCGCCGCTGCCGCCGCCGAGATACGTCCCGTCGCTCATCCCTCCAGCAACTCCAGTTCCGTGGCGAGGTTGCGGCGGGCCGGGTGTTCCCAGTGGTCCCGGCCGGTGGGGGTGCGGAAGAGGCGGGGGAGGGACAGGAGTTGGCGGAGCACGGCGGCGCGGCCCGCGGTGAAGTCGGGGTCGGGGACGAAGGCGTACTCCTCGCGGACCGCCGCCGCGTAGGCCGCGTAGGCGTCGGGCCGGCCGGCGAGCACCGCGAGGTCGGCGTCGCACAGCACCTCGCCGTCGCGGTCGTCGGGGCCCGGGTCGTGGGTGACGGTGAGCCGCACCAGGCGGGCGACCTCGGCGGTGCGGGCCGGGCCGACGCCGAGTTCGGGCAGGGCGCGCTCGGCGAGGGCGGCGCTGCGCTCCTCGTTCTCGGAGCGGTCCGGGCGGTAGACCGCGTCGTGGAACCAGGCGGCGAGCTGGACGACGCACAGGTCGTCGGCGTGCGCGGCGAGTTCGTCGACGCGGTCCAGGACGGCGGTCAGGTGCGCGAGCGTGTGATAGCGGCGCTGCGGCTCCGCCCAGCGGGCCAGGAGGTTGTCCGCATACGGGGCGGGATCGGGGCCTTCCTGGCCGCGTGCCGATGCCACGGCGGCGGCCCAGCGCCGGTGCAGGTCCGGTGCCTGGCCGGTGGGCCGTGCCGTACGGGACTCGGGTGTCATGCGGCCATTGTGCCGCGCGGGGCACGGGCCGGGCGAGGGGGCTCGGGCCGGGTCAGGGGGCGGGGTGGTCGCGGCAGGACAACCGGTCGATGGACTCCGTGGTCGGCTTGAAATCGGTCTGCCAGTGCGGCTCTTCGTCCTTGATGGACGGGAGTGAGATGGCGAAGTCCTGCTCCCAGGCGGTGCTGGTGAGGTAGTCCCGCAGCGCGTCGCGCAGCTGCAGGCAGTCCGCGCGGTGGCCCTTGTCCATCGCGATGCCGTATTCGTTCGCCGAGCCGAAGAGGATGCCGGGGACGACCTTGAGGTGGGCGTCCTTCTCCTGCGTGAAGCCGTAGAGGATCATCTGGTCGGTCGAGACCGCGTCCGCCGTGCCGTCCTGAAGGTCCTTGATGCAGAGCGAGGCGTCGTGCTGCGGATAGTCCTCGATGTCGTCGTAGGCGGGCTTGTCCAGCTCCTTGACGGATGTGGTGCCCTCCCAGGTGCAGACGCGCTTGCCCTTGAGGTCCTTGCGGCTGCGGATGGTGGCGGCTTCGTTCTCGCGGATCATGACGCCCTGGGACGTGGTGGCGTAGGGGCCGACGAAGTCGACCGCCTTCATCCGCTTGTCGGTGATCGAGAAGGTCGCGATGACCAGGTCCTTCTGGTGGTGGGTGAGCACCGTGCTGCGGTCCTGGGACGGCACGCTGCTGAAATCGGGCTCCGCGTGCACGCCGGCGAGCACCTGCCGGGCGACGGTGATGTCGAACCCGGCGAACTTGTAGGAGGTCTCCTTGCCGGTCCCCGGCTGGTCGTTCTTGACGCCGACCGAGACCCGGCCGTCCGCGAACAGGGACGGCGGCTCGGGGTCGGCGCAGGCACCGGCGAGCAGCGCGGTGAGGGCGAGCAGCGCGGCGCAGGCCAGGCGGCGGCTCCGGCGGGAGCGGCTTCTCGGCGGCGTGTCCCGGTGCTGTGCGGGTGTGGTCATGGGCGTCCCCGTTCGCGTTCAGGTTCCTGGTCGTGGCCGGTGCCGGCCGTCAACTGTCGTGCAGCACCGCCGATGTGGCCCGTACGTCCATCAGGCAGTTCCGGCCGGTCTTCAACGTCAGCTGGATCTTGACGGTGCCGGTCTGCGCGCCCAGGGCGAAGTCGGCGGTGCCGCTGGACCTGAGGTCTTCCTCCTGGGCTGCGACACCTCCGGTGAGCAGGTGGACCGTGGCGGAGGTCCGGTGCAGGCAGGTCGGTCCCGACGGGTCGTGGTCGTCGATCGCCAGGTTCAGGCGCAGCCGTGCGCGCGGTTCTTTGAGGGCGGATTCGCCGAGGGTGAAGATCAGCGAGCGGTTCCCCGCGTCGTCGAGCGGCTGGGTGCCTTCCGTGCTGACCTGCCCCGTCACGTCGATGTCGGCGTGCGAGGCGCTGTTCTGGAACGCCAGCCAGCCGCCGACGGTGGCCAGCACGGAGATCAGCGAGAGCGCCCCGACGAAGCCGGCGCCCGGGGGCTTGCGGATCAGCACGCGGACGGCGGCCGTGGCGAGCGCGATCCCGGCCAGTACGGCGCACAGTACGTACTGGCCGAACGGGCCGCGCGGGTGCAGGCTCTGGGCGATCACCAGCCCGGCGCAGGCCAGCAGCAGCGGTAACCAGCGGGCGCTGGGGTGCAGCACCCAGCGGATGATGACGTTCTTGATGTCGTTGGCGGCGATGGAGTGGTCGCCGTGCGTGGTGGGGCTGTTGTGGATGTCACGGGTGGGCGGCCCGCCCGGGGTGTCCCGCGCGGGCCGGCTCCGGCGGTCGCCGCGGGCGCTCCCGGCCTCGCGGTCGTCGGCTGTCATGAGCCGTCCTGGGTGCGTCCGCCGCCTCCCAGGTGGATGTCGCCGTGGATCTCGACAGCCGCGAGGGAGTGCGCACCGTTCGCCGTGGGGTGGTTGTTGATGATCTGCACGGGGGCGGGTGCGGAGCGTTGGGCCACGTGTTCCAGCAGGTGGGAGGCTTCGCGGCGGTCGGCGGGCTCGGCCAGCCAGGCGGTGATGGCGTCGGAGAGCAGCTGCCGGTCCCGGTCGTCGAGGCGGGCCAGCAGGCCGTCGAGGGTGTCGGCGGTACGGGTGTCGAGCAGCGGCTCGGTGCCGCCGCCGATGCTGCCGCGGTCCTGGTCCCCGCCGTCGGAGTCGCGGCGCAGCAGCCGGCGGAAGAAGCCTTCGCCCGCCGTCACCGTGCGGTCGGCGATCCGCTGCTGGGCGGTGCTGAGGACGGTGCTGCCGAGGCTGTTCGCCGCCAGGGCGAGAAAAGGGGCGACTTCGGCGGAAACGGTGGCAAGGTCGGACATCGGCTTCTCCCTGCTCGTGGGCCACGTGCATGATGCCGCAACGCCCTTACGAGGAAGGCGTGTTACCCATGGTTGGCAAGTTTCACACCCGCCCTGATGAGTGGTTTGCGACGCGCGTAGCGGGGTCGGCCGGGTGAACGGAACGGGCCGTACGGGTAAGGGGTGCGCGTCGGGTCCGAGGTGCACAGGGGTGCCCGGCCGCGCGTACGGGCGGTTTTCGGTCGTGTCCCGCGCGGTGGTGGGCCCCGCATCACCCACCAGCCCTTACGCTGGATATTGGACTAGACCTGTGCCTGCCGGTCCACCGTCGTCCACTCCTGTCCATGTCGTCCACGTCGTCCACCGAAGGGTTGAGGTCACATGAGCAAGCGCGCACTCCTGGAGGTGATCGCGCTCGACCCGCAGGACGCGGTCGCGGCCCAGGCCGGAGGGGCCGACCGGCTCGAACTGGCCACCGACATGGCGGCCGACGGGCTCACCCCGCCCCGCGCCGTCTTCGCCGCCATCCGGGCCGCCGTCGACATCCCGCTGCGCGTGATGCTGCGCCGCGCCGACGGCTTCGCGGCCGGAGACGTGGACGCGCTGTGCGCGGACGCCGCCGCGCTGCGGGCCGAGGGCGCCGATGAATTCGTCCTCGGCTTCCTGGCCCCCGACGGCAGCCCGGACCTGCGCGCCGTGCGGGCGGTCGCCGAGGTGATCGACGGCTGCCGCTGGACCTTCCACCGGGCCATCGACCGGGCCGCCGACCGCGACGCCCTGCGCAAGGAACTGGCCACCCTCCCCGAGACCCCGGGCCCCGGCGGCGCCCCGGGGCCCGCAGGGCCCGACACATTCCTCACCGCGGGCTCCGCGTGCGGCGTCGACGACGGCCTGGCGACCCTGCTGGCCGAACAGTCCCGCGCGGCCACCGGCGAACCGGGCTACACCCCGCAGATCCTGGTCGGCGGCGGCCTCACCCTGGCCCACCTCCCGACGCTGCGCGCGGGCGGCCTCGACGCCTTCCACATCGGCGGCGCCGCCCGCCCCAACGGCTGGTCGGGCCCGGTGGACGCGGCAGCGGTACAGGAGTGGCGGACGGCGCTGGACGGGGCCTAGAGGGGCGGCGGGGCGATGGGGCGGGCGTCAGGCTGCGTCCGGCGGGACGCGGACGGTGCCCCGTGCCCCGATCCTGAACCCGCTGCCGTTGCGCGCGCCGAGCCGGGCGGCGAAGCCGACCGGTGTCCCGTCCGCCGTGAACTCCTCGCAGGTTTCGCAGAGGCGCGCCGTCCGCTGCCACCGGTAGCGGAAGGCGACGCAGAGCCGGTGCGCGCCGGGAGCGACCCGGGCACGCCCGGCGCGCGCCTCCCGCTGCCCCCAGCGCACCGGGTGCTCCCGGCCGTCGATCACGACGACCGGACGCGTCAGCAGGTGGTGGAACCAGGCCGCCAGAGGCGAGGCGGTGACGCACACCGTGACCTCCGTCTCCGCCCCCTCCCCGGCGCGCGGACCGTCGGCGCCGGGCCCACCGCCCCGCTCGTACGTCATGACGTGGTCGCCCCTTCGAAACCGTCGGGCAACTGACCGGGAACGGCATCCAATCCGTCGAGCATGTCCGTCAACTCCCCTGTCGCGGCGGCCGAACCGTCCCCTCCATCCGCCAACTGCTCGGGCAGCTCCGCCGCATGAATGATCGTCAGTCCTGACACCGCACGGGTCAGGCACACATACAGGCGGCGCAGCCCGGTGCGTTCGTCCGGCTCGCCCGCCACGATCGCGGCCGGTTCGTCCAGCACCACGTAGTCGTACTCCAGGCCCTTGGCGAGCGTCGCGGGCACCAGGGTCAGGCGGGCGTCGGCCGAGGTCTCATCGCCGGGGGAGAGGCAGCTCAGGCCGGCGTCCTCCAGGGCGGCGCGCAGCGTGGGCACCCGCTCGTCGGCCGCGATCAGGCCGATCGAGCCCTCCTTCGCCAGCGCGTCGTGGCAGGCGGCGAGCACGGACGTGTCCAGGTCCTGCGGCTGCACCGTGCGGATCTCGAAGTCGCCCGCCGACTCGCGGATCGAGGTCGCCTCCGTCAGCTCGGGCGCGATGGCGGGCAGCAGCCTGGACGCGTACGCGATGACCTCGCGCGGCACGCGGAAGCCCAGCGTCAGCTCCTCGATGGCCGAACCCGGCTTGCCGAGGTGGGCCAGCGCCTCCTCCCAGGTGTTGGTCGACCACGGGGTGGTGCCCTGCGCGATGTCGCCCAGGATCGTCACCGAACCCGTCGTACAGCGGCGGCCCACCGCCCGGTACTGCATGGGGGACAGGTCCTGCGCCTCGTCCAGCACCACATGGCCCAGCGAGTGGGTGCGCGCCACCAGGTCCATCGCCTCGTCGATCAACACCGCGTCCGCGGAAGACCACTTGGCGCTCTTCACGCTCCTGGCCGGCTTGGCCCACAGGATTTCCTGCTGCTCGTCGGGCGACAGGATCCCCTCCGCCTGCGCGGCCAGGAACTCCGCGTCACCCAGCAGCCGCAGCACCAGCTTCGCCGGATCCACCGGCGGCCAGACCGCCTTGACCACGGCCTTCACCGCGGGATTGCGCGCCACCGCGTCCTGCACCCGGTCGTCGGGCGCCTCGCCGGCCTGCTCCATCCGCACCAGCACGGCATGCGCGATCCGCTGCGGCAGCGCCTCGCGCGCCGCACCGTAGCGGATCTCCCGCTCCATCAACTCCCGCACGATCTCTTCGAGTTCATACGCCGGGATGCGCCAGCGGCGGGAGCCGCGGACGACCACGCAGGGCTCCTGCGGCAGCGAGATGTGCGAGCGGACCGCCCGCCGCAGCACCTCGGCCATCCGCGCGTCGCCCTTGAGCGTGGCGGCTGCCGCCCCGTCCGTGCCGCGCACCTCCACATGGCCGACGAGCATGTCGACGGTGGCCTGCTTGACCTCCAGCTCGCCCAGCGCGGGCAGCACCTGCTCGATGTAGTGCAGGAAGGAGTCGTTCGGGCCGATCACGAGGGTGCCCGAGCGGGCCAGCCGCTCCCGGTGCGCGTACAGCAGATACGCGACACGGTGCAGACCGACCGCCGTCTTCCCGGTGCCGGGCGCGCCCTGCACGCAGACCGAACCGCTGATCCCGGCGCGGACGATCTCGTCCTGCTCCGGCTGGATCGTCGCGACGATGTCCCGCATCGGCCCGACGCGCGGACGCTCGATCTCCGACTGGAGGAGCTTGCTGGTCTGCTCGGCCTCCCCGGGATCCGTGAGGTGCTCGTCCTCGTACGCGGTCAGCTCGCCGCCGGTGTAGCCGAATCTGCGGCGCAGCGCGAGATCCATCGGGTCCTTCTTGGAGGCCCGGTAGAACGGCTGGGAGACGGGGGCGCGCCAGTCGATGACCATCGGGTCGCCGTCGGCGTCGTGGACGTGCCGCCGCCCGATGTAGAAGTTCTCCCCGGACGCACCCTCCGCCGCGTCCATCCCCGGCGCGTGCAGGTAGTCGAGCCGCCCGAAGAAGAGCGGGGTGTGGGTCAGGTCGGCGAGCGCCTTGATGCGGGCGTCGATCTCGCCCTGGAGCACCTCGGCGTTGACCCAGTTCGCGGTGACGTCGGCGATGTTCAGCGCCTCGGCGTCGGCGCGCATGGCGCGCAGCGCGGTGCGGGACGCGGCGAGGTGGGCACGCTCGCGCTGGAGCGGGTCGGCTGCGGCGCCGGGGGCAGGGACGGATACGGGTGATGCGGGTTGCTGGGCGTGCGCGGGCACGGCGTTGCCTCCGGTGGGATCTCACTGCGGCGGGCACGCGCCGCTGCGAGCGGACACGGCGGGCCGTTGTTCGGTACGTGGGGCGGTCATCGGCGTGATGCGAAGAACCGGCCGGTTTCCGTCCGGTCGGCGGCACTCCTCGACGGGAGGCAGGGCAGACGCGCGATTGTAGTCAGCAGCTATTCGCGGCGCCAACGGATATCCGGCGGGCCCGCCCGCTCCGGCGCCCCCGTACGGCCCGCGGCCCGTCCCTCTCCCGTAGGACCCCGTCCACCTCCGGTAGGGGGCCGGGCGGTCCCGCCGTCGGACTTCAGGCCCTCTGCGGAATGGACCCATCGACCGATGTGCCACATCCGGGGGAAAACCATCATGGAGGCATGAGCAGCGCAACGATGATTCCAACGGTCGCACCGGCTTCCCTGCACCCGGCCAAGGGGGCCACCGCACTCGACACCGGATCCGTCGGCCGGGACCACGACAGCCACCACCTCGTCGGCAACGCCCTGCGCGCGGTGAAGGTCTTCGCCGCGGCGGCCTTCAGCGTCGTCCTGCTCGGCGAGTACGCCGAGGACTGACCCGGAGCGCCCCGGCCCCGGCACCCGCCCCGGAGCGGCCGGCGGGCGCGTGATTCCTCCCGGACATCCGGTTGACCGGAAACCGTTACGGGCCGTCGGTCCTGATCAGCTAGCGTCGCCGCGTAAGGAGCGCAGGGCGACGAGGAGGACAACGGGTGTCTGCCGCCGACGGGACGCGGACGTGGAGGCGGACATGGGCGCAGAGCGTCGCCGGACCGCACCGCATGGTGATCGCGGGGGCGCTGGTGGCGGCTTCCCTCATCGGCCTCTGGGTGCTGTATACGGTCCACCCGCTGCCGATGCCCGACATAGAGGTCTACCGCGCCGAGGGCGAAGCCGCCGCGACGGGCAGTGATCTCTACGGATTCACCACCACCAAATGGCACCTTCCGGCCACTTACCCGCCGTTCGCCGCGCTGCTCTTCCTCCCCACCACGTGGGTCTCGCTCGCCACGCTCAAGGTCGCCTGCGTCCTCGTCAACGGCGCGCTGCTCGCCGTGCTGATCCAGCTCTCCTGCAAAGCCGCCGGAATACGCCGCTCCGCGTACACCGCGCCCACCGTCATCGGCGCCACCGCACTCGGCATCTGGCTCGAACCGGTCTTCCAGACCCTGATCTTCGGGCAGATCAACCTCGCCCTGACCTGCCTCGTCCTGTGGGACCTCGCCCGCCCCGACGGCGCCCGCTTCAAGGGCCTCGCCGTCGGCATCGCCGCAGGCGTGAAGCTCACACCGGCGATCTTCGCGGTCTATCTCCTCGTCACGGGACGGGTGAAGGCCGCCTGCACCGCCGCGGCCGGATTCCTCGGCTCGGTGCTGCTCGGACTCCTGGTGCTCCCGGACGCCAGCGTCGACTTCTGGACCCGCCGGATGTTCGAGACGAGCCGGGTCGGCAAGGTGTGGATCGTCGACAACCAGTCGCTCCAGGGCCTGATCGCCCGCGTCCTGCACACCCCCGAGCCCGGCCTCATATGGGCCGTCGCCGCGCTGCTCACCGCCGCCGGGGGGCTCTACGCCGCCCGCCGCGTCTTCCTGCGGCGCGGCGCCGAAACCTGGGGCGTGCTCTGCACCGCCGTCACCGCGCTGCTCGTCTCACCGATCAGCTGGTCCCACCACTGGGTGTGGTGCGTGCCGCTGATCGTCGCGCTGGCCGCCCACACCCGCGGCATCCGCTGGCGCCGCGCCCTGCTCGTCGCCGTCACGCTCGCCTTCACCGTCCGCACCCTGTGGATCGTCCCGCACACCGGCGACCTTGACCTGCACTTCTCCTGGTGGCAGCAGCCGCTCACCTCGCCGTACCCGCTGCTCGGCCTCGCGCTGCTGGCGATGGTGGTGTGGTGGACCCGCACGGCCCCGACGGACGGCACCCCCCGCCGCATCCCCCGCCCACGCACCGGCCGGACGCTGCCGCAGAGCACCCGCACGGCCGGCTGACCGACAGGCTCGGGTCAGGCGTCCTCGGAAGGATCCGCCGACAGCAGCTCGTCCGCGTCCACGATCCGGTACGCGTACCCCTGCTCGGCCAGGAAGCGCTGCCGGTGCGCCGCGAAGTCCTGGTCGATGGTGTCGCGCGCGACGACCGAGTAGAAGCGCGCCTCGTGCCCGTCCGCCTTCGGCCGCAGCACCCGCCCCAGCCGCTGGGCCTCCTCCTGCCGCGAGCCGAAGGTGCCCGACACCTGGATCGCGACCGTCGCCTCCGGCAGGTCGATCGAGAAGTTCGCGACCTTCGAGACGACCAGCACCGAGATCTCGCCCTCACGGAAGGCGCCGAACAGCTTCTCCCGCTGCGCGTTGGTCGTCTCGCCCTTGATCACCGGCGCGCCCAGATGCTCGCCCAGCTCGTCCAGCTGGTCGATGTACTGCCCGATGACCAGCGTCTGCTCGCCCTGATGCCTGCGGACCAGCGCCTCGGTGACCCGCTGCTTGCTGCCCGTCGTCGCGCAGAAGCGGTACTTCTCCTCGGTCTCCGCCGTCGCATACGCCAGGCGCTCGGTGTCGGAGAGATTGACCCGGACCTCGACGCAGTCCGCGGGCGCGATGTACCCCTGCGCCTCGATCTCCTTCCACGGAGCGTCGAACCGCTTCGGCCCGATCAGCGAGAAGACGTCCGACTCCCGGCCGTCCTCGCGCACCAGCGTCGCGGTCAGCCCGAGACGCCGCCGCGCCTGGAGGTCGGCGGTGAACTTGAAGACCGGCGCGGGCAGCAGGTGCACCTCGTCGTAGATGATCAGGCCCCAGTCCCGCGAGTCGAACAGCTCCAGATGCGGGTAGACGCCCTTCCGCTTCGTCGTCAGCACCTGGTACGTCGCGATGGTGACCGGCCGGATCTCCTTCTTCGTGCCGCTGTACTCGCCGATCTCCTCCTCGGTCAGCGACGTCCGCTTCACCAACTCGTGCTTCCACTGCCGCGCCGAGACCGTGTTCGTGACCAGAATCAGCGTGGTGGCCTTCGCCTGAGCCATCGCCCCGGCCCCCACCAGCGTCTTTCCCGCACCGCACGGCAGCACCACGACACCGGAACCGCCGTGCCAGAACCCCTCGACGGCCTGCTGCTGATACGGCCGCAGCGCCCAGCCGTCCTCGGCCAGCGCGATCGGGTGCGCCTCGCCGTCGACGTAACCCGCCAGGTCCTCCGCCGGCCACCCCAGCTTCAGCAGCGTCTGCTTGATCTGCCCGCGCTCGGACGGATGCACGACCACGGAATCCGGGTCGAGCCGCGCGCCGACCAGCGGCTGCACCTTCTTCGACCGCAGGATCTCCTCCAGCACCGGCCGGTCGGTCGAGGTCAGCACCAGGCCGTGCGCGGGATGCTTGGTCAGCGTCAGCCGCCCGTAGCGCGACATGGTCTCCGCGATGTCGACGAGCAGCGCGTGCGGCACCGGATACCGCGAGAACTGCACCAGCGCGTCCACGACCTGCTCCGCGTCGTGCCCCGCGGCCCGCGCGTTCCACAGCCCGAGCGGCGTCACCCGGTACGTGTGGATGTGCTCGGGCGCCCGCTCCAGCTCGGCGAACGGGGCGATGGCCCGGCGACAGGCGTCCGCCAGCTCGTGGTCCACCTCCAGGAGCAGCGTCTTGTCGCTCTGGACGATAAGAGGTCCGTTCACGCGCCTCGCCTTTCACTACCGGGGGACCGGCCGCGGGTACGGCCAAACGTCCAGTGTGCCGCATCGCGCCGACACGGCGGGGCGGCTCCTGACCGGCGGGCGCCCGGAGCGCCGACGGCCCGCCGACGTGGGACGCCGTGCGCCGACGGCCACATTTCCCAACTACCGCGCCAGGGACGGCCGGTAGGCTCGGCCGATGTCTTCCGTTCTCATTCTCGGTATCGATCCGCGGGCCGTACCCGGCCTCGACGCGGACGCCATCCTCGCGGCACTCGACGGTGAGCTGGCGCGCTTCGCGGAGCGCGGTGTGGAGGCGTCCTTGACGCTGGTTCCGCTCGACGAGTCGGCGGGGGCCACGCTCGAAGCGGCGCTGGCGGAGCGGGTGTGGGACGTCGTCGTCATCGGGGGCGGCATCCGCAAGCCGGAACCGCTGCTGACCTTCTTCGAGCAGGTGGTGAACGCGGTCCGGATCCATGCGCCGCAGGCCGCGCTCGCGTTCAACACCGGTGGCGGCGACACCGTCGAGGCAGCCGAGCGCTGGCTGTAACGGTCGTACCGGGTCGCCTGGCACACGAGGATCGAAAAGGAACCCCCTAGCCTTCCGCCAGCTCGGCGACGCCGGTGATCCGGTGCAGCGGATAGGTCCTGACCTCGTCGGACGTGTGGTCGTACGCGGTGACGAAGCCGCCCTCGACGCGGACCGGTGCGATGACGCGCTGGCTGGCGGCGCCGTCGGCGTTGACGTAACCGATCCAGACGGCGGCCTGGGTGAGCACCGCGGCCTGCATCGTGGCCAGGGTCTCGGCCGATGTGGTGCGGGGCAGCGCGCCCGGCGCCGGGGCGGTCGCCGCCACCGGCTTGCGTTCCGCGGTGGCCGCCAGATCACCGGCCCGGATGGCGCGCACGGCCCCGCCGACGAGGGCTGGATCGGGCGCCGGCGGGCCTTCGGGCACCGGAGCGGGCGCGGTGCGCGGCGGGGTGCGGTACGAGTCGGGGCGGGTGATCAGGACGTCGCCCTCGGCGGACTCGGCGGCCGGGGCGTAGCCCATCGCCCGCAGCCCTTCGAGGAGTTGGTCGGGCGCGGTCTGCGCGGCCAGCACGGTCGGGGCGAGGCGGCGCAGACGCAGGGGGGCGGCACGGCGGTCGGCGAGGATCTCGGAGAGCAGCGCGTCGTCGTCGCAGCGGACGTAGGCGCCGGCCGCGCCGATCCGCAGCTGGCCGTGCCTGCGCGCCACATCGTCGATGAGGTAGGCGAGCGGCTGCGGCACCGGGGTGCGCGAGTGCGTCGCGAGGAAGTCCTGCAGCTCGGCGGCGGAACGTCCGGCGTCCAGGGCGCGGCGTACCGAACCCGGCGTGAAGCGGTAGACGGTCGCGCCGCCCTTGGACTCGACGTCGGCGAGCACGCCGAGCGCCTCGGCGAGCGGGCGGCGCAGCGGTCCCGGCGCGACGGCGGTCAGGTCGGCCTGGAGCAGGACGTGATCGAGGGGTTCGGGCAGATGCGGGGCGAGCAGGGCCGCGGCGCGGGCGGCGGCGGCCCCGGTCTCCGCCGCCGACGGCACGGCGGTGGGCCCGGCGGAGTCCGGCTCGTCCGGCTGCGGTGACGTTTCGGCGCCGATGAGGACCCGGCCGTGGGTGGCGAGCGCGCCCCGCCCCGTGACACCCAGCAACTCGGCCTCGGCGAGCGTCCATTGGGCGATCCGGGAGCGCAGATCGGACGCGGGCGGCGCGGCCGTACCGGAGGCCGGTGCGCCCGGCGCGGCGGCGCGCAGCGGGCGCTCCCAGTGGAGGCGGTCGAGCACGGCGCCCGCGGGGACGGCCGCACCCGGCGGGAGAGAGGCGAGGAGGGTGAGGGCGCGGCGGCGGACCTCCGGGGCGGGGGAGCGGTCGAGGTGCGGACCGAGTGCGGCCAGCGCCCGGCCCTTGGCGTCAGCGCTGCCGACCACACCGGGCGTACGGGTCGCCGCCAGCCAGCCCGCCACCAGCTCGGCCCAGCGCAGCTCGTCGGGGAGTTGCAGCCACTCCTCGGCCGCGGGGGTGGCCGCGTACCGCTCGTCGGCCTCGCCGTCGGACGCCACGAGCCCCGCCGCGTAGGCCAGTTCCAGCCAGAAGGCGGCCAGCTGCTCGGTGGTGTCGAGCGCGGCTGCGGTCCGCTTGAGGTCGCGGACGCTCAGCCCGCCCGCACGCAGGACGGCGGGCCCGCCGAGATCCCATTCCTTCAGCAGCTCTTCGACGGTCGCCAGCGCGGTGAACGCCTGGCCCGCCGCCGCGCCGTCCACGGCCAGCGGATCCCGCTCGGTGACCGGCGCGAGAGCCGGCGGCACCGGCTCGGGCTCACGGTGCGCACGCCCCGCCCGCAGATGCAGCGCCGCTTCCCTGGGCAGCACGACATTGCGCGCGCCCGCGGGCAGCAGCAGCCCGCGGTCCAGCAGCCACTGGAGATGCGGCGCGGGCCGGTCGGTGACCCCGCCGTAGGGCGGGCCCCACAGCAGCTTGTCGAGGACGGTGACGGATTCGGCGGGCGCGGTGTCGAGCAGCGCCGCCATCCGGACGCGGTCGGTGAACAGGGCGGCGAGCGCGGACACCGCGGTCACCGGATCGTGGGTCGCGGGCAGCCCGGCAGCCGCGATGATCTCCTGGAGCCGCCCCGGAGACATCCCCGACGTGGCCTCGGCGACGCTCGGCCCCAGCCCCGTCGGCGAGGGATGCGTCGCACTGGGCGTGAGCAGCTCACGCGCCGTACGCACCAGCCGCAGCCGGTCGTCGGACCCCCAGACCAGCGCCTGCGCCCGCAGCCCCGCCACCGCGTCCGGCAGCGCGGCGAGCACCCCCGCGTCCCCCGCGTCCCCGGCCATCAGCCCGGCGAGCACCGCGTAAGGACACGGATCGGGCGCCACCGCCAGCGCCTCCGCCGTCTGCAACGCGAACCGGTCGAGCCGCTCCACGGCCCGCACCACCGACGCCCGCGTCCCGGCCCTGGTGGCGAGCTGGGTGACGTCACCCGGCACCGGACTCAGCAGGTCGGGACGGGCCCGCAGCAGGTCGACGAGCCCGCTGTCGGTGCGGGTCCGAAGCTCCTCGGCGAGTGTGCGGGGCGTATCAGTCATCCGCCCTACGGTAGCCGTGCCCGGGGGCGCAGGTCTCCCGCGACGGCAGCGGACGCCGTGCCCGACGCCCCACAATCGCGTCCCCCGGCTTCCCACGGACGCCCGGCCCGAGGCCCCACCCGACAGCGCGCCCGCCCCCTCCGCCCCGTCACCCCACAGTCCCCTCACACGTCCCGCCTCCGTCACCCCACTGGGCCGAAGGGGTAACGTCGAGGCAGCAACCAGCGCACGCCGCAGGGGATTTCGTGGGGATCGAGAGCGATAAGCTCGTCTTTGACTATCTGAGCCGGGTCGGCGACCTGGCCCAGCAACGGGGCCTGTCATCGGCCGCGCGGATGCGGCTGGTGGCCACACTGCGCACCGACCTGACGGCCCAGCTGGCAGCCCAGAAAACCATTTCGGTCTCCAGCGTGAAACGGGTCATCTCCCGCCTGGGCACACCGGAAGCGGTGGTCTCGGCAGCGGCCGGAGCGACCGGAGCGGCCGGAGGAGCTGGGGGCACCGGAGCGGCCGACGAGGACCGCACCCCCGCACCCCCAGTAACCCTCACACCCCCCGCACCACCCACCCCCGAGCCGCCGGAGCCCACCCCCCACGACACCGCAGCCTCCTCCGCAGCCTCCTCCGCTGCCACCTCCCCTGCCGACCACCCGGCTCCGGAACCGTCCCCCCGCCCCACCGCGGCCGAACCCACTCCCCGCCCCGGCGTACGCGACAGACTCAGCGGCCTGGCCGCCCGCAGCGGGCTCACCGGTTCGGTGCCCGCACCCCGCGACGGAGACCGCCCGGTCCCGGAAGGCGGCCTCGCCCCGAAGCTCAGCTTCCTGAAGAAGGCGGCCAAGCCGACGGCCGAGCAGGCGGGCGACACCGCAGGACCGCGCTTCACCCTCCCCCCGGCCGCCAGCCCCCCGCCCCACCTGGCCGGTGCCGACGAACTCGGCGACGACGACGGCCCCGACTGGTGGCGGGTGCAGGCGGCGCCGTTCGGCCCCGGCGAGTCGGTGCCCGGTTTCGTCGGCGGCATCGAGATCCCGGAAATATGGGAACGCCCCAAGGACGGCGCCCCGTCAAAGGACGGCAAACCGGCCCCCGAAGACGACACGACGGACGCTCAGCCCCCCGCCGCCAAGCCACCCCTGCCCGGCATCCTGCGCCGCACCCTCACCCGCAAAAGCGGCGCACCGGCCGCCGAACCCACCACCGACGCGGCCCAGGACACCTCACCCGCCGCCCGCATCCGCCTCAGCCCGGTGATCACCCTCGCCGTACTGCTGCTGCTCGTCGGCGCCGTACTGGGATCCTGGCTGGCCCTCGCGGCCGGCTGGGCGCTGGCCTACGTATCGCGCCGACTCACCCGCACCGAGGCGAAGTTCGCCGCACTGGGCGTGCCCGGCATCCTCATCGGCGGCATGCTGATCTGGCTCTGGGGCCGCATGGACGGCCGCTGGGGCACCCCCATCACACCGGGCCAACTGGGCCACGAACTCCTGGACGCCCTCCCCACAATGGTCCGCATCGCCGCAGTGGCCTCCTCCCTCTTCCTCCTGTGGCGCATGCGCCGCACCACCCCCTGACCCACACCACCAGACGCCACACACCCCCCCCGATGCCCGAAGGGCGAGGCGCAGGGACCATCCACCGGCGGTCAGCCGCGTACGAGGCCCGGGTGGGTCGGAGGGGCCGCACCGGGTCGCTCCCCGCAGCGACAGGTGCCAACACCGGCAGCTTCTTGACTGGTAGCTAAGGGCACATGCGTCGAGGAGACGACCCGGTGCGGGCCCCGCGGCCCCCCCCCCCCCCCCCAAAAACCCCCCCCCCCCCCCCGGGCGGCCCCCCCCCCCCCCCCCCCCCCCCCCATCACTTCTTCCCCAACCGCTGCTGCACCTCGGACAGAATCTCGTCCGCCGCCGTGTACCCAATCCCCTGGATCCACAGCTGATCATCGACGCGGAACGACCTGCCGTCCTTCACCGCCCGCATGTTCTTCCATAGCGCACCGCCCGTGACCTGCGCCTCCTTCGACTTCTCCGGCGTGCCGTAGCTCGCGTAGAAGACGGCGTCGGCATCGGCCTTGTTCATCTGCTCGGCGCTCAGCTCCGTCATCAGCCCGTCCTTGGACCCGTTGACGACGTCCGTGGGCCCCGTGCCGATGTCGGCGAGGATGGTGCCGATGTAGCTCTGGCAACCGTAAACACGGGTGTCGGCGCCCTCGACGAACCGGACGATGTTTGTCCGCAGCGCCTTGGCCTTAGCCGCCCCGCCCAGCGCCGCCGTGACCTTCTCCGCATGCGCCTCGTACGCCGCAACGGCCTTCTTGGCCTGCGGAATCCGGCCGAGCGCCGCCGCGTGCGTGGCGAAGTTCTGCTTCCAGGGGTAGCCGGTGGTCTCCGTCATCACCGTCGGCGCGATCTTCGTCAGCTGCTGGTAGCTGCGGCCGTCACGGACCTTGCTGGTCAGGATCAGGTCCGGCTTGAGGGCCGCGACCGCCTCCAGGTTCGGGGCGCCGATCTTGCCGACGTCCTTGATGCCCGCGACCTTGTCCTTGGGCAGGTAGTCGAGGAAGCCCGACGCCACATCGGACCGGGTCGCGCCGACGGGCTTCACGCCGAGCGTGATCGCGGAGTCCAGCTCGGCGGTGTCCAGGACCACCACCCGCTTCGGCGCGGTCGGCACCTTCACGTCGCCCATCGCCGTCGCCACCGTGTGCGTGCCGCCGCCGGACGCCGGCTCCGCCCAGCGCGTCGTGGGCTGCTTCGGGCAGTCGGCGGCCTTGAACGAGTCACCGGAAGCGGAGTCGGAATCTCCGGATCCGCAGGAGGTCAGAACGAGCGAGGCGGCCAGCACCGTGACGGCGACGGCCGCGGTACGGCGCGGGGGGACGGCGAAGCGGGACATGAACTGCCCTTTCTGCTCGGGAAACGCGGAAGAAGGGAAGACGGGCCGGGCCTCAGCCCGAGCGGGCCCACGGACGCCCCGGCACCACGAGCGGCGAGCCCGTGACCGGATCGGGCACCACGACCGCTTCGAGGCCGAACACCTCCTGGACGAGATCGGCGGTGACGACCTCACCAGGCCGCCCCTGCGCGACGATCCGGCCCGCCTTCATCGCCACCAGATGGTCGGCGTACCGCGCGGCCTGGTTGAGGTCGTGCAGCACCGCGACGACGGTCCGTCCCCGGTCGTGGTTGAGCTGGCGCACCAGGTCCAGTACCTCGACCTGGTGCGCGATGTCGAGGTAGGTCGTCGGCTCGTCCAGGAGCAGCAGATCGGTCTCCTGGGCCAGCGCCATCGCGATCCACACCCGCTGCCGCTGCCCGCCGGACAGTTCGTCCACCGCCCGCTCGGCGAGCTGCGCCACGTCCGTGCGCTCCATCGCCTCGGTCACCGCGCGCTCGTCGTCGTCCGACCACTGCTGCCACCAGCGCTGATGCGGCTGCCGCCCGCGGGCCACCAGATCGCCGACGGTGATGGCCTCCGGCGCGACCGGGGTCTGCGGCAGCAGCCCCACCGACCTGGCGATCGTCTTCGTCGGGATGCGTGCCAGATCCGTGCCGTCCAGCAGCACCGCACCGCGGCGCGGTCGCAGCAGCCGCCCCAGGGCGCGCAGCAGCGTCGACTTGCCGCAGGCGTTGGGCCCCACGACGACGGTGACGGCGCCCTGCGGCACATCCAGGTCCAGGCCGTCGACGACCGTACGGTCCTCGTAGGCCAGCGTCAGATCGCGCGCCGTGAGCCGGCTCGGGGAGCCGTCCCCGGCAGTCGTGACGACGCTCTCGCCGGTCTCGGTCACGCTTGTCCTCCTGCGGCACGGCTACGGGTGCGATGGCCCCTGATGATGAGCCAGATCAGATACGGGGCGCCGACGGCCGCGGTCAGCACGCCCACCGGCAGTTCGGTCGGCGCGAGCGCCTTGCGGGCCAGCAGGTCGCCGAGGACGACGATGCCGGCGCCGAGCAGCGCCGAACTCAGCAGCGGGATCTGCGCGGTGCGCGTCAGACGGCGCGCGATCTGCGGCGCGAGCAGCGCCACGAAGTCGACCGGGCCCGCCGCGCCGGTCGCCATCGACGCCAGCACCACGCCGATGGCGACCAGGCCGAGCCGGGTCCGCCCCAGCCGGACGCCGAGCGCCGTCGCGGTGTCGTCGTCCATCGACACGGTCCGCTGGGCGCGCGCCGCCCACAGCACGAACGGCAGCGCCACCAGCAGCGCCCAGCCCAGCGGCGCGGCTTCCGCCCAGCCGCGGCCGTTGAGCGAGCCGGTCATCCACACCTGGGCCTGCTGGGCGACCAGGTAGTCGCCCTTCGTCAGGAAGAGCTGGGTGACCGAGCGGAGCGCGACGGCGAAGCCGATGCCGATGAGGACGAAGCGGGTGGCGTGCAGCCCGCCGCGCCAGGCGAAGAGGTAGACGAGCGCGGCGGCGAGCAGCCCGCCGGCCACCGACAGGTACGGCAGCACCGCGTACGAGGTGACGCCGAAGGTCATCGAGCCGACCGTCAGCGCGCTCGCGCCCTGTGTGACGCCGATGATGTCCGGGCTGGCCAGCGGATTGCGGGCGACCGTCTGGATCAGCGCGCCCGCCACCCCGAACGCGGCGCCGACCAGCAGCCCGACGACCATCCGCGGCAGCCGCAGCGTCCCGACCACCAGCTCCTGCGACGACGGCTGCCCCAGCACCACCTTGAGCGCATCGGACGGCGCGACGAAGCTCTCGCCGACGCACAGGTACGCCAGGCACACGGCGGCCAGCAGCACGGCCAGCAGCGTCGCGACGACGGCGGCCCTGCGGTGCACGAGGAAGGACGCCCGGCCGACCGTCAGCCTGCTGTGCCCGGCCGGACGCACCGGTCCGCGTCGCGCGGCGGTGCCGGGGGAGGTGACGGGGGCGCTCACGCGGCCACCGCCTTCCGGCGGACCAGGGTCACCAGGAACGGCACCCCGATCAGCGCGGTCATCACGCCGGCCGGCACCTCCGACGGCGGGAACAGGACCCGTCCGACGGTGTCCGACACCAGCACGATGACCGGACCGAGCAGCGCCGCCATCGGCAGCACCCAGCGGTGGTCGCTGCCCACGATCGCGCGGGCGATGTGCGGCACGGCGAGGCCGACGAACGCGATCGGTCCGGCCGCCGCGACCCCGGCGCCGGTGAGCACGGTCGCGCCGAGACCGCCGACGATCCGTACCGTCGCGACGTTCTGGCCGAGGCCCTTGGCGACGTCCTCGCCGAGCGCCAGGGCGTCGAGACCGCGGGCGACGGACAGCACCAGTACCGCGCCGACCAGCAGGAACGGCCAGATCTGACCGGCCACTTCGCTGTCCCTTCCGGTGAGCGAGCCGACCTGCCAGAAGCGGAACTCGTCCAGCGCGGCGGCCTGGGTCGTGAGCACCGCCATCGTCACCGACACCAGCAGCGCGTTGATCGCGGCACCGGACAGCGCCAGCTTGACCGGGGTGGCGCCGCCGCGACCGCTGGAGGCGATGGCGTACACGACGACGGACGCGAGGGCGGCACCGGCGAACGCGAACCAGACATAGCCGGTCAAGGTGTGCACACCGGCGAGGGAGATGGCCAGCACCACACCGACCGACGAGCCCTGGCTGATGCCGAGGATCCCCGGATCGGCGATCGGATTGCGGGTGATGCCCTGCATGACCGTGCCGGCCATCGCCAGCGCCGCGCCGACCATCAGGCCGATCAGCGTGCGCGGCAGCCGCAGGAACCGCACCACTTCGGCGGCGTCACCGTCGCCGCCGTGCAGCAGCGCGCCGATCACCTCCGACGGGGCGAACATCCGGCTGCCGACGGCGAGCGAGAACAGCACGGCAAGCAGCAGCGCGAGCACCGCCACCGCCGTCAGACCGAGTCTGCGGCCCCGCACCCCGGGCGTCATGAGGCGCGGTCGCCGGGTATGCGGGGACGCGCTGCGGCGCCTCCGGGACTGCTTGCCTGGTCGGCTGACATCGGGTCCATTTCGAGATATCCGTGGCTGAGAGCGTGCCCGTGAATCCGGCCAGGGACACACGGGCACACCCTTAGGTAAGGCAAGGCTAAGGGTACGGCCAGGCCATGGGGCAGCGTGGGTGCTCCGGCAGTAAGGCCGAGGTCCCCGTGCCCCGGCCGCCGGGACGCCGCGCACGCGTGGGCACAATGGCAGGCATGGCTGCGCACCCCCTGACGGTCGGATTCGACCTCGACATGACGCTGATCGACTCCCGCCCCGGCATCAAGGCGGCCTACCTGGAGCTGTCCGCCCGCACCGGCACACCCATCGACGCCGACCTCGCCGTGACCCGGCTCGGGCCGCCGCTGGAGGACGAGATCCGCTGCTGGTTCCCCGAGGAGCGGGTGGCCGAAATCAGCGAGGTCTACCGCGAGCTGTACCCCGCGTACGCCATCGGGCCGACGCTCGCGATGCCCGGCGCCCGGGAGGCGGTGGCGGCCGTCCACGCGGCCGGCGGGCGGGCGGTCGTGGTGACCGCGAAGTACGAGGCGAACGCCGCCCTGCACCTCGAACACCTCGGCATCGAGGCGGACGCCCTCGTCGGCTCACTCTGGGCGGAGGCCAAGGCCGAGGCGCTCAAGGAGTACGGCGCGCAGGTCTACGTCGGCGACCACACCGGAGACGTCCGCGGCGCGCGGGCCGCGGACGCGCTGTCCGTCGCCGTGGCCGCGGGCCCGTGCGACGCCGGTGAGCTGCGCGCGGCGGGCGCCGACGTCGTACTCGACGACCTGACCGCGTTCCCTGCCTGGCTGCGGCGCTACGTCGCGGACGAGGCGGCGGAAGCCGCGTCCGCCTGACGGCGCTGGGCGGCGGCGGACCTGATCACCCCCGCGGCGGCGACGAGGAAGCCGACGCCCATCAGCATGCACACCCAGTAGAAGACGGAAGGCAGCGGTTCGGCGCCGATGAACAGCGGCGTCACTGTGGCCAGAGTGGCCAGTGCGCCAATCAAGAACGTGATCGCGCCGATTCGGACCAGCAGATCCCCGGCCTGGGGAGTTTCGTCAGACACCTGACCAGGGTAAGTCCGGGCCAGGAGCACCAAGGAACCACCTGGCGACGTCTTGTCACCGGGCACCGGACCACTAGCCTTGGTGACGGCGGGTCCAGGTGACCCGCTGCACTGCTATCCAGACCCGTTTTTTCCGCACATTCCGCAGTACAGCGGCTATCGCACCCGGCAGTTCCGCATTTCCCGCAGTTCGCCAGTTTTTTCCCACGAGTACGAGGACGAGGACAGACGTGCCTACCGGCAAGGTCAAGTGGTTCAACAGCGAGAAGGGCTTCGGCTTTCTCTCCCGTGATGACGGCGATGACGTCTTCGTGCACTCGTCGGTGCTGCCCGACGGCGTGGACGTACTCAAGCCCGGACAGCGCGTCGAATTCGGCGTCGTCGCAGGCCAGCGCGGCGACCAGGCACTTTCCGTAGCCATCCTCGACCCCGCGCCGTCGGTGGCGGCGGCCCAGCGCCGCAAGCCCGACGAACTCGCGTCGATCGTCCAGGACCTCACCACGCTCCTGGAGAACGTGACCCAGCAGCTGGAGCGTGGCCGCTACCCCGACAAGGCGCACGGCTCGAAGATCGCCGGCATGCTCCGCGCGGTCGCCGACCAGCTGGACGTCTGAGGACGCCCGGCCGGCCGGCCGCCCGGCATCAGACGAATGTCAGCGCATCAGGGCCGAGGGGCGGTACCAGCCCCTCGGCCGCCGCGCGGGTGAGCAGCCCGCGCACCGCGGCGTAGCCGTGCTCGCCGAGGTCGGCAGTGAACTCGTTCACATACAGCCCGATGTGCTGGTCGGCGACGGCCGGATCCATCTCCTGGGCGTGCCTGAGCACGTAAGGGCGGGAGGCGGCGGGGTCGTCCCACGCCATCCGGACCGACGTCCTGGCGGCGTCGGCGAGCGCGCGCAGGGTGTCGGCGCCCAGCGACCGCTTGGCGATGATCGCGCCGAGCGGGATCGGCAGGCCGGTGGTGTCCTCCCAGTGCTCGCCCATGTCGGCCAGGCAGGAAAGGCCGTAGTCCTGGTACGTGAAGCGGGCCTCGTGGATGACCAGACCCGCGTCGACCTTGCCGTCGCGCACCGCCGGCATGATCTCGTGGAACGGCAGGACGACGATCTCGCCGACCCCGCCAGGCACCTCGGCCGCGGCCCAGAGCCGGAACAGCAGATACGCGGTGGAGCGCTCGCTGGGCACCGCCACCGTCTTGCCCGCGAGACCCGCCGCGGGGCCGGCCTCCCGCGTCAGCACCAGCGGGCCGCAGCCCCGGCCCAGCGCCCCGCCGCAGGGCAGCAGCGCGTATTCGTCGAGCACCCACGGCAGCACCGCGTACGACACCTTCAGCACATCGAACTCGCCGCGCTCGGCCATGCCGTTGGTGACGTCGATGTCCGCGAAGGTGACCGAAAGCTCTGGGGCGCCGGGGACGCGGCCGTGCGCCCAGGCGTCGAAGACGAAGGTGTCATTGGGGCACGGCGAAAACGCGATGTCCAGCGGCCGGTTCACGGGGTCCTCCTCCAGGTGGGCCCGGTCCGTGTCCGGGCCGGGCCGGGGTGTCACGGGGCGCTCAGGGCGCCGGGCAGCGCGCCGAACGCGCCGGTCAGCGCGGTGAGCGCGGGGCCGATCCGCCAGGCGTCGCGGTCGCGCGGGCCGACGGCGTTGGACACCGCACGGATCTCCGCGGCCGGCACACCGTGGGCGGCGGCGGCCTCGGCGACGCCGAAGCCCTCCATGGCCTCGGCCAGCGCGCCCGGATGACGGGCCGCCAGCTCGGCGGCGCGCTCCGCGCTGCCGGTCACCGTCGAAACGGTCAGCACCGGACCGGTCGCCGCGCCGGACGCGGCGGCGAAGGCCCGCACCAGCGCCGGGTCGGGGCGGTGCGCCACGGTCCCGAAGCCGAGCGCGGTGACCGGCGCGAAGCCGTCGGGTGTCTCGGCGCCCAGGTCGGCGACGACGATCTCGTCCGCGACGACCAGCGAACCCAGCGGCGCCGCGGGCGCGAAACCGCCGCCGATACCGGCCGATACGGCCAGGTCGTAGGGGGCGCCGGACAGGGCAGCGGCGGTCAGCGCGGTGGCCGTGCCCGCCGCGGCAGCCGCGGGGCCGACCCCGGCGGCCAGCACGTCGACGGCCGGCGACCGGTCACCGGACGGGCGGTGCAGCGCGTAACCGCCCGGCAGCTCGTACGCCTCGTACGGACCGCCCGCCGCGCACACCGCGTCGCGCTCGGCGGCCACCGCCGTGACGACCAGTACCCGCATCAGAAGGCCCGCACGGCGCGCCGCCGCTCCCCGGTTCCGGTCAGCGTGCTCAGTCCTTCTGCTTCAGCGTGAAGTGCCACATGGTCTTGGGGCCCTGACCCTCGCCCAGCTCCGCGACCTGGAGGGTGACCGACTTGGTGTAGGTGGTCTGACCGGTCTGCGGGTTCTGCTGCATGAACAGGGTGTCCGCGTCGAAGGTGCGGTACGTCTGCTTGCTCGGCTCGCGCATGACCGGGCCGCCGCCGATGACGATCCAGCCGGACTTCGCGACGTCGGGCTCCACGCCGACGCGGACCTTCTCACCGGGGTGGACGGTGAGGGTCTTGTCGCCCTTCTTGGTGATGCAGGACTCGACCTGCTTCTTGTCGAGCATCTTTCCTTCGCCGTCGCAGCCGGGCGTGGCCTCGGCCGTGATCGTCGACGAACCGACGGTCACGGTCGCCAGATCGGTCGGCTTCTCGCAGGCGGAGAGGGTGATGAGACCCAGGGAAACGGCACCGACGGCGGCAGCGGCACGGCGGCCCTTGCCCCGGGAGATCAACGCAGCGGTCATGCGGGCAGGCTATCTGGCGTCCCGGCGCACACCACGCCCGGGTGCGGCGTGCCGTGCCGCGCCCGACCGGATGCGCGGATCCGGCGCCGTGCCCGCCCCGCCCCGCCGCCCGCCCGCGGGCGCTCACACCACCCGCGGCCCCGCCCCGCCGCCCCGCCGCGCCGCGCTCAGCAGCCCCCGCACGGCCAGCAGCACGCCGGCCGCCACCAGCGCCGCGGCCACCGCCATCCCCAGCATCCCGATGAGCGGCAGCGCGATCCCGATGGCACCGCCGACCACCCACGCCATCTGGAGCGCCGTCTCCGACCTGGCGAACGCGGAGGTACGCACCTGCTCGGGCACGTCGCGCTGGATCATCGCGTCCAGCGACAGCTTCGCCAGCGCCTGGCACAGACCGGCGGCGGCAGCGGCCACCGGGACCACCACCAGCGCCAGCAGGTCGTAGAAGACCGCAGCGACGACCGTCGCCGTCAGCGCGACCCCCAGTACCGCCGCGATGATCCGCTCAGGGCCGCGGGCCCGCAGCCACGCGCCGACCGCGGTGCCCAGCGCGTTGCCGCCTCCCGCGCAGACCGCGACCAGGCCGAGCGAGGTCGCGGGAGTGAGCCCGGCCAGCGGGTGCTCGCGCAGTATGAAGGCCAGGAAGAACGTCAGGAAGCCGGAGAGCGAGCGGAGCGCGGCGTTGGCCTGGAGGCCGTGCAGCACCGAAGGGCCCACGGTCCGCAGGCCGGGCCGCCGGGAGCGCGGCGGGCCCGCCCCTTCCTCCCGTTCTTCCTCCCGCGCCGTCAGCCGGGCGCGCGCCTCGCCCTTCCCGGAGTCGACCTTGTGCGGCAGCGTGAACGACAGGAACGCACCGCCGACGAACACCACGAAAGCGCCGAAAAGCGGCCACGGCGGGCCGATCAGATGCAGCCCCGCCCCGACCGGCGCCGCCGCGCCGGTCGCCAGCAGCCCGGCGAGCGTCACCCGCGAATTGGCCTTGACCAGTGAGATGCGCGGCGGCAGCAGCCGCGGCACCACCGCGCTGCGCACCACCCCGTACGCCTTGGACGCCACCAGCACACCCAGCGCCGCCGGATACAGCTCAAGACCGCCGTCCGCGACCGCGCCCGACATCGTCACCGCCAGCAGCGCACGGGCCAGCATCGAGCCGGCCATCGCCGCCCGCCTGCCGTGCGGGATCCGGTCGAGCAGCGGCCCGATGACCGGCGCGAGCAGCGCGAAGGGGGCCAGCGTGACCGCCAGGTAGAGGGCCACCCGGCCGCGCGCCTGGTCCGTCGGCACGGAGAAGAACACCGTCGACGCCAGCGCGACCGTGATCATCATGTCGCCCGCCGAGTTCACCGCGTGCAGCTCGATCAGCTTGCCGAGGCCCGACTCGCCCGCGCCGTGCGCGTGGGTGAGGCGCCGTAACCCGCGGGCCGCGCCGGTGAACGGGCGGTGCAGCAGGCGGCCGGCCGCCCGGCCCGCCCGGCGGGCCCGATTGCCTCGATTCCCGCCCGCGGTCGATGCCCGTGACACCCGTGATGTCTTCGACACCTTCGACGCCCTTGCGGCAGCCACCTGGCCATACTGCCCGAACTCGCCCAGGAGATGGTGGTTTCCCCGCCTTCTCACGCCAGGTGTCACCGCCGTCCCGCAGGGCGCGGCACCGGGGACGGCGGTCGCCGATCACAATTGCCGCTCCCGCCGAGGGGTCGTCCACGATGGAAGGGGTAGCGTGTGTAGCGCGCCACCGGCGGTCGTTCTTGGCCGCGCGCCTTTGCGCGATCCCGCAGAATGGGTCGTAAGAGGTGCGCTCGACCCAAGCGATCGGGCGCGGACGTCGACGCGGTCCCCAGGTCCGCTCCGCCCGCCCCGGCCCTGCCGGTCGTCCGGACAGGACAGGACAGCTCCGGCTGGCGCACTCGTGAGACGGCGTGGAAGAGAGAATCGATTCTTGTGAGTGCTGCGATGCGAAGCCGTACCCCCGACCGCTTGTGCGCCGAGGCGGTCGACCTTGCCCGCGCGGCGGCGGAGGAGACGGCGCTGCCGGGCATGGTCGGTGAGCACATCGACGCGGTCGCCGACGGGGACCGCGTGGTGACGCACCTCTTCGCCTGCAAGGAGCCCGGCTACCGCGGCTGGCGCTGGGCGGTGACGGTCGCCCGTGCCTCCCGCGCCAAGGTCGTCACGCTCGACGAGTCGGTCCTGCTGCCTGGCCCCGACGCCCTCCTCGCCCCGGAATGGGTGCCGTGGAGCGAGCGGCTGCGCCCCGGCGACATGGGCCCTGGCGACCTGCTGCCCACCGAGGCCGAGGACCTGCGCCTGGAGCCCGGCTACACCGGTGAGGACGTCCCGCCGCCGAACTCCGCCGTCGCCAGGGCCGTGCCGGGCGAGGTGGCCGAGGTCGCCGATGCCGAGGACGCCGACGTGGTGCCGGGATCGCCCGCGGTCCAGCCCGCACCGGAGCGCGGCGGCATCGCGGCCGTCGCCGAGGAACTTGGCATGCGCCGCGCCCGGGTGCTCTCCCGCTACGGCCTGCACGTCGCGGCCGACCGCTGGGACGAGGCGTACGGCGCGAAGACCCCGATGGCCCAGGCCGCGCCCGCGACCTGCGTGTCCTGTGGCTTCCTGACCCCGCTCGCCGGATCCCTGCGCCAGGCGTTCGGCGTCTGCGCCAACGAGTTCTCCCCGGCGGACGGCCGGGTCGTCTCCCTGGCGTACGGCTGCGGCGGCCACTCCGAGGCCGCCGTCATGCCGGCCCCGCCGCGCCCCGCGGCCCCGGTGGTGGACGAGACGATCGTCGACGCCCTGTCCCTGCGCCCCGAGCGCGACAGCGGCTCGGTCGAGGACACCGGCCCGGCCGAGGAACTGGGTCACAGCTAGCCGGCACTGTCGGCTCCACCCGTTTTTTGACACATCCCCCCCCAGAGGGGCGCGGCCCCTTGTCCACGGGAGGCGGTGGGGTCGGTGGGGTGGGTCTGAGGACGTAAAGCGAAGCAGTCCACAGACCCACCCCACCGACCCCACCGCCGGAACCCACCACCCGCCTGGGCCGCGCCCCGCACCCCACCCCGCCGTCAGGCGGCCCGTACGGCGGGCCGGACGCCGACGTGGGGTTACCGTCGGGACAGAGACCGCCTTTGAGGGAGAGCCAAGTGACCGGTACGGCAATGGTGCGCGGGGAGACCGAGGGGGCCGACCCGTTCGGGACCGCGCGGCTGCGGCGGGGCGTGCTGGATGCCTGGGCCGCATCGCCCGCCCGGTTCCGTGAGGACGCCAACGCGGAGGAGGACCTCGCGCTCGGCGGCTACCGCGACCGGCTCGCGGTGGAGCTGGCGCAGAACGCGGCGGACGCGGCGGGCCGGGCCGGTGTACCGGGCCGGCTGCGGCTGACCCTGCACCCGGCGGACGGCGACGCGCCCGCGGTGCTGGTCGCCTCCAACACCGGTGCGCCGCTGGACGCCACCGGCGTCGAGTCGCTGTCGACGCTGCGGGCTTCGGCGAAGCGGGAGAGCAGCGTGGCGGCCGGCGCGGTGGGCCGGTTCGGCGTCGGATTCGCGGCCGTGCTGTCGGTGAGCGACGAGCCCGCGCTGGTGGGCCGTACCGGCGGTGTCCGCTGGTCGCTGGCCGAGGCGCGGGAGCTGGCGCGGGAGGTCGCGGCGCACAGTCCGGGGCTCGGCGGCGAGCTGCGCCGCCGCGACGGGCACGTACCGCTGCTGCGGCTGCCGCTGCCCGCTGAGGGCGGCGCGCCCGAGGGGTACGACACCGCTGTGGTGCTGCCGCTGCGGGACGGCGCGGCGCAGGATCTCGCCGAGCGGCTGCTGGCCGGTGTCGACGCGGCGCTGCTGCTGACGCTGCCCGGCCTCGCCGAGGTTGTCATCGAAACCCCGGACGGCGTACGGGAGTTGAGGCGGCGTCAGGACGCGGACCTGGTCCTGATCGAGGACAGCGAGCGGGGCGATACCCGCTGGCGGGTGGCGAGCGACGGCGGCCCGCTGGAGCCCGCGCTGCTCGCCGACCGGCCGGTCGAGGAGCGGCTGCGGCCGGTGTGGTCGGTGACCTGGGCGGTGCCGGTGGACGACGAGGGCGCGCCGGTGCGGCCCGGTACGGCGGCCGTGGTGCACGCGCCGACGCCGACCGACGAGCCGATGGGGCTGCCCGCGCTGCTGATCGCGTCCTTCCCGCTGGAGCCGACCCGGCGGCACGTCGCGCCAGGACCGCTGACCGACTTCCTGGTGGAGCGGGCGGCCGACGCGTACGCGACGCTGCTGGGCGACTGGCGGCCGGTGTCGGTCGGCACCCTCGACCTGGTGCCGGGCCCGCTGGGCAAGGGCGGTCTTGACGGTGCGCTGCGCGGGCGGATCCTCGATCTGCTGCCGCGGGTGCGTTTCCTGCCGAGCGCGGGGGCGCCCGCCGACGCGGACGAGCCGGTGGCGGCGGACGCAGGCTGGGACGAGCCGGTGGACGGCGACGAGCGTCACGGGCTGCGGCCGGTCGACGCCGAGGTGCTGGAGGGCGCGGGCGCCGGGACCGTCGGGGTGCTGGCCGAACTGTTCCCGACGCTGCTGCCCGCCGGGCTCGAACGGCGGCCCGAACTGCGGGCGTTGGGCGTGGCCAGGGTGCCGCTGAGCGAGATGGTGGACCGGCTGGCGGGTGTCGAGCGGACCCCCGGCTGGTGGTGGCGGCTCTACGACGCGCTGGCCGGTACCGACCCGGACCGGCTGAGCGGTCTGCCGGTTCCGCTGGCGGGCCAGGCCGGGCGGCGCCCAGGCGGCGCGGGCGAGACGGTGCGCACCACGATCGGGCCGCGCCAGGTCCTGCTGCCGCTGCCGGGCGAGGCCGCCGGCCAGGAGGGTGAAGCCGCGGCGCGCTACGCCACGCTGGCCAGGCTCGGCCTGAAGGTCGCGCACCCCGACGCGGTGCATCCGCTGCTGGAGAAGCTGGGTGCGCTGCCCGCTTCGCCGCGCGCCGTGCTGACGACACCTCAGGTGCGGGCCGCGGTGGCGAACTCGCTGGACGCGGACGAGGACGCCTACGACGTCTTCGCGGACGACATGGACGGCGTCGGGGCTCCGCTGGGCGCCGACGCGGTGGCGGACACGGTGCTCGCGCTGGTGCGGGACGCGCGTCTGGCGCCGGGCGACGAGCCGTGGCTGGGCGCGCTCGCGCTGCCCGACGAGGACGGTGAGCTGGCACCCGCGGGTGAACTGGTCTACCCGGGAAGCGATTTCGAGCGGGTCATCCGTGCGGGTGAACTCGCCGCCTGCGACGCCGAGTTGGCGGAACGCTGGGGCGAGCAGCCGCTGACCGCGGTGGGCGTACTGGCCCAGTTCGCGCTGGTGCGGGCCACGGACGTGGTCCTCGACCCGGACGAACTGGAGCCGCGCGACGGCGACTTCGCCGAGCCGGACGACGCCGGGCTGCTGGACTCCGTCGACGTGTGGTGCGAGGACATCCTCGACACGCTGCCCGACACCCCGGTGCCGCCGGTGGTCACCGAACTGGTCGCGGTGCGCGACCTGGACCTCGTCGACGACGATGCCTGGCCGCAGGCGCTGGCGATGCTGTCCAAGCCGCCGCTGCGCGACGCGCTGACCGCGCCGGTGCGGGTCCTGCTGCCGGACGGCACGACCGAGTCCGTGCGCCCTTACGCCGCCTGGTGGCTGCGCGGGCACCCGGTCCTCGACGGGCGGCGCCCGGCCGGACTGCGGTCGGCCGGCGGCGATCCGCTGCTGGCGGGACTGTACGAGTCGGCGGACGCCGGTGAGGTCGACGCGCAGGTGCTGCGGGCGCTGGGCGTACGGACCTCGGTCGCCGCGCTGCTGGACGAGCCGGGCGGGGCCGCGGAGCTGCTGGCCCGCCTCGCGGACCCGGAGCTGCCCGTGGGCGCGGCCCAACTGCACGCCCTGTACGGCGCGTTGGCCGAACTCGACCCGGAACAGGTGACGCTCCCCGACGAGCTGCGGGCCGTCGTGCACGCACCGCCGACGGCGGCCGGCGGCACCGCGGCGGGCGAGGTGCGGGTGGTGGACGCGGCGGACGCCGTCGTCGCCGACGCACCCGACCTGATGCCGCTGGCGGCCGGCCGGGCGCTGCTGCCGGTGCGCCCCGCCCGCGCCGCCGAGCTGGCCGAACTGCTCCAGGTACGGCGGCTCGGCGAGGTGGTGGACGCCGAGGTCCGCTCGGAAGGCGTCCGCCGCGAGGTGCCCGACGCGGTGCGGGTGCTGCTCGGCGCCGGTACGCCGGACGCGTACACGGAGCACGAGGAGCTGCTCGTCGGCGAGGGCGAAGCGGCCGGTGAGCTGGACTGGCGGCTGACGGCCGACGGCACACTGCACGCGGCGACGCTTGAGGGCGTCGCCGCGGGGCTGGCCTGGGCGGCGGGCCAGTGGCCGCGCCGGTTCGAGGTCGCGGCGCTGCTGGAGGAGCCGGACCGGGGCGACGAACTGGCGCAGGCCCGCTGGTTCGACTGAGGCGTGCGGCGGGCGCCGTGGTCAGCGGGAGCTGAACTTCTTGATCAGACTCCAGATGACCACGCCGCCGCCGACCAGCACGATCAGCCACTCCCACCACTGGAAGGAGCCGCTGCTGCCGCCGTACGAGCCGTGCGACGAGTGGTAGTGGCTGAAGTGATGTGAGCGCGCCAGTACCTCGTGGGTGAGGTCCCCCGGTGTGAATGCCATGGGCACGGACCCTAGGGGGTCACGGCGGGACGGCGCCACGCCGGGGCGGGTTCTGTGACCCGGCCGATACGGCGCGGGGCGGCGAACGGCCGTCGGCTCCGGCTCAGGCCCGCATGCCGCCGTCGACCCGCAGGACCGTGCCCGTCACGTAGGAGGCGCGGTCGCTGAGGAGCCAGGCGGCGGCCTGGGCGACCTCGTCGGGGTCGGCCGCGCGGCCCAGCGGGGTCTTCGCGTTGAGCCGCTCGATGACGCCGGGGGAGCGCTCGTCCCACTCGCGCACCATCTCGGTCAGCGTGGTGCCGGGGGCGATGGCGTTGACGCGGATGCCCTCCGGTCCGTAGGTGACGGCGGCGGACTCGGTGAGGCTGTTGAGCGCCCGCTTCAAGGCGCCGTAGACGGGCAGTTCGGGGTTGCCGCGCAGGCTGCCGACGCTGGAGTTGTTGACGATGGCGCCGGTTCCGGAGGTGGCCCGGATGGCGGCGACCTCGGCGGCCATGGCACGCCAGGGGCCCTTGAGGTTCACGGTGTAGGCGTGGTCGAAGTCGGCCTCCTGCGCCTGGTCGAGCGGGCCGGGCGGTACCCCCGTCGCGGCGTTGTTGAAGGCGACGTCGAGGCGGCCGTACAGCTCCACGGCGCGGTCGACGGCGGCGCGCACACTGTCCGCGTCGGCCAGGTCGCACACCACGTGATCCGCGGTGCCGCCCGCCGCCCTGATCTCTTCGGTCACCGCCTTCAACTGGGCCTCGGTGCGGGCCGCGAGCAGTACCCGGGCGCCTTCCCGGGCGAACAGCCGCGCCGCGGCGGCGCCGATGCCGCGCCCGGCACCGGTGACGAAGGCGACCTTCCCGGCCAGCAGGCCAGGGGCGGCGGGGGTCGAAGTGGGGTTCTCGGGTGTGTGGTTCATGACGTCGAGTCTGCGCCGGTCCGCGCCGCCCATCCAGGCATCAGCAGTACCTGGATGGGCCCGGCGGAGCCGTACCGGGTTTCACCCCGCCGACGGCTCCGGGGGCGCGGCGGCCGAGCCGCGGACGACCAGTTGGAGCGGCAGGACCTTGCGGACGTTCGTGCCGTTGCCCGCCATCCGGGCGGTGAGTGCGTCCAGGGCGGTGGCGGCGAGTTCGGCGGTGGGCTGTTCCAGGGTGGTCAGTTTGGGGCGCAGCCACTGGCCGACTCGGATGCCGTCGCAGCCGACCACCGAGAGGTCGTCGGGGATGCGCAGGCCGTGCAGTTCGGCGGCGGCCAGCATGCCGACGGCGGCGATGTCGCTGCCGACGAACACCGCGGTGGGCGCGGTGCCCGCGCGGTGCAGATACGGGAAGGTGCTCGCGCCGAACTGCTCGGTGTAGGGCCCGTGCAGCACCAGCTGGCCGGCCGGGTCGAGACCGGCGTCGCGGATCGCGTCGAGATAGCCGCGCTTGCGTTCCTGGGTGGTGGACAGCTCCTGCGGGCCCGCGACGTGGGCGATGGCGCGGTGGCCGAGCTGCACGAGGTAGGACGTGGCCTGGTAGGCGCCGCCGTAGTTGTCGACGGTGATGGTGTCGACCTCGCGCCCTTCGGCGAGTTCCAGCTCCTCGTCGATGATCACGACGGGCAGGCCCTCGTCGATGGCCCGGTCCACGTCCTCGTTGGTGCGCCGCATCCCGACGTAGATCAGCCCGGCCACCGAACCGGCGGCGGACAGCAGGCGGTTGAGGCGGGCAGCGCGCTCGTCGTGCCGTCCGCTGACGCCGAGCAGCAGCGGGATGTCGCGGGCCGCCGCAGCCGCCGTGAAGGCGTCGGCGAGCTGGGCGAAGTACGGGTTGACCAGGTCGGGCAGGACCAGCGAGATCAGTCCTGTGCCGGTCGCCGGTGCCCGGTCGGCGGGCTGCGGGGCGGGCGCGTGGTAGCCGAGTTCGCTGACCGCCGCGTCGATCCGGGCGGCCGTGACGGGCTGGACGTTGAGCTGGCCGCGCAGGTAGCGCGACACCGTCGACACCGATACACCAGCGTGTTGCGCAACGCGGGTCAACGTCATCCCGGTTCCTTCCGACGACGGCCCCCGATCCGGTGGGGCCGCGGGTTCCTGCACGTGGTGGCGGTCGCTGCCGAGCATACCGCCGTGATCGACGGCGGGTGGGGGAGAGGCGGGGAACCGGGTGCCCCTGGGGGGTATTGACAGCTTCCAGGGGCCGTGGAAACGTTCCGTGCGCAAGTTGCGCAACATTGCGCAAAGCTCCACCGAGGAGGTACCTCATGGCCCGCGTGCTGATCGCAGGGGAGTCCTGGATCAATGCCGTCACCGACTACAAGGGCTACGACGCCTTCCCGCACACCCGGCTGGAGATCGGCTGCGAGCGCCTGGTCGAGGCGCTGACCGCGGCCGGCCACGACGTCGAGCACATGCCCTCGCACGCGGTCGCCACCGACTTCCCCGAGACCGAGGAGAAGCTGGACGCCTACGACGTCGTGCTGCTCTCCGACGTCGGCGCCAACACCCTGCTGCTGCCGCCGGTGGTCTTCAACGAGGGCCGCCCGTTCCCCAACCGTCTCAAGCTCCTTGCGCAATGGGTGCGCAACGGCGGCGGCCTGATGATGGCGGGCGGCTACCTCAGCTTCCAGGGCTTCCAGGCCAAGGCGAACTACCACGGCACCGCCGTCGAGGACGTCCTGCCGGTCTCGATCCTCCCGTACGACGACCGGGTCGAGGCCCCCGAAGGCGTCAACGGCGCCCTCACCGCCGAGCACCACCCGGTCACCGATGGCCTCGACGCGCAGTGGCCGATCCTCCTCGGCTACCAGCGGCTGACGGCCAAGGACGACGCCACCGTCCTGGCCACCGTCGAGGACCGCCCGCTGCTCGCCGTACGCAACGAGGGCGCCGGGCGCACGCTCGCCTTCGCATCCGACATCTCGCCGCACTGGGCCCCGCGCGAATTCCTGGCCTGGGACGGCTACCAGAAGCTCTTCGACCAGGCCGTGACCTGGCTCGCAGACACCCCCGGCCGGTCGGGCCGACACTGAGGGGGCGCTGACCCGCCCCTGCGGAACATCCGGTTCCTCCCATCAATGACGATGAAAGGCACGGTCGGACAGTGAAGAGCAGCCCTGCGGCGGACCCCGGAGCCCGCCACCCCGCAGCACCCGGCGGCAGCCGTCCCGAAGGCGTGGACGGCGGCGGAACACCGGCCCGCACCGGACCCGGTGGCGCCGCGGCCCGCGGCACCGCCACCGTCCTGCTGGTGGTCGCCACGGTGCTGGCCGGCACCCTCAGCCCGATGCAGTCGGCCGTCAACGGCAAGCTCGGCCAGTCGCTCGGCGACGGCCACGCCGCCGCCCTGGTCTCCTTCGGCGTCGGCCTGGTCCTGATGGCCGTCATCGTCGGCGCCCGCCCCGCGACCCGCGGGGCCGCTCTCGCCATCCCCGGCCAGATACGCGCCCGCACCCTCCCGTGGTGGAACTACGCCGCGGGGCTGTGCGGCGCCGTCATCGTCCTCTCCGAGGGGGTGACCGTCGGCGTGCTGGGAGTCGCCACCTTCCAGATCGCGCTGATCTGCGGACTCGTCGTCTCCGGCATCATCTGCGACCGCTTCGGCGTCACCGCCGACGTCAAGCAGCCGTTCACGCTGCCGCGTGCCACCGGCGCGATCCTCGCCATCGTCGCCACGATCGTGGTGATCTCGCCGAGCTTCCAGGTCCCGCACGCCGTCGCGCTGGCCGTGATGCCGTTCGTCGGCGGCCTGCTGGCCGGCTGGCAGCCCGCGGGCAACGCGGCCGTCGCCAGGACCGCCGACTCCATGCTGGTCTCGATCGGCTGGAACTTCCTCGTCGGCTTCTGCGCCCTGCTCGTCGCCTACGGCGTCCGCGCGGCCACCGGCGGCGTCACCTTTTCGCTGCCGGGCGACTGGTGGCTCTACCTCGGCGGCCCGCTGGGACTGCTCTCCATCGCACTGATGGCCCTGCTGGTGCGCGGCCTCGGCCTGCTGCTGCTCGGCCTCGCCTCCACCGCGGGACAGCTCGTCGGCTCGCTGGCGCTCGACTGGGCCATCCCCTCACTCGGCCACGCCGTCCACATCGCCACCCTGATCGGCACTCTTCTCGCGCTGATCGCCGCGGGCATCGGCATGCTGCCCTCCCGCAAGGGCGGCACGGTGCCGGTACCCGCGACCGAGGACGGAGCCGCGTCATGACCGCAGGGACACGGGCGGCCGGGACACGGGCCGCGGGAACACCGGCCGCAGGACCCGCCGTGCAGACCGTCACCGGCCCGGTCGGCCGGGCGGACCTCGGGCTGGTCCTCCCGCACGAGCACCTCTTCAACGACCTCTCCGGCGTACTCGACCCGCCCAGCTACCCCTTCTCCGCGGCCCTCGTCGACGCGCCCGTCGCCGCCCCGGTCGCCTGGGCGCTGCGCCAGGACCCGTACTGCTGCGCCGACAACATCGCCGACAAGCCGGTGGACGCGGTCGTCGCGGAGATCGAGGCGTTCGCCGCGCTCGGCGGCCGGACCGTCGTCGACGCCACATCGAGCCCCGCCATCGGCCGCAACCCGCAGCGGCTGCGCACCCTCGCCGAGCGCACCGGCCTGAACATCGTGATGGGCTGCGGCGCCTACCTGGAGAAGTTCGAGGGCGAACGGATCACCGCACGCACCGTCGACGACCAGGCGGCGGCCATCGCCGCGGAGCTGGCCCACGGCGTCGGCGACACCGGCATCCGCCCCGGCATCATCGGCGAGATCGGGGTCTCCCCCGACTTCACCGACGCCGAACGCGCCTCGCTGCGCGCCGCCGCGCTCGCCCAGCTCGCCCACCCCGCCGTCGCCCTCAACATCCACCTGCCCGGCTGGCAGCGCCGGGCCCACGAGGTGCTCGACCTGGTCTGCACCGAGGTCGGGGTACGCCCCGAGAAGGTGTCGCTCGCCCACATGGACCCGTCGTCCGACGACCCCGGCTACCAGCGGTCGGTCGCCGAGCGCGGCGTGTACCTGGAGTTCGACATGGTCGGCATGGACATCACCTTCCCCAAGGAGGGCGCGTCGCCCGACCCGTCCGTCACCGCGGGCGCGGTCACCCGCCTCATCGAGCAGGGCCACGCCGGTCAACTCCTGCTCAGCCACGACGTGTTCCTCAAGCAGATGTGGACCCAGCACGGCGGCAACGGCTTCGCCTACGCCCCCACCGTCTTCCGGGAGATGCTCGCCGCCCGCGGCACCGGGCCCGCCGTCCTGGACGCGCTGCTCCGCGACAACCCGGCCCGGCTGCTGACGGCCTGACGGCGGCGCTGCGGTCCGGCGGCGGTCTCAGGGCAGCGTCCGCCGCGCCCACCGCCAGGCCAGCTCCAGCAGCACCGCCGCCACCACCGCGATGCCGACGGCCGCCCACGGCAGGGTCGTACCGACCAGCCGCAGGTCGAAGAAGCGCTGGAGCCACGGCGTCACCAGGACCACCAGGAATCCCACGCCCATCGCCGCGACCAGCCCGATCCGCCACCAGGTGTACGGGCGGGCGATGATCGCCAGCACCCACATCGCGGTGAGGAACAGCGTCAGCGTCGCCGCGCTGGTCTCGGCGGACAGCGCGTCAGGACCCGAGTAGTACTGCCGGGCCAGCAGATACGTCGCGAAGGCGGCGGTGCCGGCGATGAGGCCGGACGGGATCGCGTACCGCATCACCCGGCGGACGAAGTGCGGCCGGGCGCGCTCCTTGTTGGGGGCGAGCGCCAGGAAGAACGCCGGGACGCCGATGGTCAGGGTGGACAGCAGCGTCAGATGGCGCGGCAGATAGGGGTAGGGGATCTGCCAGCAGGCGACGAGGATCGCCAGCAGCACCGAGTAGACGGTCTTGGTCAGGAAGAGCGTGGCGACCCGGGTGATGTTGCCGATCACCCGCCGCCCCTCGGCGACCACCGAAGGCAGCGTCGCGAAGCTGTTGTTGAGCAGCACGATCTGCGCCACCGCGCGGGTCGCCTCGGAGCCCGAGCCCATCGCCACGCCGATGTCCGCGTCCTTGAGCGCGAGCACGTCGTTGACGCCGTCGCCGGTCATCGCGACGTGGTGGCCGCGCGACTGGAGCGCTGCGACCATGTCCCGCTTCTGCCGCGGGGTGACCCGGCCGAAGACCGCGCCGTCCTCCAGGGCTCCGGCCATGGCGCCCCGGTCGGCGGGCAGCTCGCGGGCGTCCACCGGCGCGTTGGCGCCCGGCAGCCCGAGCCGGGACGCCACCGCGCCCACCGAGACCGCGTTGTCGCCGGAGATGACCTTGGCCGCCACGTCCTGGTCGGCGAAGTAGGCCAGTGTCGCGTGCGCGTCCGGACGCAGCCGCTGGTCCAGCACCACCAGCGCCGCGGGCCGTACGCCGTGCGCGAGCGCCGGGTCGTCCAGCGCGCGGTCGGAGCGGGCCAGCAGCAGGACCCGCAGGCCCTGGGCGTTGAGTCCCGCGGTCTCGGCGAGCGCCGGGTCGCCGGCCGGCAGCAGGACGTCGGGGGCGCCGAGCAGCCAGGTGGCGCTCTCGCCCGCCGGGTCGTCGAGCGTGGCGCCGCTGTACTTGCGGGCCGACGAGAAGGGGAGCGCTGCGGTGCACCGCCAGGCGGCGTCCGGCGGGAACGCCTCGATGATCGCCTGGAGCGAGGCGTTGGGCCGCGGGTCGGACCCGCCGAGCGCGCCCAGCACCTGCCGCAGCGCGCCCTCGTCGGCGCCGTTCAGCGGTCGCAGCGCGCTGACGTCCATGCCGCCCTCGGTCAGCGTGCCGGTCTTGTCCAGGCAGACCACGTCGACCCGGGCCAGGCCCTCGATCGCGGGCAGCTCCTGGACCAGGCACTGTTTGCGGCCGAGCCGGATGACGCCGATCGCGAAGGCGACGGACGTCAGCAGCACCAGCCCCTCCGGCACCATCGGCACGATCCCGGCGACCATCCGGCGCACCGCGTCGTCGCCCGCCATGTGGAGCGTGAACAGGTGGCTGAAGATCAGGCCGAGCGCGGTCGGGATCATCATCCACGTCACGTACGTGAGGATCCGGCTGATGCCGGTGCGCAGTTCGGACTGGACCAGGGTGAAGCGGCTGGCCTCCTCGGCGAGCTGCGCCGCGTACGCCTCGCGGCCGACCTTGGTCGCGGTGAACGCGCCGCCGCCGGCCACCACGAAGCTGCCGGACATCATCGGCTCGCCCGGCCGCTTGAGCACCGGGTCCGCCTCGCCGGTCAGCAGGGACTCGTCGACCTCCATCCCGTCGGCCTCCAGCACCTTGCCGTCGACGATGACCTTGTCGCCGGGCCCCAGCTCGATGACGTCACCGAGGACGACCTCGGCGGTGGGGATCTCGGCGGCCGTCCCGTCCCGTCGCACCGTCGGCCGCGCCTCCCCGATCACCGCGAGGTTGTCCAGGGTTTTCTTGGCGCGCAGTTCCTGGACGATGCCGATGCCGGTGTTGGCGACGATGACGAAGCCGAAGAGGCCGTCCTGGATCGGGCCGACGATCAGGATGATCACGAACAGCACGCCGATGATGGCGTTGAACCGTGTGAAGACGTTGGCGCGGACGATCTCCGTCGCCGAGCGCGACGACCGTACGGGGACGTCGTTGACCTCGCCCGCCGCCACCCGCGCGGCGACCTCGGACGCGGTCAGGCCGCGGTGGGCGGTGGCGGGGACGGGCCGGCCGCCCGGCCCGGGTTCCCCGATGTCGGTCTTCGCCCGCTGCGTCATGGTTTCGACGGTACGGGCGCGGGGCGCACCTCACCCGCTGGGCGGGGAGCGGTGGGTCAGGCGGGGTCCGCGGCTGCGGCGGCTGCCGCGCGCTTGATGGCGGCGTCGCGCTTGCGGACGTACCAGATGCCGAGCAGGCCGAGGCCGCCGCCGGCCAGGCACGTCCACACCCACCAGGCGTGTCCCGCGTCGGCGTACCAGCTGTAGAAGGGCAGCTGGCCGAGGAAGAGGACGAACCAGATGATGGTGCCGCCGGTGATCGTGCCGACGACGGGGCCCTCAAGAGGCGCCGGAGCCTCGCGCAGTTCGGACTTCTTCCACATGGCGCCCAGTTTACGGGGCGCGGGCGGCGGGCCTTCCGGCGGCAGCTGGCCGGGGATGGGACCAGGTGGCGCAGCGTTCTACGCGCGGAGATAGCGATCAATGAATTGTTTATTCATACTGAACCTTTCCGGATCTGACTGGTTTGGATCGTTGATTCCTACAAGTCGTTCCGGTTCGTTCGGTTCGTCCATTGACCCGGGTCCACCGGGCCGCCCCCGCCTCCACCAGGCCCGTCCTACTGAGGTCCCCGCATGTCGTCCTCGGCCACCACTCCGGTCGAAAGTGCTCTTCAGAGCCCAGGTCACCCGCCCAAGAACGGGTTCGACCGCTTCTTCAAGATCTCCCAGCGAGGGTCGACGGTCGGCCGCGAACTGCGGGGCGGGCTGGCGACGTTCTTCGCGATGGCGTACATCATCGTGCTGAACCCGATCATCCTCGGCGCCGGTGTCGATAAATTCGGTCACCACCTGGACAACGCCCAACTGGTCACCGCGACCGCGCTGATGGCCGGTCTGAGCACCGTCCTGATGGGTGTCATCGGCAACGTCCCGATCGCCATCGCCGCCGGTCTCGGCATCAACGCCGTGGTCTCCCTCCAGCTCGCGCCCAAGATGAGCTGGCCGGACGCGATGGGCATGGTCGTGCTCGCCGGTCTGGTGCTGATGATCCTGGTCGCTTCGGGTCTGCGGCAGCGGGTGATGGACGCGATCCCGGGCGGCCTCCGACGGGCCATCGCCATCGGCATCGGCATGTTCATCTCGCTGATCGGCCTGGTCGACGCGGGCTTCGTCAGCCGCAATCCGGACGCCGCGCACACCACCGTGCCGATGGGCCTGGGCCAGGGCGGTCAGCTCAAGGGCTGGCCGGTGCTGGTCTTCGTGCTCGGCCTGGTGCTGATGTTCATGCTGGTCGTCCGCAAGACCAAGGGCGCGATCCTGATCGGCATGGTCGTGATGGCGGTCGTCGCGATCGTCATCAACGCCGTCGCCGACATCCCCGACGCCGCCTGGGGCCTCGCGGTCCCGAACGTGCCCGAGAAGATCGTCGGCGCCCCGGACTTCGGGCTGATCGGCCACATCAGCCTGTTCGGCGGCTTCAAGGAAGTCGGCGTGCTGACCGGCTGCCTGTTCGTCTTCACCGTGCTGCTGTCCGGCTTCTTCGACGCGATGGGCACCATCATCGGCGTCGGCGAGGAGGCCGGGCTGACCGACGAGAACGGCAACCTGCCCGGCATGGGCCGGATCCTGATGGTCGACGGCATCGCGGTCGCGGCCGGCGGCGTCGGCTCGGCCTCGGCCAACACCTGCTTCGTGGAGTCCACCGCCGGTGTCGGCGAGGGTGCGCGGACCGGCCTGGCGAACGTGGTGACCGGCGGCCTCTTCCTGCTGGCGCTGGTCTTCACGCCACTGGCGACGGTGGTGCCCGCGCAGGCCGCGACCCCCGCGCTGATCGTCGTCGGCTTCCTGATCATGGCGGCGAACGTGCGGGACATCGACTGGGGCGACTTCACCGTCGGCATCCCCGCGTTCCTGACGATCATCTCGATGCCGTTCACCTACAGCATCACCAACGGCATCGGCATCGGCGTGCTCGCCTTCATCCTGCTGCGCAGCGCGACCGGCCGTTTCAAGGAGATCCCCTGGCTGCTGGACGTCGTGGGGCTCTGCTTCCTCGTGTACTTCCTGCTCAACCCGATCGAGCAGCTGCTCGGCTCCTGAGCCGGCGGCCTAGGGCGGCGTGGCGGGTGACCCCTCGGGGTCGGGCCCCCAGCCGCCCAGCCGCGCCGTCTCGTCGACGGACGTCTTGAAGCGTTCGTCGAAATCCTCGCGAATGAGCGTCCGGACGACATAGTCCTGGACGCTCATTCCGCGTTTCGCCGCGTGCTGCTGAATGCGTTCCAGCAGCTCCCCGTCCACACGCAGGCTGAGCACTCGCGATCCCATGAGGACACGGTCCCCGCGCGGGCCGGTCAGGTGCGTCCCTTTCCGGCGCGTCCTCACTCGTATGGGTGATCCCGGCGGCCGTCTGCCCAGCGGCTTTCCTTAGAAAAGGTAATGAGTTATGCTAACGAACATGCCGGAACTGTCCCGTGGCGACGACGCTGCCGCTGTGAACGCGCTGCGGTCCGCCGTGATGCGCCTGTCCCGTCGGCTCAAGCACCAGCGGGTCGACGAGTCGCTGAGCCCCACCGAGATGTCGGTGCTCGGCACCCTCGCGCGCTGCGGCCACGCCACCCCGGGCGAGCTGGCCCGCAAGGAGCACGTACAGCCGCCGTCGATGACGCGGATCGTCGCCATGCTGGAGGCCAAGGGGCTCGTCCGGCTGGAACCGCACCCGGACGACCGCCGCCAGAAGGTCGTCACGCAGACCGAACAGGCAGAGGCGATGCTCGAAGAGAGCCGCCGCAAGCGCAACGCCTGGCTCGCCGAGCTGGCCTCCGGGCTGGACGAGGACGAGTGGGCCAAGGTGCGGGCCGCCGCGCCCGTGCTGGAGAAACTCGCACAGCTGTAGCGACACCGAGGCCGAGGAGGCGAACCCACTTTGAGTACGGGATCCGGAGCAGACTCCGCCCCCGCACCGAACTCCCCGCAGGACACGGTTTCCGACGACGCGACCGCGGCCCCCGCAGGCCGTACGCCCGGCGCCGCCCCGGGCAGCACCGCAGGCCCCGCCGCCGCACCGCGCAAGGGCATGTTCAGTTCGCTGAGAGTCCGCAACTACCGCCTCTTCGCCACCGGCCAGGTGGTGTCCAACACCGGCACCTGGATGCAGCGCATAGCCCAGGACTGGCTGGTGCTCAGCCTCACCGGCTCGTCCACGGCGGTCGGCATCACCACCGCCCTCCAGTTCCTGCCGATGCTGCTCTTCGGGCTGTACGGCGGCGTCATCGCCGACCGGTTCTCCAAGCGCAAGCTGCTGCTGTTCACCCAGTCCGCGATGGGCATGACGGGCCTCGCCCTCGCCGTCCTGACCCTCTCCGGAAACATCCAGGTCTGGCACGTCTACCTGGTCGCCTTCGTCCTCGGCCTGGTCACCGTCATCGACAACCCGTCCCGCCAGGCGTTCGTCGTCGAAATGGTCGGCAAGGAAGACCTGCGCAACGCGGTCAGCCTCAACTCCGCCAACTTCCAGTCCGCCCGGCTCATCGGCCCGGCCGTCGGCGGCGCGCTGATCACCGCGTTCGGCAGCGGCTGGGCGTTCCTGCTCAACGGCGTCTCGTTCCTCGCGCCGATCGCCGGGCTGCTGATGATGCGGACCGCCGAACTCCACAAGGTCGACCGGGTGCCGCGCAGCAAGGGCCAGCTGCGCGAGGGCCTGCGCTACGTCTCCGGGCGCCCCGACCTGATCTGGACGATCGTCCTCGTCGGCTTCATCGGCACCTTCGGCTTCAACTTCCCGATCTGGCTGACCGCGTTCACGTACCACGTCTACCACCAGGGCGCCGGCACCTACGCCCTGTTCAACTCGCTGATGGCGGCCGGTTCGCTGGTCGGCGCGCTGCTCGCGGCCCGGCGCTCGTCCTCCCGGCTGCGGCTGCTGGTCGGCGCCGCCGTGGTGTTCGGCGTCCTGGAGATGGCCGCCGCGCTCGCGCCGTCCTTCTGGATCTTCGTCGTGCTGCTCGCCCCGATCGGCGTGGTCGGCCTGACGATCAACGTCACCGCCAACTCCAGCGTGCAGATGGCCACCGACCCGCTGATGCGCGGCCGGGTGATGGCCTTGTTCATGATGGTCTTCGTCGGCGGTACGCCGCTGGGCGCCCCGGTCGTCGGCTGGATCACCGACACCTTCGGCGCCCGCGTCGGTTTCCTGTCCGGCGGCCTGATCTCGCTGCTGGCCGCCGTCCTCATCGGCCTCATCCTGGCCCGCGCGGGCGGCCTGCGGCTGAAGATAGACCTGCGCCGCGGGCACCGGCACGTGGCGTTCGTCCCGCGCGTCCCCGCGTCCGGCGAGGCGTCGCTCGCCACGGCCGCCTGACCGCAGCCGTACGACCGCACGGCCCCCGTACCGCCCCGCGCGGCACGGGGGCCGTGGTCCGCCGGTACCGGGAAACACCGTGCGCCGGGCCCGGCCACCGGGTGAGACTGGCGGGGTGAGACTCTTCGCCGCCGTGCTCCCGCCCCGGTCCGCGATGGACGAGCTGTCCGGCCGGGTCGACGCGCTGCGCTCCCTGCCGGACGCCGGCCGGCTGCGCTGGGCCGGCCACGACAGTTGGCACTTCACCCTCGCCTTCTACGGCGAGGTGGCCGACGAGGTCATCCCGCAGCTGCACGCCAGGCTGGCGCGGGCCGCGCACCGGCACGCCCCGTACGGGCTGCGGATCTTCGGCGGCGGACGGTTCGCCGACCGGGTGCTGTGGGCCGGGGCCGACGGGGAACTGGCCGCGATGCGGAAACTGGCGGGCTCGGCGTCGGCCGCCGGCCGCCGGGCCGGACTGACGATGGACGAGCGCCCCGGCTACACCCCCCACCTCACCCTCGCCAGGAACCGCACCCCCGGCCTGTCCCTCGCCCCGTTCGCCGCCGCCCTCGACACCTTCGCCGGCACGCCCTGGACGGTGCGCTCGCTGGCCCTCGTCCGCAGCCACCCGCCGATCCCTGGCGTCGCCGGAAAACAGCCGCACTACGAAACGGTGATGACCTGGCCGCTCGGCGGGCACACCCCCGGCGGACCGGGTCGCTGAAGCGTTCGGACCGGCCCCGGTTACGCTCAGAGGGTGGACCCCAAAACCCGGAACCGGATCATGTCCGGCCTGCTCGCCGTGCTGCTCATCGTCGTCGTTGTGGCGGCGGCCCTTCGCTGACCCGTCGGTCCGGTGCCGGGGACGTGGGGAGGCACCGGACGAGAGCTTCGCCGACAGCACCGTCCGCCTCAATGCGCTCCGGCCCGCCCGTGACGGAAACGTGTCGTGCCCGGCCTCGGCGAGCGAAAGCCTTACCACCGGTTTACGACCCGTCTGGGCAGGATGGGGGAATAACAAACCCATTCTGCGGTAGGCAGCCTGAGAGGGGATCAGTAATGCGGAGCTTAGGCATATCGAGATTACCTGTCTTGTCCGCTTTCGTCTGCTGAGGCTGATCGGTGATGACGCCTCCGCATTCCTCCGTGCCGCCGACCGTCACCACGGGGTCCACGCAGTCGGCATCCGGGTCCGGCCGGCCTTTCGCCCGGGTGCGGCCGACCATCCGAATACGGCTCACGCTGTTGTACGGCGGCATGTTCCTGATGGCGGGCGTGGTGCTGCTCGTCATCATCTACATCCTGATCGCCAACGCTCTCGAAGACGGTTTCCCCTCTCTGAGGGTGTTCGGCACCGATATCAAGGTTCACAGCGTCGGGTGCCCCTCCCTCGGTTCGGCGGGCTCCCTTTCCGAAGTCAACGCCGCGGTGAACGACTGCCTTGAGCAGCAACGGACCGTCGCCCTCAACGCATTCCTCAATCGTTCTCTGCTGGCGTTGCTGGGGTTGACGATTGTGGCGTTCGCGTTCGGTTATGCGATGGCGGGGCGGGTGTTGTCGCCGTTGGGGCGGATCACGCGTACGGCGCAGCGGGTGGCTGGTTCGGATCTGCATCGTCGGATCGAGTTGGGTGGTCCTGATGATGAGTTG
>NZ_JBITJM010000021.1:0-148164 GCF_044460025.1 Streptomyces sp. NPDC050161 | reverse complement strand
GCCCTGCCACGCACACGGCCGGGCCTCGCGCTCCGCACCTCCGCGGACGCGAGGCCCGGCCGTGTGCGTTGTCGTGGCCGATGCCGGTGACAGCGGCGTACGGGAAACGGCTCCGTGCGGCTTCCGGTAGGCGGGTTCCGGCGGATCAGGCGCCTTGAGTAAGAACATCAACCCCACACCACCAAGTAATTACGGTGCCTTCGCTGCACTCAGGCACCGTCTGCCCCGTCTCACAGGATCTGGTTCGCGACTCGGGCTGTGCCCCACAGCGCCCAGATCGTTTGAGCCCGTTTGAGGCACGCTGCGAGTCGGTTTCTCACCGGATGCGGTTCGACGACGGTGAATGCCGAACGCCATCTCAGCTGATCTGGCCCGGTCCGGGCGTGCTGAACTGATATCAGCTCTGGGCGACCTCTTGACAGCTTTGCCCTGCCATAGCAGCGATGAACAGGGCCGATCGAGACGCGCCCGTCCACGCATCGACCGCGAAGCCTCCCTATCGACGCCGCCCCCTGACAGCGAAGTTTCACACTCATCTACACTTTAAACGTTATTTACTGCTTCTTTCCAGGGAAAGTGGGGGTACGCGTGAAGCTGTCCCGTATTTCATCTGTCGTCGCGGCTGCCGCAATCGCGCCTGCCGTCCTGTTCGCTTCTCCGGCCGTCGCCGCCGACGCCGCAAGTTCACCGGCCAACTCCGCCCCTGACACCGCACCAGACGCGAAGTCGGACACGCAAGGGAACGCGAAAACCGACGAGGACAACCGCTTCGCCATCCTCAAGATCATCAACAAGGCCAAGCCCGGCAGCAAGGTCTACGAAGCCGCGCAGGCAGCCATGAACGGTTCTGCCGAGGACCGCGTGCGTTTCCTGAAGGAGGGTTACGAACTGGCCCAGTTCGCGGACGACAGGCTGCGCACCGTTCAGATCTCGAGCATTGGCGGCAAGGGCGTGCGGAGGGCCGCCCTTGAGGCGCTGCGGAAGGACACCCACGAAGCCCTCCGCGAGTTCCTGGAGGTCGGCCAGTACACGGCGCGCGACGAGGACAACACCGTCGAAATCGCCCGCATCATCCACACGGCCAAGCAGGGAAGCGTGCTCTACGACGCCGCGCAGGCAGCCATGGACGGCAGCCCCGAGGACCGGACGCGCTTCCTTGAGTCGGGCCAGCACGCAGCCCGCAAGACCGATGACCGCATCAGCGCACTCCGCATCCTCTCGACCGGCGGCCCCCACGTCAGGGAAGCCGCCAAGGAGGCGCTGCGAAGCGGCAAGGCCGAGGACGTCCGCCACTTCCTGGACATCGGCCAGTACGAGGCCCGCAAGCTGGACGAGGCCGAGGCCGCCAAGGACAAGAACAGCAAGAACAACAAGGACGGCAAGGGGGACGAGAACGCCAAGGACAGCCACGAGTCCACGGACGGCAAGGCCACCGACAGCGGCAAGGAGAAGCCGGACGGCGCCAAGGCTGCCAAGGATCCCCACGGCACCACCGACACCAAGCCCGCCGTAGCGACCTCCAGCGTCAGCTCCTCGGGCGCCCAACTGGCCTCCACCGGGGCCGGCCCGGCCACCCCCTGGGCTGTCGGTGGCACCGCCGTCGCCCTCACTGCCGGCGCCGGCCTGATCCTGACCTCCCGCCGCCGCGCCTCCAGCGAGGACTGACACCGAACTCCGGCCCCATGCATGAAGAGACCGGGGCAGCCGTCCGTCCGGCCGCCGTGTAACGGAATCGGTCTCTTCGACGTACAGGTAAGTGCGGCACCCTTCCCCCCACGGCGCCGCAGACCGGGCGCAGCCCAGTTCTCCGGCACGCACGCCCCGCGTGCCGGCCTCCGGTCTGGCCGGGTGTCAGAGCACGGCACCCGGCCAGACCGCGACACAAACCAGGCCCGAGCGGCACCGTCCCGGCATGTCCCGCACGCAGCCCGCCCAGCCGACACGCACCCGCGTGGCACCCTCGGCGTCCCAGCTGCAACGCGCCCGTCCCGGCGTCATCTCCCGCGACGCCGCCAACGTCGCCGACGTCCTCCTGCGCCTGCCTCCCACCGAGCGTCGCACCGCCTTCAAGGAGCACTTCACCGCCCGAGAGCGGGCCTTCGTGATGACGGAGGTCGAGCGGGCCACCGGCTCCCTACAAGCCGGAGTAGGCAACAGAACGGAGAAGAGTGCCCGGCAACGGCCAGCGCGCGGGATCTATCTGCCTCGGCGGCGGTTCACCGTGGCGTCGGTCCAGGCCCGACCGGCCACTCGGCTCCCGGGGTCGCCCCGATCTATCCCGCTGACCGCGACGATCCCAGATGCCCTTCCACCAGCACAAACTGCCGTGACCGTCAACCCGCAGATGTCTACCCTTGACCGGATGACTGAGCACAACCCCGATACCTGCGCATCCCTGGAAGTCACCGTCCGCTGCCAGGACGACCCGACCACGTGGGTCAGGCTCTTCGACCACCACCTTCCCGATGACTACAGCACCAGCTTCGCAGTTGAAGTCCGTGCCGACGGGCTGCAGGCCCGCCTCGACGCGGTCGAAACCTCGGTCTGGGACCGCGAGGATGTCACCGCCTTCCTTGACCGGCTGGTTGCGGATTTCCGCGGTTGGGACGGCGAGCGCACCTGGAGCACGCCCCACCTCGGGCTACGCGCCATCTTCCAGTCCGGCGGGCACATCGGCCTGACCTGGACGTTCCGTCCCGGGACCATCGCTGCCTCCTGGGAAGCCGCTGTCACCACGTGGGTGGAGGGTGGTGAACAGCTGGCAGCCCTCGCTGCTGACGTCCGCCAATTCCTGAGCTGTGGCTGGCCCGATGGAACTGAACGCCCCCACGCATGCGAGAAGGGCTCGGGAGTCAGAGACGGAAATCCTGCGTAGGACGCATTCGCGTCCATGGCGGGACAGCTGGAGACGCCGTGATAGGGGGCGTCAGCCCTTGTCCGCCCAGTATTCCGCCAGCATCTCGCCAGGCCAGGTGGGCTCGTGGACCGTGCCGCGTGGCCCCATCTCGGTGAAGAACGGCGACACGTCGTAGATCTTCGTGCCCACGACCGCGTCGAGTTCGGTCACCCGGAGTCGAAGGCCATCCACTTCCAGCAGGCGCGGGAAGCTCTGTGCCAGTTGGTTGGGGCGCCGGTGGTTACGATGTGCGAACGTCCCCGTGGCCGGCCATTGCGTGTTCCCTCGCGGGCTGCGGGCGTGGTATTCGACATCATCAGGCGATGCCTGGTCGAAGTGCCACACGACCACCAGGTGGGAGAACTCCTCCAGGCCCTGCACGGAGTCGAGGGGGAACTCGGCCTCGTCGAGCTGGATCACCGACTCGACGCCGCCCCAGTAGTCATCGGCGACCTCGGTACGGCCCGCGACGACTTCCCCGATCGGCTTGATCTCCAACACCATGGCCCCAACCTTCAACTCAGCCTCATCAGCACGTCTGACTCAACCTACTTGGGCCAGGTATGAGGCCGCGCGGGCGTCGAGCACGCCCACTGCGGGGATGCCGCGCTTGCGGTAGGGGGACAGCAGGTGCCGCATGTCGACGACCCTCTGCCGGGCGCGGCCGGAGTAGATCCCGTCTTCCATCGCGTCCAGGACGTTGGTCCACGTTGCGCACGCTTCCTCGACGCCGCCCTGGGCGATCTGCGCCGCGCCCATATACCCGAGGGTGACCGCGTGAGTGCGCCGGAACGCAGCTCCGCGCGTGCGCACGGAGCGCCGGAACTCCTTGACCGCCCGCTGATGATCACCGAGATCCCGCAGGGTGCATGCGGTCTCGTGCGCCAAGGACGCCTCGCCGAAGAAGAACGTCCGGTCCGGCTCCCTGATCCCTTCGTGGGCATTCGACAGGTCGTCTTCCGCCCGCAGCAGAGCCCGCGCCGCCTCTTCCCTGCGGTCGTTCGCAGCGAGGGTCCGCGCGTGCACCACGCCCAGCAGTGCCCGCTCGCGGGGGGTTGCGGCCGTGTACCGCTCGCCGCGTACTGAAGCCTGTGCGACCTGGAGGGCTTCGCGCCGAAAGCCCAGGTCGAGCGCCTGGTGCGCCATGGCCCGCAAGATGTGCCCGCTCAGGGGTGCATCGCCGGACCGGGCAGCCAGCTTCACCGCGGTGTTGAAGCGCTGGAGTGCGACCGTGTGCTCGCTGTTGTCGAAGGCCATCCAGCCCGACACGTAGGCAAGCTCCGCGGACGCCGAGAACATCGCGCGCCGGGTCTCGTCGTCGGCGAACCGGCCCCGGAGGAAGTCCTGAGCTTCGTACTTCAGGTACTCGTCGACCGCCCGCCTGCCGTGGCCTCCGCCGCGCCGCTGGTCCATGCGCGAGAACGCCTGGGTCAGCTCTCGTACGGTCTCGACGTCGCCGCGGCCGACGCGTTTGCCCGCCGATGGCTCTTCGGCCGGCGGGCGCGACATGGTGTCCCACCACGTCTCATCCGGCAGGATGAGGGCCGCCGCGGAGTACACCCCGCCCGTCAACAGCCGACGCCGGTCCGGGTCCATACCACTCCCCAAGTCGTTCAGCGCGATCAACGGATCGACTCGCCAGTCCAACGCCTCCTGCGCTGGTGAGGTGGAAGCTGCGAACCCGGCCTCTTGCGGCGTGATCTCACGCTTCAGACGACGGGACAGCGCCTGGCACAAGATAGCCGGGGCGATTCCCGTCGGGCGTGTTCCTCCCACCCACATGCTGACGTGGGAGCGCCCGATCTTGGAGTTCTCCAGCACCCCGCCGTTCAGCGTCTCGGCGGCGACCCGGTTGTACGCGGCGGCTGCCTGCGCCCGTGACCAGCTAGCTTCCAGGAGAAGTTCGGCCAGCCGCTCGTTTCTCTCATGCGCCATCCTTCACCCCCGCCACTGAAAATGATCTTTGACCACGTTGTCCGCCCGCTAACCAGACCGAGGGGCGGGCGCGGGAAAAACGTAACGCTCAATTACCGCCAGGTGGAGACGAGGTGGCGAAAAGTCGCCCCGACCCCGCCCCTGGAGAACTCGAGGCAGCCCCCTGGGGGCTTCACGTCTACGCCTTCAGCGCGGCTACCTCACGCGCCCGCTCACGCAACTCCCGCACTGCGTAGACCTTTTGATGTTGCCGCATCTCCTTACGCATCGTCTCGAAATGATCATCTCCTCTCGCGGAGGAAACCTGCTCGTACTCGTCGAGGAACCGGCCCCACGACCTGGCCGAAGCATCGACGTGCCCCAGCAGCAACTGGCGCTGCGCAAGCAGCGCGTAAGAATGCACCCGGCCCTGCCGCTCCTGGGCCGGCTGCACTGCGATCGAGTCCTTCAGCGCCTTGATCGACCCCACGAGATCGTTCTCCTCCACCAGGACATGCGAGACGTGGAACAGCCACGCCGTCCGGTCGTAGCCGCCCACCGCGTCCCTTCGGCTGTCGGCCTTCGACAGGGCGTCTTCGGCCTCGCGCAGCCGGATGTGAGCCTGGCGCTTGTCCTTGACCATGGAGGCTGCGTGGGCCTGCTGCCCACGTAGAAACGCAACCAGTCGCGGACCCGCTGAAGGGGCCGCTTCAGCGGCGCAGTCGGCGAACTCCAAGCCTTTCACTCCGTGGCGCAGGCTCGTCATCTGCAACGACATGCCACGCAGGGTGCGGCAGTAGGTGACGTGGTCGCCGGCGTCGTCGGCCAGGTCGAGGGCCTTGAGGTACCAGCGCTGGGCGGCGGCGTGGTCTTTCTCGTACATCGCCATCCACCCCGTCAGGTACGTCAGGTCAGAAGCGGCAGCTTTCATGTCGGCCGCGACCTCGCTCGCGGCCTGGGCACGCAGCCAGGGAGCGACAGTGTTGACGAGGTAGGCCGCAGCCATCGGGCGTGCGTGACCGGCTCCGTCCTCGTCGAGGATGTCCGCGATCCGGCCCGTTGTGCGGCGCACGCTGGCGACCTGCGAGGCCCCGATGCGGGTCGTGGCTTTGCCCGGCGATACGGGCTCGTCGGCATGCGCTTCGGCCGCGGCACCGAAGACCGGTACGGCGAGCGCCGCGGAGAACACGCCTGCGGCGAGCACGCCGCGTCGGGATGGATCCATGTCCGCCCTTCCAAGGTTGAGCAACTGCTCGACAGTGTCGAGGTTTTGCTCCCCCTCGGCAGACACCGACGGTGTGAGCCCGGCTTCCTCGTGGGTAATCGGACGACCGCATTTCTCCGACAGCGCGGCCATCAACAGGGGTTTGACCTGGTCTTTTGGATTATTTGCTCCGCTGACCCAGTTCGATACGGCCTGACCGGTCAGATTCAGCGGCACGCCCACCAGGTTGCCGATCCGGTTGATCGCCCTCGCGAGTTCCTGGCGCTGGCATTCCGCCTGGTCAAGTAGCCCGGCGAGCTTGAGATTTGGCGTCCGCGGGTTAGACGGCATAGCGAGTCTCCCGACCGCTCCGACAGCTCTTTCACGGCTTTCACGATGTCCGCCTTCCCACGGTACCCGCGGACTGCCACCGGGCGGTTACCTAAGTGACAGAACCAGCCGGAAGCGATCCGACAAGGCCAACTCGTCGCTGGGCAACTGCCGATGATCTTTGACCACCTTGATCACCTCCAGCCCCTTGACCCCATGCCAATCGCCCCGGTTAAGCGGTTCGCTCTTCCAGGCAGCTACTCGACGAGCGGAGCACCCCATATGAACGCCCCCACTGGCGCATCCGGCGCCGCAAGCGCCACCTGCCTGGCCAGCATCAGCCAGCGGCAGAACCCGCATGAGCATCAATCGTCTTTCGCTCTTGATGGTCGCGCACAGGCCGGCTTCTCATCCGAGCGGATTCGCGAGTGCGTTCTGGTCGCCAAGTCCTGGCGCACGCACGGCGTTTACCCGGAACTCGCCACCCTCAGCGGAATCACGAACTTGCTCGGCAATCATCTCTCCACCTTGTGGCCGTACGCCCGTAGCCGCCTCGAAACTCTCCCTCCTCGCAGCGAAAGACACACCGTGTGCCAGCGCGCGCTGACCAGAGCGGAGCGAGAGCGGCACAAGGGGCCGGGGCCAGGGTTGGAGTCGGCGGTCCGCCACGCGCACGACTTGGCCGGAGCCGTCGCGGAGCTCCTCATCCAGGCAGAACTGTTCGAGGTGGAGATGTCATTGGGAGCAGGTGGTCCACGTGCCTGACCTCGGTGCGACCGCACCCCCACACCCTCACAAGCGTCTCCCGCGATTGCGGTGGGCAGTGCGGCATCCCATCCAGACCGGCCGGCGCAACCGTCTCAAGGCAGGCAAGGCGGTGGACCGGAGCTGCGGATTCGGGCTCTTCCAGGCCATCGGCGTGCTCGCCTTCGTCGCCGCCGTCCTGATCTGGCTCGCCCGCAAGTACGCCGCCCTCTCCCCCTAACCAATCGCCGGGCAGCCCTCCTTCCGCCGTCGGCGGGCTGCATCCGGCGATCCCCGAGATTTCCGACCGCCATCTCCGTGGGGTTGCACTGCTCCCCCTTGGTCCCCCGCGGAGATGGCTGCCAGCGGGCCCCGAACCGCTGAGCCCGCGCTGGGCGCGCGGTTGCTCGCGGCGGGGGTGCGGCGCCGCTGACCTCGACCGTCCCCGTGCGGCGGTCGCGGTCAGCGGGCGCCCCGGCCGCCCTCGTGGGGAGGGCGGCCGGCCACCCGTAACCGAACTGCTCATGAGGAGTTACCCGTGTGCCAGCATCAACCGCCCTGCCCGCCCGCCAACTCTGCCGCCCGGGAAGCCGCGCACCCGGTAGCCCAGCACCCGGAGCAGGGCTGGAGCCTGCTCTGCAACGGTGTCCTGCTCTTCGAGGACACCGGCGAGCTTCTGCCGGACGGGCAGGTCATCGCGCCGCACCGGCCCGCCGTCGAGGCGCAGCAGGCGAGCGCCGCATGAGCCCTACGCAGTTCTACTGGAATGGCCTGCGTGTTCCGTACGTCGCGCCGTGGTCCCGTGAGGTGCGGCGGCCCGGCAAGTTCGAGCGACGCTACGACGGTGCCCGCGCCCGTCTCGGCTACACCGATGAGGTCACCAGCGTCGATGTCCGCCACGGCGCGCTGTGGGCTCGGATGCCGGCCGTCCGCGGGACCGGCGAACCGACCTTGGACGGCGTGCATGCCCTGCGCCAGCGGCAGTGCATGTCCCACATGTTCTGCCAGATCTGCGGTGGCACGACGTACGACGCCAGCTACGACCGGCAGGAGGAGCGCTTCCTTTTTCTGGTCCGCGCCCCGGACGGGCACCCGATCCGCGAGGGCGAGCGGACCACGTCCCCTCCGGTGCACGCAGCGTGCGCCCGGGAGGCCGTGCGGGACTGCCCGCACCTGCGCCGGGGATACACGCTGGCGCTGGTGCGCTCAGCGCCGCTGTGGGGTGTCGGCGGCATCGTGCACGACCGCACCACCCTCCGACCGCTCTCTCCAGCCGGCGGCGACCCTTTCGACCAGGTGTCCTTCGGTGATCCGCGCTTCCGCTGGACTCTTGCGGTGCGCGATGTCGTCACCCTGCACGGCTGCACCACCGTCGCCCTGGACGACCTGATGACTGCGGCCTAGAACCACCCGGCCGCCACCGTACGAGGCGCGCCGCCCACCCGCGAAAACACCAACACCCGATCCCAGGGGGAGCGTTGACCAAGCTCGACGATGACGAGATCGTTGTCGCCTCATGGAACTTTGAGCGCAACGGCCAGGACCACAACGGCGACAGCCACCGCCGGGAACATGGCATGCGTGTGCTCAGCGAGCTGGGCATCGACGTCCTGCTCCGCCAGGAGCTGACCGGGGCCCATTTGAAGGGGAAGCGGGCCGCGTTGGCGGAGGCGAGGGTGCTGGGCGGCGAGCACGGGCCGGCCTTCACCTCCTTCCTTGCCCCGCCGAATCCGGACTCGGGCAACGCGACCGGCATCTACACCAACCCGCTGCTGTTCGCCCCGGTCGCAGAGCCCGAGCACGCCAACGGCATGACGATTCCCCTGTGCAGCGCGCTCGTCCGCCTTGTCGGCGCCGAGAAGGAGATCTCCTTCAACTCGACGCATCTTTGCTACTACTGCGGAGACCAGCGCGCGAAGGAATCGCGACGGGTGACCACCCTGCGCTCGCCGGGCAAGGCCACTCTCGTCGCCGGCGGCTTCAACTCCGGCGACAAGGGCGTTCATTTCGTCAAGTGGGACAGGGTCCACGACCGCACGCACGTCGAGCACCGCACCATCCACCGCGACGGGCAGTGGGTCACCGACACCCGGCCGGACGAAATCCTCACCCGCCAGCACAACGGGCAGCCGCTGTTCATCGACCTCGCCCGGTACGCCGCGACCGTCCTCGGTCAGCGCGAGGCGCTGGCGCCCACGGCCTCCCTGTGGCGGCGGGACCAGGGGCCGATGCTGCGGATCGACAGGATGTATGCGACGCCCGAGTTCGCTGCGGCGCTGAAGCGCGTGCGTGTCGTCATCAACGAGGACGTCCTGGCGGCGTCCGACCACGTCCTCGTCCTGGCCGTCTTCAGCCGCCGCATCCTGCGCCGCGAGCTGACGCTCGCCGCCTGACGGCCGGCCCGTTCCACCGCTTCCATATCCGATCCGCACCTCGCCTGACCTGGGACCTCCGTGGAAACCGAAGAATTGATCTGGACCCGCCCCAAACCGAGTTGGTGGGAGCAGAAGAAGCCGCTCGTGAGGGCCGCGGGCGTCGGTGCCAGCCTCACGGTCCTCGCCACCGCCCTCGTCTACGCCTACTTCGCGGGCACACCGGACGCGGCCCCGGCGGTGCCCGCGTCCCACGGAACGGCGTCGCCCACCCCGCCCCCGCATCACTCCGGGCCCATCCACATCACAGGACGCCTGGGCTGACCCCGCCGCTCCGACCGGCCAGCGTCCCTGGCTCCTCACGAGGGGAGACGACATGCCCGTCGGCCAACGCACCAACGAGCGAGGCGACTTCGTCCGGGCGCTGTGTGCCCTCCGGAGCAGCGGTCTGTGGGCCCAGGGCGTCCACTCGCTGACGGTGATCGGCGTGCTGTACGCGATCGGCGCGAGCGGCCCCCACCACTGACCGGCTTCCGTTCCCACCACGAGCTTCCACACCGAACTGACCTTGAAGGAGACCATGTCCACCTCACCTGTTCCTGATCCCGAGCTCCTCCGTGCCGTTCCTGTCCTCCCCAGGAGGACGGTGATCACAGGCAAACTGCGGGACGAGTTCGTGGAGACCGTGGTCGACGCCTATGACGCAGGCCACTCCATCCGTGCCCTGGCCGAACGCTCCGGGCGGTCATACGGCTGCGTACACAGGGCGCTGACGGAGTCGGGCACGGCGATGCGAAAGCGGGGCGGCGACTTCCGATCGAGCAGGCGCACGGAGGCTGCCCGATGAGCGCGAGCACCCTCAAATCAGCCCACTTTGTGGGCGATGATGCCTCGGCGCGCCTCGCCTCGGCGCTGGCGGCCCTGCGCCGGCACATCCAGGATTCCTATTCTCCGGGCGACCGTCTCCCCAGCGATACCGAGCTGGCATGCACGCTGCGGCAGACCGCCCTGGACGTGCGCACCGCACTGCGGACCCTGGACACCGAAGGGGTTGTGGCCACGAGCACTCCCGGCATAGCCGGCGCCCTGGTCCTGGCCCCGGACCAGTTGCACCCCCACGACCTGCTGCTCGACCAGACCATCCGTGACCGCATCATCTCCGGCTACTACCGCGCCGACGCGGCGCTGCCCGTCGGCGTCCTGGCCTGGGCGCACGGCCTGAGCAGCAAGGAATTGATGCGCGGGTGCCAGCGGCTGCTGGACCAGCGCTTCCTGCGCCACGACGAGGACGGTGCCTTCGGCCCGGGGCTCTACATCAACCCGCTCACGGCATGGTCCGACCACGCGACCACCGCGCCCGAACGGGACAGCCAACACCGATGACGACACCCCAAGGACTCCTGCCGGGCGATGTCCAGGAAGAGCGCAGCCGTGCGTGCAAGGCGCTGGGCACCGCGCTGGGCGCAGCGGGCCTCATCTCGTTCTGGGAGCGGATCGGGTGGACCGCCGGTGAGCCCGCCGTGTCGGTGAGCTTCGCGGTGCGCGATGGGCTGCTGCCGCTTGCCCACGATGACGTGAGCGCGTTGCCCGCGCCGGACGTGGCCGGTGCGCTGCAACGTGACCTGTGGGACCACGGCATCCACGCCCAGGTCACCCTGATTCGCCCCTTCGACCCTGCGCTGCGGTTCGACCTGGAGTCCGCCCAGTGCGCCCACCGCCTCACGGAGCTGCTGATCCGCAGCCTGCCCGAACCGGACGCGGCAGCTCACCGCCTGCGCACCGCCCTGACGTCGGCCGGCATCGACGCGGAGAACCTGTGCATCCGCCGTGGCGAGCGCGATGTCTCGATCGGGAACATCAGCGCGACAGATGCGATCACCCTCGTCGAGGTGCTGCACGGCGGCGACTGCTGCGTTGCCGGCCTCGACCAGGGCGGCTGGGCCGAGCTGGACACCCTGGCCGAGAAGCTGTCCCATCTCCTGACCGAGATCGCCGGGCGCCGGGTGGGGGCCTCCGCCGACCCCGTCTGCTCGCGATGCCCCGGCGACCACGAGATCACTCTCGCCACCGTGAGCGCGGAGACGGCTCGGCTGCTGGCTGCCGCCATCGAGCAGGCGGACGAACCCCACCGCCACCTCGTCCAATTCCCCCCTGTCGCCGACGAGTCCGCACAGGAGGACCGCATCGGTCACCACCGTGGAGTCGCCTCATGAAGCCTCCCTCCGTTGAGTTGACGCAACGGGAAAAGGACGTCCTGATCTGTCTGGCGAGTGGCTACACCACCAGGCAGATGGCGCTGTCGTTCAACCTGTCTGCCTCCGTGCTGAACAGATGCACAACCGCTCTCCGGCGTAAGTTCGATGCCTGCAATTCTCCTGCGCTGGTGCACATTTCCCACGCGCGTGGATATCTCACCGCGGACAACGGCCCGCCCCGGTGCGACCTCTGCGAGGCGGACGTGCGGTATCTGCGGCTGATAGCGGCGGGCGAAACCATGAACACCCACGCGCGCCGCTATGGGCTGCTGAAGCGCATGGGCGCCAAGAACTCCCCCCACGCCGTACACCTCGGCTGGTGCTGGAACTACCTCAGCGCCGGCCCATAGACCGCAAGTGCTTTGCAGGACTTGCACAGCCCGTGCACACCCTGCACGTCAACGGCCGCAGGCGGCCCCCGGCTGGTTGTCTCGGAGGCCCCGCCAGCATCTCGGTGCCTGCCGAAGGCACACCGCTCCGGCCGCCGTCCTGGCGGCACAACTCAACCATCAGGCGCATGGCCTCGGCCCGCTCGTCGCACCCGAACTGCCGCCCGCCTGCCGTGTCCTCCGGGGCCGGCAGATCGGGCGGGCGCAGGACCCGGCGCGGGCGGCAGGCTTCCCGCCCCCTTCGCCGAGTGAGGCAAGTCCCCTGAACCGGGGCGCAAGGAACGATTTCCTCCCCGCCGCGCCCGCGGCTGGGCATCGACCTGGAGACGTCCATGCTCATCGCACCCACTTACCACAGCGTCGAAGGGGCCTACCTGGCCCTGCTGAAACTGGCTTCCTACGACTACGAACACCGCATCGACGCCCGCGGGAACCGCGCACGCGAGGTCATCGGTGTCGGCTTCCGCCTCCCCGACCCCCGTCAGCGCCTCCCCTACCTGGCCGCCCGCAAGGCGAATCCCGTCTTCCAGTACGCCGAAGCCCTCTGGTACCTCTCCGGCCGCCGCGATCTGGAGATGATCGGTTACTACGCGCCGTCCATGCACGCGAACTCGGCCGACGGCATCAGCCTCGGCGGATCCGCGTACGGTCACACCCTCTTCAACCCCGCCGACGGCGACACGCTCTCGCCGTTCGACCGGGTTCTGGAGCTGCTGCGCACGGAGACCGACAGCAAGCGCGGGTACCTTCCCGTGTTCTCCGCCGCCGAGCTGGCCATCGCCGACAACCCGGACATGGCGTGCCTGGCCGGGCTGCACCTGCTCGTGCGTGACGGGCGCCTGCACATGGTGTGCCACATGCGGGCGAACGACCTCGACTGCGGGCTGCTGTCCGACGTGTTCAGCTTCACGGTGATCCAGGAGTACGCGGCCGTTCAACTCGGGCTGGAACTCGGCTCGTACACCCACGTCATCGGCTCGGCTCACGTCAACGAGGTGAACGCCGAGCGCGTCGAGCGGGTCCTTTACGAGGCCCAGGTGCGGCGCCCGCAGTACTTCCCGTTTCCGTCCATGCCGGCGGAAACGACCCCCGCCACCGTCGCTCAGGTCCTCGAACACGAAGAGCTGCTGCGCGCCAACAAGGCCCACTACAGCGCGGACGACATCGCCGGCCTCGACGTCGACGCGTACTGGCAACAGGTTCTTTTGCTGTTCGAGGTCTACCGGCAGATCTCGCACGACGAGGTTCCGGCCGTGAGCCCCGATGTGCTCGCCGCACTGCTCCCGGGGCTGCGCTGGCTCCTCGGGCACCGCTGGGCTGCCTGCGCGCCCGCCGGGGGTGCACGATGAGCCGCAAGCCGCCGTCCGGCGCCGTCGTCGAGGGCGTCGACTTCACCCGCTGGGCCGTCGTCCTGTGCAAGCCGGACGCGGTCGCGCGCGGGCTCGTCGATGCTGTGCTGGAGCGGATCGAGGGCGCGGGCGTCTCCGTGTGTGCTCGCACGGAGCTGATCGCTGAGCCGTGGCAGGCCCACGTTGCCTACCGCGACATGCTGGCCGACCCGGGCCGCTTCCCGCCGGACCTGCCCGCGCGCATCGATGCCGCATACGCCGGGCAGCCGGTCACGGTCGCGCTCGCGCACGGCGGCCCCGACATCCACGCCCGCCTCAGGCGCCTGATCGGACACACCGACCCCACCGACGCCGTGGCCGGAACGATCCGCGGCGACCTCGGCAACGACAGCCTCCCGGCCGCCACGCGCGAGGGGCGGCTCATCCGCAATCTCGTGCACACCTCCGACGATCCGGACGCGGCCCGCCGTGACTTCGGCACCTGGTACGGCCCTGGCCGCGCCCTTCAGATCTCCGACTTCACCCGCTGCTCAGTGATCCTGTGCAAGCCGGACGCGGTCGCGCGCGGGCTGGTCGATGCCGTGCTGGAGCGGATCGCTGCCGAGGGCGCTGTGGTCACGAACCGGTGCGAGGTGACCGTGCAGCCCTGGCAGGCCCACGTGCACTACTGGGACCTGCTCGTGGACGCCGACTGGTTCCCCGACCGGGACATCCCCGCGTGCCTGGATGAGGCATACACGGGGCGCCAGGTCACCTTCGCCCTCGCCCACGGCGAGCCGGGCGTGCATGCCCGGCTGCGGGACCTGCTGGGCCATTTCGACCCCACCCACGCCGCGCCCGGCACGATCCGCGGCGACCTCGGCAACGACAGCCTCAACGCCGCGCTCATCGGGAAGCGCCTCGTGCGGAACCTGGTGCACACCTCCGACGATCCGGACGCGGCCCGCCGCGATTTCGGCACCTGGTACGGCGCCGGCCGCCGTGCCCTCCTCACCCCGGACGTTCCTGCGCAGAGCACGCCCGCCGAAGCCTGACCTTCCAGGAGACCATGATGAGCACTCCCGCCATCGGCACCCGACGCGCCCTTCCGATCATGCCCGCTGACCAGATCAGCCGCCTGGAGCCGGGGCTCGCCGACGTGATCGAGTACCGCAAGTCGGGGTTATCGCTGAACTGGATCGTCGGCTGCCCGCTCGACTGCGGTTACTGCGTCCGGCACCTCTTCAGCAACTTCGAGATGAAGGTGCCCCGCCGTCTGATGGACGACGAAGCCGCCGTCAGCGCACTGGTCGGCCACCGCTACTTCCTTCCGGACACCACCCCCATCCAGCTTCTGAACCGGGCCACGGACCCGATGCTGCCGGTCGTCAAACCGCACCTGTTCAACGTGCTGGGGGACCTGGACCGGCAGGGTCTGACCAACCATGTCCTGGTCATCACCCGCTGGCGCGTCACCGAAGAGGACTGCGCCCGCCTCAACTCCTTCGAAAACGTGCGCCTGACCGTCCTGGTGACGCACTCCGGCATCAGCGACGACCGGATCGAGCCTGTCGATTCCGCCATCGCCGCCGAGAGCCTGCGCACCCTGCACGAGCACGCCGAGCGCTACCGCACCGTCTTGTACTGGCGGCCGATCGTGCCCGGCCTCAACGACACCGACGCCCACCTGGCCCGCGCCCGCGAACTGTCAAAGCACGCTCACGCCACGGTGTTCACCGGCCTGTTCTTCCGCAACGAGATCGCGGCCTACTACGAAGCGCACGGCCTGCCGCTGCCGTACGACGACACGGCCCGGCGCAAGATCATGCCCGAGGCGGCCGAGCAGCGGATCCTCGACTACTTCCGCACCCCGGACAGCCCGTCGGCGCCGTGGGGCGCGCTGTTCCGCAAGACCTCGTGCGCTGTGGCCTACGCGCACGGTGAGGCGGACTACAACGGCCACTACGGCATCCGGGAGTTGTGCAACATCTGCCCCGCCGAGCAGATCGCGTTGTGCAAGTCGGCCTGGATCAAGCCGGATCTCGCGGAGGTCACCGCCGACGCCCGCGACCTGGGCGCCACCGGCCCCGTGGAGATCGACGACCGCGCCATCATCGTCGAGGGACTGGACGAGCCGCCGCGCTACTACCTCCAGCACGGCTACGGCTACCAGTGCCACGACCGCGCAAAGCCCCACCACTACCGCCGGCACGGCCGCGCCCCGATCGGCTGGCCGGCGGAGAACGGAACACCCACGCCATGAACTTCTCCTCCTGGCCCCCGCTGCTCGTTGTCGATGTCGAAGGCAACGGCGCCAACCCGCCCGACCTCGTCGAGGTCGCCGCGCTGCCGGTGCGCGACGGCCGGCCGGACACCAGCACGGCGGGCGCGTGGCTGACCCAACCGCGGCGGCCCGTCACCCCGTTCGCCGCGCGCGTCCACGGCCTGACCAACGAGCGGCTGGCACACGCGCCGGGCTGGGAGGAGATCGCCGCCCAGGTCCACGCGCTGCTCGGCGGCGCGTGGATCTGCGCCCACCACGCCCACGTCGACTACCGGGTGCTGACCGCGCACCTGCCGCAATGGCAGCCGGCCGGAGTCCTCGACACGCTCCGGCTGGCCAAGGCCGTCTACCCCGGCCTGCCGAAGTACTCCCTCGACGCCCTGATCGACCACGTCCAGCCCGACCTGTCGCAGGCCCCCGCCACCGGACGGCACCGGGCCACCTACGACGCCTACGCCACGGCGCAGCTCCTGATCGCCATGGCCGACCACTTCGACACCTGGGACCAGCTCGCCGCGGCGGCCGTGCCGCCCGGCCTGCCCGGCGCCCCCGAACCAGACAAGGACCCCACCCTGTGGTGAACCAACACCCTTCCCCTATCCGTATCGGGGTGCTCGGCACCCACTCCACCGGCAAGACGCTCCTGCTCAAGCGGATCGAAATGGAGCTGCGCGCCCACGACATCGCCGTGACCCGCACCGGCCGCTTCGCCAGGCGTGCCGCCGGCCTCGGCCTGCCGAAGATGCAGCACCACACCGCGGCGAGCACGGAGTGGATCATGGCGCAGACCACCGCCGACGAAATCGTGGCCGCCGCCCAGGGCGCACAGGTCATCCTCGCCGACCGCTGCGCGTTCGACGCCTACGCCTACTACACGGCAGCCCTCGAATACCGAGGCGAATCCACCGAGACCGACGAGGAATTCCTGCTGCGCCTCCTGGCGGCGACGCAGCACCAGAAGTACAACCTCCTTCTCGCCACCGTGCTCGACCCGGCCGTCCCCGTCGACACCCACCACGACTACGACGCCCGCTACCGCGCCCTGGTCGACACCCACGTCCACGCCCAACTCGCCGACGCCCAATTGCCCCACCTCCGCGTCACCAGCGACCCCGCCAGCAAGACCGACGCCATCCGCGAAGCCGTCGAGACCGCCCTCAAGGCGGTCGCAGCATGAACACCACAGCGCCCGCGGGCATCTTCCCCCTCGCCGGAAAGACCGTCTCCCGCCTCGGCTTCGGCACCATGCGCCTGACCGGCCCCGGCACCTGGGGCGACCCGTTCGACCGGCCCCAGGCCATCAGCGTCCTCCGCCAGGCCGTTTACACGCACGGCATCACCCACATCGACACCGCCGACGCCTACGGCCCCCACACCGTCGAGGAACTGATCCACGACGCCCTCCACCCGTACCCCGAGGACGTGCTGATCGCCACGAAGGTCGGCATGCTGCGACCCGCCCCCAACGTGTGGACCCCGCACGGCCACCCCTCCTACCTCCGGGCAGCCGTCGAAGCGAGCCTGCGCCGCCTTCGCCTGGACCGGCTCGACCTCTGCTACCTCCACCGCATAGACCCCGAAGTTCCGCTCGAAGACCAACTCGCCGTCATGCAGGCCCTCCAGAGCGAGGGGAAGATCGGCCACATCGGACTGTCGAAGGTCACCCCGAAGAACATCCTCGACGCCTCCGCACTCGTGACCATCGCGGCCGTGCAAAACGTCCTCAACATGACCGACCACGCAGACCCCGCCCTGGAGATCTGCTGGAACATGCGCATCCCGTACGTGCCCTACCGGCCACTCGACGCCGGCACCCTCGCCCACGCCCACGGGGTCGCCGAGCCCCTGCGCTGGCTGCTCAACCTCGGCGGCCACATCGCCCCGATCCCCAGTACGAGCCGGCCCCAGCACCTCCAGCAGATCGTCGCCGCTGTAAGAGGCGAGGTCTGATGTCCACCATCACGACCCCCGTCATCCCCGCCTCCCGCACCACCACACCCACTCCTGCGCGGAAGACAGCCCCCTACGAAGACTGGCGGCCACCCATCACCGGGGTATCCCTGCTCATCCCGGTCGGAGTGGACGCGCTGGCCGTCGTGGACTTCCTCGGCAGCATCATGATGCCCACCGGAACCGTGCACACCGGGCAGACCCCCGAACAGGCGGCCCAAGACGTCCTTCACGGCGCCCCGGACGGCCTCCCCCTTCTACGACGCGTTGTCCTGACCCGTTCACAGACACGTCGCAGGAAGGTCATCACACACGTCCTGGCGACCACTCCGATGACCCGCGCAGACGTTGGGCACCTGAAATACCGCGACCCCCGCGCAGACGTCCGCGTACTGCCCACCATGCGCATCATCAACGGCCTCCCCACCCCAGCGCGACTGCTGGCACTGGTCGGGCTGCAAGCCCTCGCCACCGGTGAAACCGCATACCTCGAAGGGGGACTGGTGCGCCCCTACCCACCGGAACGCGTCCGGCAGTGACGTGACAGAAGTCCCCGCGACTTCGTGATCCGAAGCACCGGAAACCCCAACGGTGCAAGGTCACCGAGGTCCCCGGGCGAAGAGCGGAAACCCTGACCGACCGCCCCTTACTCCGGGTATTGAACGGGCAAGCGAACCCGCTGGAGCTCGCCACGGTGTTCAAAAGCGGCTGAGCGTACGCAGCCTTCTGAGCCGTCTGCGGGTCTGCCGAGGACGCCATGGCCTATGGCCCGGCCGTCGTCGACTGGCCAGCTCGATGCCGGCAGGGCCCCACCGGCGGCCAGAGGACAGCTCAGCGCAGCGCCCCTCCAAGACCGACACCACAACCACCATCCCCCACCACAACAGGTCGCCGTACGGAGGGAAGTTGGGACCGAGAGGACGCTTACCAGGCGCCCCGACCTGCGGGATTGGCGTTCGGCCACGCCACGTGACGCCAGGCTCGTTGCATGCCGCGCTGCAAGGCTCATTACAACCGTCGTCCGGCGGTTGTGTGTGACACCGGTGCTGCGATGGTTGGTTGAGGTTGAGATGGCACAGGCCGCGGACGACGAGCTCTTCGCTGCCGAGCACATCATCGAGGAGTCCGGAAGACATCCCTGGTGATCGATGAACGGTGCCACCACCACGGCACCGCCGGCGTTCCCGGTCCCCAAGGCGGCCCGGACAGAGCCCTTTGGAATGCTGCCGGAACTGAACGCCCCATAACTGTCGCGAACAAGCAAGGCCAGCATCCACTGATGTGGCGGCTGGACGTGCTCAAAGGGGGCTCCAGCGCACATCCGCCGGGGCCCGGACGCAGTCGAGGAGATGCGGGATGCAGCGCAGGGTGCTCCATCTCTCGGATACGACGACGCCTACTCCTTCAACAGCCCTCTCCCTTGGGCGGACACCCGAACTCAAAGGCCCTGACTCTTACAAGGCCCCTCGGGCCCAGAAGGCCCCCCGAACAAGCGGTGGAAGGCCAGCCGCGTGAGGACGGCTACCGAGGCGCGCGGCACGTCCTGATTGACCAAGCCAGCCGGAGGCAGGGGCCTGAGACATGGCCCCTAGTAAAAGGGGCTTGTTGACCGCACCGGTGGGCCAGACAGCCGCACGGTGGCCGGTATAGGAAAGCCACCACCCCTCCTTCCTCGCAAGCACGCCTGCTTACCACTCGACTGACCTGCGTGGTAATCAGGACAATGGCAGTGTTCCCGCTTCGAGACCACATTTGGGTGGCGTTGGTAAGCCAGGCGGTAAACACCCCGGGTGGAGTGAGGACGACGCCGCGGCTCCAGCGCGGCTGTCCGCACTCGCAGCATCGCTGCGGCCGAACAAGGAGCCCGCCCATGTCCAATTGCGCAAAGAACGCCCCCTCGCCGACCGTGCCGGTTCGAGATCAGGTCATGGCGTGCCTATTCCAGCACCGAGCCCTGACTACGGACCAGTTGCACCGGATGCTACGGCCCACGCCACACCCGGAGTACGTTCGCGCCATCCTGCGTACTCTGCGCGCCGCAGGGCTGGCCGAGTCGGTCAGGCGCCGGTACGAGCCCAGCGTCTGGGCTCTCTCTGCGGAGGGCCGCCGCGATGTCGTGACCTGGCCGCAGTTCCGCGGCCGCCGGCCCTACCGCTCCGCGCTGGCGGGCACCCGCAAAGTTCACACGCTGACGGTGACCCGCACAGCACTGGCCTTTCTCGATGACGCCCAGGCCCGCGGGGACGAGTTCCGCCCACTGGACTGGACCGTCGAGGTAGCCCATCCGCTGCGGGACGGCGCAGTGGACGGCGAGCGGATGCTGATCGCTGACGCGCTGATGCGCTACACGCGCACGGCGCCCAAACGGGCTCTACTGCGTGCCTTCGTCGAGGTGGACCGTGCGACGGAGTCGTCGGAGCGGCTCGCGTCGAAGCTGATCTCCTACGCCCGGTTCCACAGTGCCGTACCGGCCACTCCCGGACGACGGGCAGCGGTCGATCAGGCGGGACTCGCGTCCTGGCAGCGCAGCTATACGGTCTTCCCTCGGCTGCTGTTCGTCCTCACCGGCGCAGGAGAGCGGGCATTGGCGCAGCGGGTGGCCGATCTGCGGGCGATGCTCCAGGAACATCCGTTGACTGAGCGGTTCGCCAACGAGGTTCCCACGGGGGCTGCAGTACTGGAGGAGTTGGAAGAGCACGGAGCCTCAGCAGCGGTGTGGGCGCCGCTCGACGGACGCACGGGCCGCTGCAACTGGATGGACCTGTGATGGGCCCGCAGCGCGGCAGTTGGTCCGAAGACCAGACTCTGAAGCTTTAGGGGCCGGACGACGACGGTTCGGACCACACGGTGGGACTGGATCGCGCTGTGCGAGAACGTCTACGACGAGTACGTGCGTGACTATCCGGTGTTGCGGAGCCTGATAGGTCGAAGTGGGCCAAGGCGATAGAGAAGCGGATGCTGGATGAACTGTACAAGTTGATCCCGAGCCCGAGCGGCGAGCCGAGTGGCCTGACGCCTGCGCGGGGTCTGCCGGGCAGCCTGACCCTGCGGGCCCTGGTGCTGGTCTTGCGGCGGGTCGCCCGGCGTGCGGAGCAGTCGGAGACCAGACTGGCGATCGCGAGGTGGGTCTCCGCGTAGGTATCGCGGCGGCCAGTGAACCGTTGCGGTGAGCACCACTGCTGGAGCTCGGCGTTGGTGTGCTCCACACGGATCCGGCGGGAGGACTGGCGGCGGCGCTGCTCCCACCAGGCATGGTGCTTGCCCAGCGGCACATCGTCCTTCGGCTTCTTCAGCGGGGCGCTGACCTGGGCGAGGAACTCATTGGCCAGACCCCGGTAGCCCTCATCGATCTCGGCCCTCACCTTCGAGTGCAAGCGGAACTGTTCGGCGATGTCCTCGGTAAGCACGGCGGTCTGGTCGTGCATCCGGCCTGACCCGACCACCCCGCTGAACAGGGTCCGACCCTGGCTGTCGCTGAACGTGATGGTCTTGATGGTGTTCTGCTATTTCTTGCCCGATTCGAACGCCTCGTGGCCGGAACTGCCCGTGCGTGGGCGGCAGACCTGCGCCTCGGTCCCGTCAATCCGCAGCTCAACGCCCTCCGCGTCGGCGTAGGCGAACAGGTCCTCCAATGTGGACAGCCGCACGCAGGGACGGTCTCAAGTAGTTAGACGTCAATCGCCTGATCATGTAAAGGCACCCGTCCGGCGCCCACGCGACCGCCACCACCACGAGTTCGAGGCCCACCCGCACCGTCTAGCCAGAAGCTTCAATGAGCCCAGCTCCCATGCGACGTGACGGGCCCGACTCGAATAGTACGAGTCTCTGCTAAGGGATCCCCTCGGTACTTACAAAGGAATTAGGCCGGGTGGGTTCGGATTCCTACGCGCGATCCCGATCGTGTGACAGTGGGAGTCCGCATGGCACCGGGAGGGTGGGGACGTGGAACTGCTCGTGCTCTGGGACATCGACCACACGCTGATCTCAACGCGCGGGATGGGCCGCGAACTGTCCGCGCTCGCCTTCGCCGAAACCACGGGCATCGCGATGCGCGAGCAGGCCACCGTCGAGGGAATCACCGAACCCGTCATCTTCCGGGAGACCGCCGCACTTCACGGAATCGCGACAAACCGTGGGGACTTCCAACGGTTCGCTGCCGCGCTGGCCCAGGCCCACCGCGACCACAGCCCGCAGCTACGCGAGCGCGGTCACGCCCTGCCGGGTGCCGCCGCGGCCCTCGACCGGATGGCGGCCGAGCCCGGGATCCGACAGAGCGTGGTGAGCGGGAACACCCGAGCGGTGGCCGGCATCAAGCTGGAGGTCTTCGGCCTGGATACCCACATCGACTGGGCGGCAGGGGCCTACGGGGACGACGCTGAAGTCCGCTCCGCCCTCGTGAGCTTGGCACTGGCCCGCGCCGGCGGTGTCTCGCCCGTTCCCGCCGAGCGGGCAGTGGTCATCGGGGACACCCCTGCCGATGTCGAAGCCGCGCGCGCGAACCGCGTTCCGGTCATCGCCGTGGCATCCGGACGCAGCAGCGTGCCGCAGCTGCACGCTGCGGGAGCCGAGCGGGTTCTACCGGACCTGCGTGACACCGGCCTCCTCCTCCGCCTCCTGCACCGGAGGGGAGATTAGTTGGCCGACCGCCGCGCCGCCGACCCGCCAATGGGCCGAGCGTTCCGCGGTCTCCGAGGCCGCCGGTGAGCAGGCGCTGCACCGTGGTAAGCGGGCCTGCTGGCGCTTACCGCGAGGTGTCGCTGCCTTCACCATGCAGTCGTGATGGGCTTGTGACGGCATCTGGGTGCTGGTGGTAACCAGCGTGGTAAGGCCCCGGGCGAAGAGTCGGGTACGGCAATTCCCGCCCTACCCGAGGAGTTTCGATGCCCCTTCTCTTTCCGCCGGGCTGGCAACCTGGTTCGTCTCCGGGATCGAAGGTCTCGCGCCTTCGTCACCGTCGCGTGTCCCTCGTGCGCGCCTCCGCGGTCGCCGCGCTGGTGTGCGGCCCGCTCGCCCTGGTCGCCGTCTGGGTTTCCTCCGCAGCGAACCGCCCCTCGCCCGTCGTCCCGCCGGCCGGGACGACGAAGTCCGCCGCGCAGTCGGCGGGTGGCCCGCAGGGCTTCGCGGAGGTCTTCGTGGGCCTGTGGCTTCGGGGAACGGAAGGCTCTTCGCAGACGCATACGGACCTGGAAAAGACGGTACGAGCCATGGCACCGGGTGTGGCTCTGCCGACGTTCGGCCGTGCTCCGGCGCCCACGAGCAGCGTGTGGGCGGTTCGCAGCGAGCAGGTTCACGTCGGTGCCTGGTCAGTGACAGTGGCCGCGCTCCTGGACGGGAAAAGCGGCGAGCCCGTTGTGCGGTATTTCAGCGTTCCGGTCCTCCGCGGTGACGACCACAGCTTCGTGGTCACCGATGCCCCTGCCACGGTGGCCGCCCTGCCGGCGGCGACGGTGCCGCCGTCTCCCTACGGTGCGGAGGTTGATCCGGGCTTTCCTTTGTCGGCCACGGTCTCGCAATTCCTGGCTGCCTACCTCGGCGGTGCGGGCGGAGCGGATCGGTACCTGGCTCCACGAGTGGCTCTGCCGTCGCTCGGTGCCCCGTACAGCGAGGTGCGCACCGAGAGGATCAGCGCTTCGGCCGCTGCGGACGGGCCGGTCGGCGCCGACGGCCGCCAGGTGCGGGTTTCCGCTCACGTCATGGCCCGCGATGGGCAGGGGCGGCAGTGGCCGTTGACGTATGCGTTGCGCCTGGCCACTCGTGGGGGCCGGTGGGAGGTCCTGGCGCTGGAGAGCGGTCTTGAGGGCATCAACGGCGGTTCGAGCAAGGGCGGTGCGTGATGCAGACGGTTCAGCTGGCCGGTGCCTTCGAGGACATCGGTGACCACCTCTTCGGGATCGGCACGGGCTGGGCGGAGGCCGGTTTGAAGCTGGCGCTGCTCTTGCTGATCGTCATCAGGGTGTGCCAGCGGTTCAGTGTGAAGGCCGGCATCGGGGCGGTCCTGGGCTACGTGCTCATCCTCGGCATCTACAACTCCCAGACCGACCTGTCGAATGCGTTCAAGGACGAGATCACCAGCGTCGGGTCTGCCGCCCCCGCGGTGGTCAAAGTCGATGACCGTGGTGAGCCGGTCCTCGGGCCGGCGGCTACGGCGTCGCACGGCGGGCCCGGGGGTGAGGTCTCGTGAGCATCGCGGAGGCCGGTGGGCGGCTGGGGCGTTCGTACACGCGGGCGCGGCGGATGCCGTGGGTGCAGGGGAAGCTCGGCGACTGGAGGCTGCCGTTCGGCCCGTACACGCCGGCGCAGATCGGTGTGGCCTGCGCCGGGGCGTGGCTGTTGATCAAGACGTTCTCCGTGTGGCGGTCTCTGGGCGTGGTGCCGCCGGTGCTGCTGATCGCCGCGGTGTGGGCTGTGCGGCACGCCAAGATCGGCGGGCGCAGTCTTCTCAACTGCGTGCTGGGGCTGGCGTCGCGCTTGATGCAGCCGCGTGGTGGCCGGATCGGTGGACGGCCGGTGCGGGAGTCACGGTCGCGTGTTCTGTACGGCGGGGTGGTCATCGAGGACGGTGTCGCGTTCGCAGCCGCGGGTGGGCGGGCTGCTGCCGGTGGGGGTGCGAGGGCCGGGCGGGAGCGTGCTGCCGTCGCCGGCCGGAGGTGGTTGCCGCGAAGGGGGAGGCGGGTTGCGGCTGTGGCGGCGCCTCGGGTTCGTCCGGCGCCGACTCAGGTACAGCGGATGTTGCGGCAGGGCCTGGGCGAGGAGATGCGCGGCGCCGGGGAGGTGCGGTCGTGAGGTTGGCTATGCGTCATATCGCGGGGAATGTGGTGTGGTCGGCGTCCGGCGAGGTGTGGGCGGTGTGGCGGGTGGAGCCGCAGGGCGGGGCCTACATGAGCGGCAGGGAACGGTCTCAGGTCACTGACCAGGTGACGTCGTTGCTGCGGGCGTTGCCGGGGGTGGCACGGTTGTACAGCCTGTGCGGGCAGACGGATCCGGGGGAGGTCGCGGCGCGGATGGTCCAGGACGTGGACCTCAGGAAGTCGCCGCACTGGGCGGAGGTTTCTCTTGCCCAGCTGAAGCTGTTGGACGGCATGGAGATGCACCAGCGCACTCTGTGGCTGGCGGTGCCGCTCACCCCGACGGGGTGGCGGTCTGAGCTGTCGGCCACGTTCAGCTCGGCGTGGGCTGAGGTCTCGGCGCTGCTGGGCTTGCGTCCTGCTGTTGTGCGGGCGGAGGAGGTCGTCGGCTACCAGCAGCAGGCGGCGCAGTTCGCGGCGGAGATCGGTGCGTTCGTGGATCCGCGGCCGGCGGCGCCGGCGGAGATCGTGTGGATGCACCAGCACGCCGTCCACCGCGGCCTGGATGAACCGCTGTTCGCCGAGGCGGCCCGCCATGACGGGTTCGGCGGCCGTCTCCTGCACGGGGCTCTGCGTTCACCGTCCTACGCAGATCTCGGTCAGGTCCGCTTGCAGGAAGGGGGCGAAAGCGGCGGGGCGCCGGCGGCTCGACAGGGCTCGCGTGGCCGGGACAGGAAGAAGGGGAAGGGGTCTTCGAGGCTCCAGCGGTCGTGGCTTGAGGTCGAGTCGGCTGCCGGCACCGGGTATCAGGCGCACCTGGCGCTTGCGGAGATCCCCCGTGCGGTGCTGGAGGAGAACGCAGACATCCTGGCGCAGCTGGAGTTGCTGCCCTGGCCCGTCGATGTCCTGTGCGATCTCACGTTGGTGCCGGCGGCGAAGGTGAGCGCCGAGGTCGGCAAGAAGAAGCGGGAGTTGCTGGATCAGGTCGACCAGCGGGCGGCGCAGCACTCCGCCGGCCTGCCGCCGGAGATGCACGACGCGGCGGAGGACCTGGCCGAAGAGGGGGCGCAGGCTGCTCGCAACGAGCTGGAGGTGGAGGTGCAGTCCACCACGGTGCTGACGGTCTGGGCGCCGACTGCGCGCGAGTGCCAGGAGCGGGCGCGGACGCTGGAGAAGCGGATGGGCGGCGCCAATTACCGGTTGCTGCAGCCGATGGGTGCCCAGGGGGACCTCTTCGCCCTCGGCTTGCCGGCAGCTCCCCGTTCACCGAAGGCGCGGGAGTTCACGCAGTATCAGTTGTCCGGGGACTTCGCGATGAACGGTGCTCTGGTCGGCCGCGGTTTCGGGGACCTCACGGGGCAGATGGTCGGTGTCTCGCTGGATTCGGGGACGGTGCGGCCGGTGTTGTGGGACATCGCTGACGCTCCGCGCAAGGACGCCTCGGCCTCTGTGGGTGTCGCGGGTGAGTTGGGCGGCGGCAAGAGCACGCTGCTGAAGTTGATCACTTCGGGGATCGTCGACCGCGGCGGGCGGGCGATCGTCATCGACCGCACTCCCCTGCGGGAGTGGGCGCACTTCGTGGAGCACGCTGCGCCCGGCCGTTGTCAGGTCGTCGATGCCGCCCGCGCGGAGGTGTCCATCGATCCGCTGCGGCTGTTCGACCGGTCGACCGCGATCCGCTACGCGCGCTCCTACCTCAGTCTGCAGCTGGGGGTCGGCGCCATGACGGCGCAGGGGGCTCTGCTGAAGATGGCTGTCACCGCCGCGGCGGACTCGGAGTTTCCGTGCATGGCGCAGGTCTTGGTGGCGCTGGAGGAGATGGCTGCGGGGGACGGTGCCCGCGCGCGGGATGCCGGTGCCATGCTCGCCCTGCTCCAGGTGGTGTGCGACGAGCCGCTGGCGGCCCTGGTCTTCGATCCCGAACTTCCGGTGCTGGCCTTGGGCGATGGTCGCTCGGACGCCGTGGTGGTCACGACGGCGGGCTTGACCCTGCCGCCGCGCGAGGCGGTCCTCAGTCCCGAGCTGCTGCGGAACCAGCCGACCGAGGCCCTGATCGGCCGGGCGGTGCTGTATCTGATCGCGGCGCTGGCTCGCGAGACGGCGTTCGGAGTCGACCGGTTCTGTCAGGTCGTGGTCGACGAGTGCTACTGGCTCACGGCGTCGGCCGAGGGCAGCGCCCTGGTGCACGAGATCGTCTCCGACGGGCGCAAGCACAACGCCGGTATTGCCCTGGGCGCGCACGATGTCCGGGAGTTGGGCAGTGAGCTCATCCGCGGCTTGCTGGCCTACCTTGCCGTTGCCCGGACCACCGATCGCACGTTGGCCGGTCATGCTCTCACCGCGCTCGGGCTCCCCCCTGACAGCGAGGAACTGCTGGAGAAGGTCACGACGCTCTCGCCGTTCGGCGACAAGGAGCGGGCCGGCGAGATGCTCGGACGTGATGCCCGCCGCCAGGTAGGTCACTTCAGGGCCCTCGTCCCGAGCGTTGAGCGGATCCGGCAGGGCATCTTCACCACCCCCGGTGAGTCCTCCTCGCGCGATGAAGGGCGTCCCTCCGGCGCTCGCGGCCGGTAGGACCGCCGCCTCGACCGGTCCGGCGCAATAGCGCTCTGACCTGCGGTGGTATACGAACCCCGCCCCTTCCCGCGCCCTGGTAAGTGACGCCGTAGCGCGCCTGCCAGGCGGATTTCCGCTGCCTACCAAGCAGACGTGATGGCCTTGTGATGGCACCAGGGTGCTGGTGGTAAGCGGGGCGGTAAGGGCGCGGCGAAGGATCGAAGTAGCCAGTCCGCCTCCCCCTGAAGGAGTCCCGATGTCCTCCGTTTTCCCGCCCCGCCGCCCCGCCCGGACCGAGCACTGCGCGGTCCGCGCGCCGGAGACCCCCCGCTTCCCGAGCGGCAGCTTCACCCCCTGCGCCCACGAGGTTTCTCCGCTCGGCGCGTCCGTGCCGGGAGCCTCCAACTCCGGCCCCCGTTCCGAGGTGCTGCCGGAGGTCCGTGCCAAGTCCCCTCGGGCGGGCCGCTCCGGGATGGTTCCGATGGCCCTGGTGCTCTTGGTCGCGGCGCTGGTGGCGGTCGTGTGGACGACCGGGCTGCCCAGCGTGTGGTGGCCGCAGATCGGCAACGCCTTCGCCACGAGCAGCAGCCAGCACCCGGGCGGGCACGAAGGCACGGCGGCGCACCGCAGCGACCCGTGCGACCTGGTCGCCGGGCCGGCCGCCGACTACTGCCACACGAAGGACGGTGAGCACACTCCGGCCCCGCACGGTCAGAACATCTCCACGCAGTCCCGTGTGGCCACCGCTGCTCTGGGTGCCGGTGCGCTGGCCGCTGGAGTGGGCGCGCTCGTCGTCCTGCGGCGGCGTCCGTGAGCCGGTGGCACCGCCGGGCGGGAATCGTCACGTTGCTGGCGCTGGCGGTGGCGGTCTGCTCGTGCGGCGGCGCGTGGGCCGCCGACGGCGCCGGTCGGCAGACGCTCGCCGATGGCGGCGGCGGAGGGATCTTCGGGCCCTTCAACACGATCAAGACCTCCGACGGGGCGCAGCTCTCGGACTACGAGCTGTCGGACGGCGATGACGGTTTCAACCCCCTGCGGTTCCTGATGAGCGGTCTGTTCGCTCTGTCCCGCTCCGTCGTCGGGTTCTCGTGCTGGCTCATCGACTGGGTCTACCGGTTCCCCGTTCTTGACCATCTGGCGGGGACCGCCCAGCACGTCGCCGACGCGTACGCGCAGCACATCGTCGCTCCCCTCGGACTCGCTGGCGTCTTCACCGCGTGGGCCTTCGCCTTCGGCCTGGTCCTGGTCTTCCGGGGGCGGGCGGCCCGGGGGTTCGGCGAGATCGTGCTGACGTTGCTGATCGCCGCGCTGGCCGCTACCTCCGTGGTGCGGCCGGACGTAATGCTCGGATACGACGGGCCGTTGCAGCAGGCGCAGCGCGCGGCCCTGGAAGCGGCGGCCATCACCACACAGTCCACCACGCCGTCGAAGAGCGCCGTCAACGACCCCTGTGCCCTGATCAGTGGTCCCGCTAAGTCCGCCTGCGTCAAGGGCGGGGCGGCTGATGAGGACACGAGGGCCGCGCGGGAGAAGAAGGCGAAGGAGCGGTCTGCGGCGTGCGCTGCCGTTTCCGGTCCCGCCCGGGACGTCTGCCTGTCCGCGGAGCGGCCGGCCGCCGCGGAGGACGTCTCCCGGCCCATTACCCGCACGCTGACCGACACTCTCGTCGTCCAGCCCTACCAACTCCTGCAGTACGGACAGCTCATCGGCAAGGACAGCCCGATGTACCAGGACTACAAGCGGGGGCTCGATCACAAGGCCCAGCTGGACGAGGACGATCCGTGCGCGTCGCTGAAAGGGCCCGCCCGGCAGTACTGCGGCGGGGGGCCGCCCGACAAGCGCGCGCAGAAGGATCTCGCCGAGAAGCACGGTGCGGCGGGGAAGGCCGCCGCCAGCTACATGTCCGAGGTGACGTGGGACCGGGTGCTGGGTGCCCTGTTCGTGCTGGCCGCGGCTGTCGTCCTGCTGGTGATCGTCCTGGCCATGGCGCTGGCGATGATCGCGGCGCAGTTCGCGTGCGTGCTGGCTGCCGCGGTGACGTCCGTCGTGTTCATGTGGGCGCTGCTGCCGGGCCCGAATCGGGCGGTGCTGTGGAAGTGGGTCGGCGTGTTCGCCACGTCCACCGTTCTTCTCTTCTCCATCGCGGTGTTCATCCCCCTCTTCGGTGTCGCCGCGAAGGCGTTGCTGGCCGATAGCCACACGGTGCTTTTGGAGCGTTTGTTCCTGCTGGATGCTCTGGCGTTGACGGCGTTGGTGGCGTACCGGCGGATGACCGCCAAGGGCGGCGGTCTCGGCCATGCGTTCGCTGCTCGGATGCGCTTCGCCAAGATCGGCGGCAGCCACACGATGGGCGATGAGGCTGCGGGGATGGGCATGGCCCTGGCCGCGGTCGGCGCCGGCCGAGGCGGAGGGTCCGATCACGGGGGTGCGCTGTCGGTGTCGATGGCGCGCAGCAGTGCCTCCCCCGCGCACGCGGCTCTGGCGATGCGCAGGGCGAAGTTGTCCTCCGGTCTGGCTTCGTTCTCGGACAGCACCGGGATGGCGGTGAATCCCGCCGGGGCGCTTGGCGAGGCCCGTGCGGAAGCGCGGCGCGCCGTGGCGCCGCTGTCGGTGCCGATGCGGGCCGCCCAGATCGCCTGGACGGGACCGCCCCGCGAGATGAACGGCGGCGCCCGTGGTGACGGCGGGCCTGACGGTGGGTTCGGCGGCCGGGGGCCGCGCACGTCCTGGGTGGTGGACAGCAACACCGGTGAGGTCATCTCTGACGCCGACCAGGGCAGCGTCCCGGTCGGGGAGCAGTTGCGCGAGCACATCTCGCGTACTCGTGGGGGCCGCGTGCTGCTCGGTGCGGGCCGGGTCGCCTGGCACTCCACTGTGGGAGCGCCTGCCGGGTGGACGCGGTTGCGTCGCAAGACCTCGGGCCTGACGCGTGAGATGGACCGTCAGCTCGCCCACTACGGGCCGGTGCGTGAGCGGTGGGGCCAGGACAGCCGGTCCGGGTTGCGAGATGCGGCCGTCGCCACCCGGCCGCTGCGGCGTGGAGTCAGCCGGGCGATGGAACCCCTGCGCAAAGCCCGAGCCCAGGGCGGGGTGCGCGAGCACCGTGCGGACGAGGGCGGAGGCCGGCCGTGAAGAAGTTCGGGTGCTGCGTCGTGCTGCTGGGGTTGCTCCTGTTCGGCATTCCGCTGGGGCTGCTGGCCGCGGCCGGCCCGGACCGGCAGGGCGGGGAGGTGCAGCCGGTGGGCGCCGTGGCCGGGATCCCGGCCCGGATGCTGCATGCCTACCAGCGTGCCGCGGCGCGTATCGGACGTGTGGTGCCCGGCTGCAAGGGGATGACGTGGGCAGTGGTGGCGGGGGTTGCGAAGGTCGAGTCCGGCCATGCCGCGGGCCGCCGCATCGCGGGGGACGGCACGCTTGAGGAGCCGCTCTTCGGGCCACGGCTGACCGGCAGTGGAGTCGGGGGGAACACGTCCCGCTTCGCCGACACGGACGGTGGCCGCTACGACGGCGATCCCGTCGCCGAACGCGCCGTGGGGCCCTTCCAGTTCATGCCCGCCACCTGGGCCGCCGTCGGCCAGGACGGCAACGGCGACGGGACGAAGGACCCGCAGAACGCCGACGACGCCGCGCTCAGCGCCGCCGTCTACCTGTGCGGCGAGGGTCGCGATCTCACGGATGCCGGGCAGTTGCGCGCCGCGGTCTACTCCTACAACCGGTCCGAGGCGTATGTCGCGGAGGTGACGGGGTGGATCGGCCGCTACAGCCAGCTCGGCGCCCCGGGCGCGGCCGGCGGCACAGCCTCCGGCGCCGCGAAGAGCGTCATCAACGCTGCCCTGGCCAAGCGCGGCGTCCCCTACTCCTGGGGCGGCGGCAACGCCGCGGGACCTTCGACGGGGAGCTGCTGCTCGCCGGGGGGCCACTCCGGCGAGCACATCCGGGGCTTCGACTGCTCGGGCCTGACCCTCTACGCCTACGCCCAGGCCGGCGTGACGCTCCCCCGGCTTGCCTCGGCGCAGGCCGGTGTCGGCAAACGCATCCCGCCGGGCAAGGGCACCGGCGCCCTGCGGCCGGGCGACCTGGTGTTCTTCGCCTACGCCCCCGGTGCCGATTCCACGATCTACCACGTCGGTATCTACCTGGGCGGTGGGCAGATGCTCGACGCGGCCCGCCCCGGCACCCGTGTGCGGGAAGAGGCCGTGTGGCAGGACGGCTACGCCGGAGGGGCCCGGGTGCTGTGATGGTCGCTCCCGCCTCGGACTTCCGCTCTGCCCGGCTGCCGCTGGGGCTGGCTGCCGTACTCGTCATCGCCGGCCTGGTACTGCTCAGCCATCCCCCGCCGCCCACTCCCGCTCCCGCTCCCGCTCCTGGGCCGACACCGGCCTCGGCGGGGCGGACGAGCGGCGTGGGTCCTGCGGCAGACCGCCCTCCCTCCCGCCGGCAGTACCTGGGCTCGCCCTCGCCGAGCCCCCGCGCCCTGCCGTCCGGCGCTCCGTCGTCGGCGCCGCCGCGCCGCGAGCATCCGGCGCCGGCCGGCTCCGGAGTTCCTGTCAATGGTGACGGTCCGGCAGGCGACCGCGCCGTGCAGCGGATGCTGGAGCGCTCCTCGCCCGCCGACCTGCCCCGCTCGCAGGAGGAGGAGCTGGTCCAGGTCGCCACCCGGGTCTGGACCGCGGACGTCACCGGGCGCGGCCAGGGCCGCTGGCCCCGCTACTTCGCTCACAGCGGCGCCTCGGCGCGCGGTACCTACACGGCCGTGCGCGTTCAGGCCGGGATCGCCCGCACCACAGCGGACGGCCGGATCGAAGTCCGCCTCGTCTGGGCGGGAACTGCGCCGTCCGGCGAACAGCGGGACGGCCGCACAGCCCGCCTTCTTCTCCAGCATTCCCCTGACCACCCGAACCGTTGGGAGCCAGTTCATTGATCGCCCAGTCCTCCGAGATGATCACCAGCCTGTGGCGCGCCTGCGTCTCCCTCGCGGGCGCCGCGGCTGCGACGGCCACCTGGATCAGCGGCAACCTCATCGCTGTGGGGGTTGTGCTCGCCGTCGGGATGTCCGTGTCGGAAGTGGTGCGCGGCCGGTTGGGAGACAAGGCGTCCCGCAAACGTGCCGCCGTGCGCCTGACGCCGAACAAGACCTTCGAGGCGGACGCCGAGCAGATCTGGCGTTACGCGTCGCTGTTGTCGCAGGCGGCCATAAGCGGTCCGTGGTGGGTGCCGTTGCGCTCGCGGACAACGCGGCTGCGGATGAGCGGAGACGGCCGGACACCCTTGGAGTACATCGTCGAGGCGCCGGCGGCGGCCCGGCATCTTCTGGAGTCCTCGCCGTACCGCGGGGTGAAGGTCACCAAGGTCGCCCCGGCCCGCCCGGCGGCCAAGGCACTGCACACGGTGCGAGCCGAATTCATGCTGCGTGGCTCCCCCGCCCTCAGCCTGCGGTCAGTGCCTCTCGATCCCGATCCTCTGCAGCCGCTGGTCGACGCGTTGGCCACGCTGCGGGCCGATCTCGGGGACCGGGCCGAGATCTGCCTGGATCTGCAGCGCATCCCCGTATGGCAGTTGTGGATGCGGCGGTGGCAGCTGCTGACGGAGGCGCGTCGCAAGGCATTGCGGCAGGCGCAGCAGGACCAGGCCGCGAACCTGCACGCGGAGGACAGCGTGCGGGCGCTGCTCGCCGGGCTGATCCAGTCGAACGGTGGACGTTCCGGCGCACGCTTGATGCTGCCGCCGCGGCCTCGTCCCCTGGACCGCTCCAAGGTGCTGGGAAAGCTGCTGGATCCCGCGGGGCTGATGCGCATTCAGCTCTTGGTGCGGTGCTCGTCGGACCAGCAAGGGCGGGCGGAGAAGCGGCTGTCACACATTTCTGCTGCCCTCGATGTGTTCTCGGGAGGGAACCGGCTGATCCACACCGGTCAGCGCCTCGGTCCGTGGCGTATCGGGCCGGATCACCGGCTCTACCGCAAGGCGTTCGACAAGCGGTGGGCCACGGCGCAGATAAGGGGGAGCCGTCCGTCGTGGGTACGTGCCGACGAGATCGCCGGCCTGTTCAAGCCGCCCACCCGCCACTGTGTGCTGCCGCTGATGCCTGACGCGCTGCCGACCTACGTGCCCGACAGCCCGGAGGCCGCAGGGCTGATGGTTCAGGGGTGGTATGCCGGTCCAGACGGGAAGGAACGGCTGGTCGCGACCCGGCTGAGCGAGACGATGTTCAGCCTGCGCGTGGGGAAGTCGACCTACGGCAAGACGGAGCAGGCGCTGTGCCAGGTCGTCGGTCTTGCGCACGCGGGCGTCGGCGCGATGTTCGTCGATCCTCATGGTGACGCGATGCGGTCAGCGGCGCGGTACCTGGCGCATCCCGAGATCATGCCGCGGCTGCTGTTCTTGGATCTGACCGGTCGCCTGGGTGATCAGGCGCTGTTGGGTACGTGCAATGCGCTCAGCGTAGAGGGTGGGAAGCGGCCGGACGAAGTGGTGCGGGCGGTGACCGACGCCATCGCGGGGACGTTGGGCTGGAACGACTCCACTCATCCGCGGGCGCTGACGGTGCTGACGATGTCGGTGGAGGCGTTGGTGGCCGTCAACGTCCAGGCCGTGGCCGCCGGTGCGCCGGAGAAGCAGGCCACGCTGTTCCAGGTCCGCACGCTGCTGACGGACACTGCGTGGCGCAGTCAGGTCGTTGCCCTGCTGGACGACAAGACCGCGGCCTGGTGGCGGGTAACGTTCCCGACGCTTCCCGCGGACGCGGTCGCCCCGGTCACCAACCCGCTCGACCGGCTCTACAACAACCCGACCACCCGGGCTCTGTTGGGCAATCCGGTGAGCAGTTTCGACCTCCGCGAGGTCATGGATACGGGGAAGATCTTGTGGATCTGTCCTTCGGCGTCCGGTCCGACGGACCGCTTGCTTTTGTCGATCTTCTTTCATGACGTCTACCGGGCAGGGCTGTCTCGCCGGGACATCCCCGAAGAACAGCGCCGGCCGTTCCACGCCTTCATCGATGAGCTGATCAGCATCGACGGTTCGTCGTCGAGTGTGCTGGCCCAGGTCAGCGAGGAGTTGCGGAAGTTCGGGGTCCGGATGCACGCGATGACGCAGCTTCTTCAGCGGGTCTCTGGTGCAACCCGGGAGAGCTTGATGCAGAACGCGTCGACCATCTCCAGCACCGCGGGTTCAGTGGACGCGGTGAGCCTGGTCGCCCGGGAATGGGGTGGGGTCGTTGAACCGGCCGAAATCGCTGACCTTCCCCGCTTTCACCACTACCTGACCGCCACCTCTGCGGGCCGGCGTATCGGTCCTCTGCTCATTCGCGGGCCGCAGCTTTCCGAGATTTTCGGGGAGTTGGCGAGGCCGGGGAGGGTGAGGGAGTTGCGGGCAGCGGCCGACGCCAATATCGGCGCACGGCCGCTGGGGGTGCTGCGGGCCGCGGCCGAGGAACACGATGCGGTGGTCGGTGCGTTCCTCCGGTTGCGAAAGCGCCCTGTTTCCGGCGTGGTTGAGGAAGAGCCGCCGGCCGTGGACGCCGCCGAGGACGAGCCGGGCCCCGACCCGATGCCGGATCTGGTCTGAAGCACTCGTCTCTCCTGGGAGCCGGGCGCGTCCCAGGGGGATCGCCGGGAAGCAAGGTTCGATCAGCTGACTTCTCCGCCCAGGACGCTCTGCCCGGGTCGCGTGATCAGATCACGGAGTGTCGCCTGCGGGGAACGCCTGGGACTGAAGTGACGCTCTATGGGGCGAGTTGCTCATGAGAACAGACTGTGCGGTACGTGAATTCGCAGCTACCGTACTACCCAGGGGTAGGGAAATATCGATCTCACCCCTTGCTGAAAGCAGCCCATACAAGCCAAAATCGCGTTCTTCACCCCGGTTTCGCGGGGTGAGATCTACGGGGAGGCGCCGCGATGCGACCAGCACTCAAGCGTGAATCCACTCGCAGCGACCGCAAAAACCGCATGCTAGGTATGTTCGTCGCGGCCTGCGCAATGCTCCCCCTGGCGGCCTGCGAGGCCGGCGGCGCCGGCAACGGCAAACCGCCGGCTGACAGCCCCTCGGCGACTCCGACCGCACCGTCCAAGGAGGACCGTGCCCGCGAGGCCGTCCTCAAGAGCTACGCGGGGATGCGCGCCGAGCAGGTCAAGGCGTACGCCGTCGGCAAGGCATCCGGCACGGACCTGACGAAGTACGCGTCGGACAAGGCCCTGGCGCGGATTGAGAGCGAGCTGTTCCAGTTCCGCCAGGCCGGGGTGGTGTTCAAGGGAAAGCCCACGAGCAAGGTGACGGACCTCATGCTCAGCCTCCCCGCCCACAAGGCGACCGTCACCGAGTGCTTCGACACCAGTGGCTGGAAGGCGGTGGCGAAGTCCTCGGGCAAGGACGTCACCGGCAAGAACCAGGTCCGCCGCTACACCGTGACCGGCGCGGTCCGCACCATCGGTGACCGGTGGATGGTGGTCAGCCTCGACATGGACAAGCAGCGCCCATGCTGAGGCGGGCACCGCTGGTGTTCCCGCTCGCGGTCTTGCTGTCATGGGCCGGAGGCGCCCCCGCGCTGGCTGACGGGCCGGGTGCTTCCGTTGACGACTGCGGCATGTCGATCTGCCTCGGAGCGGGCTACGAGAAGAAGGTGGGCGGCAGCCCCGAGCAGCAGCAAGCGCACAAAGCGCCCGCCGGTTCCGCGAAGAAGCCGGCCTGCAAGGCGTGGGGGGACGGTCACGCCGGCGACATCGGTATGGGGACCGGCCCTTCCCGGCCGGCCCGGGTCGCGGTGCCCTGCCACGATTCCGAGCTGGGGTCCTTCTCCGGCGACTGCTACTACAAGCCCGCATCGCCGCCCCCGCCCGCCGACGACCCGGCGTGGAAGGGGCACAAGCCCGGCGACGGCGCGGTCTACCAGAAGACCTGCCCCCTGTGGGACAACAACGACCCCTTCGCCCTGAACTCACAGGGCCTGGTGTGGATGGCAAAGCCCCCTGGAGCCGGTGCCGTTGACCCGGTCCGGCTCGCCGAGCAGGCGGTGGACAAGATGGCGCTCAAGGGGCCGCAGATCGTCAGCCCGCGTTCCGGGGGAACCTTCACGGTCGGTGTGCCGGTGTGGATGCATGTCGCGCCGTCCGCGACCACGTACGGGCCGAACTCCGCCTCGGCATCCGCGGGAGGTGTCACGGTGACCGCCGACGCCAGGGTCTCGGAGATCGACTGGTCGATGGGCGATGGCTCCACCGTTACCTGCCAGGGGCCCGGCTCTTCGTACCAGGCGAGCTACGGGCTGAAGAAGTCACCGGACTGCGGCCACCTCTACCAGCGCACTTCCCGCTCCGGCGAGAGCGAGAAGTTCGTGGTGCGCGCCACCGCGACGTGGAAGATCACCTGGACCGGCGCCGGTCAGAGCGGCGAACTGACACGCACACGCAACTCCCAGGTCGAAGTCCGGGTTGGCGAAGTCCAGGCCGTCGGGCGATAGAGGACCACGGAAGGCACGAAGTTGAGTAAGACAGCAAAGGCGTCTCCTGCTGCCGGGCAGGTGCCCGCGCAGCCCTCACCAGCACCGGGGCCAGGGGCCTCCGTCAGCCTGCAGTCCCGGCGGCGGCAGCCGGCGATGGCCGCATTGGGCGCCGCGGTGATTGCGGCCGGCGGGCTCGTGGGGTTCCTCGCCTACCTCCAGACCGGACAGCGCACTCCCGTGCTGGCGATCTCGCACGCGGTGCCGGCCGGGGAGATCATCCAGGATGCCGATCTGACCGAGGCGCCCGTGGAGCTCGATCCCGCTCTCAAGCCGTACCCGGCCTCCGAGCGAGGCAGTGTGGTCGGCAAGAGGGCCGCGGTGTCACTGGCGCCGGGAGGCATGCTGTCCCACGGCCAGGTGACCGACCGCACCCTGGTCGGCGCGAACGAGCAGTTGGTGGGCATCGGGCTCAAGGCCTCGCAGCTTCCCGCGACCCCGCTGTCGGCGGGTGACCGGGTCGAGGTGGTCAGTACTCCGGCTGACGGTGAGCAGCAGGCCGCTCCGAAGGGCGGCCAGGAGGCGCCGCCGCGGACGATCCCGGCGAAGGTGGTGCGGGTCGGCAAGCGCGACCAGGCGACGGGCGATGTGGTCGTCGACGTGGCGGTGCAGTCGCTGGACGGGCCGACGCTGGCCGCCCGTGCGGCGAGCGGGAACGTCGCCCTGGTCGTCGACCCTGCGGGCAAGGGCGGTGGTTCCTGATGTCGGTCGTTGCTCTGGCCGGGGTGACCGGTGCGCCGGGCGTGACCACCACGGCGCTGGCGCTGTTGCGGACGTGGCCGCTGGAGGCGGGGCGGCGGATGCTGCTGGCCGAGTGCGACCCCGACGGCGGGGCCGTCTTGGCGGGTGCGTTGGAGGGCCGGCTGCCCGCTGACCGGGGCCTGCGCAACGTGCAGGCCGCCGCGCGGACGCAGGAGTTCGGTGACGCCTTGTGGACGCAGATGATCGGGCTGTCCGACGACGACGAGGCGGCGGACGAGGGGCGCCGGCTGCTGTTGCCAGGGCTGACGGATCCGGCCCAGGCGGTCAACATGGCCTCGGCGTGGGGCCCTTTGTCGAGTGCCTTCGGCGATCTTCATGGGCAGGGCGTCGATGTGCTGGTCGACCTGGGGCGCAGCGGGGCCTTCGGCCCGTCGTCGGTGCTGGCGTTGCAGGCAGATCTGGTGCTGATGGTGGTGCGCGGGACGATGCGGAGCGTGGACGCGGCCAAGGTCCGTCTCGCGTCGCTGCGCCGGGCGATGGAGGGCTCGGCCGGTCGCGGGGTCCGGCGCCTGGGGGTGCTGTTGATCGCGCAAGGCCCCTACGGGGCGCGCGAGGTGTCGCTGGCTGTGGACTCGCCGGTCCTCGCCACACTCCCCTGGCGGCCGGCCGACGCCGAGGTCTTGTCCGACGGGGCGCCGGAGGGCCGCCATTTCCGGCGGAGTGAGCTGATGCGCGCGGCTGCGTCGGCGTGCCTGCCGCTGCGTCAGCAGATGCTTTTCCAGCCCGAGCGGGTGCCGTCGGGGATCGACCGTCTGCGGGGGGTGATCGACGGTGCGCGCTGAACCCGTATACCCGCAGCCCTGGCAACGGACCAGTCCTTCGGCACTGCCGGGTCCGCTCGGTCCGCCTCCTCCGACGGGGCCGCCGTTGGCCGGGCCGTTGCCGGCCCAGGCTCCGGCGGGTGATGCCGCTTCCCCCGCCTCGATGGGCGGAGTTCCGGACGTCGTCGTGGACTACTCGGCGGCCAATGACCTCAAGCGGCAGGTGTCCGAGCGGCTGCGGCACGAGATGCGGTCGAACCCCGACCTGGTGGGCGCAGTCCGGGAACAGCGGGGCCGTGCTCTGATCAATGAGGGTGTCGCGCTGTGGGCGGACGCCAAGGCGATGGAACACGGCGTCGCCGTCTCGCCGGCCGAGGAAGCGGCGTTGGCCGAGTTGGTCTTCGCGCTGCAGTTCCGCGCGGGGCGGCTGCAGCGTTACCTGGACGACAGCCGGGTCGAGAACATCCTGATCAACGGCCATGACCAGGTGTGGCTGGACTTCGGCGACTCCAAGCGGGTGCTCGCCGAGCCCGTCGCTGACTCCGAGGAGGAACTGAAGGAACTCCTGCGGGACTTGGCCCGCAACAGCGGGCAGAGTGAGCGGACGTTGTCGACGGCCGACCCGTTCCTCGCGCTGCGGCTCGCGGACGGGTCACGGCTGCAGGCCATGACGGGTGTGACCGACGACAAGACGTACGTGACGATCCGCCGTCACCGTCTGCGGGGCACCGACCTGCCGGGACTGGTCAAGCTCGGGACGCTCGACGAGCGGCTCCGGCAGTTCCTGGCCGCTGCGGTCAAGGCCGAGCGCAACATCATGGTCGCCGGGGAGCAGGCGGCAGGTAAAACGTTCCTGCTGCGGGCGCTGCTGCGGGAGATCCACCCCGATGAGCGGTTCGGCACCATCGAGACCGAGTTCGAGCTGTGGGCCCACAAGAACGGCTTCCACCGGCAGGTCGTGCCGATGGAGGCGAGGGAATCCAACGGCGAGCGGGTCGACGGCAAGAGCGCCGGGGAGATCACGCTGCTGGATCTTCTGAACCGCGCGCTGCGCATGACGTTGACGCGGGTGGTGGTCGGCGAGGTCCGCGGTCCGGAGATCACCGCGCTGATGCAGGCGCTGACCAGTGGCCGGGGCGGGAACCTGGCGACCCTCCACGCGATCTCCCCCAGCGTGGTCTTCGACCGGATCGCCGAGTTGTATCTGCAGGCCCGCGGCAACTTCTCCGAACAGCTCGCGTACCGGCAGATCGCCAACGGCCTGCATCTGCTGGTGTACGTGTCGATGGACGACCGTACGCACCTGGGCGGGAGGCGGCAGCGGTGGATCTCTCACGTCTGGGAGATCACCGGCCTGGGTCCGGATGGGCGGCCCGCGTACAACGAGCTCTTCGGTCCTGATCCGGGCGGGGAGCTGCGGGCGGTGCCCCGCACTCCCCCGTCGCCGCAGACTCTGCAGCGGCTGGAGCGTGCCGGGTTCCCCGCTCACCTCCTTCACACGAGTGGCTGGACTCCGGAGATGGTGCGATGAGTGCGGTGCTGATGTGGGCGGGCAGTGGCGTCCTGCTCGCGGCCGGCGCGGTCACCGCGGTTCGGGGGCTCGTCGGGACCAGCGGGCCACAGCGCAGCAGCCGTTGGCAACGTGCGCGGGCTGCCTGGAGCGGTGGGCGGGGCCAGGGGGTGCGGGCAGCGCGTCGGCGTGCTCTGGTGGCTGCCGCGGTCGTACTGGGTCTGGGGGCGTGGCTGGTGACGGGGGTGTTTGCCGGCGGGCTGATCGCCGCCGGTGCGATGATCGGTGTTCCGTGGCTGTTGGCTCCGACGGCGTCTGCCGATGCCCGGATCGCGCAGTTGGAGGCGCTGGGCGAGTGGACGCAGCGGCTGGCTGACGGCCTGTGGCTCGGTTTCGGGCTGGAGCAGGCCATGATCGCCTCGCGGAAGAACGCGCCGGAGGCCCTGCACTCGGAGATCACCGAGCTGGCGGACCGGCTGCGCCTGGGGGAACACCCGCGTGAGGCGCTGGAGCACTTCGCCTCGGCGCTCGACGACATCACCGCGGACAAGGTGTGCGCCGCGCTCATTCTCAGCGCGACCGACACCGGGCCGGGGCTTGCCCGCGCCCTGGAGGACCTGGCGAACTCGGTGCGCGAGGAGATCGCCAAGCGCCGGCAGATCGAGTCGGACCGGGCCAAGCCGCGGACCACGGTGCGGTGGATGACCTTCATCAGCCTCGCTGTGTGCCTGGGCGGCTTCCTGGTGCCCTCCTACACGCACCCCTACGGCGCCGTGGCCGGGCAGTTGGTCCTGGCGCTGGTCATCGGAGCGTTCTGCGCGGTGCTGGTGTGGATGCGCAAGCTCGCCAGTCACCGTCCCGTTCCCCGGTTCCTGATCGCGGACCCACGCAGCCGCGTCGCCCAGACGCCGCCTGCCCGGGAGGCAGCATGAATTCCCTGACCGTCATGGTCCTGTCCGGCGCGGTGATGGGCGGTGGCCTGGCGCTGCTGGCCCGGCAGTTCTCGCCCTCCGCTCCGCGGCTCGACAGTGCGCTGCGCCGGCTCAATCCGCCGCCGCCCCGCATCGGGCAGGAGTTCACGCCTCACACCCCGTCGTGGGATGAGGTGTGGGGGCGTTGGCTGGCCGACCGGCTGCCCGGCCGGCTGCCCCGGAGGGATCTGCAGCTGGTCGGGATGAGCGTGGAGCGCTTCGTCTACAGCAAGGCGCTGCTCGCCGTGGTGGGGCTGCTCTTTCCCGCCTTCATCGCCCTGGCGTGGTCACTGATGGGGTTGTCCACCCCGGTGTTCGTCCCCGCGGTCGCCGGTGTCGTGGTCGGTGCGGGCCTGTGGTTCGTGCCCGACTACTCCCTTCGTCAGCAGGCCGCCATGGCCCGGAACGAGTTCGCCTACGCCATGGCCGCGTACACGGACCTGGTCGCGCTGCGCCTGGCGTCCAACGCCGGGCCAACACAGGCCCTGCACGATGCGGCCGGTGTCGGAGCGGGGTGGTCGCTGGTGCGTCTGCGCGAGGCCCTGTTGCGCGCCCGGCTGGAGAAGATCCCGCCGTGGGATGCTCTGGAAGATCTGGGCCAGGAGCTGGCGCTCCCGTATCTCGCTGACTTCGCCGACGTCATGCGCCGGTCCTCCAACGACGGGGCCGCCGTCTACGAGCCGTTGCGGGCCCGTTCCCGGGCCGCCTCCGTCCAACTGCTGGCCGAGCAGTCCGCGCAGGCCAACGCCGACAGCGAAAAGATGACGGCTCCCGGCGCCCTGCTCGCCGCCATCGTGATGTTCGCCATCGCCTTCCCCGCCGCCTTGAACATCCTGGCGATCTGACCACGTCCACGTAAGAGAGAAGGAAGTCATGAGGGACCTTCACCTGAAAGCTGGTGCCACGCTGGCCGTGCTCACCGCATCGCTGCGAAACCGTGTGCAGGAGATCCGTTCCCAGCCGGCCGACCGGGGGGACGGGCCGATCCCCACGGTCATCATCGTGCTGGCCACGATCGCGGGAGCGGCGCTCATCGCCGGCACCCTGGCCGTCGTCTACAGCAAGTACAACGGGAAGCTGCTGAGCGGAAAGTGACGCCCGTACCTGACCGTCTGCGCTGGTCGGAGCGGGGAGATGCGTCGATCCAGATGGCGATCATCTTCCCGGTCTTCATCCTGTTCGTGATCAGCGTCGTCCAGGTCATCATGTGGGGCAACGCGCGGGCTGTGGCGCAGGTGGCGGCACGCGAAGGTGTCGCGGCTGCCCGCGCGTACAAGGCCACTCCGGCGCAGGGTGCGGCGCGTTCGCAGGAGGCGCTGGGGCGGTTGTCGGGCGGGAATCTGCACGGCTACCGGGTCTCCAGCGGCGGCAGCAACGCCGAGCGCGTCCGTATCCGTGTCACGGGCCGGGCGACGTCCCTGTTGCCCGGGATCCCCAACTTCCCCGTTGACGAGCGGGCGTCCGGCACTGTCGAGCGCTGGACCACCCCAGGAAGGTGATGGTGATCGTGTCGCGCCTGGACGCGTGGCGTGAGTCCCGCGACCGCGGGAGCTCCGCCATCGAAGCGGCCATCATCACCCCGCTCCTCGTCGTCCTGTTGTGCCTGTTCGTGGCGGCTTCCCGGCTGGCTGTGGCCGGTCAGCGGGCAGATGCGGCTGCGCAGGATGCGGCGCGCGCCGCGTCCATCAGCCGTAGCGCCGCAACTGCTCCGGGCGCCGCCCGCGCCGCTGCCCACGAGTCCTTGAGCGCCCAGGGCCAGGCGTGCGTTCGCTCCTCTGTGGACGCGGACACCGGCGGCCTTTCGGTGCCGCTGGGGCAGGCCGCGTCGGTCACGGTGACGGTCACCTGCACCGTGCCGCTGGGCGATCTGCTGCTGCCCGGTGCAGGCGGCCCCGGTACGTACACGGTCCGTTCCACCTTCACTTCTGTGGTCGACCGGTTCCGCGAGAGGAGTTGAGGATGCTCGGCTATCTGCGGAGCCTGCCGTGGCGTGAGGACCGGGGCGGCATCGCTGTGTTCGTCGCGATCATCACGATTCCGCTGATCGCGCTCGGTGGTCTGCTCGTGGTCGACGGCCTCGGCCGTCTGCGGGCCGTCGAGCGTGCAGACGCCCTCGCCCTGGAAGCAGCCCGCGCCGGCGCCCAGGGCATCGATGCCGGCCAGGCCGTGACGGGGGCCGCCGTCACGGCCGATCCCCGTGCCGCGGCAGCGGCGGCCCGCACTTACCTGTCACGGTCCGGCGTCGAGGGCACCGTCACCGTCCATGGCGGCACCGACCTGAGCGTGTCCGTCCACGACACCTACTCCACGAAGTTCCTGTCCCTGGTCGGTGTCACCAGCATGCCCGCCGACGGCCATGGCCGGGCTGCCCTGCTGCACGGCGTGACCGTCCCCGAAAGAGACCTCCCTTGATGCTGCCTACGCACCCGCCCACGCCCCGACGCCGCGTTCCTCGCCCCGTCGTGGTGCTGCGTGCCCTCTTCTCTCTCCTGGCCGTGCTCCTTTTGGCCGTTGGGCTGCCGCTGCTGCTGTGGCACGCCACGGTGGCGGCGTTGCCGGCCGGTCTCGACGACCTCACGCACCTGTTCTCCCGGCAGGACACCACCGGGGTCATCCTCCTGCTGCTGGCCGCGATCGGCTGGTCGGGATGGTTCGGCTTCGTGCTGTCCGTCGCGGTGGAGATCCCCGCGCAGCTGCGTGGCCGCGCCGCGGCCCGGCTGCCGGGATTCCGGCTCGGGCAGCGGGCTGCCGCCACGCTCGTGGGCGGAATCCTGGTTCTGCTGCCCACCGGTACCGCGATGGCCTCCCCCGCTCCGGCCGTGGCCGCCACCGCCCAGGCCGGCCCCGGCCAGACCGCGGCATCCCCCGACGCCGGCGGTCAGGCAGCGCGGCAGCAGGCCGGGGAGCAGGAACGTACTGGCGCCGAGGCCGGCCGGCAGGCCGGGGATCCGTCCGGTCAGCGCGCCTACACGGTGAGGGATGTCCGGCCGGCGGAGAGCTTGTGGAGCATCGCCGAGAGCGAGCTCGGCAGCGGCGAGTTGTGGACGTCGATCGCCAAGGCCAACAAGGGCCGGGTGATGGCGGACGGCACCGTCTTCCACGCCGATGCCTTCCTGCGTCCCGGCTGGACCCTGCACCTGCCGGCCCGGCACACCGGCGCGGACGCGGCGCCGCAGGCGGACGGCCCGGCTACGCACACCATCACGGTTGCTCCGGGCCAGACCCTTTCGGGGATCGCCGAGGACGAGCTGGGCGACCAGCGCCGGTATCCGGAGATCTTCGACGCCAACCGCGGCCACGCCGCGCCCGGAGGACACCGCCTGACGGACCCCGATCTGATCTACCCGGGCCAGCACCTGGACATCCCCGCACAGCACGGCCACGACGGGCCGGAGCAGCGCCCGCACACCGGAAGCCCGTCCGGCCCCGGTCCGGCCCGGGACGACGGCACCGCTACCGGGCGTGGGACGCCCGCGGCGCCGGAGACGGAACCGTCCCGTCCGAGCGCGGCGCCGACCCCTGCCCCGAGTGCGAGCAAGGCTCCGGCAACGCCACACAGTACGGGCCAGGAGCGGCACCACGACGGCGGCGAGGCTACGGTGCCACCGTCCGCCGTCCCGTCCCCGGTGTCGCCGAAGCCGTCAGCCGGCAAGAGCTCCCCTGCCGAGCCCGCGTCGGCCGCGCGCGCGGCCGACGCCTCCGGCTCGGAGGTTGATGTGTGGAAGCTCGCGGGCGTGGGCGCGCTGCTGGCCGCCAGTCTTGCCGGCGGGCTGGGCATCAAGCGGGTCCTCCAGCAACGCCGGAGGCGGGCGGGCGAGACCATCGCCATGCCCGAGGACGCCAGCATGCTGGAACAGGAGCTGACCGGGGCGGCGGAGCCCGCCAGCGTTCAGCTCCTCGACACCGCGCTGCGCTCACTGCACCATCACGTCCTGGCCCGCCAGGACGTGGAACTGCCCGAACTGTGCGGGGCCCGCGTCACCGGCCGCACGGTGGAACTGCTCGTCGACGCCCCCGGGGCCACCCCGTTGTGGCCGTTCACCGCCGGATCGCAGGCCGGCACCTGGTCGTTGCGGGAAGACGCGGAACTGCTGGAGGAGGACCAGGCGCGGCGCGTCCCCGCCCCGTGGCCCGGTCTGGTCACCCTCGGCAGTGACCCGGACGGCAACCTGCTGCTGCTCAACCTCCCGCACACGGGCACCGTGCTCCTCGATGGCGAGCCCGATGGCCAGCGCGCCGTGGCCCGCGCCATCGCGATGGAGGCCGCGACCTGCTCGTGGAGTGACCGCACGGAAATCCTCTCCGTGGGGCTGGGCGATGAACTGGCGGGCCTCCTCCCCCAGGGCCGCCTGCGAGCGGTGCCTCATCTGCGGGCCGCGATAAGGGATCTGGGCGAACTCCTGCTGGAGCACCACCAGGCTCCCGCTGACGAGCGTGAGGCGCCGCTGCCCTGGGTGCTGATCTGCGCCGCGGAGGCCAGTGAGGAGGAGGCGTGGGACCTGGCAGAGGCTGTCGCCGCCGCCCGCGGGATGCCCATCGCGCTGGTCCTGCCAGCCGCCCGCGTTGCCGCGTCCTTCCCCGAGGCGGAGATCCTGCACGCCGACGAGCGTGCCGCTCAGCCCTGCGCGGCGCTGGGGGCGCCGGTCATCCTTCAGCACGTCCAGGACCGGGACTACGAGCAGTTCGTCGCGGACCTGAGGATCGCGGACGAGCCGGCCCGCCCGGCGGAGGGGCCCTGGCGCGCCGTGCCCGCTCCCGGAAGTGAACCGCAGGAGGAGCCGGTGAGCGAACTGGTCGCCGGTAGCTCGCCGCCCGCCACGGCATCGGGCGGGACGGTCCCGTTCCGGCTTCTGTCTCCCTCGGAGAACGCCGGTGAGGACCCGGAGGCGGAGGCGGAGGCGGAGAAGCCGGAGGCGGAGGAGCCCAGCCCGCCTGCCGTGGCGCTGGTCAAGGACGAGGAGGACGAGGCGGCGATGAAGGTGGAGGAGCCCGGCGATCCCGATGCGCCGGAGGTGCAGGTCCTGGGGCCGGTCACGGTCACCGGCGTGCAGTCCTCCGGCCACGGTCCCAAGCTCGCGGCTCTCGCCGCGCTCGTCTACTTCAAACCGGGCCGGGGTGCCGAGGCGCTGCGCGAGGCGATGGACCCCAACTCGCCGTGGTCCAAGCCTACTTTGCAGGCCCGGATGTCGGAATTGCGCACCCGTCTGGGGGCCGATGCCGAGGGGGATCTGTACCTGCCGCGCGACCGGCGCAGCGGGTACCGCCTCTCGGACGCCGTGCGCTGCGACTGGTTGCGGTTCCAGCAGTTGGCCAGGCGCGGGCTCTCCCTCGGGCCGGACGAGGGCATCGACGTTCTGGAATCGGCGCTGGCGCTGGTGCGGGGAAGGCCGTTCGGCGGCGGTGATCACGCGTGGGCGGCGCCGCTGGTGCAGGAGATGATCTCGCGCATCGTCGATGTCGCTCACACCATCGCGACGTGGCGGCGCACCGGCCCGCGCCAGGACCTGGATGCTGCCCGCCGGGCTGTCGCCACCGGCCTGGACGCCGACGACACCGCAGAACTCCTCTACCAGGACTGGATGCGGGTGGAGCATGCGGCCGGCAACCGGCCTGGGGTGTACCTCGCGATCGAGACACTGCAGACCATCAACCGCCGCCTGGACGTGACGATGGAGCCGGAGACCGAGGACGTCATCCAGGAACTGCTCGGCGGCGGGGCCGCCGCCAGAGGAATATGACGCATGGATCCGGTACTGATAGGCGTTGCCGCCGTATTCGGCGCGGGATGCGGGCTGTTCGTGCCGCGGGTCGTCTACCGCATGGCAGTGGGGCCGAGCGAGGAATGGCGCCAGGATTGCCCGGACGGACACCCGTTGACGCGGGGCGCGGCTGGGGGGTGGCTCGGCGCCGCGCGGTGCGTTGCTTCGTGCGGGCGGTTCGGGGTGACCAGAGTACGAGCGGGGTTGGTCAGCGCTGCGGTTTGCGCGATCGTGGCGGCAGCAGTCGGCCCTCGGCCCGAGCTCGCGGTGTGGCTGCTGATGGTTCCCGGTTGCGTCGTGCTGGCCTGGGTCGACGGGACGGTACACCGTCTGCCGGATGTCCTGACCCTCCCCCTCGCGGCCGCGGCACTTGTCCTGCTCGGGGTGGCCGCCGCGCTCCCCGGGCACCGTGGTTCGTGGACAACCGCAGCTCTGGGGGCAATGGCCCTGGCGACGGTGTACTTGGTGCTCTTCGTCATCCATCCATCAGGGCTCGGCTTGGGCGACGCCAAGCTCGCGCTCGCCGTCGGGGCGGTCCTGGGGTGGTACGGGTGGGGCATCTTGATCGTCGGCACATTCCTCGCGTTTCTTCTGGGCGCCCTGTACGGCAGCATGCTCTTGCTGCTTGGCCGTGCGACGAGGACGACCCATCTGCCATTTGGCCCGGCGATGCTTTTCGGCGTCCTTGGTGGGCTCGTATTCGGAGCAGGCAGCCTTCATTGAAACCGGCTTGCTGCAAAGGTCCCGATCGTCCCGCCTTCGGCATGCGCGATTGGATCCGGTGCCTTCGGCATGAACGGCGAGACCACCGCTCTTCAAAGCGTCGCTGTCAGCCAAAGTTGATGGACTTCGCTCGGGCCCGTCTCGCAGGCGAGGGCGTCTTGGAGGCTCGGTAGTTCAGCTCCCGAGTCGGTCGGCTACATCTGGCGTGAGGGGCCCGAACTGTACGTCGTGGTCGACGACTACGACCTGGTCGGCAACGGCCGCAACTCCCCGCTCGCCCCACTCGTCGACTACCTCCCCCAGGCCAGAGAACTGGGCTTCCACCTCATCGCCGCACGCCGAGTATCCGGCTTCGGCCACACCGCCCTCACCGAGGACGACTCCGGCATCTGACACCGGCTCCGCCCTGCCACGCACACGGCCGGGCCCCGCGCTCCGCACCTCCGCGGGCACGAGCCCCGGCCGTGTGCGTGGCCGTGGCCTATGCCGGTGACGGCCGTGTACGGGAACAGGGGTCTGTCGGGCGGACGGCGAAGTCGGCGTCCGGCGCGGCGAGCCGCGTCAGCCGTGGTCCACCCGCCTCCCGAGCCCTGTGAAATGCAGGCGAAATGCGGGCGAAATGAACTCCGGGAAACGGCTCGGTGTCGTTGGCGCACCGCGTGGACCGGCGCTCGCCATATGGATAAAACCGCTGGTCACACCCCTATCAGATTCCGCCGGAGCGCACCATACCCGGGGCGAGATGTGGCGTGCGTAACCATCTGTTGACAGCCTGTGGTCGGCGTCGCATACGGTGTGATCACGGCCGCAAGGTGTATGGCACACGTACACGGACCCCTGCGGGAGCGCGTGGGAATCCAGCGCCCGGACGCCGCCGCCGTCGTCGGCGTCACCCTTCTTCTTCTCATCCAACCGGTGAAACACGGCTCACCTCTGTGTGAGCGGTGGTGCATGAGGGAGTTCAGGCATGTCTCAGCGGCTCGACCCACACCGCGGGTGGCACGGCACAGGTACGGCCTCCGGTGAACCAACGGCGGGTGACGTAGGGGGCCTTGAGAGCTGGCTTGTGGAGTGGGTGGCCGAAGCGAGCGGGCGGGCGCGCGGCGAGGTCCGTGCGGACGGGCGGTTCTCCTCCTACGGCCTGGACTCGATGGCGCTCACCCGCCTCGTCGCGGAGGCGTCGCGGCATCTCGGGCGCCCGCTGGCCCCCACCCTCGCGTGGAGCTGCCCGACACCCGCCGCGCTGGCCCGGCATCTGGCCGGTGAGCGGGGTGAGTTGGCCGGGGGCGGTGCGCGGGCCGCCGCGGAGCGCGGACCGGCGGCGGACGAGCCGATCGCCGTGGTGGGGATAGCCGCGCGGTTCCCCGGGGCGCCGGGCGTCGCCGCGTACTGGGACCTGCTGACCGCCGGACGGGACGCGGTCGTCGAGACGCCCCGGGAGCGCTGGGCCGCCGACGACTGGTACGAGCCGGGCGAGCCCGGCCGGATGGCCACCCGGTGGGGCGGATTCCTGGAGGGGATCGCCGACTTCGACCCGCTGTTCTTCGGGATCTCCCCGGCCGAGGCCGTCCAGATGGACCCTCAGCAGCGGCTGGTGATGGAGCTGGCGTGGGAGGCGCTGGAGGACGCGGGCACCGTCCCCGGGAGCCTGCGGGGCCGGGCGGCCGGAGTGTTCGTCGGCGCGATGTGGAGCGAGTACGGCGCGCTGACCGCCGCCGACCCGACGCGGCTGACCGCGCACTCGGCCACCGGCGGCGACACCAGCATCATCTCCGCCCGCGTCTCCTACACGCTCGGTCTCACCGGCCCCAGCCTGACCGTGAACACGGCGTGCTCGTCGTCGCTGGTCGCGCTGCATCAGGCGCGGCGCAGCCTGCTCGCCGGGGAGTGCGACCTCGCCCTCGCGGGCGGCGTCAACCTGCTGTGCGACCCGGCGGGCACCGTGGCGATGTCGCACTTCGGCGCGATGGCGCCGGACGGCCGGTGCAAGGCGTTCGACGCCCGCGCCAACGGCTACGTCCGCGGTGAGGGCGGCGGCCTGGTGGTGCTCAAGCCGCTCTCCCGGGCCCGCGCGGACGGCGACCGGATCTACTGCACCCTCCGCGGCAGCGCCGTCAACAACGACGGCTTCAGCAACGGCCTGACCGCCCCCAGCCCGCAGGCGCAGGAGGCGGTGCTCCGCCGGGCCTGCGCGGACGCCGGGGTCGTACCGGCCGCCGTGCGGTACGTGGAGACGCACGGCACCGGCACCATGCTCGGCGACCCGATCGAGGCCGGGGCGCTGGGTGCCGTCTACGGCGAAGGGCGGCGGGCGGATGCGCCGCTGCTGCTCGGGGCGGTGAAGAGCAACATCGGCCACCTGGAGGCGGCGGCCGGAGTGGCCGGGTTCGTCAAGACGGCGCTGGTGCTGCACCACCGTACGGTCCCGCGCAATCTGCACTTCGAGAGCCCCAACCCGCACATCCCCTTCGACGACCTGCGCCTTGACGTGCCCACGGAGGCGCGGCCCTGGCCCGGCGCCCCGGACGAGGAGGCATGGGCGGGGGTGAGCGGCTTCGGCTTCGGCGGGACCAACTGCCACGTACTGCTGTCCGGAGCGCCGAGGGAGGACGCGGCGAAGGAGGAGGGGGTGGACGCGGACCGGTCGGCTGTTCCCGAGGCGGCGGAGGGCGCGGCGGGCACGGACGTCCCCGCAACCCCCGAAACGGCGCCCGCAGGGCCGGTGTTCGTGTTCGGCGGGCAGGGGTCGCAGTGGCCGCGGATGGCCGTCGAGCTGATGACCGACCCGGCGTTCGCACGGGCGGTGCGCGCCTGCGACCGGGCGCTGGCACCGCACCTCGGCGGGCGGAGCGTCAAGGACCTGCTCACCCTGCGCCGGGAGCCGCTGGACGACACCGGCTCCGTCCAGGCCGCCGTCTTCACCGTGCAGGTCGCGCTCGCCGCGCTCTGGGCGGCCCGCGGCGTGCGCCCGGCGGCGGTGATCGGCCAGAGCATGGGCGAGATCGCGGCGGCCCACGTCAGCGGCGCGCTCGGGCTTGACGACGCGGCGCGCCTGGTCGCCGTCCGCGCCCGGCTCATCGACGAGTTGGCCGGCGACGGCACGATGGCGGTGGTGGGCCTGGACGCCGGGCGGACCCGGGCCGCCCTCGCCCGCCACGGCGACCCCGGCCTCGCGGTCGCGGTGCTCAGCGGGCCCGACCGGACGGTGATATCCGGCGGGCGCACGGCGGTTGACGGCCTGTCGGCGATGCTCGCGGCGGATGACGTGACGGTACGGCCGGTCGACGTGGACTACGCCTCGCACTCGGCGCACATGGATCCGCTGCTCACTCCCCTGCGCAAGGCCCTCGCCGGCCTCGCACCGGGGCCCTCCGTCGTACCGATGTGGTCCACCGTCACCGGGGCACCCGTCGCCGGGGAGGAGCTGGACGCCGACTACTGGTGCCGTAACCTGCGCGAGCCCGTGCGCTTCGGCGACGCCGTCGCGGGCCTGGCGGCACAGGGCCACCGCCGCTTCCTGGACCTCAACCCGCATCCGGTCACCCTGCTGGACACCGAACGGATCCTGGACGGGCGCGGCGAGGCGCTGCCGTCGATGCGCCGGGGCGAACCGGCCCGGAACGTGCTCGCCGCGACGGCCCGCGCGCTCGGACCCGCCCCCGCCCGGCCCGACGCGCCCCATCTGCTCACCCTCTCCGCCCGCGACGAGCAGGCGCTCGCCCAGGCCGCACAGCTGACGGCCGACCGCCTGGCCGAGGCCGCCCCCGGCGAACTGCCCGGCATCTGCCACACCCTCGCCGCCCACCGCGGCCACCATGAGCACCGGCTCGCGCTGGTCACATCCGATGCCCGGCAGGCGGCCGACTCCCTGGCCGCGTACGCCCGGGGCGAGCGCCCGCCCGGCCTGGTGCACGGCCGGGCCCGCGCCGCCACGACCAGGACGGTCTTCGTCTTCCCCGGCCAGGGCGGGCAGCACGCCACGATGGGCCGCGCCCTGTACGCGCAGGAACCGGCGTTCCGCCGCACGGCCCACACCTGCGCCGAGCTGATCCACGCCGAGGGCGGCATCGACCTGCTGCCCTGGCTGCGCGGGGAACAGCCGCTGGACACGGAGGCCATCGCACAGCTCCAGCCGGCCGTGTTCACGGTGAGCGTCGCCCTCGACGCGCTCTGGCGGTCCTGGGGTGTCGAGCCCGCGGCGGTGGTCGGCCACAGCATGGGCGAGGTCGCGGCGGCCTACGCCTGCGGTGCGCTCTCCCTGCCCGACGCCGTGCGCGTGATCTGCCGCCGCAGTGCGGCCCTTGGCCCCCTGACGGGACGGGGCGCCATGCTGCTGGTGGACCTCGGCCCGGAAGCGGCCATCGCCGCGGCGGCGCCGTACGCCCCGAGCGTGGAACTGGCCGCCGCCAACGGGCCGCGCGCCACGGTGCTCACCGGCGTGGCCGACGAAATCGCCGAGGCGGCCCGGAAGTTCGACGCCCAGGGCGTCATGGCGCGCGTCCTCCAGGTCGGTGTCGCCGGGCACAGCCGCCAGTTCGAACCGCTCCTTCCCGACCTGCGGCGTGCGCTGAAATCCCTGACACCAGGGGCGGAGCGGGTGCCCTTCGTGTCGACGGTCACCGGCCGCGTCCACCCCGGCGAGACCCTGGACGCCGGGTACTGGGCGCGGAACCTGCGGGAGCCGGTGCGGTTCGCGGACGCCGTCGACCGGATCGCCGCCGACGGTCCTGCCGTCTTCCTGGAACTGGGCCCGCACCCGGTGCTGGTACCGGCGCTCCAGGACCTGCTCCGCGGGCGTGACTCGGCCGCGGTGGGCACGCTGCGCCGCGACCGGCCGCACCGCGAAACCCTCGCACTGGCCCTGGCGGGACTGCACACCGGCGGCGTCGCCCTCGACTGGGACCGCACCCCGCTCCCGGCGGGACGCCTGACCGCGCTGCCCGCCTACCCCTGGCAGCGCCGCCGCTACTGGATCACCGACCCGCCCCGGCGCGCCGACGAGCCGGTGGCCCTGGCGCCGCTGGCCGACCGCATCGCCGCCGCCTCCCCCGGCGAGGCCGCCGACCTGGTCAGGCAGCACCTGACCAGCCACCTGGCCGCCCTGCTCGACATGGATCCCGCCGAACTGCCCGCCGACGTCCCGCTGCTGGCACTCGGCGCCGGCTCACTGGTCGCGATGCAACTGCGCAACACCCTCCTGGAGGACCTGAACACCGACCTGAAGGTCTCCCGGATCCTCACCGCCCCCTCGCTCAGCGCCCTCGCCCTAGAGGCCGTCGGCGCCGGGTCCGGCGGCGCGCACCACGTCCAGGGCGCCCCCACGGAGGTTCTGCTGTGAACGACCCGACGGACCGGATACTCGCCGCCCTCGTCGCCCGCGGCGGCGACCTCCGCGCCGACGACGGCCGGCTGCGGCTGCGCGGCCCCGACGGCACCCTCACGCCCGAACTGCGCGAGGACGTCGCCGCGCACCGCGACGCGCTGCTCGCCCGGCTCCGCGACCGGCGGGTGCTGCCGCTGTCCGGCATCCAGCGGCGGCTGTGGTTCCTCCAGGAACTCGACGCGAGCGGCACCGGTTACACCTTCAGCTACGTGCACCGGCTCCGCGGGCCGCTGGACCCGGCCGCCCTCGACGCGGCGCTGAACGCGGTACTCGCCGCCCACCCGGGCCTGCGCGCCGGCTTCGACGAACTCGCCGGTCAGCCCGTGCAGTTCCTGGCCGACGCCGCATCCGTCACCACCACCGTGTTCGACCCCGGCCCGGGACAGGAGGGGACGGAGCTGCTGCGCGCGGAGCTGGTACGCCCCTTCGACCTGGCCCGTCCGCCGCTGCTCCGCTCCGCGCTGGTGCGGCTCGGCGACGACGACTGGCTCTGGGGCCTGACGGTGCACCATCTGATCGCCGACGGCTGGACGTACGGCCTGCTGCTGAAGGGGATGTCCGATGCGTACGCGGGCCGGGTGAGCGAACCAGCCGCCGACTACGCCGAGTTCGTCGCCCACGAACGCGCCGTCGAGGACACCCCCGGCCGGACCGCCGCCCTCGACCACTGGGCGAAGACACTCGCCGACGCCACCGCCGACGGCGCCGCCGAACTGCCGGCCGACCACCCGCGCCCACGGCAGCGCGGCTACCGCGGCGCCACCGTCGGCCTCACCCTGCCCGCCGCGACGACCCGGAAGCTGCGCGCGTTGGCCGAAGCGGAGGGCACCACGCTGTTCGCCGCGCTGCTCGCCGTCCACGGTGTGCTGCTCGGCCGGCACACCGGCAGCGACCGTGCGGTCGTCGGCACGCCGTACGCCAACCGGCCGGACGCCCGCTTCCACGAGACGGCCGGCTGCTTCGTGAGCACCCTGGTGCTGCCGGTCGACCTGACCGGCCGGCCGACCTTCCGGCAACTGGTCGCCGACGCGGGACGCACCTGCGCCACGGCCTGGGACCACTGCGACTACGCGTACGAACAGCTGGTGGAACGGCTCGCCCCGCAGCGGGATCCCAGCCGCAACGCGCTGTTCCAGACGTTCCTGGCGCTCCAGGACCTGCCGGGACGGCTCGCACTGCCCCACATCACCGCCGCCCAGGTGCCGTTCGACGCCGGCACCACCCAGTTCGACCTGGAGGTGTACCTCACCCCCGCGTCCGACGGCGCGCTGGAGCTGGAACTGCGCTACCGCACCGACCTGTTCGACCCGGCCACCGCGACGGCCTTCGCCCACCGCTGGCAGCAGCTCGCACAGCGGCTCGCCGACGCTCCGGACCGTGCGACGCCGCGCGTACCGGTCCTGTCCGACGCCGACCGGCGGGCCATCGCCGCCGCCAACGACACAGCCAGGCCCTACCCGCAGGACGCCACCGCCGACGACCTGTTCGCCGCGCAGGCGGCCCGCACCCCGGACCGCACCGCGCTGCGCTGCGGCGACCAGGAGTGGTCGTACCGCCGCCTGGACGCCCGGGTGGACGCACTCGCCGGGCTGCTGCGGGACGGGGGCGGCGCGGGCGGCCGGGTCGGCATCGTGATGCACCGCTCCGCCGACATGGTCGCCGCGGTGCTCGCCTCGCTGCGCGCGGGCGCCGCCTTCGTACCGCTCGCACCTGACCTGCCCGCCGAGCGGATGGCGCAGATGAGCGCCGACTGCGCGCTGACGGCCGCCTGGACCGATCCGGAAACCGCCGGTCTGCTGCCCCCGGGCATCCGGCCGCTGGACGCCACCGCCGACGTTCCGCCACCCGGCCCGGCGCCCGCGCGGGAGCCCCGCGACCCCCGGACGACGGCGGCCTACGTCCTGTACACCTCCGGCTCGACCGGCGTACCCAAGGGCGTCGAGGTACCGCACTCCGCGCTGGTCAACCTGCTGACCAGCATGGGCGAACACCCCGGCATCGGCGCCGACGACGTGCTCGTCGCGGTCACCGCGCTGTTCTTCGACATCTCGCTGCTCGAACTGCTGCTCCCGCTGCTCACCGGCGCCACCCTGGTGGTCGCCACCGACGCCGAGACCCGCGACCCCGACCTCCTCGCCGCCCTGCTGGAGCACCACGACGCCACCGTCGTGCAGGCGACACCCTCGACCTGGCGGATGCTGCTGGACTCGGGCTGGCCCGGCCGCCCCCGGCTGCGCGCCTGGTCCGGCGGGGAGGCGCTCAGCCGCGACCTGGCCGACCGGCTGCTCGGCTGCTGCGCCGAGGTGTGGAACCTCTACGGCCCCACCGAGACGACCATCTGGTCCACCCGTCGGCGGGTTCGGCCCGGCACCGGGCCCGTCCCGATGGGGCGGCCCGTCGCGAACACGACGCTGCACGTCCTCGACCGGAACCTGATGCCCGTCCCGCCGGGCGTACCGGGCGAGTTGTACATCGGCGGCGACGGCCTGGCGCTCGGCTACCTCCACCGGCCCGAGCTGACCGCCGAGCGCTTCGTGACCCTCGACACCGGGGACGGCCCGGCCGAACGCGCCTACCGCACGGGCGATGTGGTGCGGTGGCCGGCCGACGGCGACCCGGTCTTCCTGGGCCGCGCCGACGACCAGCTCAAGGTGCGCGGGCACCGCATCGAGCCGGAGGAGATCGAGCACGCCCTGCGCCGCCACCCGGCCGTCCGCGACGCCGTGGTCGTCCCGGCGGGCGACGAGGTGCTCGTGGCCCACCTGCTGGCCGCCGACCCGGCCGCCCCGCCGGCCGCGGCGGAGCTGACGGCCCATCTGGGCGGGCTGCTGCGCCCCGCCCTCATCCCGCAGCGGTTCCTCTGGCACGCACAACTGCCCCGCACCGCCAACGGCAAGACCGACCGGGGCGCGCTGCGCCGGATGGCGCTCCCGGCGGCCCCGCCCTCCGGAACGGCACAACCCCCGCAGGGCGCCGAGGAGTTGGCCGTCGCGGCGGTGTACGAGGAGGTCCTGGGCAGCACCGGGGTCGGGCGGCTCGACGACTTCTTCCGCCTCGGCGGCCACTCGCTGGCCGCCACCACCGTCCTGTACCGGCTGCGGCAGTCCACCGGCACCCGCGTCCCGCTGCACGTCTTCATGCAGGACGCATCGGTCGCGGCCGTCGCCCGCCACCTCCGGCCCGCCGACGACCTCGAAGCGGCCCTCGCCCTGCTGGATTCCCTCTCCGACGAAGAGGCCGCCGCCCTCCTCACCGACACACCCTGAGCCGCGGGCCGCCCGCCGACGCCGTACGGCACGCCCGCCGCGCCCCCGATCTCCCCCACGCCCCCAACGGCAAGCCCCCACCTCCCCTTTCGGAACGCACCCTCCCCCAGGAGTTCCCATGACCGATCTCGCCAACAGGGTCAGCGGCCTGTCCGACACCAAGCGGCTCGCGCTGCTGCGGCTGCTCGCCGAGAAGAACGCCGAGGCCCGCCTGCTGGAGCTGACCGGCTCCCACCTCAAGGTGTTGCGCGAGGGCAGCCCCCGCCTGTTCTTCTTCCCCGCGACGGAGGGCAGCGTCGGCTACATGAGCGGCTACCTGCCGCACATCCCCGCCCCCTGGGGCGTCTACGCCTGCCAGTCGCCCGGCCTGGACGGCGACCAGGCACCGACCACCACGGTCGAGGAGATCGCCGCGCGCGGCATCGAGGAAATCCGGCGCGTCCAGCCGCACGGCCCCTACCACCTCGCCGGCAACTGCATGGGCGGCCTGCCCGCCTTCGAGGCCGCCAGGCAACTGGAGGCCGCGGGCGAGCAGGTGCCGCTCGTCCTGCACCTGATGCCGACGTTCGCGCGAGCCTGGCAGGAACTCCCCGAGGCGGAGTCGCTGCAGACCCGCGCGCTGCACGACTACGGATTCATCATCGAGCGGCTGCTGGGCCACCCCGTCGAACTGCCGCTGGAACGGATAGCCGCGGCGCCCGATGAGCAACGCACCGACATCCTGGTGGACTTCCTCGCCGCCCAGCCCGGCCTGGGGAGCGTGGACCCGCAGGTGCTGCGCCACCGGATCGCGGTGTACCAGGCCAACCTCGGCGCGATGTTCGCCTACCGCCCGGCCGGCGGTCTCCGGGGACGGCTGCACGTCCTGGCCGTCGGCGAGGGCACGCGCCGCGAGAACGTGGTCGACCCGGACTCGCCGTACGCGAAGGCCCTGGGCGCCATGGACCAGGACCGCGTCGAGATCGAGAAGATCGACGCCGAGGCGAGCACCCTGTTCGACTGCGCGGAGCCGCACATGTCGCGCGTCGGCGTCGCGCTGCGCGCCGCGGTCGAGGAGGCCGGCCGATGAGCTGCCCCGTGCACGCGGACTACGACCCGCTCGCCCCCGCCTTCCTGGCCGACCCGTATCCGCAGCTCGCCGAGATCCGCGCGCAGACGCCGGTGTTCCACCACCCCGAGCTGAACATGTGGGTGGTCACCCGGCACGCCGACATCGAGCGGATCATGAAGGACCACCGGACGTTCTGCGGCGCGAACACCCAGGAACCGGTCTTCCCGCTGAGCGAAGAGGCCCGCGCCCTCCTCGCCGACGGCTTCGGCACCAGCCCCACCATGTCCAACGGCCCCGAACCCAAGCACAGCCGCGTCAGGTCCCACTGCCTGAAGGTCTTCTCGGCGCGGCGCCTTGAGGTGCTGGCGCCGACGGTACGGGCCCGCGCGGACGAACTGATCACGCGGATGCTGCGCCGCCCGCGCTTCGACGCGGTGACCGAGCTGACCTACCCGCTGCCCGCGTCGGTGGTCTTCGCGCTGATCGGCTTCCCTGCCGAAGACACCGTGATGCTCAAGGAACTCGCCGCCGAGCGGATGGTGTTCACCTGGGGCCGCGCCACGGCCGAGCAGCAGACGGACGTCGCCGCTTTCATGGTGCGGTACTGGAAGTACTGCGTCGACTTCGTCCACCGGCGGCTGGCCGAGCCCCGCGACGACTTCACCAGCGACCTCGTCCGCATCCACCTGGACGACCCGGAGGCGCTCACCGTCGACGAGATCACCAACGTGATCCACGCGATCAGCTTCGCCGGCCACGAGACGACCACCAACGTGGCGACCAGCGCGCTGCTGCGGCTGCTCGGCGACCGCCCCCAGTGGGAGGCGCTGTGCGCGGACCCGTCGCTGGTGCCGGGGGCCGTCGAGGAGGCGCTGCGGTACGACCCCAGTCTGTTCACCTGGCGCCGGCAGACGACGCGGCCGGTCGACATCGGCGGTGTCGAGGTACCGGCCGGGGCGAAGCTGCTGCTGCAGATCGGTTCGGCCAACCACGATCCGCAGGCGTTCGACGACCCCGAGGCGTTCGACATCCGCCGCGAGGCGGCCCGCCATCACCTCACCTTCGGCCGCGGCATCCACTACTGCTTCGGGGCGCCGCTGGCCAGGATGGAGATCGGGGTGATGCTGGAGCTGCTGGGCCAGCGGGCGCCGAGCCTGCGGCTGGCCGACGCGGACGTCGACTACCCGCAGAACATCTGCTTCCGCGGCCCCCAGGAGCTGTGGCTGGAGTGGGACGCATGAGTGGCGCACCGGCCGAGCGCTACGAGCGGCTGTTCACACCGATGCCGCTGGGCCGCCGGGAGGTGAAGAACCGCATCGCCTTCCCGGCGATGATCACCGGCATCGGCGCCGGAAACCGCCCGACGGAGCGCACCGTCGCCGCGTACGCCCGCATGGCCGCCGGTGGCGCGGGGATGGTGGTGTCGGAGGCGCTGGCGGTCCACCCGACGTCGGAGCCCAAGCCGTTCGCGCTGGTCACCTACGACCCGGCCGGGTGGGACGGCTTCGCGCGGATCGCGGATGCGGTCGAGCGCGAGGACTGCCGGATGATCGGGCAGCTGTACCACCTGGGCCGCAGCCAGCTGTGGACCACGGGCGACGCCCGGCCGATGGGCCCCTCCGCGCTCCCCGACTTCTACAGCGGCACCATGCCGCGGGTCATGTCGCACGGTGACATCGCCATGCTCACCGATGCGTTCGCGCACTCCGCCGCGATGCTCGCCGCGCGCGGCTTCTCCGGCGTCGAACTGCACGCCGCCCACGGCCACTTGCTGTCGCTCTTCCTCTCGCCGTGGTCGAACCACCGCGAGGACGCGTACGGCGGCGACGTGACGGGACGCACCCGCTTTCTGCGCGAGGTCATCGAGGCCATCAGGGCGGCCACCGGTCCTGACTTCGTGGTCGGCCTGAAGATGCCGGGCGACGAGGGCGTACGCGGCGGGCTGCGGCCCGCGGACGCCGCCGCGCTGTTCACCCGCGTCCAGGCGGGCGCGCCGGTGGACTACGTCTGCTTCGCGCAGGGCACCATCGCCCCCAGCTTCGGCGACCACGTCCCCGACATGCACTACCCGCCCACCCCGTATCTCGACCTTCAGCGGGAGGTGCGGGCGGCGGCCGGCGGGGTGCCGGTGGTCGCCGTCGGCCGCGTACGGTCCGCAGCCGAGGCCGAGACGACGCTCCGGTCCGGCGCCGCCGATCTGGTCGCGCTCGGCCGGGCCCTGGTCGCCGACCCGGACCTGCCGCGCAAGGCACGGGCAGGGCAGGAGGAGCAGATCCGGCCCTGCGTGTACTGCAACGCCTGCTGGGGCGAGGTGCACGCAGGGCGTCCGGCCGCCTGCCCGGTCAACCCGGGGTTCGGCCTGACCGCGAAGGAAGCGGCCCCGGTCGCGGCGGCGTCCGCGCGGCGGGTGACGGTGGTCGGCGGCGGCGTCGCGGGCCTCGAAGCCGCCCGCACGGCCGCGGACCGGGGCCACCGGGTGACGCTGCTGGCCGGCCCCCGGCTCGGCGGCCGTACCCGCGCGGAGTCCCAACTCCCCGGCAGGGGCGACCTCGGCCGACTGGTCGCCTCCCAGGAGGAAGCGGCGCGACGGGCCGGGGTCGAGTTCGTCCTGGGCACACCGGCCGGTGAGGCGGACGTCCTCGCGACCGCCCCGGACGCGGTCATCCTGGCCACCGGTGCGCAAATGAAGCCACCCACCGCTCTGCCCGGGACCGGGACCGGAATCAACGACTACCTCACCACACCCGCCGGGCCCGCATCGGGCACCGCCGTCATCCTCGGCGAGGACGACGGCGCCGCCGTCTGCGCGCTGGCCGAACTGCTCGCCTCCCGCCACCCGCGCACCGTCCTGCTCACCCCCCGCCTCGCACCGGCCGAGACGGTGCCGTACACCAGCAGGCTCGGGGTTCACCGTCGGCTGTCCGCCGCCCGCGTCGAGGTGGTCACCGGCGCCGCCGCGACCGGCCTGGACGGCACGACGCTGCACTACGAGAACCTCTTCACCGGTGAACCTGCCACCATCGACGACGTCGGCCAGGTCGTCTGGTCCACCGCCCGCATCCCCAGCGACGACCTGGCCGAACCACTGCACCGCCACGGCCTGCCCGTCCACCGCGTCGGCGACGCCCACGCACCGGCCACCCTGCTCACCGCACTGGCCCAGGCCCGCGCCACCGCCCAAGAGCTGTAGGGGACGCACGCCGAAGGCCGCCCCGGTACGTCCGGTAACGGGGCGGCCTTCTCCGCGTGGGCGTGTGCGCCCCGGGGCGCACGTGGTGGAACTCCCTCCGGGCCAGGGGTCCATGGTGCTCGGACCACCGGCCCGCGATCAGGCTCACCGGGAACCACGTCGCGCGGGACTTCTTCCACGCGTCGTGGTCGAGAACCTTGGCCTCTGTACCGTCGCCGTAGAGGTCGGCGGAGCAGGTGGCGGTGAGGAGTTGGGCGCGGAAATCCGGGGCGGTGAGGTCGGAGACCTCCACGACGGCCCCAGCCACCGGGGGCCTGAGTGGACAGGTCCTGCACAGCACCGCCCTCTGACAAGCCCTCGAAGCTGCCCACCTCCTACAGCTTGGTGTCCTGGTCAGGGAACGCGACTGCGGTAGCGGGCGCCGCCGAAGAGGGCGCCTCGTCGAGTGGAGGAGGACCTGATCGTTGTCTGCTGTCACACTTGTCGGCGCTCACGCAACTCCTCCGGCGAGGGTGACCAGCCGCCTCCACGATGCGAACCGGCCGTCTTCGGCCCGGTCGCCTCCGACCCGACCATCTCCCGCCTGATCGACACCTTCGCCCTCACTGGCAAGGCCCGACTCTGGGAACCCCGCCGCCTGCGATTCCGCCTGTTCTCCGCAGCCGCCCAAATCGTCACCACCGGCCGACGCAGGCTTCTCCGCCTCGTCCAGCACTGGCCCTGGACCGGCGAGATCACCGCCGCCCACGAATGGTCCACCACGCGGGCACCGGATACTGGGTTGCCCCGGGAGGCAAGACCGACGAGTGCGAGACTCCGTTGCAATGCTGTGAACGGGAGGCCCAGGAGGGGCGTCCCGTTCACCCCAGGTATGCGGTGCCGTCGAGCATGTCGCCGACGGTGCCATAGTGGTCGCGCAGCAGGGCCGCTACATCCAGGTACACGCGGTCGTGAAAACGCCAGTACGCGCGGTCCTCGTCCCACGTTCCGCCGAGCCTCCACGCGGCCTTGGGGAAGCCGTCCGAGACCGGGGCGCTGACGGCGAAGTAGCTGTCGCGGAGGGCTTCGACGTGGACGCCGGTCCCGTCCGGCTCACCGTGGGGTGCTCGGGCAGGGCGCGGTCGGCGTTGGGGAAGCCGGGCAGTCCGGTCTTCGCGGCGAGCCGTACGGGGCCGCATGATTCCCGGGACCAGCCGGTGAGTTCCGCTGCCCGGCACTGCTGCGCGTGCGTCTCAGCCTGTGCCGCGGGCAACTGAGCAACGTTTGCGGCAGTTTGCAGAGTGATTGTGTGATTGGCGATCTCTTGTGCGGGCATATCCGCATGACCGGTCGCCCACGCAGTGCATTCGGGCCCATGCAGCCCGGACAGACAACGACGGCACCCGCACCACACCGGGATCATCACCACGGGCATTTCACAAGCCCGGAACCGCGTGTGTGCAGCGACGCGGCGACACAGCGATGAGCGGCCGATGCGCACGCAAGAGCGGCCTGACACGACAGGAGGAGTTCTGCTGTGAGACCCCTATCCATGACCCTTCGTGAGGTACACCATGACTGCAGGTGACTTGGACCCGTCCTTCGGGACAAGTGGCAAGGTCAGCATCGACTTCGGCGCGATCTCCATCGCCAACGCGGTCGCGGTCCAGACCGACGAGAAACTCGTACTGGCGGGCCGGGTCGGTGATGTCAGCACCGGAGACTTCGGAGTGGCCCGGCTCCGGCGCAACGGCGGCCTGGACACCACCTTCGGGACCGGTGGCAAAGTCGTCCTCGCCCTGAGCGGGTCGGAGGACGTCGCCCGTGCCGTCGCCGTCCAGAGCGACGGAAAGATCGTGGTGGGCGGCCTCACCAACTCCGAACCGACCGGCGACATCGCGGTGGCCCGCCTCAACCCCGACGGCACCCTGGACGCCGGCTTCGGATCCGGCGGCGTGGCCGTCTACGACATCAGCGGACCAACAGGAGACGCCATCCGCGGGATGGTCATCCAGCCCGACGGCAAGATCCTCGGTGTCGGAGCGGCCGGCGCCGACGCCGGGCTGATCCGGCTCAACCCCGACGGAAGCCTGGACACCACCTTCGCGGGCGGCGCGGGCAAGGAGGCCGTGTCCCTCGGCAACGCGGGCCACCTTTTCGCCCTGGCCCTGCTGAGTACCGGCAAGTTCCTGGTCGCCGGGTTCGACACGACCACGCTCACCCAGGACGACTTCCTCCTCGCACGGTTCAACGCAGACGGGAGCCTGGACACCACGTTCGGCAGCTCCGGGATCGTGCGCACGGACTTCAACGGGCTCAACGACCTGGCGTTCGCCCTGGCCGTGCAGAGTGACGGCAAGATCGTCCTCGGCGGGGACACCGACTCCACCGACCCTGTCGGGATCAGCGGAGACGTCAAGGCCGGCTGGACGCGCTACGACTCAGCCGGCAGCCTCGACACCACCTTCGGCACCGCGGGCAAGACGCAGATCAACCCCACGGTGCTCGGCGACGGGGTGCGCGGCCTGGCCCTCCAGAGCGATGGGAAGATCGTCGCAGGGGGGTTCATCGGTGAGACCACGGGCCTGACGAGCTTCGCCGACCCGGTGGCAGGCGACTTCGCGGTCTACCGGCTCAACACCAATGGGACGCCCGACACCACCTTCGGCGTCGGCGGAGCCGTCCGCACCGACTTCGCCGGCCTGGGCGACGGCGGCCGTGCTGTCACCCTCCAGGCAGCGAACAGAATCGTCCTGGTGGGCGGAGCGACGACGAACCACCTCAACTTCGCCGCCGCCCGCTACAAGACCTGACCTCCCACAGCCCAGGAACGTCAGCACAGCCCCGGGGCCGGCACAGAGAAAGCCAACCGCCGTGCCGGCCCCGGCACCCCACAGCGCTCCGCCGCACACGGCCGAACGGTGCTGGCGGTGGTCGGGGATCTGGACACAGTTGGCCAAGTCTCCAGCGTGGCAGGGTCGGTGGCGGGGCTGGTCTCGCTGGCGGTCTCAGTGTTACGCGATGGTCCGCCCCCCTGCGACGGAGCCTGCCCCGCCAGTGGCTGCGCAGGGCGGCTCGAACGCTGCCGGCGGAAGCATCCGCAACGCCTCGGCCCGCGACAGCGCCTCCCCCCTGTCACGCCGCAGATGGGCGGGAGGATTTCGGCGAGCGGCGGGTCCAACGCAGTAGGCGGGACATCGAGGGCACCACCGCACACCGAGGTTCCTGATGCCACTGTTCGGCCGCCACCGCAAAACGGATGCCGCCCCCACGTTCCGGGTGGAGGCATGAAGAGGCGCGAACGCCGCTGGCATCAACTCCGTCGCGCAGCGCATCGAGCACGGCGTCGCCCTACCACCGGAAGCGTACGGCCCCGTCGCTGGCCTGGCGGCGCAGACCCGCCTGAGCAACGTCCCTCGCGCGAAGGGGTTCGTCGGCCGGACCGAACAGCTCGACCCTCTCGACAGTGCCTCTACACCTCCGGAGGATGTCGTGGCCCAAGCCGTGCACGGCCTGGGACTTGCCGAACTGGCCCGCGCGCTCCAGCCCACCCTGGCTGGACTCCCCGAAGACGCCCTCGTCGAGCGGGTGTTGCAGTGGTTTGTGGTGCACGAGGGCTGGCTGATCGTCCTGGACAACGTCGACCGCCTCGACGACATCCGCTCCCTCCTCGACCGCATCCCATCAGGCCGGCTCCTGATCACCACCCGGCGCTCCACCGGCTGGCACCACACAGCCACCACCCTGCACCTCGACGTCGAGCGCACAGAGCGCTGCCGGAAGCGGGTGCCGTGCCTCCGCTCACATTGCAAGAGATCCGTACGGACTTGGGCCGGACGTCATGTCTTGGCGATCCAGGCCCGCAGGGTGCGGGGGGTCAGTCCGTAGCGGCGTTTGAATACGGGGTTGCGGCGGCCGAGTTCGATCCATTGGCTGCCTGACGCGAAAGCGCGGCGCATCATCTGGTCGAAGGCGAGGTAGAAGCCGCTGAAGCCGTCCGTGGGTGCGAAGCCGCAGGCCCAGAAGTGGAAGCGGGTGTCGTCGGTGAGGGCCAGCCCGGAGCTGATCAGCTGGTTGCCGAGGCGCAGTTCCAGGCAGTGGGCGTCGCCGCCGAGGCTGAGGACGAAGTCCTGGAAGAGGCCGGGCTGGTAATAGTCGGAGTTGTCAAATTTGGCGGCGGTTGCGCGGGCGAGGGCCACGAAGCCGTCGAGATCGGCGTCCCGAGGATGTTCCCAGTCTGCCGTGACCCCGGCCCGGTCCGCGGCTCGTAGATCCCGACGGAGGTTTCGGCGCGGTTTGCCGCGCAGCGCGGCCAGGTAGTGCTCGTATCCGTTGAGTTCCGGAAGACTGAGACCCCAGCCGATGTCGATGTCGGCGCAGTTCAGCCCCGCGTGGGCGAGCAGCGGGTCCAGGGGGCCCGCCGCGTCCACATTTGCCAGGCCGTACAGCCGGGCGCCCCAGTCGGTCGCGACCCATCGCAGGGCTTCCAGGGCGACCCGGGCCGCGTCTTCCCTGCCCGGGGCCACCGGGAGCACCGTGTCATAGCAATGCCACACGTGGCTGAACAGCGCCAACTGGCCTTGAGCAGAGGGGAAGTGGTCAGTGACCACCCTCATGGGGTCCACGCCGCGCTGGAGATAGGCAGGGAGGGCGGCCACTGCGGCACCCGAACTGTCGTGGACCAGAATGTAGGCGGTGCGCTGGACGGCATGCAGCGGATATTTCTCGAAAGCACGGAGAAAAGGGCGACGGTAGAAGACCGGAGCCCGTGCGACGACCATCAGGTCGTCCCACTCGGAGCCGATGTCGTCAATGGCCGTGTGAATGCGCACCTCAAAGTTGCCGGACGGTGCGGCCCTCGCGTTGGTCATGACCGCGCTCCCCAGTCCAGCAGTACCTTGCCGGCGGTGCCTTCCTCCACGGCGGTAAATGCCTTGTCGTATTGACCGGCCGGAAAGTGGTGGGTGATGGTGAAGGACGGGTCGAGTCCTTCGTCGAGCAGACGCGACATGCTGTGCCAGGTATCGAAGACCCGCCGTCCGCTGACGCCTTGAATGGTCAGCATGCGCAGTGCGATGTCGGACCAGTCGGTGGGGACGGAGCCGTCGGGAAGTCCGAGAATGGCGAGTTGGCCGCCGTGCGTGAGGGAAGCGATCGCATCGCGCAGCCCGTCCGGCGCGCCGGACGTCTCGAAGCCGATGTCGAAGCCACCGGTGAGTCCCAGCTCCTTCACGGCCTGGGCGACCGCGCCGGGGCCTGCCTCGATCGTCCGGTGCACCCCGGCGCCGCGTGCCAGGCGGAGGCGGAACGGGTTGATGTCCGTGACGGCCACAAGGCGTGCTCCCCGGTGTACGGCAACGGCGGCTGCCATCGCGCCGATCGGGCCGGCCCCCGTGACCAGCACAGCGCGATGACATACGTCGAAGGTCTCTGCGGCGTGCACCGCGTTCCCGAAAGCATCGAACACGGCGGCTACATCAAGCGGTATGCCGGATTGGTGCTGCCAGACATTCGCAGCAGGCAGAACTACGTATTCGGCGAATGCCCCGTCACGGTGCACTCCCAGCCCCTGCGCGTTGAGGCACAGGTGCCTGTCGCCGCGTCGGCAGTGCACACAGTCGCCGCAGGTGAGGTGCCCCTCAGCGCTGACGAGCTGCCCGGGGGAAAGCCCTCTGACCGCGGTTCCGGTCTCCGCGATCTTGCCGACGAACTCGTGGCCGATGATGCGCGGAAGGGAGAGGGTGCGAGCGGCCCAGGGGTTCCAGTCGTGGATGTGCAGATCGGTTCCGCAGATTCCCGTGCGCAGTACCCGGATGAGTACGTCGTCGCGCTCCACCCGGGGCACGGGGACTTCGGCAAGTTCCAAGCCCTTGTGGGGACTGGATTTGATGAGCGCTTTCATTCTCGCTCTCCGCCTCACCGGCTGTGGCAGCGTGGCGAGAGGTCTTGACCATGTGTGAGATTCGGCGATCCGCTTAGCTGTTCAGTAGCCGCTCTCTCTGGCTGAGGGGAAAAGTCTTTGGCGAATGCGTTTCCGGCGCGTCATGCCGGGGGCTTGTGAAGGTGACAGCAGCGGCGATCAGTGTGCGCCAAGAGCCAATCAACGCACTGAAACTGCACCCCTACCACCATGAACCTTTTGTCCTTGTCGGGCAACTCTGAGAGAGTGAGAGATACCGGAGGACGCACGCATGAGCGCCCGTGGCCTTACACGGACAGCTCCTTTCCAGGACCCTCGGGCGGCCGGGGTCGGTCAGCGTCCTGACTTCCCTACCGGCTGGCGCTGGACGGACGCAGGGTCCTGATCCGGTACACCACCGGATTGGCAATGCCGGCCGAGTCGGCGCGCTTTCGGCCGACGTTGCTGCCGCCGCGTGAAGGAGATCACCATGAGCAGCCAGTTCGATGACCTCGCCCGGCCCTACGAGAGCACCGTGGCAAGCATGGCGGTGCGCAAACACCTCGAATACCCCTCCTACATGGAAGCTGTTGGCGAGCTTGGCGGACTGGCGGTGCTGGACTTGGGGTGTGGCAGCGGCGTGTACAGCCGCAGGCTTCGCAAATGGGGAGCCGAACGCGTCGTGGGGGTGGACATTTCTGAAGGGATGCTGGCGTACGCGCGTGCCAGGGAAGCCGAGGAACGGATCGGTGTCGAATATCTGGCCCGGGACATCACCAACCCCCTGGAGGGGCCCGACGCCGACCTCGACGGCGCTTTCGACCTGGTCGCCGGGGTATACGTTTCTCCGTACGCTCCGACCGTCAACCAATTGCACGGACTGTTCCGCACTGCGCGCCGTGCCCTGCCGGCCACCGGCGGTCGGTTCGTGACCTACGCGCTCAATCCGGAGGCGGCCACCCAGCCCGGCTACTACAGCGACTACGACTTCGACCTGGTCCGCGCCGAACCGAGCGGCAGCAGGACAGTCCCCGAGGGTGCACCGCTCCGCCTGACCGTCACCGTCCCCGAACGAACCTTCTCCGTCATCGCCTACCGCTGGTCACGCGATGTCCAGGAAGAGGCCGCTCACGACGCGGGCTTCACCCGTCTGCGATGGATCCAACCGCACGTCTCCGAGGAAGGACTACGCCTGCACGGCGAGGCGTACTGGAAGCCCTATCTGGACTGCCCCCACACCCTCATCCTGGACTGCACCACAGGACAGACCGGGACAAACCCGTGAGTGGGAAGCCGGCCCTGCCCTCCGAGCGTGATCGGCCGGCCGCCGGGCATCAGCAGTTGGCCGGGCGGGTCGCTCTGGTCACGGGGGGCGCCTCGGGCATCGGACGGGCCTGCGCGCTGGCTTTCGCGCGGGCCGGCGCAGCGGTGGCGATCGCGGACATCGACGACGCTGCCGCCGAGCGCACCGTCGCTGATATCCATGCCGTCGGCGGTCGTGCCGTGGCCCAGACCTGTGATGTCACCAGTCCGGACCAAACGAACAACGCAGTAGTGCGGACGGCGGAGCTGTTCGGCCGTTTGGACTGTGCCGTGAACAGCGCGGGAGTCAACGAGGCGTCGCCGGCGACTGCGGATCTGACGGAGCACACATGGGCGAGGCTCTGGTCGGTCAACGTCAAGGGGATGTGGCTGTCCATGAGGGCGGAGATCACCTACATGCTCACGCAGGGGGACGGCGCGCTCGTCAACCTGGCGTCGACCCTCAGCCACGTTGCCATGCGCAACAGCGCGGCGTACGTGGCGACCAAGCACGCCGTGCTCGGCCTGACCCGCGCCGCCGCACTGGACTACGCCACCAGCGGCATCCGCATCAATGCGGTCTGCCCCGGCCCGGTGGAGACCGCCATGATGCACACGGCCCTCAACAATGATCCCGAAGCCATGGAACAGCTGCGGAACACTGCCCCCACCGGGCGCTTCACCTCCCCGGACGAGGTGGCCTCGGGAGTGCTGTGGCTGTGCACTCCCGGCGCCTCACACGTCCTCGGACACGGCCTCGTCATCGACGGAGGCTGGACCGCCATGTGACGGGCTGTCCCCGAAGGAGCACATCGTGAACCCCGCCGCGAAAGACCCAGAACTGGCAGCTGCCGTCCAGGCGTACGAACGCGGTGGCGGCGTGGAGGTCGTCCATCCCGGTACTCCGAGCTACCACAAGGCCCGCCGGGTCTGGAATGGGATGGTCGACCGCCGGCCGGCGCTCATTGCCCGGCCTCGGACGGTCTCAGCCGTCCAAGCGGGCATCCGACTGGCTTCCGACCACGGCCTCGCCCTCGCCGTCCGCGGGGGCGGCCACAACGTTGCCGGAACCTCCACCTGCGACGGCGGCCTCGTGCTCGACCTGGGCCGACTGAACGCAGTCCACGTTGACTCATCTGCGCGTGTCGCCCGTGCCCAAGGCGGCACCACCTGGGGCCAGTTCGACAAGGCCACCGGTGCCCTCGGGCTTGCCACGACCGGAGGCATGATCTCCACAACCGGCATCGCGGGCCTCACCCTCGGCGGCGGTGTCGGCTGGCTGATGCGGGCATACGGCCTGGCCTGCGACAACCTGCTGCACGCCACCGTCGCCACCGCTCGTGACGGCCTGGTCACCGCAAGCCCCACGCGCCATCCCGAACTCTTCCGCGCCCTACGCGGAGGCGGCGGGAACTTCGGCGTCGTCACCGAACTCGCCTACCGCCTGCATCCCGTACACGACGTCCTCGGCGGGTATCTCCTCCACCCGATCGAGCGCATGCACGAAGTTCTCGAATTCTACGACCGCTTCTGCCGTACCGCGCCCGACGGCATCACCACGATCACCGCCGTCGCCACCACACCCGCTCTACCGCCCATTCCTCCGGAACTGTGGAACCGGCCGTCCGTGCTGGTGGGCCTCTGCGCCCTGGGCGCGGAAGCCGAACAGGACCAACTCGCCGCGAAACTCCGTCGGTTCGGTCCACCGGCGGTGGACCTCATACACCGCATGCCCTACCCCGCCCTGCAATCCCTCCTGGACGCCGGTTCGCCCCCCGGCCTGCGGAACTACTGGAAGTCCGCCTATACCAAGACCCTCACACCCCGGCTGATCCACGCCCTCACCACTCACGCCGCGCAGACCCCGTCCGCTCGATCCCAGCTCTTGATCCACCAGATGGGCGGCGCCGTCGCAAGTGCTCAGCGGGAGGAGACGACGGTGTCCCACCGGCAGGCGGGCTATCTGATCAACATCGCCGGAGCCTGGAGCGACTCCGCAGACGACGAACGAAACATCGCATGGGTCCGGAACCTCATGGAACAGATCGAACCGGACCTCGTCGGCTCCTACGTCAACTACCTCGCAGACACCGGGGCGGACGAGGTGGCCGCAGCCTACGACGCAGACACCCAAACGCCCCTGGCCAAGGCCAAGGCCCGCTGGGATCCCGGCAACCTGTTCCGCCTGAACCACAACATCACCCCCACCCCGGGCTGACCCGAGGAAGAAAGAAGCCAGGCACCGGGCACCAGTTCTGCCTCCGAGGATCTCCAGACGTCAGCTCCGGCCTACCGTGGTTTTGATAAATTCGCACAGGAGTAGTGAAACTTGCCGAGCAATGTCGTCAAGTTCCATAAATCCCATACTTCGATGATGACTTCGATGATGAGACCTGCTGATCGACTGCGTACGTACTGACTCCGTCGAGCCGGAATTCCCGGCCGGCGGCGTCGGCGCCGATGAGACCGGGGGCCGAGGGCTTGACACGGCCGACGAAGATCCAGCGGGAACACACGCGATTCCCTGACTCGAACGATTCGCGGATTTCGAATCGGGACTCGATGTTGTCGAACCAGGCAGCCGCTCGCCTCCGGCATTCCTCACGGTTGTGCATGTCCCAGGCCAGGGCAATTTCCCGGTAGTTGACGTCTTCTGCCAGGAGAGCGGAAACGGCATTCACGTCTTGGGTGTTCATCGCGGCTACCAGCCCCTGGTACGCCCGTGTCGGTTCACCTGTACAAGCCTCTGCCGTCTGTGGAACGTAGGAGGGCAGCAGCGTGGGCTTGCTGTGCCAGCCCACCAGGCCACCGGCAGACTCGTCGGACTGCGGATCGCCGGCTTGTCGGCCCAAGGGAGATCGTCCTCCGGCACCGCCAGCCGCAGAGCGGGGAAGCGCGCGAGCAGCGCGGCCAGACCGATGTGGAGCTGCAACCGGGCGATGTGCGCTCCGGTGCAGTAGTGGGGGCCGAATCCGAGGCGCGGCGTGTCATGTTCGCGACCGATACCGAGGATGTCGACGTTGGCGAACATGGTGGGGTCGCGGTCGGCCCAGTCCGTCATCGGTACGACGGTCTCGCCGGCCGCGACGGTGCCCCCGCTCAGCACCGTGTCCGCGGTGGCGACACGAGAGAACGCGCCGACGGGGATGAGCCGACTGTGGCGCAGGATCTCCCCCACGCCGGCCGGGATGGGCTCCGGCCGCTCCCGCATCCGGCGGAGTTGTTCCGGACGACGGAAGAGCAGCATCATTCCTCGGGCTCGGGCTCGATGCGCCGCCGCCCGACCGGGCGTCCCCGTCGGCCGCCGCCACACAGCCCCTGAGCTTGACTCTGTCGGGGATCTTGTAGTTTCCCGGTGCGGCAGCATGCTCAGCGGGCATTCTCATGGCGTTCCGAAGACCCATGCAGCTTTCGACGTCTTCCTTGTCGGCCTGGACCATCGGATAGTCGCCGTCCGGTGCCGGCTGCCCCGGTGCTTGACGGCGATGCGCGTGTCAACAGCCTCGAATAGAACGTGAGCTGGGTAAGTAGCTGGAAGCGGCCTGGAAGGTACCTGGCCGCGTGGACCAGCCCGTAGAGCAGTGGACCCCGGTTAGCGAAACCGGGAATCCACCGGATCCTTAGAGGTCGCCCTAACCTTTAGTGCCCAGTTATGGATGCTTTTTCTTTCGTGTGCGGGTGTGATGCCGAAGTGCCTGCTGAGTTGATCGGAGTCTTGTGAACTGAGTGGGGTGACGGCTGAGGCTGGAGGCAGCTTGTGCCTGTCTCATTCCAGGACGTCTGATTCGGGCCTGTGCTTCCACGGAGCAGAACGCACGCCTGGGCGCACTCACCTGCCGACAGTACGTCCATGTCATGGACAATCGGCGTGCGTATCCGAGCGATCTGTCCGATGCACGCTGGCAGTTGGTCGAGCCGGTTCTGGCGGCCTGGCGCTTCGAGCGCCGTGGCCGGGCCCTGAACTTCGGCCGGCCGCCCGAGCACGACTTGCGCGAGATCCTGGACGCAATCTTGTACGTGAACCACACCGGGGTGCAATGGCGCTACCTGCCGCACGACTTCCCACCCTGGGAGACCGTCTACGGCTACTTCGCCAAATGACAGAAAGAGGGCGTGTTCACCCGGCTCAACGGCCTGCTCAGGGAACGGGTGCGGCAGAAGGAAGGACGGAACGCGAGCCCGTCGGCCTGCGTGATCGACGCACAGAGCGTCAAGACCTCCACCAGCGTCCCTGCGTCCAGCCAGGGCACCGACGCCGGGAAGAAGATCGTCGGCCGGAAGCGGAGCCTCGCCATCGACACGACCGGTCTCCTGCTCGCGGTGCTGGTCACCGCGGCGAGTGCGCAGGCACCCTCGGCATCGACATGGAGATCACCAGTCGCACCCCGGGACCAGGGGATTCACCCCGATCCCGCAACGCTGGGCGGTCGAGCGGACCTACGGCTGGCTGATGCTCCACCGCCGGCGGGCCCGCGACTACGAAACCCTCCCGGGCCCGCTCCGCCGCCAAGATCCACCTCTCCATGACCAACCTCATGGCCCGCCGCCTCACCGGCGGGAGCACCATCTCCTGGCGCTACCCGATACCCCAGACCAAATAGCCGATACCGGGATAAAACAATGGGAGGAAACGACCTCTTATTGCCGCACCGGCTGCCCGCCGCACTTGGTCGCGGACCGGTCCACCGGGCCGTCAGCCGGACGAAAGTGAGCGGTACGGGATGGTGCATGACGGCTCCCAACGAGCGGTGCGGGTGCCGGGCCGGACGTTCGAAACTGTATTGCGGACAGTTCTCCGGGCTCAGAGCCACCCAAGTGCCCAGACCGGGGCGTCGACAAGGGCTGCCGCGTACGTGTCGAAGTCGACGGCCTCCGTCAGATCCGGGCAGAAGGCGAGGTGCTCCGCGGCGACTTGACGGGCGTGGTCCGGGGTGCGTGGGGGCCAGGCGACCGACAGGCCGAGGGACTGGGATTCGAGGGCGCACAGACGTGCGCCGAAGCGCTGGTCCCAAGTGCGTACCATCCCCGCGACGGCGTCGGGGCCGATCTCCGGCTGCCAGCCGCAGGCCAGGATCGCACAGGCGCCGTCCGTGGCGTCGGTGAGGCCGAGGTACGGGCCCCGGCCGGCGCCGGAGAACAGCGCCCTGACGCCATCGGCACTGCCGGTCAGTGCCAGGGCACGTGCGTCGGGGTCGTCCGCCGGCCGTGCTGCCGGGGCCATCCCCGGCCACGTCGGATACGGCAGCTGCGCGTACTGGCGCAGTTCCTCCCAGCCGTCGGCGCCGAGTTGGGCGAGGTCCGCCTCGTCCAACTCGGCGGACGAGGTGGAGTGCAACTGGCCGTTGTGCCAGGGTCTCAGCGGCTCCCCGTCGGCGTCGGGCAGCGCGCCGAGCAGCAGCGGCCACAGGCCGCTCTCGCGGCGGCGCCCGTACAGCTCGCCCCAGCGGTGCCCGGCCTCCGCCGCCGGCAGGGGCTCATCGGAGACCCACAGCACCGGGTCCGCCGGGATTTCCGTACCGGGCCAGGCGTACTGCGGGTCGGGAACGATCAGCCGGCCCGGCGGCAGGCCGCCGGGCAGCTGCTGCGTGGTGAGCGTCATGGCGCGAGGCTAACGCCGGACGGCGGTCAGCATTCTGGACAGTCGTCCGGACGTCACCCGGAGGCGTTGGCGGTGCCCGCCAGCCCCAGGACGGCCACGATGCCCGCAACGAGGGCCGCGGCTGCGCCGACGAGGACCTCCGCCGGGAGCAGGACGACCGCGAGCGTGACGAGGGCGGCTGCGCCCAGCACTGCGAGAGTGCCCTCGAGGATGCCTTTCCAGGGCACGTCCCACTCCCATGGCGGCTCCCAGCCCCGCGGATCCCACCAGGGCCGGGGCTTCTCCTGCGGCTGCCTCTCCGGCTGCGGTACCGGCACGGGGTGCGGTGTCGGATCCCTGGGTTTGCCCTTGTCCTGATACACGATCAGGCCGTCCTGATTCCCGTTGGGGGAAAAGACCACGTTGTTCGATCCGGGCACGGGGTACACCCCGGTCATGGCCTGGCCGGGCCCCGCCTTCCAGCCGGATTCGCCCTGCGCCGTCTTCCACTGCTCGAATCGTTTGCTGTAGTGGAGCACTTGGGCTTTGGCCGTGGGCGCCTGCCCCACCGCCTTGACGTCCCAGATCTTCGCGGTCTTGGTGCTCGTGTTCTCGTGCAGAATGTCGATCTCGCCGGCGTTCTTGCTGGGGTTGGGGTTGGCCGGGTACCGATCCGCCGCTCGCTTGTAGCTGCCGCCGGGGAGGTAGACCGTCTCGCGGATGGTGCCGCCTGCCACCTGGGTGCGCAACGCCGCGGCGGCAACGTGCTGGGCCTTGTCGTGGGGTTCACGCCAGTTGATGCCGGGGCCGGCCGCGAGCTGGTTGACGAATCCGTAGACCTGCCGACGCGAGCTCTGCCGCCGTTGGGCGACCGCGCTCTCCGCCGCCGTGCCGCCGGACTGCGTCGCCCAGGCACTCATCTGGAGTGCCGCCCCGGGGCTGGAGAGCAGCCCGCGCGGGTCGGTGCGGTTCAGCGGGTCGTTGCGGGTGTAGACGTACGGGTTCTCCGCACCTCCCGGGCCGGCCTTCTCGCTGGTGACCGGGTCGCGGGAGGTGTAGCGGCCGAGGCCGGTGTAGTACAGCCGGGCCCGGAGGTTGAGGGTGCCGCCGAGGGCCTGCTCGCCGCGGTAGCCGAAGCGCGGGAGCTTCGGCGCGGGCAGCCGGGAGCGCCCGCAGTCGCAGTGGTCCTGGTGATCGCAACGGTCGTGGTCGCGATGGTCGTGATGGTGGGTGTCACCCTGTCCGTGACCGTGGTCGCCGTGCTGCCAATGCGACCGGCCGCAGCACCCCGGGTGGCCATGACCGTCCCCACCGGGCTCCCCGAAGAGCCCGTAGCTCTCGGCCTGCGCCCAGGCGCGCGTGCGGGGCGTACGGATCGTCGAGCCGTGGATGTCCCGGTGGAAGTTCTCGCTGCCGCCCCGCCAGGTGGCGAACGTGCGGCCGTATCCGTAGCTGAAGTCCGCGTTGAACGGGCTCGGGTGCCCGCGTTCGGTGTCGGCCAGCTCCGGGTCGGCGCGCTGGCTGAGGATCTGCGGTATCCGCTCCGGGCTCCACCAGTAGCGCACCGACGCCGAGCGCACCTCGTCGCGTCGCCGGTCGGTGTGGGTGAGCACCAGTCGGGTGAGCAGCCCGTCGCCGTTGTAGGTGGCCGCGGTCTCCTCCTGCGGAGCCCCGTCGTCGGTGACCGCCTTGACCGGCCGTCCGAAGCCGTCGTACGTGATGCGCTTGCGGCAGTCACCGGTACGGATCTCGGTGAGTCTGCCGGAGGAGTCGTACTCGTAGCGGGTGTGCAGGCCGTGCGAGCTGGATGAGAGCAGTTGGTCCGCGTCGTCGTAGCGGTAGTGCGTCTCGCTGTCGCCGTGGCACATCACCGTGCGGTTGCCGACCGCGTCGTAGGTGAAGTCGAGGGCCCCGCCGGGGTTTTCCGTCCACGGGCCGTGGGTCTCGTTCGGCTGGTGGACGGTGGGCTCCGGGTGGCCGTCACCATGGCCGTGGCGGGGCTGCCAGGGCCACGGGGTCATGTCCCAGCGGCGGGCGGCGGCCAGTTGTCCGAGCCGGTCGTAGCGGAAGGAGCGGAACGTGCTCGTGACCGGGCCGGTGTCGCGTTGGGTGAGGATCCGGCCGTCCGGGTCGCGGGTGAGGTCGGTACGGGTCACCGGCCTGCCGTCCTGGAAGACCTCGTACTGCCGCAGCCGGTCCTGGTCGTAGGCGTACCGGCGCGCCGTCCGCTCCGGGAGCTGCTCGGTGAGCAGCCGACCGTCCGGGTCGAGTGCGTACTGCGCGCTGCCGGCCTTCGAGTCCTTCATGGCGATGAGCCGGCCGTTGGGGTTGTGGCGGTAGTCGACCTGCAGGCCGTCCGGGTAGCCCAGCTGCGACAGGTGACCCGCCTTGCTGTAGCCGGCTTTGATCACGCTGCCGTCGGGCTCGGTGATGCGGGTGAGGTTACCGACCTTGTCGTGGTCGAAGCGGGTGGTGCCGGTGGCATCGGTCATGCTGGTACGGCGTCCGGCCTTGTCGTAGGCGTAGGTCACCTCGGTGCCATCGTCCGCTCGCCAGCGGGTGAGCCGGCCGTCCTTGTCGTAGCTGTAGTACTCGGAGTTGCCGTCCGGGTCAGTGACCTTGCTCAGGTTGCCGGCGCGGTCGTACGCCCGGCGGGTGGTGCGCCCGAGCGGGTCGGTCACGGCGGTGACCCGGCCTGCCTTGTCGTGTTCGTAGCGGGTGACGGCGCCCTTCTCGTCGGTGACCGAGATCAGCCGGCCGGCACGGTCGTAGCCGTACTGGGACTGGTTGCCCTCGCCGTTGATGACGGCCGTCAGCCGACCGGCTTTGTCGTACCGGTAGCGGATGGTGATCCCCGACGGGCTGGTCTCCGCAGTCTTCCGGCCGAGTTTGTCGTACTCGAAGCGGGTCACCCAGCCGCGCGGGTCGGTGCGCGAGATGAGTCGGCCGGAAGCGTCGTACTCGCTGCGTGTGGTCAGTCCCGCCGGGGTGGTGACGGCGAGGGGGCGGCCGTCGGCGTCGTAGGCGGTACGGGTGATGCCGCCCTGGCGGTCCTCGACTTCCACCACCTGGCCGCGGCGGTCCCGCCGGATCTTCGCCGACTCACCGGCGGGGTCGACGAGTTCGTCGAGATAGCCACTCTGCGTCCAGTGCTGCCTGGCCAGCGAGCCGGTCGGGTCGAGGACGCGCACCGGATTGCCGGACGCGTCGTGCTCGACCTTCCACCGGCCGCCCTCGGCGTCGGTGACGCCGGTGGGGCGCCCGGCCCGGTCGTAGCCGTAGCGGGTGGTGCCGCCCTCCGGGGTGGTGACGGACTTGACCCGGCCGGCGGCGTCGTAACCGGTGCGGGTGATGCCGTTCGGGTCCTCCGTCTCCGCGGCGTTGCCGTCCGCGTCGTAGCGGTAGTGGGTATCGATGCCGACCGGGTCGGTGGTGCGGACGACCTGGCCGAGGGTGTCGTGGGCGTATGTGGTGACGCCTCCCTCCGGGTCGGTGGTCTTGACCAGGTTCCCGTCGGCGTCGTACTCGTGCGTGGTGGTGCTGCCCATGACGTCGGTGACGGATGTCTGACGGCCGGCGTCGTCGTAGCCGAATGTCGTCTCCCCGCCGGCCGGATCGGTCTGCCGCAGCAGCCGACCGCCCGGCGACCACTCCTGGCGGCTCTCCTCGCCGAGCGGTCCCGTGTACGAGGTGTTGCGGCCTCCGGCGTCGTAGGTCCAGCGCAGTGGACTTCCGCTGGGCAAGGTCGCCTCGGTGACGTTGCCCGCCCGGTCGTGGCCGTAGCGGGTGACCTTCTCGTCGGGGTGGGTGACGGAGGTGAGCTCGCCGCGCTCGCCGTAGTGGTAGCGGGTGGTGTGCTCGTCCGGGTCGGTCGAGACGGTGACGAGACCGTTCTCGATCGTCCGCTCGGTGACGGCGTCGCCAGGCTCCGTGATACGGGACGGCACGTGGCTGTCACCGGTGTACGCGTAGCGGGTCGTCGTGCCTTCCGCATCCGTCACGCCGGTGAGGCGGTCACGGTTGTCGTAGCTGTACGTCGTGGTCTCGCCGGCGGCGGTGGACCGGGTCAGGTTGCCGCGGTCGTCGAAGCGCTGCGTGACGTCCGTGCCGGCCGGGGAGGTGCCGGCGACGAATCTGCCGTTCTCGTCGTAGCCGAAGGTGGCAGTCTGCTCGAGCGGGTCGGTCAGCTCGACCAGCCGGCCCTGGGCGTCGCTGCGGTGGGTGCTGCGGGCGCCGGAGGGCTCGGTGGTGACCGTGGTGACACCCGCGTCGTAGGCGAACATCGTCTTGCTGCCCGCCGGGTGCTCCTGGCGGATCACCCGGTCCTCGTCGTCGTAGACGTTGGTCACGGCCACGGTGCCGTCGGGGTCCGTCTCCTGGCTCAGCCTGCCGTTCTCGGCGTAGGCGTAACGCGTGGTGGCGCCTGCTGCCGGACCGGTGGCGGCGGTCAGCCTGCCGTCGCCGTCGTGGTCGTACGTCACCGCGCGCCCGTCGTCGGCCTCGGCCCTGGTCATTCGCCCGGCACCGTCGTAGGAGAACGACAGGCTGCGGCCGAGGAAATGCGTGACGCGCTGCAGCCGGCCCTCGCCGCCGTAGGCGAGGGTGACGCGCTGTCCCTCCCGCTCCCGGGCGGTCAGCCGCCCGTCTCCGTCGAAGAGCCAGCGGGCGCCGCTGCTGGCGCGCAGCGTCCAACCGTCCTCGTCGTCCTGGGTGAGGTCCGCCTCCAGGTCCTGCGGGCGCCGGTAGCCGCCATCCGGCCGGCGGGTGAAGAGCAGCACCCGCCCGTCCCCGCTGTGGAGCTCGACGTTCCCGCCCTGCTGCTCCTCCAGGCGGTTGCTGAGCGACGTGGTCCAGCCGCGGCCTAACGGACCGTCGGACGTGCCGAGCGAGTTGTATCTGCGGGACCAGTCCAGCAGCCCGAGCAGCGTGCCCGGGAAGGCCAGGTCCGTCACGTGTTTGGTGTAGTTGCCGGTCGCGGTGCTGACGTTGTCACCGCCGAAGCCGTAGTCGGGCTCCCGGCCCAGCAGCTCACGAACGGGCCTGGCCGACGGCGCTCCCGTCGGTGAAGTCATCGATGCCCCCTCTTCGACCGAGGGACTGCGCTCCGCCGGCAGTGACCCCCGTGGCTGGAGTTGATCCACCGCATGACACCATGGCCGCCGCAGCAGCCACAAGGCTCCTCCGAGCCACGCCAGGGCCCTGCCCGGAGCCCTGCGAACCGGGGGGCCGGAGGCCAGCCGGAACGGGAGTCGGCACGTACGGCCTGCCCGGCACCCAGCATCCGGAATCCCACCGGAGGGAGCACGGCGGCGGGCATCACCGTGGCCGATACATCCCGCCCGCATGGCTCCCCTCGATCAGGCCTCACAGCACCCCTGCCCGTTGCCGCGAGATGCCGATGTCGGCGAGGAGCCGCGCACCGACTGGATTGCAGCCTTAACGAGCTCGTGCATGACTGGCGGTGGCGCGTCGGGATCCTGATCGTTGGTCATGGTCTGTGTGGTGGGGAGTCGAGCGCGTGTAGCGATCACCTGAAGTCAACGGATCACGGGCCTGGCGCCTGATGCGATCGCCGAACTCATCGCCGGAATCGGGCCGTTGTGGCACGGGCAGCACCAGTCCACACGCGCCGCGCGGCCCCGTCGCCGGGCTGTTGGTGCCGGGGCAAAGCACAAACCGGTCTTCGTCGACCGGCTGCTGGCGACCCTCGTTCACCTCCGCCATGGCGTCACTCATGACCTGCTGGCCTGCTGGTTCGGCGTGGATCGCTCCACCATCACGCGCGCAATCGGTGAGGCGCGGCCCCTGCCGGCCCAGCGGGGCTGCACCGCCGCACCCGTTGGACACGGGGTTATGCGGCTTCGGGAAGTGTAGTTGAGGTGTGAAGTGCGCATTCTCGTAGGCGATCGGGGAGCATTGTCCGAGGCGGGAATGCCGACGTCGAGTGTTGTAGCGGCTGGCCCAGCGAGTACTTTCACCGGGCCAACTTCCACGAGATCGTCACCCTCGTGAAGCGGCACGGGATTCCTGGGATGCGGCGACAGTCAGCCCTTGACCAGCAGCAAACCGAACTCAAACTACGCCAGAGCGAGCATTCCTTCGCTTCCCCGCCGGATTCTCGGCCCACACCGTCTCGCTGAAGCCGGTCCGGCCAATCCCACGGCCGGTCAGCCGTTTGAGCTTCAGGCGGACGTTGTTGATGTTGTGGGGCGCGACCGTCAGGCCCATCACCTCGCAGACCTGCCGCGCCCACAGCAGATGGTCGGCCGCGGTGAACACGCCATGACCTGCTGGTAGGCCAGGTGGTCTGGCAGCTTCGGTGCGGGCGGTTGCGGGGCGGGCAGCTCCAGCAGCGTCTTGCGGGTGATCCGAACTTCCTCGGCGGCCCGGCCGAGCTCGTCGAGCCGGGAGGTCAGCTGCGCGATCTGTTCGCACCTCACCTCGGCCTGCGCGACGATCTCTCGTTCCCGCTCCTCCAGCCGCGCCAGCACCGCGCCGAGCGTCAGCTCCCCACCGCTCATGTAGTGCGCCAGACCGACGTGGTCGTCCCGGTCAGCTGCGCAGTATCACCGCGGTCATCGCCCAGTACACCGCGACTCCGAACTACGGGGCCGGTGTTCGTAGTCGCGCACCAGCCTGCGGTGCAGCATCAAGATCCCAAAGGCGCGCTCCACGACCCACCGCCTGGCCTGGGGAACGAAACCGGTCTGCGCGGGGTGACGCTCCACGACTTCCACCGCAATGTCTACCTTCTCCCCGTGCGCGACGACGGCGTTCTTGAAGCCCTGGTCGACCAGAGCCTTCTCCACGGCGTCGGTGTCAGCGGCGACCTTGTCCAGCAGCGCGATACCGACGGCGTTCTCGTGCGCGGACGCCGCCACCACGACCACCGCGATCACCAAACCCAGCACGTCAAAGGCAAGGCCGCGTTTACGGCCGGTGCTTTTTGCCGCATCACGCCCCGTCGACGCGGCGGGTACTCCGGCCGCTGCGTGCACGCTCCGGGTGTCGAGCACCACCAGACTCGGGTCCGCCTCCCGGCGCCCCATCTCCCGCACCGGCCAGCACAGCAGGTCGTGAATGGTCTGGTCGGTGCCGTCGTCGCGTGAGAGGTAGAAGTAGTACTTCACTGCGCCGGGCGGCGGAAATTCGTGCGGCAGCAGGTCCCACTGACGGCCGGTCCGCCCCTGATAGAGCAGCGCGTTGACGATCTCCCGCATCGCGTACCGGCCCCGATGACCACTGACCGAGGGATGCGCACCTTTCCACGCGATGATCACCGGCCCGACAAGCGCCCACTGCTCGTCACTCAGGTCGCTCATGCAGGACTTGCGCTCGCTCACAGGAACCAGCCCAACATGCCCACGACTGCCGACCGGCGGGGATGCCACACCATCACGCGTTCAAGTGGCGACAAACCACCTACACACTCTCATAGCGCCCTCTGAGAAGACCGCCACCGTCTACCTGGCCGGGCTCCACATCGCGGGCATCTTCCTCTGATCCAGCCGGCGTTCAAACGGAACTGCCTAGCTGAGTTCGCTGCTCAAGACGGCGAGTACGTGCGCTCGTTGGATGCGGCGTATCGCGGAGGGTGTCTGTCCGGATGCCAGTAGTTCGTCGACGAGATCGATGTGTACGGCGGCCAGCAAGATGTGCGCCAGGTATGCGGCGTCCTCGGCCGTCAGGGTGGGGACGGCCTCCGTCACGGTCCGCGCCAGCAGGTCCCTCATCCACCGGTATTGCTCGCTTTGCAGCAGTCCTGACGTTGTGGCTTCACGAGCTCTCAGCAGGTTGCCGTTGTCGAGCTTGAATGTGAGCACCGCATCAAGGAAGGCGACGGCCCGGTCCCGCGCGGGCGCTCCGGGGCCAAGCGGCGGGGGGCCGCTGTCCACCTGATCCCGCAGATTCTGGGCTTTGGTGGCCCACAGCGCATCCAGCAGGCCGTCGCGACTGCCGAAGAGCCGGAAGATCGTCCCTTTCCCGACCTGTGCCTCCGCTGCGATGTCATCCATGGAGACGTTGCTGGCGTCAGCTCGCACGAAGAGGTTGTCCGCGGCTGCGAGTACGACCTCAGGCGAGGTCGGAGGGCGACCTCGCCTCGGCTCTTTATTTTCGGACCGTCGGTCCGAAATGGTGTTAGGTTCTTCAGGACACACAGGTCGAACACCTCACTGGAGACGTCATGGCCTCATCGTCCACCCTGCCTCCGTGGTTCTCTCGTGCACTCGGCTCGCTGTGGGCCGGTGACCTCGACGGCTTCACGTCGATCTTCGCTCCGGACGCGCTCTACGAGCTTCCCTTCACCCCCACCGGCCCGGTGCGGCTGACGAGCCGCGAGGAGATCGGCACTTTCCTGCGTGGCCTGCTCGACGGCGGTCAGCTTCGCTACGGCTCTCTTACGGAAGTCCGAGCCTACGAGACCGGCGACGATCTGATCGTCGAGGCGGTCGCCCGCCATCACCGCTCCGCAGACGGATCGCCGATCGACCTGAGTTACGTCTGGTTCGTCACGCGGCGAGACGGCTACGTAACCCGGTTCCGCGACTACATGAACCCACTCGAAATCTCGGCGATTTGAGCGACCCGTAAGGGACTCTCCGAGGGGAAGGCGTGAGATCCAGTGCAGGCGCGCGTACCAGAACCTGCGACGCCTCGAAGATCCAAACGAAAGGCCCTGGTTCAGAAAAGACACCAAGCTCGCGCTCGCTGTCGGAGCGGTCTTGGGGTGGTACGGGTGGGGCATCTTGATCGTCGGCACGTTCCTCGCGTTTCTTCTGGGCGTCCTGTACGGCAGCATGCTCTTGCTGCTTGGCCGTGCGATGAGGACGACCCATCTGCCGTTTGGCCCGGCGATGCTCTTCGGCGTCCTTGGTGGGCTCGCATTCGGAGCAGGCAGCATCCGTTGAAACCGGCTGGTGGACTTCGCTCGCGCCTATCCCACAGGCGAGGGCGTCTTGGAGGCTCGGCAGTTCAGCTCCCGAGTCGGCCCGCTACAGCTGGTGGGAGGGACCGGAGCTGTACGTCGTGGTCGACGACTACGACCTGGTCGGCAACGGCCGCAACTCCCCCGCTCGCCCCGCTCGTCGACTACCTCCCGCAAGCCAGGGAACTGGGCGCCGCCGGCCTCGTCCTGTCAGGCGACCCCAAGGAAGGCGCCCTCATCAGCGGCGAACGAGCCGAACCTCGCCCCAGGCCGCGGCGTCCTCGTCCGCCGCCAATCCCCCCGCACCGTCATCCAAATCGCTCTCACCGAGGACGACTCCGACACTTGACACCGGCTCCGCCCTGCCACACACACGGCCGAGCCCCGCGTCCGCGGAAGTGCGGAGCGCGGGGCCCGGCCGTGTGTGTTGCCGCGGCCGATGCCGGTGACGGCGGCGTACGGGAACAGGGGCCTGCCGGACGGACGGTGAAGTCGGCGCCCGGCACAGGAAGCCGCGTCGGCGGTGGCCCAGTCGGTGACGTAGGTACAGGTGGCGTCGGAGGCGGACGCCACTCCTGTCGGGCTGCCGTGCGCGCCGCGGCCCGACAGCAGGAGGGATGCCTCTTCCTCGGCATGCTCATGGCTGAAGGTGGCTCCTGCGGTGACACGGTGTCTGAGCGGCATGTTTGGATGTCCTGATGATCATTAACGCACAGGAAACATTCAAGCCGCAGACGTACGTGGACCGCATTCTGGAGCACTGGTACCAGGACGAGGACGCCGAGGCGCTCGTCCAGGGAGCGCAGCGGCTGACCAGGGGCGAGGCTCGGCGGCGGCTGTTCAAGTTGGGGCACGCGCTGCGCGAGCAGGGGCTCACGCCCGGCGACGGAGTGGGGCTGTTCCTGGCCAACCGTGTGGACTCCGTCCTGGTGCAGCTCGCCGTCCACCTCATCGGCTGCCGCGTCGTGTTCCTGCCTCCCGAGCCGGGGCCCGGCGAGCTCGCCGCGCTGGTCGAGCAGTCCCGGGCGCGCGCCGTGGTCACCGACCCGCTCTTCGCGCAGCGCGCCGCCGACGCGGCCGGCCGCAGCGTCCACTCCCCCGCACTGCTCAGCCTCGGGCCCTGTGAGCAGCGGTGCACGGACCTGCTGGCCCTGGCGGACGAGTGCCCGGAGGCGCGCCCCGACGGCGTGCCCGCCCCGGGAGTTGACGAGGCCATCACCGTCCTTTACACCGGCGGCACCCTGGGCCGCCCCAAGCTCGCCGCGCACAGCCACCGGCTCTACGACATGCTGCTGGACATGGTGGACGACGGCCCGCAGGACTCCCGCCCCACCTTCTTCCCGACCATGGACCCGGGCACGGACCGTGTGCTCGCCTCCACACTGCTCACCCACGGCAGCGGCCACCTCACCTCGATCCAGGCTCTGTTGACAGGATCCGCCCTCGTCGTGCTGCCCGAGTTCGACGCGGGCGCGGCGCTGACGGTACTGCGCGAGGAGCGGATCACCGCCACCGTGTTCGTACCGCCCATGCTGTACGCGGTTCTCGACCACCCGGAGTGCGAGCCGGGCGCTCTGCCCGCACTGCGGCGGATCGCCGTCGGCGGCGCCGCCACGTCGCCCAGCCGGCTGCAGCAGGCGGTCGAGGTCTTCGGGCCGGTGCTCAGCCAGGTCTACGGGCAGTCGGAAGCGCTCGGTATCACCGCGTTCGGTGCGGAGGACCTCGCCTCGGAGGCCGCCCGGCGGCCCGAGCTCTGGCGCAGCTGCGGTCGCGCCGTCGCCGACACCGAGATCGAGATCCGTGATGAGGACAGCCCGGCGGCGCTGCCCGTCAGGCAGGTCGGCGAGGTGTGTGTCCGCGGCGAGGCGGTGATGCTCGGCTACTACGAGGACCCGGAGCGCACCGCGGCGGCAGTGCACGACGGCTGGCTGCACACCGGGGACATGGGCTATCTCGACGCCGATGGATACCTCTATCTCGTCGACCGGGCCAAGGACATCATCGTCACCGGCAGCACCAGCGACAACGTCTACTCCCGGGTCCTGGAGGATTTCCTGCTCACGCTGCCCGGCGTGCGCAACGCGGCGGCGCTGGGGATGCCCGACGAGGAGTACGGGGAGGCCGTGCAGATCTTCCTGGCCACGGCCGAGGGCGCCGACGTCGACCCGGACGCGGTCGGCGCGGCGGTGACCGCCGAGTTGGGCGAGCTGTACAGGCCCCGGAAGACGGTGCTGCTCGACCAGCTGCCGACGACCAAGGTCGGCAAGGTGGACAAGAAGGCGCTGCGCGCCGCGTGGACGAGCGGGGCCTTGCACACGCCGTAGGCTTCGCTTCTGGGGCTTCGCTTCTGGCCGAGGCCATGCTGCGCAACGCCATGGCGGAGCAACTGCCCGCCGCGTATGGGGACACCTTCTACGCGCGCAGTGATCCGCTTCTACGCGCGCAGTGATCCGCCCACCCTTCGGGGCCCGCATCCAGCACTCGGATGCGGGCCCTGCCCGGTCCGTCGGTCAGTTGGTGCCCCTGGTCCCGCGGTGGCGGCGTACGGCGAAGACCGCCCCGGTGCCGAGCAGCACGGCGGCGCCCCCCGCGAGGGCGAACTGCGGCACGGCGGACGACGAACCGGTCTTGGCGAGGCCACCGGCGGCGGTGGTGGTGGCGGTCGGCACCGGCTTGGCGGAGGTGTCACCCTGCGCCGACGGACTGGGCTTCGGCACAGGACGGTCCTTGCTCTCGACCTTGCCGGGCTTGGCCTCGTCGACCTTGCCCGGCTTGCTGCCGGCCGGCAGCACCTCGAAGTTGTAGCGCTTCATCGGGCCGAGGACGCACGGGTTGTACTGGTCGGATGCATCGCCCGCGAAGAGGGCGAATGACGTGTCGGCCGGCGCCCCCGCTGCGATCGCCATGCGCATCTTCACGTCGGTGCGGGCACCGGGCTTCATGGCCTTGACGGAGGCGATGTGGGAGCTGCCCTCGTGGCTCAGCTCCTGCCAGCCGGAGCCATGGGACCACTGCACCTTCATGAAGTGCTGGTCCTGGTTCGTGGCCACCAGGGGGAAGAAGACCAGCGGGTCCACGTTCAGCGTGCGGTCGGTGGCGTTGGCCACCGTGAACGAGAAGTCGACCGTGTTACCTGCGACAACCTTCGATGGCAGGTTGTTCGCGAGGACGGTCAGGCCCGACACCCTCACACACTCCTTAGCGGTCGCGAGCGCCTTGTCGGCCGCTTCCTTGGCCTTGCGGGCGTCGGCCAGGGCGTGCTGGACCTTGCCCCACTCCCGCGTCGCGGCTACCCGGGCATCGTCCAGCGTGTCCTGGGCCGCCTTGCGCTTGGTGTCCGCATCCGCCTTGGCCTCGGCGGCCTTCTCGGCCTCGGCCTCGGCCGCACCGAGCGCCTTCTGGGCCTTGGCCTTCTCAGCATCGCCCTTGGCCGCGTCCAGCGTGGCCTCGGCGTCCGCGACGGCCTTGTCGGCGGCTGCCTTGGCGGCGCCGGCGGCCTCGGCCACCTTGGACGCGGCGCGAACAGCCGCCTTGAGCGGGTGGGAGTTCTGATCCATGGCGTCCATGGCGGCGTCCACCTTCTTGCGCCCGGCCTCGTGGGCGGCGACCGCGTCCTCATACGCCCGCTTCGCGTCTTCGGCGGCCTCCTGCAACTGCGCGTAGGTCGGCTTCTGCTGCGTCTGCGCCGGGGGCTTGGCGTCGGCGAAGGCGGAGCTCGCGGAGAGCAGGACAACGGGCGCGGTCGCTGTGGCGACGACGACGGACGCGAGGGTGCGGCGAAGGTTCACTGGAGCCTTTTCCTGGTCAGAGAGAAGGAGGTCCGACGCGTGGGCGTGGGTGCTCACACGTGCGGATCGTCCGTGATCGTATGACCGGCACAAGAGCCCAGGACAACGAAGAATTTACTTGCGCGGGTTCTCCCACCACCGACCCAGGCGGGCAAAACGGGGTAATTGATCACAGTTGCTCGCGTTACCGCTGTTTCCCCTGTGATCTAACCAACAGGGTCATTCTCGGCCGTTCTTCACCTCCCGAGACGACGCCGCCGTGACCGTCCTGCACCTGACCGCCCACTGCCATCCGGCGACCGACCAGAAGGGACAGCAGGCCGGACGGGCCATCACCTCCCCGCAGATCACATCCCGCGGGGCACCAGCCGCGCGGAAAGGCCCCCGCCCGCGTCCAGTTGCAGATCATCCACGTCGGGCACGCTACTGGTCGGGCAGCCCCTCTGGCCCCGCTGTTGGACGGGCGGCGTATGGAAGTGGCCGCGCCCGAACCGGCGGCTGAATTGGCCGCGTTGAGGGCATTGCCCACCGAATTCCGAATTCCGCGCCTGGTGGAGCCGACCGTCGGCCTCAACAGGTCGGGTCCACTCCTACAGCGGGCCGGCGGAGAACGTCATCGGACTCGCATGGATGCGCCGAGCGCCTGCGGCATCCGGTGTCGAACCTCAGAGCGTCCGCTCCGCCTCGGGGTTCGCATCGCAGGCGCGTACAGCGGACAGGGACTGCTTCTGCCGGCCGTCCGCGTCGAAGTTGTCCGGAGAAAGCCACTCCCGCAGCGCCTTGCCGACCTCGGGCCACTCGGAGTCGATGACGGAGTACCAGGCGGTGTCCCGGCTGCGGCCCTTGTAGACCACGGCTTGGCGGAAGATCCCCTCGAAGGTGAAACCGAGCCGCTGTGCCGCCCTGCGCGAGGGCTCGTTGAGGCTGTCGCACTTCCACTCGTAGCGCCGGTAGCCAAGCTCGTCGAAGACATAGGACATCAGCAGGAACTGTGCTTCCGTCGAGATCGGGGTCTGCTTGAGCAGGGGCGAGAACGCCACGTTTCCCACCTCGACGACGCCGTTGGACGGGTCTTGGCGCATCAGGGAGAGGGTGCCCACCGCCTTGCCGCTGCGCAGGTCGATGACCGCGTAGTGCAGAGGGTCGTCCGCCTGCGTCACCGTCACCACGTAGCCGCGGTAGTCGTCCCGGCTCCCGAACGGACCGGCCGTCATGTATGTCCAGTCCCTGCCGTCCGCCGCGCGTGCGTAGGCGGAGTACAGGTCGTCGGTGTGCCGGTCCGCGTCCAGCGGTTCCACCCGGCAGAAGCGGCCGTCGAGGGTGCCCCGGGCGGGCGCCGGACGGGCCGTCCAGTCGGGCAGCGGGTGGCCGATGGGCTGGCCGTATTCATTCAGACGTGCGGACATTCTCTTCTCTCGCTTCGTGCCGGTTACTGCCAGGCTAGGCAACTGGTGGACCACCGGTAAGGTCCATAATGGAGTCATTCCATAGGTCCACTCCCGTTCTGTCCGCGAGGGGGCAGGGTGCACGAGCAGTGGGGGCTCCGGACCGCTCGACCACACGATCGTCGAAGTGCCGGACGCACTGGCCCGGTTCAGGCGCGCCCGAACCGGACGGAAGCCGGCGCGGCGCACCGGATGCGCGGCACACCTGCTAGCCGGCCAAGCCGTTGGCCGCCCTACGGCGGAAGTCGTCGGCGGTCAGGTCCCGCAGCCGGCGGCGTGTCCCGCGCGGCACGGTCGGCTCCGGGACCAGCAGGACGGGGGCCTGCGCCCGAGCTGTCACCTGGCGGCGTGTTCCGCCCCGCAGCAGCCTGACCAGCGGATGGTGCGGGCCGCCGCCGATGACGAGCAGGTCGCCGGGGTGGGCGGCGAGGGAGACGAGAGCGTCGGCGACCGAGCCGCGTGCCACGGTCGGCGCGACCGGTACGTCCTCGGGCATGCCCCCGAGTGCGGAGGCAATGGCGCGCTTCAGACGCTCCTCGGCGGCACGCTCCGTCTGCGCGTCGAGCCCCGGCGAGGGTGCGCACCGTGCTGCCGCCTCACCGCCCCTCGGGGTCCAGGCGCTCACCGGCACGAGCAGGTGTCCGCGGTGCCGGGCCTCCTGAACGGCTCGGGTCAGCGCGGCCAGACTGCCGGGCGAACCGGAAACACCGACCACCACCCGGCTGGTGCGGCGAAGGGTTGAGGACTGACCACCGTTCACGGAGCCGTTCAGACGTGCGGACATTCTCTTCTCCCTGTGCGTGTCACCCCTGCCAGGTTAGGTTTGGCGTGGACCCCCAATAAGGTCCACCATGGGGACATTCCATGGATCCACGAGTCGCCCTGGGGGGGGCGGGCTTCGTACGAGGGGAGACGGAGCAGTGGCGACCTCCAGCAGCGAGGCCCTGGGGCCGCAACTCGACTTCCTCCAGCAGGAACCGCTGTCCCGAGCCCGCCACGGGGAGTCCCTGCAAAAGCAGCTCCTGCACCGCATCCGCACCGCCGTCCTCGACGGCCGGCTGCCCGCCGGCAGCCGCCTGCCGGGCTCGCGCACCCTCGCCAGAGAGCTCGGGATCTCCCGCAACACCGTGACGCTCGTCTACGACGTGCTGGGCACCGAGGGCTACATCGAGCTCAGCAGACAAGGAACGCGGGTCGCCGCGCTGGCCCGACCGGAGCCCGACCGCCACGCCCACCACGCGCCCGCCCCACCCACGGTGTCGCAGCGCAGCGCCCGGATCCACAAGCCCCTCCTGGAAGGCGTCGACTCCCTCGCCTTCACGCCGGGGGTGCCCGCCCTGGCCCAGTTCCCGCTGGCGGCCTGGCGACGCTCCCTCGACCGGACGCTCCAGCAGGGCGGAACGGGTCTGCTGGGCTACGGCCCGCCCCAGGGGGAGCCGGCGCTGAGAACCGCCGTGCTGCGCCACCTCGCGCTGGCCCGCGGCGTGCGCTGCGCCCCGGAGCAGGTCGTCATCACGGAGGGAGCGCAGGAGGCGCTGTCGCTGTGCGTCCGGCTGGTCACCGACCCGGGAGACACCGCCTGGATCGAGGACCCCGGCTACCGCGGCGCACAGACCGCACTGGCCTCCGGCGACCTGGACGTCCTCCCCCTGCCGGTCGACGCGGAGGGCCTGCGCATCTCCGCGGCCGACTGGAGGGACCGCCCACCGCGCCTCGTCTACACCACCCCCGCGCACCAGTACCCGACGGGTTCGGTCCTCACGGCCTCCCGACGCCTCGACCTGATCGAGAAGTGCCGCGACCACGGTGCCTGGATCATGGAGGACGACTACGACAGCGAATTCCGCCACAGCGGAGAACTCCTGGCCTGCATGCAGGGCATGACGCCGAACGCACCCGTGTTCTACGTGGGCACCTTCAGCAAGACGCTGTTCCCCTCGCTGCGCCTGGGATTCCTCGTGCTGCCCGAGGCACTGGTCGACCAGGCGGCACCGGTCGTGGACGAGATGCTGCGCGGCGGGCACCGCTGCGAGCAACTGGCCCTGGCGCACTTCATGGAGAGCGGCCAGTACAGCAGGCACCTCGCACGCATGCGCCGCCTGTACCGCAGCCGCCGGGACGCGCTCAGGGCGGCGCTGGCCGAACACCTCGACGTGCCGCACACCATAACCGGCGGCGACAGCGGCATGCACCTGACGGTCCGGCTGCCGGCGGACTTCCCGGATCAGCGCGTGGCGCGGGCCGCCCGGCGGCACCGGATGGCTCCCTGGCCCCTGTCCCGATCCGCGCTGCTCGCGGACTCCGCCCACAACGGGCTCGTCCTGGGATACGGCAACACCCCCGAGTCATCGTTCGTACCCGGCGTGCAACAACTCGCGCGCCTGATCAGGAAGTCCGGCATCGAGGGACGTGACTGAAACTTGGCGCCCAGCAGCTCCCAGAAGGCTTCGGAGGATGCCGAACCGTTCCGGCCCTAGCCTCGGCACCATGACGCACAGCATGCCGCCGACCGCCTTCGCCCGCCTGCACCACCAGGCCACGCCACTGCTGCTGCCCAACGCCTGGGACTTCGCCTCAGCGGCCCTTCTGGCGGCACAGGGCTTCCAGGCGATCGGCACCACAAGCCTCGGCGTGGCGGCGACCGCCGGCCTGCCGGACGGGGCGGCGGCGACCGTCGAGGAGACCTTGGCTCTGGCCCGCCGACTCGGACAGGGCTCCTTCCTGTTCACCGTCGACACCGAAGGGGGCTTCAGCGATGACCCCGAGGAAGTGGCCGAGCTGGCCGGAAGGCTCTACGACGCAGGCGCCGCGGGAATCAACATCGAAGACGGCCGCCCGGACAGCACCCTCGCCCCCGTGGAACTGCACGCCGCGAAGATCGCCGCCGTCAAGGCCGCCGTGCCCGCCCTGTTCGTGAACGCTCGCACCGACACCTACTGGCTCGGACACCAGGAGGAAGAGACCGCAAGGCGCCTCACGGTGTACGAACAGGCCGGCGCGTTCGTGCCAGGGCTGTCAGATCCGGACAGGATCGCCGCCCTGACGGCAACCCTCACCGTGCCACTGAACATCCTGTACACGCCGACCGGACCCACCCTCGCCGACCTGGCCACACTCGGCGTGCGCAGGATCAGTCTCGGCTCTTTGCTCTACCGCAACGCCCTGGCGGCGGCCGTGACCACCGCGACCGCCATCCGCGACGGCCTGCCCGTGGAACGCGCACCCCTCTCCTACGCGGAGGTGCAGGCGCTGGCGGCCCTTTGCGGGACGCCGCGGAGATCCGCGTGAGGCCCCCGGCCACCTGGAACCTGAGTGCTGAGAGCGGCCGTTTGCAGCTGGTTGCCAAGGCGGGGCCTGAAGTGGACAGTGGTCGGCCTTGGACCTGTTCGTCTTCGCGGTGACGCGGATCCCGCGCAGGAACCGGCCGGTGAAGCGGGAGACCGTGAGGCGACGGAAGGCGCTGATCTCGCCGGTGGGCTCCAGGTGGGCGATGTACTGGATGAACGCTTCGATGTGCCGTCCCTGCGCGAACACGCTCGGCATCGCTTTCGCTTTGCGTTTGTGAGGATACCGTGAGTGACAGCAGAGGGGACTTCCAGCTTCCGGGCTCCCTCTCTACGCTCCGGTGCTCATGACGACGGAACACGCGCAGACGACAGAACACGCGCAGCAGTCGGAGGGGCGCAACGGACACAGCCGCAGACGCTTCCTGGCGGCGACCGGGGCAGCGGTCGCAGGAGTCGCCGGCGAGGTAGCGGTCGGCGCCTTGGGGACTGCCGGCAGCGCAGCCGCGGCCTCCGCCGGCAAGCACGTCGCCGTCCTCGGGGGCGGAGTCTCCGGCCTCAGCGCCGCCCACGAACTCGCCGAACGCGGCTACGCGGTCACGGTCTACGAGTACTACGACACCCTCGGCGGCAAGGCTCGCTCGATGGACGTCCCCGGGACCGCGACGGGCAACCGCAAGCCGCTCCCCGGCGAGCACGGCTTCCGCTTCTTCCCCGGCTTCTACCGGAATCTGCCGGACACCATGCGCCGTATCCCCTTCCCCGGCAATGCGAACGGCGTCCACGGCAACCTCCGCAGCGGTACGGAGGCGCTGTTCGCGCGCGGCTCGGGCCGCCCGGACCTGCACTTCCCGCTCCGCCGGATCACCACCGCGCCCGCCCTCGACGACCTCACCCCGTCCTGGATCCGCGACCAGATCCTTTCGGTGCTGGACCTCGCCACTCACCTGCCCGCCCATGAGGCCGCCTACTTCGCCAACCGCCTCCTGGTCCACCTCACCAGCTGCGACGCCCGCCGCGAGGGCCAGTGGGAGAAGGTCACCTGGTGGGACTTCATCCGGGCCGGCGAGATGAGCCGCGAGTACCAGGTACTCCTCGGCATCGGCCAGACCCGCAACCTCGTCGCCACCCGCGCCGAGATCGCCTCCACCCGCACCGTCGGCCGCGTCATCATCGAGGCCCTCCTCCTGTGGGGCCTGCTCGGCCGCGGCATGGACGGCGACGCGGACATCGACCGGGTGCTGAACGCCCCGACCAGTGAGGCGTGGATCGACCCCTGGGAGGCACATCTGCGCTCCCTGGGCGTCGAGTTCGCGCTCGGCACCGAGGTCCGGGAGGTGGTGTACGGCGGCGGCCGGGTGACCGGCGTACGTGTGGCGGCGCGCGACGGCAGCCGGCAACGTACCGTCACCGCCGACCACTACGTCTCGGCTCTCCCCGTCGAGCACGCGCGCGCGACCTGGGGCCCGGCTCTGCGCGCCGCCGACCCGCAGCTCGGACGGTGCGACGCGCTGAAGGCGGACTGGATGACCGGCGTGATGTTCTACCTGCGCACACCCACCCCCGTCGTGCACGGCCACATCAACTGCCTCGACTCGCCATGGGCGGTCACCGCAATCGGCCAGACGCAGTTCTGGGACGTCCGGGACTTTTCCCGCGGCTACGGGGACGGCCAGGCCCACGAATGCCTTTCCACGATCATCTCCGAGTGGGACAAGCCCGGCATCCTGTACGGCAAGACGGCCCGTGAGTGCACCAAGGAGGAGATCGTCGCCGAACTGTGGGCCCAGCTGAAGGACGGGCTGAACGACTCCGGCAAGACGACGCTCAGGGACGAGGACCGGCTCGGCTGGTTCATGGACCCGGCGGTGACGGGTCTCGGCGGCCCCCACCCGCAAAACCGCGAACAGCTCCTCATCCACCCCACCGGAACCCTCTTCCACCGCCCGTCGGCGAGGACAGCGGTGCCGAACTTCTTCCTCGCGGGCGACTACGTCCGTACGGATGTGGACCTGGCGACCATGGAGGGCGCCAACGAGTCCGCGCGACGCGCCGTCAACGCGCTTCTGGACGCAGACAATTCGGGCTCCGAACGGTGTCACATCTGGGAGTTGTACCGACCGCCGGAGATGGAGCCCCTGAAGCGGGTCGACGAGGTGCGCTATCGACTGGGGCTACCCAACACCTTCGACCTCGGGTAGCACCCGGCACCAGGATCCGGCGGAGTGGGTGTAACGAGACGGTGATCGACGCCGGCAGCGCCGGCCCGGTGGGACCGCCTGAACGCCGGGCGGTCAAGGGGACGTCGCCCGGTCGAGTTGAAGTCTTCATGACACACCCCACTGCACCTCACTGCACCCCACTGCACCGCTGCGGGTTCCGGGGCCGAGGACCCCGGAACCCGCGCGACGGTCTACCGGGCCGCGTTGTCGGGGTAAGCGGCGGTCGCCTGTATCTCGACGAGGAGTTCCGGGCTGGCGAGGCCGCTGACGCCGATGATCGACCAGGCAGGGTAGGGCGCCTTGACGAGGCGCTGCTTGGCCTCAAGGAAGCCGGGCATGTTCTGGCGGATGTCGACGTGGTAACTGGTCACGTCCACCAGGGCGTTGAGGTCGAGGTTCTCCAGTCGCAGAATCTCCTCGATGCGCCGGATGGCGATCTCGGTCTGCTCCTCGACGGTCTCCCCGGCGACGCCGTCGGGGCGGCGGCCGATCTGGCCGGAGATGAACAGGTGCCCGTGCGAACGGATCGCGGCGGCGTGGCCGAAGCGTGCGAAGGCGGTGGTGGTCCCTCCAAAGACCGGCGAGTCGTCGGGGACCTCTACGGGGTAGCTGGGCATTGCGGTGGTGTCCTCTTTCTCTGTCGTCTCTGTCATCTCTGTCATCTCTGTCGATCGGGGTGGGGCGGGTCGGTCAATCGCCCCATCGGGAGGAGTTGCAGGCGTGCTCCATCCTGGTCCGGCCGAATGCCTCGCGTTCGCGCAGGAATTCACCGGGTATCGAGTAACGGGGGCCGTTCGCCGGGTTCTTGGCGGCTTGCGCGACGATCGCGTCGGTGAGTGAGCGGATCATCTCCAGCCGTGGATAGGCGGCGTGGACCGCTTCGGCCTGCTCGTCGCTGAGGGCGTCTGCGTGGGTGGTTCCCATCGGGCCGCCGAAGTCGAGCGCGACGCCTTCGCGGACGAGTACGCACAGCGTGCCGCGGCGCTCCGCGATGCCCGTGGAGGTGTGCAGGGCGATGGCCTGCCAGACCTCGTCGGCGTCCGCCGCGGACCGTCCGTGTTCGATGAGGAACGCGGCGGCCCGGTCGGCGCCCTCGACCTCGAACCGCTGGGTGTGCGGGCCGTCCGACGCCACGCCGAGGTCGTGCATCGTGCACGCCGCGAACAGCAGGTCGTCGTCGTAGTCCTGTCCGGCGGCGAGCGCGAGGCGTGCGGCCACGAGCCGGGCGAACAGGTAGGTGCGGATGCTGTGGTTGAACACGGACGGCGTTTCCACCGGCTTGATGAGTTGCACGACAGCGCCGGTGAGCGGTGTGTCGGGCAGCGTGATCAGGTCGGCGGCCTTAGCCGTCTCGTGGGCCACCTGGTTGTGGGTCGTTCCGGTCATGTCCTCCAGGCTGGCATTCACCGGCCTGACCAGGTGAGTGGCAATAATGACCAGGATCCTTAGAATATTGCCATGCTGATGCATCGAGTCGCGGTCCTGGCGTTGGACGGCGTCACTCCGCTCGATCTGGCGATCCCGGCACAGATCTTCAACGCCCGCCCGGAGACCCCCTATGAGGTGACCGTGTGCGGGCTCGACTCCACGGTTGCGACCACCGCGGGCTTCTCTCTGGTCACCGATGGGGGCCTGGACCAGGTACGCGCCGCCGACACCGTGATCGTGCCGGGACACGAACCGCTGACACGGCCGCCGCAGGACGTGCTCGACGTGCTGGCCGAAGCACGCGACCGGGGCCGGCGGGTGGTGTCGATCTGCACGGGCGCCTTCACACTGGCCGCGGCGGGCGTACTGGACGGGCTGCACGCCACGACCCACTGGCAGCACATCGACGCGCTCGAACGGGACTTCCCGGCCGTCAGGGTCGACCGCGACGTGCTCTACGTCGACGAGGGGGACGTGCTCACGTCGGCCGGGGTGTGCTGCGGCATCGACCTGTGCCTGCACCTCGTGCGCCGCGACCTGGGGGCGATCGTGGCCAACCGGATCGCCCGCAGCGTGGTGGCCGCACCGCACCGCGACGGCGGGCAGGCCCAGTACGTACCGGCTCCGGTCACCGTGGCCGGAGAGGCGTCGCTCTCCGAGACCCGGGGATGGGCCCTGCACCACCTCGACGAACCGCTCACGCTCCGCGTGCTCGCCCGGCACGCGGGCGTCTCACCACGCACCTTTATGCGCCGGTTCGCCGCGGAGACGGGCACCACCCCCTTGCAGTGGCTTCTGAGCGCCCGCCTCGGCAAGGCACGTGAACTGCTGGAGACCACGGGCCACTCGGTGGACCAGGTGGCACGGGACTGCGGCCTGGGCACAGCGGACAACCTGCGTCTGCACTTCCGGCGCGCACTCGACACCACTCCCACCGCCTACCGGCGCACCTTCACCCGCTGACACCGTCCGCGCCTTGGACACCACGGTGGGCCGACTCGTGAAGACCGCCGCCGACGACGTGGCCACCGGTTTGACGACCGACCGCGCCCACGACTTGCCGCACCGCCCCGTGAAGAGTGGCCCCGGCACGGGTCGCTCACGACCCGCACCGACGAGCACCGGCGCCACGGCCGACCGCCGATCCGGCCGGCTACCGCCTTCCCAGGCGGCGCGACGCGGAAGAGCGGCCCCGAAATGAGGATCAGCCGGCCGCGGCGGCGCCCTCAGGCGAATCAGAACTCCTAACAAAAGTGGTGGGCTTGACCTGGTCAGAGGTCGGTGTCGTGCACGAAGCCGCCGGGTGGCGGGACGCGGTCAGTCGCGTAATCGCACGCGATAAACCTGGCGACGTCCGCGATCATCCCCGGGATACTGGTCGCCCATGGATGAGGTCAAAGTCGTTGTCGCCCATTCCGAGCGCGCGACTCTGCGCGTCGGTGACGTGTTCTTGAAGGTGGACGCCGATCAGGCGCGCATCGACGTCGAGGTCGAGGCGATGTCCCTCGCGCCGGTCCCGACCCCGGAGGTCCTGTGGCACAAGCCGCCCGTGCTCGCGATCGCCGCACTCCCGGGGACGACGCTCGGGCGCCTCGGCGGGACGTCGACCGGGGCGCCGGGAGCGTGGGCCGCGGCGGGCGCCGCCATCCGGAAGCTGCACGACGCGCCGCTGCCGCCCCTGCCCGGCCGGGCAGGCCGGAGCATCGTCGCGCTGGCGGCGGAACTCGACGACGAGTGCGAGTCTCTCGTGACGAACGGCCTCCTGCCCGCTGACCTGGTCACCCACAACCGCCAGGTCGCCGAGGCCGCGCTCCGGCCGTGGACTCCGGCGTTCACGCACGGCGACCTGCAGATCGCGCACGTCTTCGTCGACGGCGACGAGGTCACGGGCATCATCGACTGGTCCGAGGCCGGCCAGGGCGATGCCCTGTACGACCTCGCCACCTTCACTCTCGGACACGAGGAGCACCTCGACGACGTCCTCGCCGGCTATGGCACCGACATCGACCTCGAAGTGATCCGCGCGTGGTGGTCGTTGCGAAGCCTGCTGGCAGTTCGCTGGCTGACCGAGCACGGCTTCGACCCGTTCGCGCCGGGCTGTGAGGTCGACGTGCTGAGATCCCGGATGTGAGGCTGCGCGGGCCCGACTGCTACGCATGCGTGCTGACGCATCGAACAGGCCATCCCCTGGGGCGCATCGCCTGCCCTTACTCTCGACAAAGTGCGGTGCGCGCAGTCGTCGCCAGCAACTCCTGCCACGACCCAGCGGTACACGCCCAGGCCGGAGCCGTGCCAGGTGCCGCGCCGGGCGAGGTGCGGGGGGATTAGACCTGTTCGAAGTGGAACGCCTTGATGAAGCAGTCGCGCGGTTGGGCGAGGGCGAAGAGCATGCATTCCATGAGCGACTGCGCGGTGAGGGCGTCCTTGGCATCGCGCGGTGTGGTCTCCCATTCCTCGGAGAGCGGGTCAGGGTTGGCGAAGTCGGGCGGATAGAGGGAGATCACCCGGACCCCCTGAGGCCGCAGGCGCTTGGAGAGGATCTCGGTGAAGCCTGCTTGGGCGCTCTTGGCCGCGTAGAAGGCGTCGTGTGCGTCCGAGCGGTGATGGCCGGCCGTTCCGCAGGCGGAGACCATGGTCACCACATCTGGCTTGTCGGAATTGAGCAGGAGAGGGAGGAAGTTCTTCACGGTCAGGACGGTGCCGGTGGCGCCGGATGCGATGGTGTCGACGACGTCGGCGTCGGAGGCGGATGAGAGGTCTGGGCCTTCGAGGTAGCGGGAGCCATTGTTGATCAGCACGTCGACGCGGTCGGTGTGCCGGGCGACGTCGGCAGCGAACTCGCGGATCGAGGCGGGTTCTGTCAGGTCGCAGGCGAAGGCGTGGACCTGTTGGTGTCCTCGGTCGCGGATCTCGTCGCGAACGTGCTCAGCGGCGGCGAGAGTGCGCGCGGAGAGGAAGACTTCGGCGCCGACGTCCGCGAGACGGATGGCCAGGGTGCGGCCGAAATCGCGGCCGGCGGCGGTGATGACCACGCGGTGGTTGTCGAATCTCATGTCGTTGCTCCTGCTTCGGGGACCGGATGGTGCGGTGAAGTGCGGCGGCTGACCTCGGTGGTTGGGGCGGATACCGAGATTGTTGAGCGCTGCGTCAGCTGGGTGGGCTGATCGGTCGTCCGGGCCGGCTGCGAGGAAAGAGCCATGGTGACGGAGCCAGGGCGCCGACAATCGCGCGGCCCTTGCGGTTCACGGCGACCGCTCGGGCCAGATCGGCGACGGGCTCGGGCAAGTGGACGGGCGCATTGCCGAGGTTGAGACGTACTTCGTGAGCGCCGACCTCGACGTCCTCGGTGGTCAACCGGTGGATCGCCGAAGGCTCTTGTGCGTAGAGGACGAGAAGCAGCCCGGCGAGGCGGTCTTCGGCTTTGAGGGTGTCGTCGTAGAGCAGCGGCTGAGTGTGCGGTCCATGGTCTTGTTGCCGGGCGAGACCAACTCGACGACGAGCTGCACCGCGTCGGCGCCGATGCTGACGCCCTGCTGAGAAGGGCTTCTTCACGCGTCTACGGCGATCTGGGATCCTGCTCCAGCACCGCGTTCAAGGTGCGGCGGCCGATCGCGGACATCAGTGGGTTGTCGGCCGAGTGGGTCAGGAAGACCAGGGCCAGGGCCAGCGCCCACCCCCGTGCACGTGTCCATGTGCTGTCGTCGGCGCGACCGTACGCGTACCGGAACTCCTCGCGCTGCGGGGAGGGCAGGATCATCCAGGCCACCGCCAGGTCGGTGGCGGGGTCTCCGGCGGTGATATCGCCGAAGTCGATCACGGCGCTGACCCGGCCGCGGTCGACCAGGATGTTCGCGGGGTGCAGATCGCCGTGCAGCCACACCGGCGGGCCGTCCCACTCAGGCGCGGCAACGGCTCTCTCCCACACCCGCCGCACGGCGGCCCGTTCCACAGGATCGTCCAGGTGCGGCAGTTGGGCCATCACCCTGGCGGCTCGCCCGGCGAGCGGGATTCCCCGCACAGAGTTGACGGGGGCATCGGCCGATGCCGGTAGGTGCAGAGCCGCCAGGAACCCGCCGAGGGCCAACGCGGCTCGTCCTGGATCGGCCGGCGGCGTACGGGCCGCGGTCTCCCCCGGCAGGTACGGCAACACACTCCAGGCCCAGGGGTACCCGCGTCCCGGCTGACCGGTGCGAACCGGCGCCGGAATGGGCAGCGGAAGGTGGCCGACAAGGCCGGGCAGCCAGCGTTGTTCGTTCGCCACGAGTCCGGCGGACGCGGCCCGCCGGGGAAGACGCACCAGGTAGTCGCAGCCAAGTCGGCAGATCGTGTTGTCCCAACCGTTGGCCAGCACCTCGATGCTGAGCCCGGCCAGATCGGGGTGCTGGTCGGCCAGCAACTGGCGCACCAGCTCCGGGGAAACCGACACCTCGGCAGCCGGCATGTTGTTGACGTTCACCTCGCAATGCTAGATCCGCAGGAAGTGGAACCAGGCCGGTCACACCTGGTGCTCGACGCGGGCCCCTCGTCGGGTTGAGAGGGATACCCGCGCTGTTCTGCCAACGGCAGAACACCGGCCGGACCGGGCTCGACGATCACTACAGTCCAGTCTCATGACGACGATTACGACGATTACGACGCGTACGGTCGAGTACCCGGCCGACGGTTTGACGATGATCGGGCACCTCGCGCTCCCGGCCGGTGCCGGCCGCCGGCCCGCGGTGCTGCTCGGGCCAGAGGGCACGGGGCTCAGCGACGTCGAGCGCCGCCGGGCCGATGCCCTCGCTGAACTGGGATATGTAGCACTGGCCTTCGACCTTCACGGCGGGCGCTATTTGGCCGACCCCGAGGAGATGCTGGCCCGCTGCATGCCACTGCTCGCCGACCCCGACCGACTGCGGGGCATCGGCCACGCGGCGCTCGACGTGTTGCGCACCGAACCGCGGACCGACCCCGACCGGATCGCCGCCGTCGGCTACGGCACCGGGGGCGCCATCGCGCTGGAACTCGGGCGCGACGGCGTCAGCCTGCGCGCGATCGGGACAGTCAACGGACTGACCACCGGCCGACCGGACGAGGCAGCGCGCATTCGCTGCCCGGTATGGGCCGGGGTCGGGTCGGAAGACCCGATCATGCCGCCCGCCCAACGGAACGCGTTCACCGCAGAGATGCAGGCCGCGGGCGTCGACTGGCGCCTCGCGGTCTACGGCGGCGCCTTGCACGCCTTCCACCACCCGACGGTCGACCACACCGTGCGTCCCGGCGTCGGCTACCACCCACAGCACGCACAGCGAGCCTGGCGCGACGTCGTCGACCTGCTCACCGAGTGCCTGCCCGTGACGGAGGATCTGGGGGCGTGACCCAGGCAAACACGCTGGCGCCTGGCCTGGTCGGCGTCATGCACTGACAACCCCCTCCCCCTCAAGTCCGCACAGCAGAACCACATTCAGGCGGATGCTCGATGGCGGAGACGTGTTCGCAACTGCCTTAGCAAATACCGGATTTACCGCGGCGGAGTCCCTGCCGTGATCGTCGCGACCCGCGGCGGGGCAATCCGGCCGCCGGGGCGAGGTGTACGCATTTACTGCGGCAGTGTCAGGGGGCGGGGCGGCGTGACGATCGAACCAGTGACCGAACTCGGAGCCGGAGACGCGCTCCGGCTGCCGCACGCTCGGGGCGTACCTCTGCCCGCCCCGCCCGCGTCGTACACCGCGGCGGTCGAGCGGTACCTCACCGGTGCGGGCATCGCGAAACCCTCCGCGCGGATCTACCGGATCTCGCGGACGACGTGGGGGGATGCTCGCCGGTGAACCGACGCCGACCGGGCCCGCCCGCCAGGGCGCGAAGCCGCCCCTCTTCCCCGTCGCCGCGATCGACGATCCGGCGCTGCCGGAGGTGCTGGCTGAGCTGGCGGCGGCGTGGGCCGACGAGATGGATGCCGACACCGTCAACCGGGAACTGTCCATCGCCCGCAAGGCGATCGCCTGGTAGGCGTTGAGTGCCCCCGGACCGGCACGTGGTCATCCGCGCGGGGGTGGCTTCAGGGGATGCAGAACCCGCTGCACGGTCCCAGCCACAGTGGACCGCAGCCGTGATCGGTCCAGTTGCAGTAATACGGTGAGTCGTAGCACACCGTGTCGCAGCTTCCGCTCCCCGCGCACTGGGAATTGCAGTCGAGAACCTGGACGTTCTGATCGCTCCGAGGCGCTGCGCTGTGCGTCTCGGCAGGGCCCAGCATCCTGAGAATCGCCCGCGCCCCGCTCTCGCCGAACGCCGCCACAGCCGCCGTCTCCAGCCCTTCGACGGCTGCTCCCTGCTGGCGCCCCGCGATGATCTGCGGTGCCAGCCGCGTCGCATCGTCCAGGACGGCGGACTGCTCGGCCGTCAGACCGGGATGTGTCTTCCGGTAGTTCGCGAAGTGCGCCACCCACAGATCACTCCGAGCCGAAGCGGACAGCGCGCGGTAAATGGCGCGCCGGTAGTCCGCGGGGTAGGAGGCGAACTCGGAGTAGCCGGAGGGCAGTCGGTCGAGGTTGGCCTTCACCCATCGCGACGCCTTACTGCCCTTGGCGCGGGTCACGGCCTGCGCGGGGGAGGCTGCCAGGCCGCCGGTGACCAGAAACGTTCCCAGGGCCAGCCCCGGCACGGCCTTGAGGATTCCCCGGCGGCTCGGGGACCGCAGCACATTGAGGTCGCGGAGCGCACGCACCACCCGCAGCGAGTCCGACGGCCCCAACAGCCGCGCCAGGCGGAGGGACAGCGCCGTTCCGGTCCAGGCCCGCACCTGGTCGCCGTCGACCGCCAACAGGGTCGGGGCCCACTCGGCCCCTTCCCCCAGGGCACGCGCGCGCAGGCCGCGAATACGGGGTTCTGTGAGGCCCGCGGTGGTCAACGTGCCGTCGACGGACACGCGAACCCGATCCACCACTTCTTCACAGAATCGGCAGTCGGCGTCGAATGCCAATATCCACTCGGTCACAACCTTCTCCCCACGTTTGTGTGACAACCCGTCCCATGGTGCCCGTCCGGTATGAGTCGGGTCGCAGCTTTTCGGATTTTGGCCGTATGAGGAGCGTGGACGTGAGTTGACGACGGCGGCGGAAGGCCGAAAAGGTCGTCTTCTACGACAGCCGGATTCCGGCTCATGGCGACGGACTGCTCGTGTACACCCGGCCGAGGCGGAAGAGCCGCGCCCCCGGCTGCTGGCCGGAGTGCTGTGCTCCGATCCCAGGGCGCTCACCACAACTCGCCGAACGGGTCCTGCCGCTCAGCGGGCTGCTGTAGTACGTCTCGCCGTACGCCCCAGCCGCGTCGCGCCCGCCGGCCCCGCACCGTTGGTACCGCAGCAGTGAGCGGGGCCTTCCGGGTGACGAAGGCGTTGGTCTTCGCGAGCGAGGCGGCCCGCGATCCGGGCCGGTTCGACGCCCTCAACGATCCGGCGTGGCTGCTGGCCCGGTTCACCGCCGCCCACGGCGAGCAGGCGGTCGCCGGATGACCGGCGGCCGAACTGTCACGGACCGCAACGGCGAGCCGGACGCTCGCGAGATTCGTGATCGACGCCTATTCGCCGGCCCGTGAGGCCGCCGATCCGGAAGCCGCGGTGGACGAGATTGTCCGGATGATCGAGGCAGCCTGGGAGGCCACCTGCCCTTCTCGACCTGCGTGAGGAACTGTTCCACCAGGCAGGACAGGGGCCGGTCGGCGACGAACGAGCTCACGCGGCAACCCGTTGCGCTCTGCTCAGCCTTGGGCGGCGAGCAGGCGGAGGTCAACGGTGTCGGCCATGGCCTGTAGACCGGCGTCCGTGGGGTGCACGCCGTCACCGGCGTCGTAGGCGGGCAGCAGGTGGTGCGGGTCGGCGGGGTCGCGCAACGTGTGGTCGAAGTCGATCACGCCGTCGCATGTGGGCGTGCTACGCAGCCAGGTGTTGACCTGTTCGCGGATCTTCTCGCCGAGGTCGCTGAGCTTGCCGTTGGGTGTGAGGGTGCCGCAGTGGAAGCGCAGGCCGGCGGCGTGTGCCCGGGCGGCGATGGCGGAGATCCCGGCGGTGAGTTGCGCGGCGGTCAACTGCTCGCCCGGGTGGGGGCCGTGCAGGCCGCCGAGGTCGTTGGTGCCCTCGAGGAAGATGACGGCGCGGGCGCCGGGCTGTTCCAGTGCGTCGCGGCCGAAGCGTGCCTCGGCGCTGTCGCCGAGGTTGATGCTGCCGGATGCGTTGTAGCCGCCCGGTGTGAGGATGCGGTTGCCGCCGATGCCGGCGTTGACGACGGTGGGGCGGTGGCCGGGCGGCAGCTTCACCAGGCGGCGGGCGAGGTCGTCCGTCCAGCGGCGGTTGGAGTCGTTGGCGGTGAGCCCGCCCTCGGTGAGGGAGTCTCCGAAGGCGACGACGGTGCCGTCGGCGTCGCGCGTGGCGAGGTCGACGCCCTGGAGGTAGAACCAGGAGGTGGTGGTCGTCGGGTAGGCGCCGGCCGTGTCGTCGGCGGTGTGGTCGCCCGCGGTGGAGACGTAGCTGGTCTGCTTGGCCCAACCGTGGTACGTGGTGGGGCCGTTCGGGCCGGGCAGGTGCAGACTGACGAGCACGTCGGTGTCGGGCTCGGTGGGCAGGCCGACGGGGTCGCTGACGGTGCGGGCGCCGGCCGGGACGGTGGTGGCGGGGCGGCCGCCGAAGGTGACGGTGTGCCGGGTTCCCGGGACGGCGGCCGCGCCGGCGCGGCGATTGGCGACGGTGGCGGCGTCGATGTCGAGCGGGGTGGTGCCGTACTCGTTGGAGAGCCGGATGCGCAGCGCGGTGCCGCCCGCACCCACGTGGACGACGAGGCGGAGGGTGCGGTCGGCGAAGCCGGTGGCGGAGGGGCCGGTGGTGCCGGGCGGCCCGACGGCCGCCGCCCAACCGCCGACCCAGTGCTGCCTCGGCGGCGGCGCCGGCACTCCGGTGGCGGGGCCGCCGCCGACGGCGAGCACGGTGAGAGGGGCTGCGCTCAGGAGGGCGGCCCAGGTGTGGGCGCGGAGGGCGGGCAGGCGACGGATCACGGGTACTCCCATGGAGGTCGGGGACGGGCCGGGCCCGGTCCGGCCGGGGTGTCCTCGCCCCGCGGCAGGACGGCGGCGGGCGGACAGCGGTGGCAGGCAGCGGCGGTAGTAGCCGGTGCTGCTGCCGGCAAGCCCTACACCCCGAGCAAGGCCCGGTAGCGGTCCACGGACGGCTTCATACCGTGGTTCGGGTCGGCGTCGTAGAGCCCGTCGGCGTTCTTGGCTCCGAAGCCCAGCGGCTGGTAGAGGGTGGCGCAGACGGGGTCGCGGGCGAGGTCGTGCCAGCGTGCCCAGGCGGCGTCGTAGGCGTGCAGGTGGCGGGCCATGGCGCGGGTGTCGTAGGCGCCGGTGGTGTCGCCCACGAAGCCGCGGAGCATGACCTGCCATCCGTGGTGGATGACGTCGTACAGGCACCGGCCGTAGCGGGTGGAGACGCGGAGGTAGGCGCGGTCGTCCGGGTCGCTCAGGGGAATCGTGTCGGCGAGGTGGGTGATCTGGGCCCAGGCGTGGGCGGCGCGCGCCTTCTCCTCCAGGACCGGCTCGACGAGCCCGGCGGCATGGATCCGTACGAAATCGGCCGTGAGGTCCTTGTCGGAGCCGCCGAGGAACTGATCACGGGTCCAGGTGAGACGGGAGAGGGGGAACACGCTGCTGTAGTGGCCGCGCAGGGTGGCCGCGGCGGAGAGCAGGGCGAGGCGACGGAAACGGTCGACGGCGGCGCCGTGCAGGCCGACGCGGGCGGCGTACTCGGCGAAGACGTCGGCCTCCGTGCGGCCGGTGTCGCGGGTCCAGCGGGCCGCGACCCAGGTGTTGAGGTCGCACCACAGCTCGTTGTCGAGGTAGGGGCCGCGCCAGCCGCCCCCGCGGGACCAGGTCCAGACTCCCGAGACGATCGGGTTGGCGGCGACGTGGGCGAGGCCGGTGGGGCCCGGGGCGGCGCGGAACTCCTCGAAGCCGTTGATGACACCGTCGAGCACATAGTCAGGGCACGCGCCCTTGCCCTCGTACTCGCGCTGGCACTGGACCTCGACGATCTGACGGTGGCGGCCGACGCCGATGGTGGGGTTGAAGGGGACCGTGCGCCAGAAGTCACGTGAGGTGTGTTTGATGGAGAACAGCAGATTGTCGTGGACCGGCACCTGGTCGGTGACGCTGCGGTAGTAGTCGGGGTCGGCGGTGAGTCTGTCGTCGCCGGTGGACCAGGTGCGGTAGAACACGCGCTTGCCGGCGCGTTCGCAGACCTCGTCGCGCAGGATGCCCAGCAGCGTCAAGTGGCTGTCGGCACCGTGCAGTACGGGATTGTTGCCGGTGTGGTGCGGGACGTTCTGCAGGTAGGTCTCGCCCGTGCGGACGACGAGTCCGTCCAGCCCGGGGAAACGGGCGAAGACCTCCTTGAGCATCAGGCGGTGGACCTGCTGGGTGAACGGTCTGGCGAGGTCAATGCGGCCCGAGCCGTCGAGGATCCGGTCGCCGTACAGCTCCACGAGGTGCTTGGGCAGCATGATGATGTCGGTGAAGTAGTACGCGGCGAGGCCGGCGGCGTGGGCGCGGGAGATGCGTGCGTCGATATGGCGGGCGGTGGCCTCGACCCAGGCGCGGCCGTCGGAACCGGGTGGGAAGATCCGCGGGTCGACGGAGTCGAAGGTGACGGCGGTGTGCGGCGGACGGAACTCGTTGACGACCTGCCCGTCGTAGCCGTAGCCGGCCAGCAGGCGGGGGTCGTCGAAGCGGCTCTTGACAGGTGGCTCGCCCGGGTTGCTCTGCGCCATGTCGAGCAGGAACGGCAGTCGGCGCCCGCCGGCCGCGGAGGCGCTCACGGAGGTGGTCGCGGCGGCAGGTCGGGCGATCGCGAGTCCGGTCAGGGCAGCTGCCCCGCTGCGTAAGATCATCCGTCGGTCGGCGTGCAGGTGCCCGTCGTCGTCCATGGGGACTCCCTTGAGTCATCCGATGACCGGTGGCTAGATATCGGTGTAATGCATGGCTCACGCTTCCAGCAAGAGGGGTGCACCTGCCAACCTCTGCTGCTCGTATGGCCGTTGAGTCCGAATGGGCGTCATGAGCAGGGGCGATAGATCCGATGACTGGGGCTCGCATGCCCACCGCCACGCTGCTCGCACGCACCGCCCATGAAAGCTCGGAGGTATGAGAGGCCACGGTCCTTGATGTGCCGGAAATAGACGCGGTTGCAGAGTATTGACAGGTCCTCAACACGCTTCAATCATCGGATGGCATGACCGAGCATCCTGAACTTTCTCAGCGTTGCGGGACTTTTGGGACCTCTGGGACCTCTATCGCCTCTGCGGCCGGGCTCCCCAGACGTCAGGCACTCGGATTCATCGGAGCAACGGCAGGGGCGGCCGTAGGAGCCACTCTCATCCCGGGGTCCGCGGCTCACGCCGCCCCCGCGTCCGCGTCCGCCCTTCCGGAACGGAGCGAGCCCGAAGGAGAAGCCGGCCACTGGGGCACCGCACCCGCGCCCGTCCCCGTCTCCCTGGAGCGGTGGTTCGACAACGACGGCATCGACACCGCCGCCGCGGGTGGCGGGAACTTCGACGGGGCCGGGCACACCTTCCCCGGTGAGGAGCTTCCCGCCGGACGCCTCACGGTCGACGGCGTCCCCTATGACTTCCCGTCCTCCGCGGACGGCGCCAAGAACAACGTCGTCGCCCTCGGCCAGCGCGTGGACCTGCCCAAGGGCCGCTATCTCTCGGCGTTCTTCCTCGCCGCGGGCAGCTACGGCTCCGCCGTGGGCAAGGCCACCGTGCACTACGCCGACGGATCCACCACGACCGCGGACCTCGGCGGGCCCGACTGGTGCGCGGGCGCCACCGGCCTCACGGCCGCCTACCGCTACCAGCCGGACGGCACGAAGGACCAGCACCCCGTAGGCATCGGCGTGGCCGAGCTGTGGCTCGACCGGCGCCGCGAGGCCGTGGCGATCACCCTGCCGACCACCAGCAGGCCCGAGCCGGACAAGACCTCGCTGCACCTCTTCGCGCTCACCCTCCAACCCGTGGCACAGGGCCGGGCGTTGACGCTGCGCGACGCCCGCTCCACCGTCTCGCTCCTGGAGTCGAACGGCGCCCAGAGCGTCGAGGCGACGGTGGTCAACGCGGGCACGGTCACCCTGCTGTCAGCCGACGCGGTATCCATCGCCGTCGACGTCCCCGGCGCCCGTACCGTGAGCGCCACCCCCGTCACCCGCCTCGACCCCGGCGAGCAGGCCAGGGTCCGGATCGGCATCCGCAATCGCGTCGGGGTTCCGCCCGGCACGCAGCAGAAGGGCCGGATCGTCGCCAAGGGGGGTGGCCGGACGGTGGCCGACACCTGCCGAAGCCTGACGCTCGGGGTGCCCGACTACCGGCCGACCGCGGACTCGCTGGCGACGCATCAGGCGCCCCACTGGTTCCACGGCGCAAAGTTCGGCATCTTCATCCACTGGGGCGTCTACTCGGTGCCCGCCTGGGCGCCCGTCGGCAAGCAGTACGCCGAGTGGTACTGGCGCCACATGCAGGACAGGGACAACCCCACCCACGCCCACCACCGCGACACCTACGGCGAGGACTTCGCGTACGACGACTTCATCCCGATGTTCACGGCGAAGAGGTTCGACCCGCGCGCATGGGTGGAACTGTTCCGCGACGCGGGTGCCCGCTACCACGTCCTGACGTCCAAACACCACGAGGGCTTCGCCCTCTGGGACACCAAGGTCTCCGACCGCAACTCCGTGAAGACGGGCCCGAAGCGGGACCTGGTCAAGGAGCTGTTCGACGCGTCGCGCCGCTACACGCCCGAACTGCACCGCGCCCTGTACTTCTCGATGCCCGAGTGGTTCAACCCGGACATGCCGTGGAAGGGCGAGCTCTACCCGCCGCGCAATCCCTACACCCTGGAGCCCGTGCCGTACACCGGATACACCTCCGGCAAGGACTTCGTGAAGGACTACCAGGCCAAGCAGATGCTGGAGCTGATCCAGGGCGGCTACGACCCCGAGCTGCTGTGGTGCGACATCGGCGGCCCGAACGACAGCCTGAACGTCCTGTCCGAGTACTTCAACCACGGCAAGAACCGGCCGAAGCCGCGCGAGGTCGCCGTCAACAACCGCGCGGGCATCCCGTTCCACGACTTCACGACACCCGAGTACACGACATACGAGAACACGGTCGTCGCCAAGTGGGAGTCCAGCCGCGGCCTCGACCCCCACAGCTACGGCTACAACACGCAGACCCCCGACGACCAGTACATGACCACCGAAGAGGTCGTGCACCATCTCGTCGACATCGTCTCCAAGAACGGCAACTTCCTCCTGGACATCGGACCGCGGGCGGACGGCACCATTCCCGAGATCATGCAGACCCGGCTGCGCGAGACCGGCCGGTGGCTCAAGGTCAACGGCGAGGCGATCCACGAGACGACCTACTGGTCCCGCATGGCACAGCTCGGCGAAGACCTGCGCTTCACCGTCCGGCCGAACGACGCCTTCTACATCCACTCCCTGGCCGAGCCCGGCGCCCAGCTCACCGTCGAGGCACCGGTACCGATACGGGCCGGGGACAAGGTGACGATGCTGGGGTACCGGCGCCCGCTGACCTGGCGCACCTCCGGGGACGCGCTGGTGATCGACGTCCCCAAGGCGGCACGCAAGGCGGGCGAGCACGTGTGGGTGTTCAAGGTGGCGTGGACCCGCTGAGCAGCGGTGCAGTGTCCGGTAACCGCCGCCTGCCATGTCAGTCCTCGACCGTGACGAAAGGGCCCGCATGCCCCGCCTCGACCGCCGTCACTTCATCGCCGCGACAGTGGCGACAACAGCCACGTGGACGGTTGCCTCCCCCGCGGCATGGGCCGCTCCAGCGGCCCGGTCGCGCACCCCGGACCCGTACGAGTCGACGGCCCGCGCCGCGGCGATGAACTGGCGTCGCCTGCCCACCGGTTGGCAGGACGCACCGTTCCTCGCCAACGGCCGACTCGGCGCCCAGCTCTACAAGGGCGGCACCGCCAACACCCTCAAACTGATGCTCAGCCACACCGAGGTCCAGGACCATCGCGGCCAGTGGCGCAGCGGCATCGGCTACTCCCGCCTGCCCATCGGCTACTTCACCCTCACGCTCGCCGGTGACATCACGGCCGTCGACTGGACCCTCGACCCGTACGACGCCGAACTCCGCGGCACGGTCACCACCACCCGGGGCAGCCTGCACCTCAGCGCCCTCGTCCACAACGACACGAGCACCCTCCTCGTCTCGACCCGGCCCAGCCAGGCCGAGGAGGCCGCGGCCTGGACGTTCCAGTGGCTGCCGGCCGCCACCACCCGCACCTCCGGCAAGCCGCCCGAGTACACCCCGAACCCTGACCCGAAGGTCACCACCGGCCAGGTCCAGCAGCCTCTCCTCGCGGGCGGCGGCTGGACGACCGCCTGGCGCGAACGGCGCGCGGGCACCAGCAGGTTGCTGGCCGCGCACGTCGCCTACGCCGCGTCCGGCGACGTGGCGAAGACCACGGACGCCGCACGCGCCCAGGTCGACCGCGCCCTGACCACCGACCCGGACGACCAGGTCGCCGGCCACCGCCGTTGGTGGCACGGCTTCCACCACCGCAGCTTCTTCTCGGTCCCCGACAAGCGTCTGCAGACCTTCTACGTCAACCAGCTCTACAAACTCGCCGCGGCCACGCGTGCGGGCGGCCCGACGGTCTCCGAATGGGGCCCGTGGTTCCCTGAGACCGGCAACAACTGGACCGCCGTGTGGTGGAACCTGAACGTCCAGATCGGCACGGCCCCGATCCACGGCTCGAACCATCCCGAACTCGACTCGGTGACCAGCACATTCGCCAAGTACGAGAAGAACCTGCCCACATCGGTCCCGGCGGCGTACCGCGACGGCGAGAGCTACGCCCTCGGCCACCCCTCTGACTGGCAGCTCAGAGCGGGTGACACGTACGACGTGGGCGCCCCCGGCAGCAACCATGTCTCCGACAACTTCGGCAATCTGACCTGGGCCATGCACAACGTCTGGCAGGCGTACACCCACAGCCTCGACACGTCCATACTCCGCGACACGCTCTTCCCGATCCTCACGAACGCGATCAACTTCTACGCCCATTTCCTCCACGAGGGCCCGGACGGAAAGCTCCACCTGCCGCAGACCCGCTCCCCCGAGTACGCGAACGCCGCCGACTGCACCTACGACCTGTCCCTGATCCGCTGGGGCACCCGCACGCTCCTACAGACGGCCCGCATCCTGCGCACGAACCACCCCAAGGAGCCGCTCTGGCGGGACATCGCGGCCCGGCTGACCCCGTACGCCGAGGACCCCAAGGCCGGCGTCATGATCGGCAAGGACGTCCCGCTTGCCGACTCGCACCGTCACCACTCGCATCTGCTGTGGCTGTACCCGCTGCGCGAACGCGTCTGGGACCGCGCCGCCGACCGCGACGTCATGGCGCGCAGCATGGCGCACTGGGTCTCGATGCAGCAGCTGTGGCACGGCTACAGCTACGCCACGGCCTCGTCCATGTACGCGGTCATGAACGAGCCGGAGAAGGCTCTGGACTTCCTGACCTTCTTCACGGACCTGAAGGTCGTCGCGGACTGCGCGATGACCGCGAACACCATGTACCGCGAGGGCAAGAACTTCGCTCTGGAGAGCCCGCTGGCAGCGGCCCGGTCGATGCTGGACATGGCGGTGCAGAGCCACGACGGAGTGCTCAAGGTCTTCCCGTCCGTGTCGAAGCGCTGGCCGGACGCGTCGTTCGCATCCCTGCGCGCCCAGGGCGCGTTCCTCGTGGACGCAGACCGCGCGGGCGGTGTGACGCGCTGGATCCGCGTGCACAGCGAGGCCGGGGCGCCGCTGACGCTGGAGCACGGTCTGCGCGGCGAGCTGTCGGTACGCGACGACCGGGGCCGCCCGCTGTCCTGGCGGGAGACCGCCCCCGGCCGCATCACGATCCGGCTCCCGCGCGGGGCCACAGCAGTGATCGCACCGAAGGGTTCATCGGCTTCCGGCCCTCGAGACGTTCCGTCCCTGGGCAACCGACCAGGGTGGGGTCTTCCCTAAAGGGGGGTCTTCCCTAAAGGGGGGTCTTCCCTAAAGGGGGGTCTTCCCTAAAGGGGCGCGGCCCGGGAGGTGGGGAGGGCTCAGCCGGGTTGGAAGAACGCGAGCAATTTCTGGGCGGCGTCCGGGGACATCAGCAACTCCTGCATGTCCGCGGACATCCGGGGCTGCGGTATCGATGGCGGGCTGGATGGCTTTCTGGCTGTCGCCGGTGCGCTGGAGCCGGTCGGCGTCAATGAGGCCGACGGCGGCCGACCGGGCCGAACACCTCGCGCTGGTCACGCAGCACGGCCAGATCCCTGACCGCCTCCGACCTGACCTGACCTGCACTTCGCTTCCGCCCGTCAAGGTTCAGGCAGTGCGCTGGAAGGCAGTGGGTATGGCCGCGCAGCCGAGGTGTTGGCGGCCGCGGTGACCCGGGCCAGGTCGCCGCCGGACACCTCGGCGGCGCTCATGCCTGCCCCCAGGTGGTGTAGCCGAGGTCCAGGTGCCCGAGCCGGGACAGGCGCTGCACCTGCGCGACGAACGCTCGGGTGAACAGCCGTTGGGCCGACGTCTGGCCGTACCGCTCGATGTGGTCGTGGACGACCTGGTGGTCGGCAGCGACGCGGTTGCGCCAGTCCAGGACCTGCTCGCGTGCCAGATCCTCGAGGACCAACTCCTCATCAGCCCCCGGCGCCGGAACGAGGACGGCCGGGCTCGGTGCGGGCAACACGACCCGGGCGACCGGCACGGCTGGGACGTCAGCGTCAGCCTGCGCGGCTTCGGCGCGGGCCGGGGCAGCGGCCCGGCAGGCCCGGATCCGCTCCCACTCACGCTCGCGGGCCGATGCCCTGGCCGTCACCATCTCGTGCAGCTGCCGGTCGGCGGCCGCACGGCGCTCGGCCTCGGAGGTCCCAGGCATCGCGGCGTCGACGGCGGCCACGATCACGCGACGCTGGGCACAGCGGTCGGCCTGCCGATCCTCGCAGCGCGGGCAGTCCCGGCCGGAGCCGAGCAGCATTGCGATTCCCGACCGCCCCGGAGGGCGATCGCCAGACCGTGGATGAGGGGATGAGCGATGACGAGGGACCATCCCCGCGGGCAGGGATGGTCCCCTGACCGAGGGCAGGATCCTCGACCTCGAGCTCTGCTCCCCGCACACGCGGGGATGGTCCCTATCTGTCCGCCCTCGGACGCCACCTGGACCCGCCGCACTTCACCCCCGACGCCCTGCTCCGTCGCCCGTCGGCACTTCACCGCGCTCCGGAACCCCGCCCCCGCGCCGGTTCCGCGGCCCAGGCGGGTCAGGAACTCAGGTCCAGAACGCGGACCGGCTCGCCCTCCCATCGGTGCGGGGCGGTGGTGGCGACGATTGCCCCGCCCGGACGCTCGGGGGTGGGCTGCGCTGCGTACTGGCTGTGGGCCGCGGCCCACGACTCCTGCCGGGCCACGGCCAGTGCGGCAGGCAGGTCCAGGTCGAGGACGGTGACGCCCGGCAGTGCCGCCAGGTGCTCGGCCGTCCCGGGCCGCGCCCGGTCGGCTTCGACGAGCGCACACGAGGGCGCGTAGAGGAACCAGCCGGCCTCGGCGTGGGCCCGGTGGATAAGACGGGAGGCCAGGACATTGCCCTGGCCTGCTGCGGCCATGGCCATCTCGTCCAACACGATGTGCATCTCGCTCACCGGGCGACCGCCTGGGCCAGGCGCCGGTCCAGCTCACCGTCGAGATCCTGCTGCTCGGCCGTTGTCGGCGCGTAGCCGTTCCACTTCTTCAGCGCGGCACGGGCCTGCTCGGCCTGCTCGGCACGCTCGGCCGGCGTCTTCATCGTCTCGGCCAGACGGGCCAGATACGCGCGCAGCGACAGGCCTTCGGCGGCGGCGATCGCGGCGAGGCGGTCCTTGGCCTCCTCGGGGATACGGACATTGGCATCAGACATCAACGTGCTCCTTCCCATGACTCAAGAGTACGGGTACGTACCCGTACCCGCATTCTTCCGTGCGGGAGGCAGTCATCTCGTCGTCAGCTGCCCGGCTCCACCCCCGCCGGTAGCGGCCCGCGCCGCTGCGAGACCCGGACGCTCCCGGGCTCGACGAGGCGTCGACGAAGACTGACCCCAGGCGACCCACCGGACCGTAGCCGCCCCAGCGGGCGGCGGTATCGGGCCATCGGCGCGGCCGGGACGTCGTCCTCGGGCTGCGCGGCCGCGGCGTCGACATGGGCCCGAGCTGCGGCGGGCTTCCTCCCCGGTACAGATCCCACTCGCGCGCCTTCGCGCACGCCATGGCTCTCACCACCTGGTGCAGCTGCTGCTCGGTGGCCACCCGCCGACGCCGTGCAGCCCAGCAGCCGGGCCACCGCCGCCGCCCGGCCGCGCTTGGTGCCCACCGCTCCGCCGCACTGCCGCACCCGCCCGGACTCCCGCGCCTCCAGCACCAGCAACAGCAGCGCCAGCCGGTCCGTCGCCGCGCCCCGATCGGTACGCGTACCGAGCAGCCCGGCCGGGGTGACCCGCCCGTCCCGGCGCGTCCAGCCCGGCGCCATCACGGCCTCCAGCAGCCGCAACAGCGTCGCGAACTCCTGCTTCGCCAGATTCAGCGGGTGCCCCACTACATCCTGCGCCGCAATCCCGTCCTCTCCAGGAGCTGGACCCTGTCGATGGGGCCAGCGGTCGCACCGCTGCTCCTCGCGTTCACCGGAGACCACGCCATGACCCTTATAACCCTTATGCCGGAGTCAGTGAAACTACTCGGGAACGGCGCATCGCCGGGATAGAGTCGCAGGCCAGAGAGTCTGCTCCCCGCGCCCGCGGGGATGGTCCCAAGGGGCGGGAGGGGGAATCGGGAAAGAGTGTCTGCTCCCCGCGCCCGCGGGGATGGTCCCAAGGGGCGGGAGGGGGAATCGGGAAAGAGTGTCTGCTCCCCGCGCCCGCGGGGATGGTCCCGTCACCCTACCCACTTTCTCAGCCGGGATAAGCTGCTCCCCGCGCCCGCGGGGATGGTCCCAGGCCCGCCGAGCATCTGAGCCGCTTCGCGACCTGCTCCCCGCGCCCGCGGGGATGGTCCCTGGCGGGAGCCCACCAACCTGTACGTCGCCGTCTGCTCCCCGCGCCCGCGGGGATGGTCCCCCCGCCCCCCCCCGGAGGGGATACCCGGGCCATGCCTGCTCCCCGCGCCCGCGGGGATGGTCCCGCGCTCGCTGGACCAATTGGTCCCGGATCCTCCTGCTCCCCGCGCCCGCGGGGATGGTCCCGCGGGCGTGGCGTTGCTCATGGCTTCTCCTGTCTGCTCCCCGCGCCCGCGGGGATGGTCCCTCCTCGGCGCCGGGGGTGTGGCACTGCGGGCACTGCTCCCCGCGCCCGCGGGGATGGCCCCTGCTGCGGGTACGTGCTGTCCGGCCACCGCGGCTGCTCCCCGCGCCTGCGGGGATGGTCCCGCGACGCGGTCACGGCGGCCGGGACAGGTAGCCTGCTCCCCGCGCCCGCGGGGATGGTCCCCAGGTCTACACCCACGGCTCGACGGAGCCGGTCTGCTCCCCGCGCCCGCGGGGATGGTCCCCGGTTCTGGACCGCCCTCATGGCCGTCACGGCCTGCTCCCCGCGCCCGCGGGGATGGTCCCTCGCCGTCCGGGATGTGCCAGAGCGTCTCGTCCTGCTCCCCGTGCCCGCGGGGGTGACTCGTATCCCGTCCCCTCGATGGGGCCAGCGGTCGCACCGCTGCTTCTCGCGTTCACCGGAGGCCACGCCATGACCCTTATAACCCTTATGCCGGAGTCAGTGAAACTACTCGGGAACGGCGCATCGTCGGGATAGAGTCGCAGGTCAGAGAGTCTGCTCCCCGCGCCCGCGGGGCTGGTCCCCTCGGGAGTCGAATCCTGCACAGGGGTGTTCTCTGCTCCCCGCGCCCGCGGGGATGGTCCCATGCACGAATGGGACGCGGAGGACATCCAGCACTGCTCCCCGCGCCCGCGGGGATGATCCCCCTCTCACCCCCAGAGCCCCCGATGCACCCCTCTGCTCCCCGCGCCCGCGGGGATGATCCCTGGACGGGCGTGGGCCAGCACCTCATCGCGCCCTGCTCCCCGCGCCCGCGGGGATGGTCCCGACGAGGGATGCCTCGAGGCCGACATGTGGTCGCTGCTCCCCGCGCTCGCGGGGATGACTCGAATCCCGTCCTCTCCAGGAACTGGCCCCTGTCGATGGGGCCAGCGGTCGCACCGCTGCTCCTCGCGTTCACCGGAGACCACGCCATGACCCTTATAACCCTTATGCCGGAGTCAGTGAAACTACTCGGGAACGGCGCATCGCCGGGATAGAGTCGCAGGCCAGAGAGTCTGCTCCCCGCACGCGCGGGGATGGTCCCTCCGCCCGGTGCATTTAACGTATACGCCAAAGCTGCTCCCCGCACGCGCGGGGATGGTCCCACCGACAGGGAGACGCACCATGAGCGAACAGCCTGCTCCCCGCACGCGCGGGGATGGTCCCTTGTCGAGCGTCTGACCGATAGCGGCGCTGGACTGCTCCCCGCACGCGCGGGGATGGTCCCACAACAGGCCCCGCCGAGACGGCAGGGCCTGACTGCTCCCCGCACGCGCGGGGATGGTCCCTCCCCGCGGCTCGGCGCGTTCGGCCGCGGTCCCTGCTCCCCGCACGCGCGGGGATGGTCCCCGCCAACTGGTGTTCAGGCTGACGCTGGTGCACTGCTCCCCGCACGCGCGGGGATGGTCCCAGATCGTGGGCATCGGATCCCACGTCGGCTCGCTGCTCCCCGCACGCGCGGGGATGGTCCCGACCGCCGCCCCAGCCGAATCAAGACCAACGGCTGCTCCCCGCGCCCGCGGGGATGGTCCCGCGCTTGCCTTGTTCACGTCCTGAAGCCGGAACTGCTCCCCGCACGCGCGGGGATGGTCCCGCCGGAGTGTCCGCCTCATGAACCTCACACGGCTGCTCCCCGCACGCGCGGGGATGGTCCCCGTGCTGCACGACGAGGACGGGATCACCCTGGCTGCTCCCCGCACGCGCGGGGATGGTCCCACCGCACCGCGCACCCAGACACCGAGGTCGGCCTGCTCCCCGCACGCGCGGGGATGGTCCCGCCACCCAACCCACCGCCGACCCGAACCTCGCCGAACTCCACCAGGCCGGCCTGCGCCCCGGCGCCACCGCCCGGCAGTTCGCCGTCGCCCTCGTGCACCCGCTCACCGCACGCGGCATCCACGCCACCACCACCGGCCTCGCCGCAGGCCTGCGCCACTCCCCCGCCGCGGGCCGCCTGGCCGCCGCCGCGGCCGTGCCCGCCGCCGCCTACCTGACCAGCGGCTGGACCGGCCTGATCTGCGGCGTCCTCCTCCCGCGCCTGCTGCTCCACCCGCAGCTCGCCTGGATGAGCCTGCTCGCCGAACACACCTGGTACGACCCCGACACCCGCGCTGGAACCCCCGCCTGGGTCGAAGCCGGCCGCTGCCTGCGCCTCTACCCCCGCAACCGCGCCCTGGCCCACCTCGCCGCCACCACCTGGCTCCCCTACGGCGACCTGCACCACTACGCACACTCCGCCCACCCCAGCATCCGCTGGAACTACCTCCCCACCCTCGAACGCCACCTGGACCCACCGCACTTCACCCCCGACGCCCTGCTCCTGGGCCCCCGCTCCGTCGCCCGCCGGCACCTCACCGCACTCCAAGCCCCCGCCGTCTGACCACCCAACGAAAGCTGCCCGGACCTCAATCAGGTCCGGGCAGCTTTCGTATCCGCGTCTGGATCACCCTCAGTGGTCAGCTGCAGCATGCTGCTGCCGGGGATGGGCCCATCCCGCAGCGCGGATCTTGTTTCCGGGTGGGGTCAAGGCTGCTCGCATCCACTCCTCCGCTCGCGCGACGGGCTGCGGCTCACGACGAACGGCGACAGCCAGGGCCCATCGCCAAAGGGCAGCTTCGGTCGGGCGCGTTCGGCGGTGTCCCCGAAGGCGGGCCGTCAGCGACTGGGTCGTACGACCGCAGTATCGGGGCCGGTAGGCCGCGTCGAGCATAAGGTACAGGACAGGGCCAAGCGGCAGCCCTGCAGTGGGATCCGCAGGACTGACCGGCCAGGCCACGACCGGGTCCGCTGTGGCGCTCGAGTCCACGAGGGCCTTCTGAATTGGGGTGGCGGCGAGGATGAGATGCCATCGTTGGACGATCAATTGATCTGTGGTGAGCGTGTGAGGCGGCATCTCACGCCTCCCGACGGTCTGCATCGCTAAGCCGTGTCGGCTCGGTCTCGGCCGGGGGACGCACGTCGAGCAATGCGTACTCAAGGTCGCGCAGGTTTTTGTGGACTTGCGTCCAATCCGCCGGGCCACCCATCGGATGCTCCGTCAGCGGGGAGGGAAAGTCGGCGACTTCTGCTGCGAGACGGTCGACGACAGCACGGGCCTCGCCGATGGTGTGGAGGAGGTTGATGCGGCTCTTCTCGTTCCGTTCCTCCCGCGTGATCTTCTGCTCTGCCTCCCGCTTCACCTGTTCCTGGCGGCGCTTCTTCTGCTCGTCGGCGGCACGTTCGGGGTTGGCCTGGGTGAACAGGTGCTTCTCGACGAGGATCTCGTGTGTGGCGCCGTCCGGGATTGGCTCGCCGGCCTCATCGACATGGGCGTAGGTGTAGTGGACTTGAACGGTCTTGCCTTCGCCGGTGCCGCCAGCCTTGTTGGGGTCGAAGGCCTCCACCACAGTCTTGGCCTGCCAGCGGCCCCGGGCGGTTGAGGTCCACGGGGCGAGGACAACGGGCGGGGTTGCCCGGTACGGCACACGGCCATCGTCGACCTTGCTGCCGGTGTCGCGCGTTAGCACGGCGTCTGCCATCAGGGCAGTGCCAGAGAGCACCGTGAGGGTGTGCCGCGCGTTGGTGTCGCCGTCATCGGCGAACTTGCGCAGCCGCTCGGCGCTGGCCGGTACCGGTTCCCACTCGCCGAAGACGCCCGGGTACAGGACGCCTCCGTTACGCCAGGCTCGGCGGGCCACATCGGTGGTGGCTGGCTTGGCAGCCCGCCAGGGCATGTCGATGAGTACACCGAGGAACCCGGCGTAGCGGTCATCTCGGACCTGCCCGAAGCCGCGATCACTGCGGATGAACCGCTTGGCCTCGTCGAAGATTTTGTACCGCGTCAGCGTGTGGACGATCAGCACCGCGCGCCACAGAGGGTGGATGCGGCCGTTGTGACCGTACATCGCGTCGCTCTCCCGACCGGGCACGAGGGAGGAAATCTGCTCGGCCGTCAGTTCCTCGTCGGCGACCAGCGCAGCGAACGCCGGGGGGACCAACTGCCGATGCAGGAGATGGTTGACCATTCGGCGGGCAGTCATGGCGTCCTGGGCTGCGTCGCTCCAGCGGTTAACGCTGATGTGCCGGGAGCTCTGTGCCGTGGCGACGGCAGCTGCAAGCACGTCATCGGTCTTGTCCTCGCCGAGGACGGCACCCACGATCAGTCGCACCGGTACGGCGCGGGTCTGGAGCTGGCGCAGGGTGGCCATAGTCAGGCCGTCGCGTGCCAAAGCAGCGTTGTGGCGCTCGGCATCGCGGTTGTACGCGCGGCGGCGCATAGTTCGGGATGCGCAGAAGTTGTCGCCGAAGGTACTGGCGACAGTGCGGGCTTGCTCTGCGGGAGTCGCGTCCGGCTTGTAGTGGCGGGCTGCGGCCGCGCTGACGTCGCGCGAGGTGCCGTCGATAAGAGCGGCGGTCAGCGTCGCCGGGCTGCCGTCGGCGTAGTGGGCTTCGGTGAGCACTGCCTCGACCGGGGTCATGACCCCGTTGCTGAGGATGGAGTCGCTGTAGTCGGCACCCTCCTGGCGCAGCGTCTCGCGTGCTACATCCTCGACAACTTGACGCGCATGGGCGGGGCTCTCGAACTCGACCTTCAGCTGCGCCAGCAGCTCACCGGCATTGTTGCGGACACCGGTGGGAGCTGGCGCCAGGGGGGCCTTGACCTGCCCGGACAGCCGCGGGTTACCAAGGGCCGTGGAGAAGCACTCGGCATCGAACAGCCCTTCAAGTACGAGAAGTTGGGCAACTCCTGCGTAGAAGGAGTTCAGGCCGTCGACATTGTTCTTGTGGGTGGCCAAAACGGTCAGACGCGGGATGTCGAGGAAGCCGCCGACCGCCACCTCGATGGCCTCGTCCGACAGGTTGATCCGAGAGTTGTTGCGCATGGCCCGGCGGAGCTGGCCGAGTTCCTTGGCCTCCGCAATCGGAAGTGGACCGGGGACACGGTCAATCTGGACGAGATCGCCGTTCTCGTCCGTCAGTTGTACAGATGTGGGACTCACTGATGAGACCTCGCTCGTCAGGTGCCCCGCCGCCGTGCGCGCGGGACGTTGGAGACTGCACGTGCCATTCCGGGGACGACGAGGTCATTAAGAGACGGGGCCGGATTCCAACCGGCTGTCTCAGGACCCCCTGCAGATCTGCTGCCGGCACACCAACCTGTTGCGGTGTGCCCCGCCCGTTCCTGATCACGCACGCTGCTCAGGAGGCAGCGTAGTCGTACCCGACGACAGGCAAGGGTGAGTTGACGAAAGTTCCACTGGAACTCGGTCTGATGCACGCCGAGGACGAGGTCTGGCAGCCCCAAGGATGCTCAACATGCCCCCATGTCTTGGCCACCGACCAGGCCCGCGGCGTCCCGCCGACCGTGGCAGCCGGCACCAACTGGCCGAGCGGGAAGCGGTACTGGTGCGCTCCCGCCCCGCTTCACCGACCGCATTCACGCGCTGCTGGGTTGAATCAGGAGTGAGGTCGACCGGCGTGGAGGGAACCGCCGCCCACTACCAGGGGAACCTCATGCGGTGCCGACATGCTCGTCCTCTCCGCCGGCGCCCCAGGCGGGACCGTCACCGCGCACCGTCTTGCGCCCACCGGGGAGGCCGCGGCGCCGCGCACGTCGCCGGCCGCGGCCAGGACCTCGGCGTCGTCGCGACGCCTCGAAGACCCTCCGCCGCCCAGGCCTGGAAGGCGACGACCCGGCGCTGCCCGGCGACCATGCTTGGGGATCCCGCGACCGGTAGGCGCCCTAGTCTGCCGGGACGGCTCGGGGAAGCACGGGTGCGCCGGCCGAGTCCACCCGCCGTCTGGGCACACGGTCACCGGCCGCGCGGTTCGCTGGCCTGGCTCATCGCGGCGTGCAGCAGCCGGATCGTGGTGGCAGCCGCGGCCTTGGCCGCCTCGTCGTCGCTGGTGCGCGCGGTTTCTTCCAGGAGTGCGGCGGCGGCCTGGAGGACGCCGACGTGGACCGGGACGGTCTCGATCGCCGCGAGCGCGGCAGTGGCCCGGTCCGCCGGCGACAGCGGTGGGGACTGCGGGATGAGGGTGGACACGCCGCGCCCCAGGGCGCGGTCGCGGGGCGGCGGAGCGGGAAGGGTCGTCACCCTGGAAGTCTCCCGCACCCAGGGTTGCCGTCGCTCCGGGAGTTCAGGTGGCCGGCACGCACCCGGGCGGTGCGCAGCTGGCCTCTGCCTCCGGCGGGCGCGGATGCGCGCGGGGCAGTGGCAGCGGAGGGAATGCCTGGAAGTGCACGCTTCCGTAAGGTGGTGTGCATGACGGAGATCACCTATTCGATCGTGGAAGCCCGCGCCCGGCTCGGTGCCATCGCCCGTGAGGTCAGCGCCACCCGTGAGCCGGCTGCCATCACCGACCACGGCCAGACCATCGCGATACTGGTCAGCCCTGCCGACGCCCTCGAACTCCAGGAGATGCGGGCCCTTGCCGCCTACCGCGCGCGTCAGGCCCGGGGCGAAAGCGCCGGCGTACCGCACGACGAGGCCCTCCGCCGTGTGTTCGGCGGGGATGAGGGGTGAGGTACGAGGTCATCTGGGAGCCCGAGGCCCTCGCCCAGGCGGAGCGGCTGGCCAAGGATGACCCGCAGGGAGTGCGGCAGGTGTTCACCGCGGTCGACCGCCTTAGCGAGGCTCCTGCCGCTGGGTGAATTCTGCAGCTCGTTTCGAGCGTTGGTGGTGCGGGTTGCCAGACGTGAGACACCATGCTCCGGATTCCTGTCCGCAGACAGGGCAGGTGACGTCATACACCTGCCAAACGGTCCGGGTCTCCCCCCGGTGCTCTTTCTGCTGTTCTTGAAGCTCTTCGACGATGGGCACCAGCCGCTTAGCGTGCGGCGCTCCCCTTACCCGACCCGCACGGTTCCCTTCGTAGATGACGCATTGCTGGCCACGGTCCGCCTTGCAAAGCGGACATGGGGCCTTGGTCCAGTATTTCCGCCCGACTTTCTGATGGGACAGCAACGTGCCTTCTCCTCGGCTGAGCGACGAGGGCGCTCGTGGTGGGAAGGGCACGTACCTGAGACGTTCACTCCACAGCTCGAGTTGAGCCCGCCGATGCTCCCCGATATCACCGATATCACCGATCCCGGCGGTTGCCTGGAAAAGCCGCTGCACCTTCATCTCCAGGAGCTGTCGGCCTGTGTTCGCGGGGGTACGGCCGATGTCTTCGAGAAGGGCGTCCAAGCGCTCGGTTGCAGCCAGCACAGCGGCGGCCACGAAGCCGGCGGCAATGCGGATCGCCTCTTCCTCTTCCACGGTCCGGTCGACCTTGGTGGCTGTTTTGACTGTCCGATGAAGGGCTTTGACCTTCGTGATCTTTTGATCTGCCACAGCACGGTTCAGGCGGGAGATCAGCGTCCGGCGTGACTCGACTTCCTTCTCCACCCAGAGGAAGGCGCTGCGCCGGGCGGCGTCCAGCCGTTCCTGGAGCTGCGAGCTCACACCGGCTAGCTCGGTGATCTCGTGGCAAACCGTCTCCGCCAGATTTGTGGACCCGGTCCGGCGGGCGTAGAGCAAGCGGCGCAGCAATTTCTGCGCTTGCACGTCCTGCTTCGGTTCGTCCTGCTTCTTGCCTGGAGCCCATCGGCCAGAGGGGGGTGCGCTGCGGGCGTGGACGATCCGCTCGACTGCGGGAGTGGAGAGCCCTCGGTCGGTGATCTTGCATTCGTCCAAGGCGAACCATTCGGTGTCCCGGGCGAATGCTTGGGTGCCGATCCGGACGCGGCGGGTGGTGCCTTCGCTGTCCAGGCGGATGCGGTGGACGTACCAGCGGTGGATCAGGGTGTCTTGGTCCACCGGGACGGACTTTCCGAGGACCGGCTCGTGCTCGGCGTCCCACACCGGCGCCACCTCCTGGTTCAGGTGCACGCGTAGCTTCTTGTGCTGGAGCTGGATGTCGACAACCGATCCGATCGGCACCCCGTCCGGCCGGGTGAACGCGAAGTCGGCCTGCGTGCCGCGGGTGCGCAACCAGGCGGCGGCCGCGGACTTCACGTAGAGGTGGTCGGCGCTGGTCACGTCGTGGGAGCGGCGGCCGCATACGTGGGGCTGGTCGGCCGGGCCGGGGTTGTGTGCGAAGTGGCAGACGCGGTCGGTGTAGAGCTTGGTGTTCAGCTGGCCGCCGCAGCCGCCGAGCAGCACTCCGCACCAGAACGTGTCGCTCTGGTGTCTGTGGCGGAAGGCGTCCAGTTCGATCGCTTCCAGCGGCAGCATCAGCGGATCTTCCGACTCCGCGCTGCCCAGGACCGCTGTCTGGATCTGCCGCCTGTCGCCCCGCACGAGACCGCCTTTCGTCCCAACACATCGTGCCAGCACCGGCATTGGCCCAGGGCGAGATCGCCCTGATCAAGCCGACCTAGACCACGGCTTGCTCCGGGCGAGCGGAACGCGATGGTCGAGTCGACCCGGCGCGGCTGCGCGGCCTCTCGGTGCGCTTCGAGGCACAGCGGTGCCGTCCGGCGGAGTCCGTTGCTTCACCTGCCTGGCGGGCGAGTCCAGCTGCGGTTCCGGCTGGCCGGTCCGTGCCTCCGCAGCCCGGACCTGTCGGCGTCCGTACGCCCACCGGAAGTTGAGCGGTCGCGGTCAGGCGTAGGCGGGGGTGGCGGGGTATTCGCGGACGCGCAGGTCGGCGGGGAATCGGTCGATGTCCTTGTGGTGGGGGCCGTGGTGTTCGGCGTGGTGCTGATCCGTGTGGAACTCCTGCTCCGGTCGACAGCACCGGACGCCCCTCGCCGTTGAAACGGAAGGCCTTCTGGGCCTGTTGTGGGTGAAGTGCGCGTCCGGCCGAGGCGCAGAATGCGCCGGATCCGGTCCGACGGTCCTTGCCCGGATCGGCGAACCGCCGATCCGGCCGCGTCCGGCTCAGTACGGTGCCGAGCATGGCCAAACGAGGAAAGACGCGCGGCGGCTCCACCCCGCCCCCGCCCGTGACCAGCAAGCGCGTCATCGAGGGCTGGCAGGGCCCGGACGGAGGGCGCATCCGGCTCGCCCAGGCGGGCGAGGAAGCCGCCGTGCAGGATCTGATGGCCGCCGCAGGGGCACGGCTGGACCAGTCGGCGGCCGACCAGTTCGGAGGCGAGCTCGCCGTGGCGCTGTGCGCCGGGCTGACCGGTCAGGAGGCGTGGATCAGGGTGATGACGCCGCTGCTGGTGCAGAGGACGTACCTGGACGCGATCCCCGGCCTCTCCCTGGTCCTGGTCGCGGGGGACAAGGCCGGCGACATCGTCGGCGCCGCGTACTCGATGCCGCCGATGCCCATCACGAACGGCGCCCCAGCAGCAGGGATTCCCTCCCGAGCAGCTGATGTCCATTCCCCTCGCCCTCGCCAAGCTGTGCGGCCTCAGCGTCACGGAGAAGGCCCGCGGCGCCGGATGGGCCACCCACCTGCTCAAGCGCACCGTGCAGGTCTACGAGCAGCTCGGGCTGCTCCTGCTCTACGGCCAGTTCCCCGTCGACTCCGGCCTGGACCGCTTCTACCAGCAGCGCGGCTTCGCGCCGCTCGCCCCGCAGGAGAAGCTGGACCTGGAGCCGCTCAGCCTGCCGTTCGGCATCGACCCCGGGCCCGGAGAGCAGCTCTTCGTCCGCTGGAAGCGCTGAGCGGCCGGGTGCCGCCGCGCCTGTCCGGCGCTACCGACGCGGTAGCCGAGCTTTCCGTTGATCCAGGATCGGCTGCAGGCGTTCATCGTGCGGCACATAGCGCAAGTCGCCGTTGCCTGTCCCGTCGGCGATCACGCAGTCCTTGCCCTGACCGGCGAGACAGCGCGGACAGCTGCGCTTGATCCAGTAACGACGTGCCACTTGCCGGTGGAGCGGCGCCCTGCGTTTCGCCTGCTGAGTCCCGTCGTCGTCCTTCGGCTCTTCCCCGGGGCTGAGGCCAGCTCGCTGCTTCCATACCTCGATCTGGCTCGCTTGGTGAACCGTGACCCGGTCGCCGGCGACCTCTGCGTAGCGGACAAGGGTCTCGACCTGGTCGCGCATGTTCCTGTAGCGGCTCTGGTTCAGGTTTTTGAGGATGTTCGAGACGCGGGTGATGGCATCCGCAGCTGCTCTCTCGTCAGCGACCCTCGCCGCGATCCTCTCCTGGGTGGCGCGCGCCCGGTCAGCGAAGTGGTCCGCCGCCCTGCTCACGATGGCGTCCTCATCGTCCGTACGGTCATGAGCAGCCGTCGCGTTGACGTGGGCGAAAAGCCTGCGCACCTGCTGGGTGTCCTGCGCAATCACCGCTTCGTCCAGCTGGGCATAGAGAGACCGGCGGACCTCTACCTGTTCCTCCAGCCAGCCCTTCGTCGTCTCCAAGGCGGCGTCCAGCCGTTCCTGCGTCTCTCGGTCCACCTCGGCCAGGCCCGTAATCTCGCCGCAGAGCCGCCTCGCAGCGACAACGAACCCGAGACTGCGAGCATCGTCCAGTTGGCTCAGCAACGCCCGTGCCTGGGCATTCACGGTCGGCACCTTCTTGGCCCTGCCCGGCGTCCAGCGTGGCGGAGGGGCGCTGTGGGACGCCACGATTCGCTGCACCGCCGGCGTCGTCAGGCCCCGCTCCGTCACATCGCATTCCTCGAGGCCGAACCATTCGGTGGGCCGCGCGAACGCCTCGGTGCCGATCCTGACCACGCGGGCCGTGCCCTCGCTGTCCAAGCGGATGCGGTGCACGTACCAGCGCCGGATCAGGGTGTCCCGGTCAACCGGAACGGACTCGCTCAGCACCGGCTCGCGCTCGCCGTCCCATTCCGGCGCCACGGCCTGGTCCAAGTGGACCCGCAGTCTGCTGTGCTCGAGCTGGATGTCCACCACGGAGCCGATCGGCGCCCCGTCCGGCTGAGTGAACTCGAAGGCGGCGTGCGTGCCGCGGTCCCGCAGCCAGGCGCCGGCTGCGGACTTCACGTACAGATGGTCGGCGCTGGAGACGCCACGGGCACGGCGGCCGCACACGTGGAGGTGCCCCTCGGGGCCGCGGTGGTGGGCGAAATGGCAGACCCGGTCGGTGTAGAGCTTCGTGGTCAGCTGGAGACCGCAGCCCCCGAGCAGGAGCCCGCACCAGAAGGTGTCACCGTCGTGCCGACGGCGGAAGACATCCAGTTCGATCGCTTCCAGCGGAAGCATCAGCGGATCTTCCGACTCCGCGCTGCCCAGGACCGCTGTCTGGATCTGCCGCCTGTCGCCCCGCACGAGACCGCCTTTCGTCCCAACACATCGTGCCAGCAGCGGCGTTGGACCAGGGCGAGATCGCCCTGATCAAGCCGACCTAGACCACGGCTGCTGCGGGCGAGCGGAACGCGATGGTCGAGTCGACCCGGTGCGGCGGCGCGGCCGTGGGGGTGCGGTCCGGCGCGGCCGTGGGGGTGCGGTCCGGCGCGGGCGCGGGGGCGGGGTGCGGTCCGGCGTGCGTCATCGTCTCCCCTGATGGGATCGGCGGCGCCCGCTTTTTCTGTAGCGGGCTTTGTGCCGTCTGGGCTCCGATCCGGAGTCCAGACACTGCGGCCGCGCGTTTATTCTTGAGCCTGCGCTGCACGGGCCCCAGCTTGCCCGATGCCTCAATCCATACGCGGCGTTGTCCCTAAAAGGGAGGTTCGTCGCTATACGGTGGAGGTTCTAGGGCTTCATCCCAAGGATCACTGCCCCGCTGCGGACGTCGTCGATGCTCAGCGTCCAGAGGCTTCTGCCCAGAGTCTCGGGGATCGGCGTCGAACACCGCGTGCCACAGCGCCTTGATTTCCGCCCTAGGTGTGGAAGGGCTGCCGACTTCCCAAGGGTCGTCAGTGGATGTTGATGCCACATCAGGATCTATCTGCGCCAGGTCGCACAGGACCGTGAGTATCGCGTCGACCGTGCTCCAGTTGGCTGGGGTGGACAGTCCAAGGAGCGTGCGGCGGACGGTCTCCGGGCTGCCGGTCGCCTCAGGGCACTGCTGCGGAATCAGTTCGGCGATCTTCCGCAGCGTCGGCCTGGAAGCTGACCGATAGTAGGTGAACAGACCGTCTACGAACCTCCTTCGCGGGCCCGGAGGTAACTGGTCCACCCCCGGCATCCTCAAGACTCGCCCCATGGCTTCCCCTCTCCGTTGACGCGGAAGATCCAGGGATATCTCACGATGACTCACATTGCCACGGGGAAGCTCACCCATCCTGGCCGGATGAGCAAGCACTTTCCGCGATCGACAACTGACAGGAAGTCATTTGTGCAGGTCGGCGGGGCGGCCGTGCGCGCACAGGGAGCGCCCGCCGGGCACTGTTCCTGTCAGTCGGCCCGTCCCTGCGGGACAATTGACGAACGGCTCCCTGCGGCAACAGGGAGCCGTTCTGCATCAGAACCACGATCACCAATGTGAGAAGGAGTCGTTGTGTCTACCTCTGAGCCTACGAGCAGTCACGGATTAACGAAGCCCCCCGCCGCCGTTGTCTCCACCTGGCGGAAGGCGCTGCTACGGCTGTCGGGCGAGGCAACCACCGGTCTCGTGCGCGGCGCGTCGACAGCCCTGGGGACGGCGATCGTCGGCTGGCTCGTGCTCTGGTTCCAGCAGCACTGATCCGATAGGCACCGGGAGTTGGCTGGGCCAGCAGCTCCCGGCGACGCTCGCCCAAGGGGTCGGACGATCCGTCCGACCCCTTCGCCATGCTCTGGGAGGGAAGGCGGACGTACCGGTGGGAAGCTGCAGAGCCGATGTGGTCGTGGACGCCCTCTGATGGCCGTGCGCAGTGCAGGTACGCCAGTCCAGCACCTGCTCGCGAGTCAGCTCCTCAAGCACCAGCTCCTGGTCGTCGACGTCCGTGGCTCCGGGGCCGGGGCGACGGGAGTCGGACGGGGCGCGGGCAGGACGACCCGGGCCACCGGCACGGCCGAGACATCGCCGGCCTGCGCGGCCGGCCGCGGCTTCGGTGCGGGCCTGAACCGCAGCGGCCTGCCGGGCCCGGTACTGGCCCCACTCGTGCGCCTTCGCCCACGACTTGGCCGGCACGTCCCTGGCGCGGTCATCCCGTCGCCCCTGGCGCGCGACCTCGACGGTCAGTCGGCGGTGGGCAGTCAGCGGGCCAGACTGCCGGCCAGGCGCCGCGCCGCATACGAGCCCGCACCGTCCCCCTCGGCGAGCTGCCGCAGCAGTTCCACCGCGACCTGCGCTTCCCGCAGCGTCGGCAAGGGAAGCCGCGGTTCATCGGCGTCGACCACTCCATCGATCAGGCCCAGCAGACGCTCATCCATCTCATTCATGATCGGTCGACGGAGTACCACCTGCGCGGTTGCGGCTCGTCTCGACACCCGCTGCGCGCGAACGCTGATGTGCCGAAGCGGACGTGGTGCGGCGGTCAACTCGACAGGGCGAAGGCGCCGATGAAGAAGGTCATGTAGAGCAGCAGGGCCGCCCCCGCACCGTCCGCCGCCGGGTCGTGGCCCGCCGCTGAGGCGACATCAACCTCACGAGACGGCGTATCTAGTCACCTTTCCCCCTCTGGTTCGGGGGTTCCGTTCAGCAGGGCTGCGCCGAGCGACGTGAGGTGGTGAGTGACCGTGGAGCGGTGCCGCCGGCAGGTGGTGAGGCCCGCGTTGCGGAGGGCTGCGGCGTGGCGACTCGCGGTCGCCACGGAGACTCCGGCGCGGCATCCGAGCTCGGTGGTGGTCGGGCCGTCGGCGGCGAGGCGCAGAATCTGGCTCCGGGTGCCACCGAGCAGTTCGGTCAGGTAGCGGCTCTCGGCTCGTTCGATCGGTCCGGGGCGGCGGGTGCTGCCGGGATTGCGCAGCACGGGGTAGACCAGCACCGGCAGCGCATACTCACCCAGCTCCCGGTCCTCACGCGCCATCGAAAGCCCATCAGCAACGACCGCAGGCGCTGGCTCCGCAAAGCTGACCACCAGCCCTACTACGGCGTCCTCAAGCCGCTGCTTGGAGGTCACGCAGGGCGCACCCAGCCAGAGCAATCGACAACCGTCCACTACGCCGTCGGTTGTGACTGAGCGTCGCCTTGTGTCGACGGCGCAGGTGCTGTGTCCGGCGTCAGGCGTTCGTAGCCGGTGTGCATGGTGACCTGCTGGGGCGGTGACGTGACGTCGTCAGTTCGTCGCGGTGCGGCGGGCGTAGGCGCGGGCGGCGCGGGCGCGGTCACCGCAGCGGGTGGAGCACCACTGGCGGCGGCCGTGCTTGAGCAGGAAGCGGTTGCAGGGCGGGGAGGCGCAGGCGGTCAGGCGGGCGGCGTCGGGGGCGGTGAGCAGGTCGGCGGCGTCGGCGGCGATGACGGCCATGGCGTGCTCGACGATCGCGGTGGTGGGGTGGGGTGTGGCGCGGTAGGGGCCGGTCTTCTCGTCCCACAGCAGGAGGGATGCGGTGGGGACGCGGGTCATCGCGTCGTTGATCGCCGTGACGGCGGCGGGCAAGGCGGGCTGTCCGGCGACGCGGGAGGCCAGTAGCGACCTGACCTGTTCGCGCAACGAGCGCAGCTGCGTCGCACATACCTCCGCCAAGCCGGCGTCGGCCGGGGCGAGGTCGCGCTGCGTCAGCCACTGCTCGGCTTGCGCCGGGGTGGCCAGGAGGTCGGCTGTGTGCCCGCCGGGCAGTGCGACGGCGCTATTGGTCAGGGCCAGGGCGGGGTGCTCATCCTCGCCCGGTGCCGATGGCAGGGCGCCTTCTTCCGTCACGAACTCTTCCATGCTTCTCATGGTACGGGTTGCTTTCATCCGTGAGACACGTCTACAGTCGACTCACGGTTAACACGTAATCTATCCGTGAGGAAACTTCTTTCGTGTCTTCCCCGACCCTGCAGACCACCCCCTTCCCCGTCCGCGTCTTCGGCGGCCCGACTGCCCTCTTCGAGTACGGCGGCCTGCGCTTTCTCACCGACCCGACCTTCGACGGCCCCGGCGACCACCAGGCACCGGCCGTCGTACTGACCAAGACGGCGGCGGCTGACGGCAGCCCGGCCGATCTCGGCCGCGTCGACGTGGTCCTGCTCTCGCACGACGAGCACGCCGACAACCTCGACACCTCCGGCCGGGCCCTGCTCGCCGACGTCCCGCTGACACTCACCACCCCCGGCGGCGGGGAGCGTCTCGGCCAGGCGGCCACCGGCCTCGCCGACTGGCAGTCGATTGAGCTTGAGCGCCGGGACGGCGGGCCCGGCACGGTCACCGTGACCGGCGTGCCCGCCATCCACGGCCCCGGCCCGCGCGAGGAGGTCGAGCCGATCTGCGGCGAGGTCGTCGGGTTCGTCCTGACCGGCGATGGCCTGCCCACCGTCTACGTCAGCGGCGACAACGCCTCGCTCGACGCGGTCAAGGACATCGCCGAGCGCTTCGCCCCGGTGGACACGGCCCTCCTCTTCGCCGGAGCACCCCGCTTCACCGAAGTCTTCGACGGCGGGCTGATCGTCCTGGACAGCGCCCAGGCCGCCCAGGCCGCGAAGATCCTCGACGCCGGCCGTGTGGTCCCCGTCCACTACGACAGCTGGGCCCACTTCACCGAGGGCCGCGACGCGCTCGTCGCCGCCTTTGCCGCCGCCGGTCTCACCGACCGCGTCGACTTCGGCGTCCGCGGCTGACCTCACGCACGTCGGGCACGTACGTCAATCACGTACACCGGACGCGGCCGGGTGCCGGCCGACAGAGACCCGCCGCACCTGTCGGCCGGCACCCGGCCCCTCCCTCGCCTCCCGCACCACCGAAGGACCGCACCACCATGACCGACCCCATCTGCGGCACCCGCCACGGCTCCGCCCCCGCCCCTCTGTCCGTACTGGACTCCGCCATGACCGGCACCGGCCAGACCGCCGCGGAGGCGCTGGCCGGCAGCATCGAACTCGCCCGGCTCGCCGACCGGCGCGGCTTCACCCGCTACTGGATGAACGAGCACCACGCCATGCCCGGCGTCTCCACCTCCAGCCCGCCCGTCCTGCTGTCCCGGCTCACCGCGGAGACCAGCAGGCTGCGGCTCGGCGCAGGCGGGATCATGTTGCCCAACCATCCGCCACTGGTCGTCGCCGAACAGTTCGGCATGCTGGACGCCCTCGCCCCCGGACGCATCGACCTGGGCCTGGGCCGCGCCCCGGGCACCGATCACGCCACGGCCGCCGCCCTGCGCCGCGGCGCGAGCGGCGCCGAGGACTTCCCCCAACAGGTCCTCGAACTGCTGCACTTCCTCGGCGACGACTTCCCCGCCGAGCACCCCTACGCCGACCGCGTGTACGCCGTGCCGGGGCCCGCCCAGGACCGGCTCAACGGCGTCACCCCGCCCACCGGCCGCCTGCCGGTGTGGCTGCTCGGCTCGTCCGGCTACTCGGCGCAGCTCGCCGCCCGGCTCGGTCTGCCGTTCGCCTTCGCCGCGCACTTCAACCCGCGCGATGTCGTGTCCGCCCTGCGTCTGTACCGCGAGCGGTTCACTCCGTCCGAGGCCCTGGCCGAGCCGTACGCGCTGGTCAGCTTCACCGTCGCGGTATCCGACGACGAGCGTGAGGCCCGCCGCCAGGCCGGCACCCTCGCGCACGCCATGCTCCGCATGTTCCAGCGTAAGTCCTACCTGCTGCCGTCCCCCGATGAAGTGGACGCCTACACCTACGACGCCCAGGAACGCCAGGCCGTCGACAGCTGGCTGAACCACGTCCCGCACGGCACCCCCGAGCAGGTCACCACCCACCTGAACCAGGTCCAGCGGGACTCCGGCGCCGACGAACTCATGATCGGCGGCATCGGTCACTCCATCCAGGCCCGGCTGCGCTCCATCGAGCTGATCGCCGACGCCTACGGCATGCCCGACAGCCCGCGCTGACGCGGGACGAGCGGACCTCCACCCACCAACGCCCGCCACCCTTCACCGCCAAGTCCCCCTGATTCTCCAGGAGTTCCCGAGGAGTTCCCGTGGCCACCGTCCTCGCCCCGTCCGGCAGCCCGTCCCGTACGTCCGTACCGCCCTCCTGGCCGAGCACACTGCCGCGGGCCTGCGGACCCGCGGCCACCGGACCCGCGTACTCACCCTGCCCGGCCTTCCCGCGGCACCGCTGTTCACCGCGGACACCCACCACGCGTCCCTCGCCCGCGCCATGAGCCTGGTCGCCGAGGCCGACGCCCTCGTCGTGGCCACCCTCATCTACAAGGCCGCCTACTCCGGCCTGCTCAAGACCTTCCTCGACCTGCTGCCCCAGCATGCGTTCGCTGGGAAACCGGTGCTTCCCCTGGCCACCGGCGGCAGCCCGCCCACGTCCTCGCCCTCGACTACGCCCTGCGCCCAGTCCTCACCACGCTCGGCGCCCAGGTCACCCAGGGCCGGTTCGTCCTGGACCGGCACATCACTACCTCCCCGGACGGCGCGATGATCCTCGACCACGGCGACGAGCGGCAACTGGCCCACATCACCGACCAGTTCGCCCGTGCTCTTCCGTCCCGCACACACCTGAACACCGCCTGACGACCACCGGACCGCCCCCGCCCGGCAACCCGCCACCCCGGCCTCCCCCCGAAAGTACGGATCACATGGGCCACCCGTCCCTCGCCTCCACACGCACCCCGCCCACTGCCGCGCTCTCCCCCTCCATATCCGCGGTGCAGAAGCGCACCCTGACCGTGCTGCTCGTCTCCCAGGTCCTCAGCGGCGTCGGCCTCGCCGCCGGTGTCACCGTCGCAGGGCTGCTGGCCGGGCAAATGCTCCACAACACCTCGCTGTCCGGGCTGCCCATCGCCCTGCTCACCGCGGGCTCCGCCGGCGCCGCCGTCGTCATCGGACGCGTCTCCCAGCGCCTCGGCCGCCGCCCCGGACTGGCCGCCGGATACCTCACCGGCGCCCTCGGCGGGGCCGGCGTCGTCGTCGCAGCCGCGCTCGGCAGCCCCGCGCTGCTGCTCGTCTCCCTGTTCCTCTACGGCGCCGGCACCACGTCCAACCTCCAGGCCCGGTACGCGGGAGCCGACCTTGCCGCACCCCATCAGCGCGCCCGCGCCACCTCCACCGTCATCGTCGCCACCACGGCCGGCGGCATCACCGGACCTCTGCTCACCACCCCCGCCGGGCACCTCGCGACCGCGCTCCACCTGCCCGAACTGACCGGCCTGTTCCTCCTCTCCACGGTCGCATTCACCCTGGCCGCACTCACCCTCCTCCTATGGCTGCGCCCAGACCCGCTGGTGCTCGCCCGCGCCCTGCCCGCGGCCTCGGACGAGGGCGCACCCGCGGATTCCCCCTCCCGGCCCGGCCCCGGCCTGTTCGTCGGCGTCGTGGTCCTCGTCCTCAGCCAGCTCGTCATGGTCGCCGTGATGACCATGACACCTGTCCACATGCACGCCCACGGCTTCGGCACCGCCGCATCCGGCCTGGTCATCGCCCTGCACACCGGCTCCATGTACCTGCCGTCGCCGCTGGCCGGCCGCCTCGTCGACCGGTTCGGCGCCACTGCCATGAGCGTGGTGACGGCCGGCACCCTGCTCGCCGCGGGAGTGGTCGCCGCCCTCGCGCCCGGCCACTCCATCACCCTGATCACCCTCGCCCTCGTCCTGCTCGGCGTCGGCTGGAACTTCGGCCTGGTCACCGGCACCGCGATCGTCACCAACAGCACACCCCTGGCCACCCGCGCCAAGGTCCAAGGACTGGTCGACGTCGCCATCGCCGTCGCGGGCGCCGCTGGTGGCCTGGCCTCCGGCATCGTCGTCGCCTTGGCCAGCTACCCGATCCTCGCCGTTCTGTGCGGATGCCTCGCCTTCGTGGCCGCGCCTGCGGCCATCGTCGCGGCCCGCAAGGACTCCGCGCGCGCCTGGCCGAGGTAGTCGGGTGGAACGAAGTACGAGCGAAACATGCCACGCATCAGCGGCCCGGGCGATGCTGCTGACCGGACCGTCAGGCGAACGCACGGGCAGGCCGCGAAGTCGGCACAATCGCGCACAGGGCCTCACGTTGCGACCCCTCGAAGGGTCGATGAGGACACGGGGGCGCCGCCGACGATGGCGACGACGGTCGGGTATTGTGACCCCCTCGTAGGGGCGATAAGGAGAGGCGCCGCGCCAAGGACAAGGACTTCACCAACGGCCGGCCACGGTGGGACCAACTCGTCCCGAGCAGCCCTCGCTCATGCCTGTCCTCAGACGGTGTAGCCGAGGTCCAGGTACCCGAGGCCGGACAGGCGCTGCACCTGCGCGACGAACGCTCGGGTGAACAGCCGTTGGGCCGACGTCTGGCCATACCGCTCGATGTGGTCGTGGACGACCTGGTGGTCGGCAGCGGCGCGGTTTCGCCAGTCCAGGACCTGCTCGCGTGTCAGATCCTCGAGGACCAACTCCTCATCAGCCTCCGGGGCCGGCGCCGGAACGAGGACGGCCGGGCGCGATGCGGGCAGCGCGACCCGGGCAACCGGCACGGCTGGGACGTCGGCGTCGGCATGCGCGGCGGGCGGCTTCGGCGCGGGCCGGGGCGGCGGCCCGGCAGGCCCGGATCCGCTCCCACTCACGCTCGCGGGCCCATGCCCTGGCCGTCACCGTCTCGTGCAGCTGCCGGTCGGCGGCCGCACGGCGTTCGGTCTCGGAGGTCCCAGGCATCGCGGCGTCGACGGCGGCTACGATCACGCGGCGCTGGGCACGGCGGTCGGCCTGCCGGTCCTCGCAGCGCGGGTAGTCCCGGCCGGAGCCGAGCAGCGTTGCGGTTCTCGACCGCCCCGAAGGGCGATCGAGAAGCCTGGTTGAGCAGGGCTAATGCCCTAACGTAGCGCTTCATCACTTGCTCTGGCGGGGATGCATCGGGCAAATGCGGGGGTTTTGCTTCGGTGTGATCCGCGTGTCGCGTGTCCACTTGAGGTTCCGAAGTACGGCCGCGGCGGGGGCTCCGTAGTGTCGCGTGCTGGCTGGGTGCGGTCGGCCCGGTGGTCTGGGCGTGGTCACCACACATGCCACGGTGGTGCCGCCGACGGCACCTGGCGCGGTACGTCCTGGCGTCCGGCCAGCGCGTCGAGCCGCTCGACCAGCTTGCGCAGCTCGGCCGCGCTGCGGGCCGGGAGGGCGTTCACCATGTTCTCCAGAAGGTCCCTGGCGTGGAAGGGATTGCCGCAGCAGTCCCAGTGCAGTTCGTCGCCCCACTCCCAGTCTGCCCACAACTGGCGCTTGGGGAGCCGCACATGGTCCTTCCACAGCCGCACCGCCGCTACAGTCTGCCCCGGTTTCAGGTAGGTGCGGGTGCGCTCGATCCGCCGGATCTCGGACATGGTCCGCACGGAGAGGCCGTCGATGTCGGCCATGGCATCACCGTCCGGCCGGTGGGCGGGGAGCCCGGCCCGGACATTGTGCGGAGGCCTACGCGGCATGGATCCCATGGTCGTTCGTCATGCCGCACATCCTGCCATGCCGGACACGAACGAGCCGGGGCAGAGAGCTGCATCCCACCGTCGCAGTTGGCCATGGCGCTGCAGCGTACCGACCCACCAGACACCCTACGAGCGGCGGGAGGTGGGCGCGCTACCTTCACCTCATGGACTTCAACATCACCGCGGAGGAGGAGGCGCTCGTCTTCCACGTGGCCGCTCTCCTGAGGGCGGGCCGCTCCCCCACGGATGACGACCTGGCGGACGATCTGGGCGACGAGGTCCGCTCTCTCCTCCAGTCCCTCCTCGCCAAGGGCTGGCTTGTCATTGAGAAGGAGCGAGCGCTGACCTTGTCGACGATCGCGCGGCATGCAGTGTCCAGCCGGCGGGACGCTGAAGGTCCGTAAGGTCGGGCCGTCAGATCGGCGACTGGATGAACATGGCCGCCGCGCGGACAAGGCCGGTCGAACCGGCGGCACCGGACTTGATGGCTGCTCGGGGAGAGGGCGCAGGCGGCGGGCGCCTGCCCTCGCCTTCAGTCATGGGGCCGGTGATCGGTGATCTCGTCCAGGAGGTGGGGTCCGTTGTTGCGTACGTTGTTGACGGCGGTGGGCACAGCGCGGGTGTCCAGGTGGCCGGCGGCGGGAGCTGCCAGCAGGGCACGGAGTGCACCGGGGTCCTGGTGGGCGGGGGCGAGCCAGGCGCTCCAGTCGGCGGGTTCGATGGCCAGGGGCATGCGGGGGTGGATGCGTCCTGCGGCGTCGGTGGCCTCGGTAGTGATGATCGTGCAGGTGGTCCACCACGCACCCGGGTCATCCTCGGCCGCGGCCGGGTCGTGCCAGAACTCGTACAGGCCGGCGAGCGCCATGACCTGGCGGTCTTCGGGGCTGATGAAGTACGGCTGCTTATGGGCCTTGGCCGTCCCGGTCGCCGCGACGGTCTGCCACTCGTAGAAGCCGTCCGCCGGCAGCAGGCACCGGCGCTTGGCGAACGCCCGGCGGTAGGCCGGCTTCTCCGCGACGGTCTCCACCCTCGCGTTGATCATTTTCGCGCCGACGTTCAGGCTCTTCGCCCAGGACGGCACCAGACCCCAGCGCAGTGGCCGCAGCTGCCGGGTGACCTCGCCGGTGTCGCGCTCGACACGCTCCAGGACCGACCACACGTCGTCGGTCGGGGCCACGTTCCAGCTCGGGCCGAGCACCAGGCCCGGATCCCAACGCGTGACGTCGAACAGGCTGGCCAGGTCCTGCGGACGGCGGGTGGAGACGTATCGGCCGCACATGCGCCCACCCTGCCACGCCGCCCCACCGTCGCCCTGACCGAACAGGCCGCCATGCACGTCAGCCGACGCGCAGAGATCGAGGTTAGGTGGGCGCGCAATATCAAGCCATCTGCCACAGCACCTATTGGAGGGAAGGGGTAGGCCAGTTCGCTAAATTCGGGTGAAAAGTGGGCAGCGCGCACTGAGTCGGATCCACGAACCAGCCAAAGTGGTTTTCTGCGACGTTCAATGTGATTGACCACCACCATTCCGAAACCCCCAGCGAGGGGGCAAAGAGGGGGCATCGTGAAAAAGTTCGGCAGATTAATAATTTTCGGCTTTGTGAGCGTCGCGCTCGCGGTTTGCAGCTTTGCCACCCCGGCAGCCGCGTACAGCCCTCAGGGTGGTACCGCTACCGACAATGCCGGGATTGGATCCACCGACGGCCTCACAGCCGGGCAGCCCGTCATCCACAAGCGCGGTGACGGGGTGAACCCGCCCGCAGAGCTGGGTAACCCCTCCGAGTGGGGCGTGGTAAAGATCGAAATCAAGGATTCGACTGTTCAGCTGCTGGGAAACGCTTGCCAAAATGTCACTCATGGCAAATGGCGCTATGGATGGCAGCCGGCGGGCTCGGACGGGAAGAAGTGCTATTCGAGCTACAGCGCGAATGTGCGCCACAAAAGCACGGTCCGGGCCCAAAATTGTCGGCGCTGCTGAGCCTGACGGTCACTTTCCGTGATCTTCGTTGCCGCGGTCGCCGCCCTCGCCGCGCCGCATTCCGGCCGCGCGGCGCAGCCGTAGCAGCCGCGGGTGCCGGGGCCTGCCGTGTTCGGTGACTGCTTCGCCGACCATGGCCGTCACCGCGTCCCTCAGCCCGTGCAGGGCGTGCCGCGGAGGGCCGGCGCCCGGGTCCTCGCGCAGCTCGGTGAGCAGCGACCAGCACAGCGCCAGCATCACCAGCGTGAACGGCAGCGCCACCAGGATCGTCGCCGACTGCAGCGCGGTGAGCCCGCCCGCGACCAGCAGCACGGCCGCGACCGCGGCCATCAGCACGCCCCAGAGGACGACCAGCCAGGTACGGGGGTGCAACGCGCCCCGGCTGGTCAGCGAGCCCATGACGAGCGAGGCCGAGTCGGCGCTTGTCACGAAGTACGTCATCACCAGCACCATCGCCACCCACGAGGAGAGCGTGCCCAGCGGCAGGCTGTCCAGCAGCCCGAACAGCGACGCCTCCGCGCCCTCGCCGACCGTCTCCGCGAGGTTCGCCTGCCCGGTCGCGTCCCGGCGGATCGCGCTGCCGCCCATGACGGAGAACCAGACCATGGTCGCGCCGCTGGGGACCAGCAGTACCCCGATGAGGAACTCGCGGATGGTCCTGCCGTGCGAGATGCGGGCGAGGAACGTGCCGACGAAGGGCGCCCAGGACAGCCACCACGCCCAGTAGAAGATCGTCCACTTGCCGGTCCAGCCGGGGTCGGTGAAGGCGCCGGTCCTTGAGGCCATCGGCAGCAGCTGGCTGAGGTATCCGCCCAGGCTCGCCGGGATCGTGTCCAGTGCGTACACGGTCGGGCCGACCACGAAGACGAAGGCCATCAGCAGCGCCGCCAGCAGGATGTTGACCGTGCTCAGCCACTTCACACCCCGGTGCAGCCCGGAGAAGGCCGAGGCCACGAAGGCCGCCGACAGCGCGGCGATAATGATCAACTCCAGGGTCCGGGACTCGGACACGCCTGCCGTCAGATTGAGGCCCTTGGCGACCTGGAGCGTGCCGAGGCCGAGGCTGGTCGCCGTGCCGAAGACGGTGGCGAAGACCGCCAGCAGATCAATCGCCTTGCCGGGCCCTCCGTTGGCCCGCCGCTCGCCGATCAGCGATACGAAGGCCGAGCTCAGCCGGTTGCCGCGGGCCTTGCGGAAGCCTGCGTACGCCAGGGCGAGGCCGGCGACGCCGTAGATGGCCCACGGGGTGAGCGTCCAGTGGAAGAAGGAGTACTCCATGGCCGTACGGGCCGCGTCCAGAGTCTCGCCTTTCGCACCGGAGCCGGGCGGCGGTGACACGTAGTGCTGCAGCGGTTCGCCCACGCCGTAGAACATCAGGCCGATACCCATACCGGCACTGAACATCATCGCGATCCACGCGAGATTGGTGAATTCCGGCTCCGCGTCGTCCCGGCCGAGACGAATCATTCCGAACCGGCTGAACGCGAGGACGACACACAGCACCAGGAAGAAATCGGCGGCCACCACGAAAAGCCAGCCGAAATTGCTCAGCACCCAGTCCAGAGCGGTGGCCGACACATCGGCGAAGTTGTCCTTCCCGATGGACGCCCACCCCACCACCAGCAGGACCGCCACCACTCCGATGGCCACGATCGTCGGGTCCGGGGGCTGTTCCTGCGGCTTGTGGTCGGGGGCGACGGGATATGTGGGCTCCGTGCTCATGGCGCCCCACTATGGTCTGAAAACAAGGGATTCATGGGAGTGGCGCGCCGTTCGTCGGCGACTCCCATCATGGGCAGGGCTTGCATCTGCAGATACGGAGTCGACAGGTGGATCAGTACAGCCGTTACCGGTGAGATGGATCTTGATTAGCCGGTAGCCCCGAGCCCATTAACGCGGTTCTCGTACTCACGGCGCGCCGTGCGCTGGGCTGGGACCGCCGCGGCGTCGGCGAGTGACTGGCAGTGGCTGAGGAGTTGACGGTGGACCGGGGGCACGGCGGTGATGCGCAAGGTGTAGCCCTCGCCACGTCGTACGGCGCCCCACACCGATTCGAGCCGCCGCCCGGCTCGACAGGTGGCGTGTCGCGTCGATCGCGGCGGCCATCGACGCGAATCCAGCAGCCCGGACCTTGGCCTCCAAAGCGTCACGGCGGGCTTGTCGCGCCGCGGGGAGGGTGCGCCGGGCGCCGGCGGCCCGTGCCTCACGCACGGCGGGCAGGGCGTGGGGCTGGGTGCGGCCGCAGCCGATCGCCGGGCCAGACCCTGCTGGGATGGCGCCAAGGCACCCATCCGTCCGACCAGATCCGGGTCTTCAGCCATAGCAGCGATCCGGCCCTTAGGCAGGGCGGCGCGGGTCTCAGTCGCGCGTTGCGTCGTGCGTTGATCCACGTCGTGTGCAGCCCGGCCCGCGCGGGGTCGATCCGGCGATAGCGTGATCCTCATGACGGCTGAAGACGAGGCGCTGGTCGGCGGGATGGTGAACGCGGGGGCGATCTTCCGCCGGGGGGAGTTGGTGGAGCGACCGGCACCGCGCACCGCGCGCGCCCTGCATGCCCATCTCCTTGCGCTGAAGGAGCACGGCTTCGATGCGGCGCCGGCCCCTGTCGGTCTCGCTGCGGATGGCCGTGAGCAGCTGACTTTCATCCCTGGCGACGTGGCTCTGCCGCCGTTCCCGGACTGGGCGATGACGAGTTCTGCTCTCGAATCGGTGGGGAGCTTGCTGCGGCGTCTGCATGAGAGCAGCGCGGCCGTCGCGGTCGACACGTGTGCCGAGTGGCCCCCGGACCTCGCCGACCCGGAGGGGGGAAGGATGTTGTGCCACAACGATGTGTGCCCGGAGAACGTCGTCTTCCGCGACGGTCGTGCCGCGGCCCTGATCGATTTCGACTTGGCGGCCCCGGGCCGTGCCCTCTGGGACCTCGCCATGACCGCCCGCTATTGGGTGCCCATGCTTGATCCTGAATCCGCGGCTTCTCTCTATCCCCCCGGGCTGGATGCGGCCGCACGGCTGCGGATTCTTGCCGACGGCTACGGCCTCTCTGTTGGGGACCGCGCCGAGTTGCCTGGCGTCATCGAGCAGGCCACGGAGGTCTGCCGGGCCTTCGTCGTCTGCCGCGTGGCCGGCGGAGACCCCGTCTATCTCCAGGCGTTGGCCGAGCGTGGTGGATGGGAACGCTGGGACCGCGTGCAGACCTGGCTGGTGGACCACCGCAAGACGTTCACGGCTGCCCTGCTGAACTGACCGACCCGGACGTTCGAGGACAAACTCACCGGGTGTTCTTGGTGCCGCGTTCGTCCTCGGTGGCCTGGAACCGGTAGGAGTCGGTTCCGGTCCGGATCAGCGTGGGGCAACGCTGGGAGCACGTCCGGCGCTGTGACCTCGCCGCCCGGCTGCGGGCCGAGATCGAGGGCGCAGCGTAACCGTCGAGCAGCGCCCATCGGCGAGCGGGCATGTGGCGCTGTACAACTCTCCGGGCGGCGCTCACTGGGCAGTCCGATGGCCAAGGGTGAAGAGGCCGTCGGGGCTCAGTGGGTGGGGGTGGTTCGTCCGCGGCTGAGTGAGGCGATCAGGCCGAGCACGCAGGTCGCGGCCAGGGTCAGCAGGGCCCAGCGGTAGCCGCTGGTAAGGGCCTGCAGTGTGTGAGGGGGGAGAGCGGAGACGGTGCCGGAGTAGGCGGCCTCTTTGACCGGCGTGGGCAGACCGCCGGTCGCGATCGTCAGCGCCAGTGCGGTGCTGACCGCGTAGCCGGCGTTCTGGACGGTCTGGCGCACTCCGTTGGCGATGCCGCGTCGCTCGGCGCGGACCGAGCCCATGATGGCGCTGGTGTTCGGGGTCATGAACAGTCCCACGCCGGCGCCCACGGCCAGCAGGCACACGGCGAGCAGGGCGTTGTTCATCCTCGGGGCCACCACTGCGGCCAGGGCGAACAGGCCGGCGGCGGCCAGGGCCAGGCCGGTGCTGGCCAGGCCCCTGGCGGAGAACCGGTCTCGCAGTCGGCCGGCGACCGGTGCGGCGGCTGCCATGGCCAGTGCGACGTAGAGGACGTGCAGGCCCGCCTGGTAGGGCGCCATTCCGGCGGCGGCCTGGAGGTAGAGCGACATCAGCAGGACGACGGCGAAGTAGGCCATCGCCATAAGGAAGAGGGCGAGGTAGGCCAGTGACCGGGCTCGGTCGGCGAACAGGGTGAGGTCCAGCAGCGGGTGCCGGCGCCGGGCCTGCACGGCGAGGAAGAAGGGGCCGAAGACGGTGAAGAGGGCGAGGCCGGCCAGGACCGGGGTGCTGGTCCAGCCCAGTGCCCCTCCCTCGGACAGGGCCAGGATGAGGCCGCCCAGGGCCAGGGTGGACAGCAGCGCGCCGAGGTAGTCGAAGGGTTCCCGTTCGGTGGGCGTTGCGCCGGGGCGCAGGCTCAGCCGGGCCCAGAGCAGGCCGATCAGTCCGACGGGCACGTTGAACCAGAACACCGCGCGCCAGCCCAACCCGGAGGCCAGGGCGCCGCCCACGGCTGGGCCGAGGACCTGGGCCAGGGCGGCGATGGTGGCGTTGACGCCCAGTGCGGTCGGCAGTCGGCGGGCGGGGAACGCGTCCGTGATCAGCGCGGTGATGTTGCACAGCAGTGCGGCGGCGCCAATGGCCTGTATGCAGCGGAAGGCGATCAGCCAGGCGATGCCGGGGGCCAGCCCGCACAGCAGGCTGCCGGCGGTGAGCAGGGCGATGCCGCCCAGGTACATGCGGCGTCGGCCGATCATGTCGGCGACCCGCCCGAAGACGAACACCAGCACCGTGGTGACGAGCATGTAGGAGAGCAGCGTCCAGGAGGCCGCGGAGGCCGAGGCGCCGAAGTGGCGGCTGACCGTGGGCAGAGCGACGTCCATGGTGGAGGTGTTCACGCCGGCGAGGAACCCGCCGAGCCCGGCGATGACCTGCACCTGCCACAGGCGCCCGGGACCGTCGGCGCTCTTTTCGGGGGGCGCGGCCGGGGTGGGGGTGCGGGTGGTCGGTGGAGTCGTCATGCGGAGCTCCCTTCCTTGTCGTCGGCGCCGGGGAGCGCCTCGGGGTCCAGGCGGGCGAGCAGCTTCTCGCCGATGGCGGTGAGCTGTTCGCGCTCGGCATCGGTGAGCGGGGCGAGGACGTGTTCGCGCACGCTGCGGGCGTAGACCGGTGCGGCCTGCTCCGCCCTTTCCTGTCCCTGCGGGGTCAGTACGGCCAGCCAGCCGCGCCGGTCGCCTTCGGGGACCTCGCGGCGCACCAGACCGGCCTTCTCCAGGCGGCCGACGGCGTGCGTGATCCGGCTGGCCTTGGAGTGGGTGATCTCCGCCAGGCGGCTCATCCGCAGCGCCTGGCCCGGGGCGCGCCGCAGCCGCCAGAGGATGTCGAAGTAGCTGCGCGGCAGCTCTGCCTCTTCCTCCAGGTCGTGGTCGAGCTGGGCCGTCAGGGCCTCCCAGGTGCGGTTGACGGCACGGAAGACCCGCAGCTCGTCGGGGGTGAGCCAGTGGGTTTGATCATTGCTCATCACCATTATTACAGTACAGGATTATCCAGCGCTGTAATAAATGCTCTGGCTGTGCCGCAGCGCACGAGGAACCCACGTCCCACACACAGAAGGAACCCCTTTGCCGAGCAAGACCCCCGCCCTGGTGCCACACCGCACCGCACTGCTGCTCATGGACCTCCAGCCCGCTGTGCTGGAGGGCATCCCGGAGCCGGAGCAGCTCCTGGAACGCGCTCAGCGCGCCCAACGGGCCGCACTGGCAGCCGGCATCCGGGAGATACACGTACGCGTCGCCTTCGCCCCCGAGGACCACGCTGCCATCCCCGCCCACAACAAAGCCTTCGCGCCACTGGCCCGGGCCGGCCATTTGACCGAAGGCACACCGGAGGCGGACGTCCACCCTCTGCTGCGCGCCGACAGGCGCGCGCACACGGTCACCAAGACCCGCGTCAGCGCCTTCAGCACCACCGGCCTCGGTCCGCTGCTGCGGGAACAGGGCATCGACACCCTGGTCCTCGCCGGCATCGCCACCAGCGGCGCCGTCCTGTCCACCGTCCGAGACGCCGCCGACCGCGACTACCGCCTGCTCGTCCTCGGCGACGTGTGCGCCGACGGCGACCCCGGCCGTCACGAGCTGCTGATGCACTCCGTCATCCCGCTGCACGCCGACGTCCTCGACGTATCGGACTTCGAAGCCGCCACCCGCGCAACGTCGGACCAGCACCGGCACGACCAGTGATCGCACCAGGATCCCCAGCAGCGCACCGTGCAGGCAGCGCGCAGTGAGGACACAGACGCGTGCACAACACGCCCCGGCTGCGGACTTGTTCACGGACACCGCGCCCGTGACCCCGGCGGGATACCGGCCGGCGTCCCGCCCGCCGTCCCGAACCACCGCACAAGAGCGAGACACCCTGGACCTCTACGACTGCCAGACCGGCCCCACCAGACGAGCCGGCCTCTCCCACGCGGCCGACGCGGTGCGCGCAGGAGGGCTTCTGGTCTTCCCCACCGACACTCGGCCCAAGCCGGGCACGCGGCACATCGTGCCAGCAGTTGTGTTGGCCCAAGGCGAGATCGCCCTCCGGCCGCCGTCCCGCAGTTGCCCGTGCGCCCGGCACAGGACGGTGCTGGGAGTCACCGCTACGAACATGTCGCCCTTATTCGTACGGCTGGTTCAGTATCTGCCGGGTTGTCAGTGGGTGGTCCTACCTTCAGGACAGGGTCTCCGACGGCGAAGGCGGCATACGTGGCGAACATCGTCTGGCACGAGAAGTGGGGCATCGAACTGGACCTGACCCGGGGCGATCTCGGGCACGAAAGCATCCCGAAATTATGGGAGTTGCTGTATCAGAACGACCGGATCGACGCGCTCCGGGGCGTTCCGGTCGCCAAGCGCGGTCTCCAGTGCGGTGGTGTCTGCCGCAGGGCGGGGGTGGTCGCGTGGATGTATCTGCGGGAGCGCGGCGGGCGGCGGGAGGCCGTGCACGAGCGGGCGGAGGACGAGCAGCGTCACCGCGCGCCGCTCTCCGATGAGCACAAGGCGTACCAGGAGCGGATCGTGCGGGCGGCGGACAGTCTCGGGTATCCCGCCAACAGCGAGGTGCGTACGGCGGTGGGGCCGCGGTCGTGGATCCAGACCGACACGCTCGTGCAGGGAGAGGGCGGCATCCGGGTCGGGTGGGAGATCCAGCTCTCGTCGGCCGGCGCGGAGGGGCCGCGGAGCGTGAAAGCGCGCGCAAGCAAGGCGGCGAAGCACGGGATCATCCCGGCGTGGCACACGGACCGGTCGGACTACGCCCGCCGGACCGATACACACTGGACGAGGAGCGACCATCTGCCCGCTGAGGTGATCGCGAAAACGGGCGACCTTCGCGTCGTCTCGGGATTCCGCGTACTCGACTTCTGGCGCTGTGGTATCCACGCGCTCTATCGGTGCCCGGACACCCCCAATCGGTGCGGCAAGCGGCACGTCACGCCGAAGCCCCGGGACGTGCTCTTCGACGACCTGGTGCGCAAGACGGCGGCTGGGCTGATCGTCCCGATCACGCACCGCACGGGGTCGACGACGCACCGGTTCTGGGTGACAGACGCAGACCGGGACCAGGGTCGATGAGGACCTGGGCCATGACGCGAGCCTTGGCGATGGCGTCGCCGTTGGACCCGGAGGTGACCTCGACGACCAGGAGGGTCTGGTCGGGCAGGAGTGCGCCGGCGCCTTGGCGGTCGCGGTGGGGACGACGGCGCTGTTACCCAGGCTCGGGCTTGGTGAATGCCTGTCGGCTGTGTACGAGCAGTTCACGCACCGCGGGGCTGTGCGTGTTCTTCCAGATCAGGGCGAGCAGGGCGGGTGTTTCGACGTCGTCGATGGCGCGGGCGATGATTCGGCCGCGGTAGCTCGCGGCCATCGATTCGCTGAGGACGGCGACGCCGAGTCCGCGGGCGGCGAGGTCGGCGATGGCATCCGCGGCGCTGGCTTGCAACGCGATCGCGGGTTGGAGGTTCTGTGCGGCGCAAGCACGGTCGAATACTGTGCGCAGGCCGGTGCCGGGTGGCATGCACACGATCGGGTGGGCGATCAGGTCGCGCAGAGCGACCCGCCGCTGTTTCGCCAAAGGGTGCCCGGCCGGAACTGCTGCGACGAGCCGCTCACGGATGATCGTCAGCGCCTCCAGCCCGTCGGGGGTGGCGGTTGCGGTCCCGATGAGAGCCAGGTCGACGGTGCCCGCGCGCACCCCCTCGACGAGCCGGTCGGAATTGTCCTCCAACAGTGAGAGCTCCACCCCGGGATGCGCCCGGTGGAACACGGAGAGTGCGTCGAACAGCGGCGTCAGGGTGCAGCCGATGACCATCCCGACCGTGAGCCGACCCCGGATCAGGTCGGTCACCTCACTCACCGCCTGGCCGACCGCCCCGGCCGCGGCGAGCACCGCGCGGGCGTGTTCGAGCGCAGCCTTTCCCGCAACGGTGAGGGTGGCGGTGCGCGCCGACCGGTCAAACAGCTCGGCACCGAGTTCACGTTCCAGCTGGCGGATCTGAGCGCTGACGCCGGACTGGCTGATGTGCACCCGCTCGGCCGCCCGGGTGAAGTTCTGCTCTTCAGCGACCGCGACGAAGTATTCCAGCTGCCTCAGTTCCATGACTGAGAATTCTAGCTTCCAGAAGAATCATCTGTTGGACTTCTGATCATCGGGCAACCACGCTGGGAAGCACCGAAGCCCGACGTCAGGAGGAACCCATGCCGGAATACGAGAAGGCCATGCGCCCCGAAGACATCACCCGCTTGTTCGTTGAACGGTCCAACGCCGGTGACGCGGCCGGGGTCGCCGCACTCTACGAAGAGGACGCAGTGATTGCCTACCCGCCCGGGGACCGGACGGTGGGCCGGGAGGCGATCCGTGCGCTATGGGAAAAGGTGCTGGCCAACCGTCCCCGTTTCGAGCCGGAGCAACCACTGCCGACGCTGGTCAGCGGCGACATCGCCCTCACCTCGACCCCACCGAAGGACGGGGCCGGCGCCCGTGCGCAGGTTGTCCGGCGCCAGCCTGACGGAAGCTGGTTGCGCCTGCTCGACCAGCCCGAGTTCGTCCCGCCAACCCGCTGAAATCCGCCACCATCCCGGTGGACGAGCCGTCCCATGAGACCGCCCGGACGAGCTACAGAAATGGTCTCCATCTCGCCGTCACGGACATGTAGTCGACAAGTTGTCGCAGTTCAGAGCCAGTTCACGAGCTCCTGCAATCGGTAGAGCCGCACGGTGCCGTGGTGGCTGCCTGGTGCGACGTGGATAGCGGATAACGGACGGCAGCAGCCGGCGTGGGCACCGGCCGCGGGGCCGCTGCCGGCCACATGGTTCAGTCGTCCCACCGCTTGCGTTCGAACGCGGCCGGTCCGGTGACCAGGGTGTTGGGGGGCACGTCTTTGGTGACGACGGTTCCGGCGCCGACCACGGCACCGCGTCCGATCGTGACGCCGGGGAGGACCGTGACCGCCGCGCCGAGCCATGCGTTGGCTTCGATCGTGATGGGCGCCATCGTGACGTATTCGCTCCGCTGGGTGGCTCCCAGCGGGTGGTCGGTGGCGATGAGGTTGGTCTTCGGGCCGATCAGGACGCCGTCTCCCAGACGGATGCGGCCTTGGCCCATGTTGTCCATGAAAGTGCAGCCCTGGTTGACGAAGACGTGCTCCCCGAAGTCGATGCCGAGCCCGTGGTGGCTGTAGAAGGGCGGGTAGACGGTGACGGAGCTGGGGACCGGCTTGCCGGTGATCTCGGACAGCAGGGCGCGGCGTGTGGCCTTGTCCTCATAGGGCAGGGCATTGAGCCGTGAGGTGAGCGTGTTCACGTACTCGATTCGCTCTGCTATGCGTGCGAACTCGGCTGTGCGGACGTAGAGGCGGTCTTGATCAGGCATGAGGGTTCCTCACGAGGGGGCGCTCGGGCCGGAGCCGTTGAGTGGCGTCGCGGACGACTGGTGATCAACCACAGGTTGACCACCAGTCATCAAAGCGATCAGGGCAGGCTGGAATCAAACAACGATCATGGCGGCCAGGAACAACGGTTGGTTGTCTGCCTAGGATGAGAGGCATGGACGTCACTGCCATGCGCACCTTCGTCACCGTCGTGGACGCGGGACAGTTCCAAGAGGCCGCCATCGCCCTGTCGATCACCCCGCAGGCGGTGTCCAAGCGCATTGCCGCGCTGGAGACGGAGCTTGGTGTCCAGCTCTTCACCCGGGACGCGCGCGGAGCGCGGATCACTATCGACGGGCAGGCGTTCCTGCCTCACGCCCGTGCCTTCCTCCAGGCCGCTGAACGGGCCGTCGCCTCGGTGCGGCCAGGCAGCCGGGCGTTGCGCGTCGACGTTATCGGCCGCCAGCTCTCCCTGGCGGGTCTGCTGCGCGGCTTCCACCTGGCCCACCCCGAGACCGCGCTGGATGTCGTGACGCTGTTCGACTCCGACGCAGCCATCGCCGCCGTCCAGGCCGGGACGATCGACGCGACGTTTCGTGCCGTGACGATGCCGGGCCGGCAGCTCCCGCGCGGCGTGGAAGCCACTGCCGTCTTCGACGAACCGCTGCACCTGTTCACCGGGGCGGGGCACGCGTTCGCGAACGCCCTCGCGATCACCCCTGCCCAGCTCGCCGGCCGGCGGATCTGGATGCCCGGCAACATGCCAGGCACCGAGTGGGCCGCCTACTACGACGAACTCGCGGCCACCTTCGGGGTCGTCATCGACTCAGTCGGCCCGGACTTCGGGATCGAGCCCCTGCTCGACACCATCGCCAACTCCACGACGCTGGCCACTTTCGTCAGCGAACAGACCCCCTTGGTCTGGCCCGCCGGCCACGGCCTGCGCCGCATCCCCATCAAAGACCCGACCCCGGTCTACCCCCACTTCCTGATCTGCCGCACCGACAACCCCCACCCCGCCCTGGCCATCCTGCGCAGCCATCTCACCTCCGCCTATCCCGGACGCCCCAGCAGTGGCATCTGGACACCGGCGTGGACCCAGTCCGTGCTGCCTGAGCGCGCTTGACTCCCGCCCACGGACAGGCAAGCGGTGCGACCACAGTTCGGCCACTTGCGACGGCTCTGTAGGGTCTCGGGATCCTCGGCATGAGAGGGCGAGCTGACCTCGGCGTTCTCCGAACGGCTCACCGCGTGAGCGGGGTCAGCGTTGGCGTTGTGGACCATTCCACAGATGTCGCGGCAAACTCGCTCGCATGGTGCGCCTGCGGGTTCTCACGACTGACGACTGGCCGTTGTGGCGGGACGCTCGTCTCGCTGCGCTGGCTGAAGCTCCGCACTCCTTCAAGTCCCGGCTCAAGGACTGGCGCTGCGGTGGGGAAGAGCGGTGGCGTGCGCGTTTGGCCATGCCCGGGGCTCACAACGTCGTCGCGCTTCTGCACGAGCAGGCGGTGGGAATGGCCAGTGGGCTTCCCGTGAACAGCGGCACGTGCGAGCTGAGATCGGTATGGGTCAGCCCCGAGGCCCGGGGCTGCGGCGTCGGTGATCTCCTGGTCGCGGTGATCGAGGCGTGGGCCCGGCGTTCGGGCGCCACCAAGTTGAGGCTGGCGGTGATCCCCGGCAACGAGCCTGCCGTGACGCTGTATCAACGCCACGGTTTCGACTTCTCCGGAGAGCTCGGGGATCTCCTGCCCGACGGGGCCAGAGAACAGCTGATGGTGAAGAAGCTGCGCTGACAGGCGAAGACGCCTCAGCGGGCGGGGCGCCGTGGGCTGGACGGCAGCCTGGAGCCAAGCGGTCACCACCCGGCGGACCCCGCCTCGATGATGAGCTGCGCGTGCGACCGCGTTCGGGACGCACGCTGCCCGCACGACTCCAGGCTGCCGCCCGCACCCGAGCGCTCGCCCGCCGGCGCGCGTAGACGAGGAGAAGTGCGATGCCCAAGAAGGCCGGCGCCGAGAAGTCGGACGCCAGACGGTCCCCGGCGCGCAACGACGGTCACCGGAGTGGGACTTGCGGTGGCAGATAATCCCGCGGGCCGCTTTGCCGTATCGCTTCGAAATCGTTGGACGCTTGCGGGTTAGTCGGCGAGCATCCGCGGGTGACTGATGAAACCGATCGCCAGAGTCCGCTCACGCGGAGCCCGAGACACGTCCGTTTCGTCGAGCTGTCCGGCGGGACGATGTCCGCATTGCTCGATGGAGACCTGTCCGGAGCCAGCAGGATGGCCGGGGTTGAACTGACCGAGTACTTCGTGACCGACAGAGCACGGTGGCTGTGGCAGTTCCGGCTCGACCAGATGGCCGCCGATCCCGGTCATGCGCGGTGGATGGTGCGGCAAGCGGTCGTCGGCGACAAGGGTCTCGTCGTCGGACATACGGGGTTCCACGGACCGCCCGACGAGGCCGGCATGGTCGAGATCGGCTACTCCGTCGCTCCTGACTTCCGCCGCCAGGGATACGCCCGATCCACGCTGGTCGAGTTGCTGCGCCGGGCAGCAGCCGAACCCGCAGTCACAACCGTGCGGGCGGCGATCAGCCCCGGGAACGTGGCATCCCTGGCCACGGTCTCGGGCTTCGGCTTCGTTGAGGTTGGAGAGCAATGGGATGAGGAGGACGGCCTCGAACTCGTTTTTGAGGTCCCTGCCCGCCGGTTCACGCGGCGGGCTCACGACGAGGATTCACCTGGCCGGTGACGGCGGGTGCCGCCCGGCGGCCATTCCCCTGACACCCGGGCAGTGGGGCGAAGTGGGGCGATGCCCCGCAGATGATCCCCGTTCTGGATGGCGTTCGTGTCCTACGTCCTGCTAGGGCGCGTATTGGGTCGTGATCAATGGGTGGTCCGGGTGAGGTCTTTGATCCAGATCATCGAGGCGCGCAGGTGTAGGCCGGCGAGGTAGCT